>JBDZVE010000178.1:1500-5152 GCA_040255535.1 Lysobacterales bacterium | reverse complement strand
CCGCTCTTCCCGCCACGAATCCTCATCAGGTAACGTCACGGCATCGAGATCCGCGGGCGTGGCTGCAGGATCATCGACCCACTTCCGCAGCAAGTCGCTCCCATTGATGACATCGATCGCAAGACGGGTCGTCTCATATTCATAAGGGAAATCGCGCCAGATCGGATACCCGGGCTCGAGTCTTCGGAGCGCCTTGAATGCGAGCGCTTGAAGGCGCCACGGGCGGAATGCGGCGTGATCGTAGTAATCGGCTTCGACATGCACTTGAATGCCGGCACACAACTTGCCGACGTGCTTGTGGAAGGTCGGCTCGAACCAGCATTCTCTGAGAGCGCATCCCTCGAGCCATGAAGGCGCGAGCTGCTTCATTTCGATCAGCAACGCGCGTGCGTCGATATCCGGTGCGCCGAAGAGCTCGAGCGGTCGCGTCGTGCCGCGTCCTTCGGAAAGCGTCGTACCTTCGAGCATCACGGTCCCTGCGTAGCAGCGGGCCATCCAAAGATTCGGCGCGTTCGGGCTCGGGTTGATCCACGTGCGCGCTCCAAGCGGCCAGCCGTAACCGGGAGCCGCGTCCGGTCGCCACCCTTCCATCGTGATTACTTCGCACGCGACATCGAGAGCGAGGGTTCGCACGAACCAGCGTGCAAGCTCACCGAGCGTAAGGCCGTGCCGCATCGGCAGCGGGCCGGCACCGACGAAGCTTTCCCAACCTGGCTTGAGGCGCAGGCCCTCGACCGGTCGCCCGACAGGATTTGGCCGATCGAGCACCCACACCTCTTTACCGTGCGATGCCGCGGCCTCGAGCACGTAACGCAGCGTCGTAATGAACGTATAAATGCGGCAACCGAGATCCTGCAGATCGACGAGCAGGACATCGAATGTATTCATCATGGCGTCGGTCGGCCGGCGCACGTCTCCGTACAAGCTGAATACGGGAAGGCCGTGTCTCGCGTCATGGAACGAGGCGGACTCGATCATGTTGTCCTGCTTGTCGCCGCGAAGTCCGTGCTGCGGGCCGAATGCCGCGGTGAGGTTGACGCCGGCGGCCGCGAGCGCATCCAAGGAGTGCGTGAGGTTGCTCGTCACGGAAGCAGGATGCGCGAGCAACGCGACGCGCCGGCTTCCCAAACGATCTTGCAGACGCTTCTCTTCGAGCAGCCTTTCGATTCCGAGCTTCATCGCGCAACTCCGGAAGGCATGGCAAGCGTGAACGCGTCAGGGTGATGGAAGTCGGGTGTGGGCGCCGGGTGCGCGAGTGCCCAATACGACTTGCAGCCATCCCGGCGCTCGAGTACTGCGGCGAGCGCAATCCGAAGCGTATCCCGCGTATTTGCGGCAATCGCGCGATAGTTTACGTCCACTGCCATTGAGAGACAGCCCGGCTCGCAAGTGAGATGAATCTGCGGCGTCTCGGGGTACGGAAGGTTCCTTATTCCAGTGCGGAGGCCGCCAAATTCGTAGGCCGCCCAGCACGTCGACGGCGAAAAGTTGAGCTCGCAATAGCGCGAGCCCGAAGTGGAGCGGGCAAACAGCTCGAAACACGTGTGCTGCCATAGCTCGTCGCGCCGTTCCGGCGAGCGACGCTTCGGAAGCAAGATCTCATCCGTTTCTCCGAGAATGCGATAGCGCAGCGTCAATGCGTTCGCATCCGTTCCAACGAACACCTCGAATGTGCTAATCGATTCGCACGGCGTCGACGGATGCGGGATGAGGTTGAGGCGCATTGTGCCATTCTAAAGGTAAAGCGCTCGGCTCTGCTGTGCGACCCCCACCCTAACCCTCCCCCGCGATGCGGGGGAGGGAACGTTCACGCAGGGTGCTGCGCCCTCAGCGCGTGTGGCTACGACGGACGTACCGACAGGGCCGCCGCCTTCGCTTCGAGCTCGCTCCAGCGTTCGAATTTCTCGGCGAGCTGCCGTTCGATCTCCTGCCCTCGCTCGAGGTCTGTTTTGATCTGCGCCGCCCCTTGCTTGTGATAGTCGGACGCGCTCATGCGCTCGTTGAGCTCTCGTTGCGCTTGCTCGAGCGCCTCGATTTCCGCGGGTAGGCTCGCAAGCTCGCGGGTTTCTTTATAACTGAGCTTGGCCGGTGCGGCAGGCCTCGGCGTCGAGCGCGCTTCCGCCTTCTTTTGTTGCGCGGGTTCGGGATTCGGTCTGCGTTGCGCGAGCCAGTCGCTGTAGCCGCCGACATATTCCTGCCACTTGCCGCCGCCTTCCGCGACGAGGGTTTGAGTGACGACGTTGTCTACGAAGGTTCGATCGTGGCTGACCAGGAGCAGCGTGCCTGTGTACGACTGCAGCGTTTCTTCCAAGAGCTCCAACGATTCGATGTCGAGATCGTTCGTCGGCTCGTCCATGACGAGCACGTTCGCGGGCCGCGCAAAGAGCCGCGCGAGCAGAAGACGGTTGCGCTCGCCGCCCGAAAGCGAGCGGACGGGCGAATTCGCTCGCTGCGGCGGAAATAGAAAATCGCCGAGGTAGGTCACCACATGCTTCCGCACCGTGCCGATCTCGATCCAGTCGGAGCCGGGGCTGATCGTCTCCACGATGGTTTTCTCGGGATCGAGCTGTTCGCGCATTTGATCGAAGTACGCAACCTGCACATTCGTCCCAAGGCGCACCGTGCCGGAGTCGGGCGCGATCTCGCCCAAGATCAGCTTGATCAGAGTGGACTTGCCCGCGCCGTTCGGGCCGATGAGACCCCATCGATCGCCGCGCTGCACACGCAAGGACAGATTCCGTACGATCGCGTGCTCGTCGAAACGCTTTGTGATCGAGACGAGCTCAGCGACGAGCTTGCCGGAGCGCTCGCCCGCGTCGAGCGTGAGCTTCACGTCGCCGATTCGCTCGCGCCGCGCGGCACGCTGCTCGCGCAACTCATGGAGCCTGCGCACGCGGCCTTCGTTGCGCGTGCGGCGCGCCTCGATGCCCTTGCGTATCCATACTTCCTCCTGCGCCCAAAACTTGTCGAACTTTCGGTTCGCCACCTCTTCCGCGGCGAGTTGCTCGGCTTTGCGCGATTCGTACGTTGCGAAGTTGCCTGGATACGATCTCAGCAAGCCGCGATCCAGCTCGACGATGCGCGTCGCCACTCGATCGAGGAACGAACGATCGTGGGTAATGACGATGACAGCGGGACCTTTGATCAGCAGGTCCTCGAGCGCGAGGATGCCGTCGATGTCGAGATGATTCGTCGGCTCATCGAGCAGCAGCAAGTCAGGTTCGAGGGCGAGCGCTAGAGCGAGCGCCGCCCGCTTGCGCTCGCCGCCGGACGCGGATTCCGGTGCGCGTTCGCCCGCGACCCCGAGCCGATGCAGGTATTCGTTGAGCCGCGCCTCGACGGCCCAGCGCTCCCTTTCGTCACCGATTGTGTGCAATTGCCCACGCGCCGTCACGCTGTCGCGGAGCGTCGCCGCGTGCGGCAGCTCAGGCTCTTGCTCTACGAGCGCGATCTTCAGCCCATCGGCGCGGACAAGCTCCCCGTCATCGAGCGCGGCCCGGCCCGCAATCACTTTGAGCAGCGATGATTTACCCGTGCCGTTGCGACCGATGAGACCGACGCGCTCGTCGCGATCGATAGCGAACTGGGCGTTGTCGAGCAAGGGATGCAACCCATAGGCGAGCTCGGCATTGCGAAGGGAGAGGAGGGGCAT
>JBDZVE010000178.1:0-1400 GCA_040255535.1 Lysobacterales bacterium | reverse complement strand
GCGCCTGCATCTCAAGACCATGAACGCATCGGACGATGCGGTTTGCGGAAACTGAGGAGAGCTCACATGACTACGATCAGAAATTTTGCCGATGCACGAAATGCGATTTGCTTCGCGCTCGCTGCTCTGACGGTGAGTGCGTGGTTGACGTTCGGCGTCGTCACTGCCAACGCCGCGCTCAGCAGCGCCCAGCGCGCGGAAGTGATCGTCGAAGTGGCGTGAGCACGGTAGTCGGGAGACCGGAGACGGGAGGCGGCGCGAGCGGTAGACTCGTGCCGCCATGCGTATCGCCAAACCCCTTCTTCTCGTCACGACACCGATCGGCCTCGTCTGGGGTCTCTACGAAGCCTGGCGGCTCGCCGGCGGGCTCGTTTTCTTGATGCTCGCGCTCATATCGGTGATTTCGGTTGCGATGATTTCAGTTGTACGCACGATTCGCCGGGAGCAGCGCGAGGAAGAGCAGCGTCGCGCCCAGGATGAGTCCGCGAGCGGCCAGTGAGTTGCTGGCATCGTTGCGTATCCGCGCGGATTGAACCGAAACCCCTCGCAAAAGTACTTACTTTGAATGCAGCACCGATATCTCGGTGCGTAACACCTGCAACCACGGTTCTCGTGAGCGCAAAACGGAGTGGTGGATCACCTACGGCTATCCAAGCTCATGCCTGACACGCTACAGTGCAGGTCCCGCGTGTTCATGGTGCTCCATTATGACTACTCGGCTTGCCTTGGCGATTCTCTCGCTGGCTGCGCTTGCGGCAGGGTTCGGACAGCCAGCGTACGCTGCTCAGTTGGGCCCCTACGTCGGCGGGTCGTATGGAATCACCGATCGCGATTTCCAAAAGCAGGAATTCGACGACTACTTCCTCAACCGCTTCTTTCCGACCACGACCTTCGTACCCTCATCGCACGTCTCTTCGCTCGACACCAAGGACCAAGGCTACGCGGCTTTGATCGGTTATCGCATCACCGCTCACTGGGCGATGGAAGGCATGTTCATGGATTTGGGCGACATGACCTACCGGTCGACGACGGAGGGCACGCTGCAGGAGACCGAGCCCCTCACCGTGACTACGAAAGTCGTCGGGCAGATCGCCGGCATCGGCCTTTACGCGCTCGGCATCTGGCCGATCAGCTATCGGTGGGAAGCGTATGTGCGCGGGGGCTTTCAGTTCACGACGCCGCGGCTCGATGGACGGATCAACAACGGCCTCATCGAATTCAATCGGGAGAGCGCGACTGATGCCGTCGCCGGCGTCGGCATTGCCATGACGCTGCTGGATATCTACGGGGCACGACTCGAGTACATACGTGTGTTCGACGCGGGCGATTCCACCACTGCGGAAGCGGATACGGACTTCATTTCGCTCGGAGTCATTGTGGCATTCTAGCTGCCGGTTGAC
>JBDZVE010000177.1:0-5198 GCA_040255535.1 Lysobacterales bacterium | reverse complement strand
CAACCCTCAATTCGCCCTACGAAGCACTTGACGACCAAGACGGTATCTACAAGAGACGAGCGCGCGTTCTATTTCCTGCGTCGCGCCGCCGCGCCGCCGCGAGAGTATCTTTCTTCAGAAAGGCCTTGAAGCACGCTCAGCGCTTCGAGTTCGTCGCGGGCCAGATGGCGCCACTCGCCTTTGGCGAGCGTTCCTAACGCGATCGGGCCGATGGCGATACGCACGAGCCGCAGCACAGGATAGTCCAGTGCGGCGAGCAGGCGTCTGATGTGGCGATTGCGTCCTTCCTCGAGCACGATCTCGAGCCACGCGTTCTTTTCGCCGGCGCGAAGCACGCGCGCGGCAGTCGCCGCGAGGCGTTCACCTCGGTCTTCAACTCCTGTTTTGATTGCATTCAGCACGGCGTCGTCTGGCACACCCTGAACGTGTGCGTGATAGGTCTTCGCGACGTGTCCTGATGGATCCGTGATGCCTGCGGCCCATTCAGGATCATTGCTGAGCAAGAGTAAGCCTTCGCTCGCTTTATCCAAGCGGCCAACGGGAGCGATCCACGGTAACTCCGCGCCTCTGAAAAGCTCGTAAATCGTATCGCGCCCGCGCTCATCCGAGGCGCTTACGATCAAACCGCGCGGTTTGTTGAGCGCGAGATAGATTCGGCGCTTGCGTTCGATCTCGACGCCGTCAACTTCGATGCGCTCGTGGATCGCGAGCGTCGGCCGTTCCGGGTCGAGCTGCACCCTGCCGTCTACACTGACACGTCCGTTGCGGATCATTTCGGCCGCGCGCGTACGGGAACACACACCGAGCTTTGACAGCGCGCGTGCCAGCCCGTGTTTGCGCGCGTGTGTTTTCTTGTGACTCATGTGTTGCGGATATGCGCTGCACCCCCTCCCCAACCTGCTGTATAGGATATGCGAATGGCGCGGAGCGCAGGGATGCGCGCGAGCGGCCTCCCCCGCTTCGCAGGGGAGGGAATCTCCTCTGGCTACAGCCTACAGCCTAGAGCCTACAGCCTAAGGAAGAAACGCAACGCCCATCGGCTTCGCCAGGCGAGTCGGTTCGCCGTGCGGTGTGAGCTTTCCCGTGCTCGCATCGACTCGGAACACCACGACGTTTTCGCCTTCTTGGTTGTTGACGATCAGCCATTCATGCGAGGGGTCGAACGCGAAGTAGCGCGGCGTCTTGCCGCGCGAGCTCGCGCGCTCGACGAGAGTCAGTTTGCCCGTCTGCGCATCGATCGCGAACACGACGATGCTGTCGTGCCCGCGGTTCGACACATAGAGGAAGCGGCCGTTCGCATGCACGCCGATCTCGGCCGCGGTGTTCGTGCCTTGAAAGTCGGACGGCAAGGTGGGAGTGGTTTGCAGCTCCGTCAGCGTCCCGCGCGTATCGTCCCAAGCGAATGCGATCACCTCGTTCGAGAGCTCCTGCACCGCGTACATCCAGCGACCGTTCGGATGCCATGCGAGATGTCGTGGACCGGATCCCGCGCGGACCTTCGCGAAAGGAGGATCGTTCGGTGTGAGCGCGCCGGTCGTGTTGTCGAATCGATAGATCATGATTCGATCCGTGCCGAGGTCTGCGACCAGAGCGAACCGATTCGATGGATCCACGCCGAACCAATGCGCGTAGGCCTTCGTTTGACGCTGCGGGTGCACGCTGCTGCCGGTCAACTGCACGAATGCCGTTCGCTTGCCGAGTCGACCGTCGTTCTCGAGTGCGTGGACCTCTACATAGCCGCCGCCATAGTTCGCATTGAGGACATAGCGCCCAGTTCGATCCATGCTCACATGACTAGGACCGCGACCGACGGCGTCGACCTGGTTCAGCAATTCGAGTGCGCCGGAGCTACGTTCGACCGCAAAGGCGCTGAGCCCGCCGGGCGTCCCCGTATTACACAGGTAGAGGTGTGTGCCGCGCTCATCGAACACCATGAATGCCGGATCCCGCGCAGCAATCGCGGGTGTCGGAGGGGAGAGCGATCCTGTCGCCGTATCGAAGCGAGATACAGCGATCCCCATGCTATCGGCGTTCTGAGTGCCGAAATACACGAACAAAGAGTCAGCTTTCGTCATGTGAGAGACCAGAAGCAGTGTGAGCGAAATCAGATAGACCCAGACGCGCAGCATAGCCGGCTCTCCGTGAGGTGTTGGATCGGCAATCTACTTAAGCCCGCGCGCCGCTCGCATGATGAAGTGTCAAGGCGGCCTCCTGCGGCTCGGCGCTCAAGATTTCGGTGCGAGCACGAGATAGCCGAGCAGCTCGTGCAGTGCGAGGGCGCTCAGCTTCAGTGAGCCTGCATCGGGCAGAAGCTCGGGGAACGCTTGATCCGAAAGGTTCGGGCGGAGCGTGACCGGCGCCGGAATGGTCTTGATATCGACTGCGGCGAACTCCGCCATGCTGCGCCGCTGGTGAATGTCGTGCGTTACGAGTATTACCGTCTCGATACCCGCCTCTCGTAGAATATCGGCAGAGAACGTCGCGTTCTCGTGCGTGTTGCGCGAGCGCGATTCGACCCATCTGACCGGAGTCGAGAACGAGCCTTCCAGCACCTCCGCCATGAGCCGAGCCTCAGGCAAGCCATGTCCGAATACGGAACCGCCTGTCACGAGAATGGGCAGATCGAGCTCTTCGGCGAGCTTCGCCCCGTATCGAAGTCGCTGAAGCGTGAGCTGAGAAACGGTTTCGCCGCCATACTCTGGGGCATATCGTCGATTGCCCCCTAGGATGACGATCGCTTGCGCGCCGCGCGCGTTGCTCGCCGAGAACGTCGGCACGCTCGTTGCCGCACGCACGAGCAGGGCGGACATGATCGGCAGGCTGAGCATCAGCAGCGCGATGACTCCGGTCCACGCGGCCGCACGTCCGGCGCGCGGCCATCGACGCATCATGACCAAGCCGGCAACGATCAAGACGATCAAACTAGCCGGGGGCAGCACGAGCGCGCCCACTATTTTTTGTATGTAGAACATAGGCGAGAGGGTGGAATGGCGAATCCCGAGATCATCGAGCACTTCCGAGCGATGTGCGCATACAACGCGTGGATGAACGTGCGTTTGTATGATGCATGCTCGCAATTGTCCGACGCAGAGCGCAAGCGCGATCGGGGCGCATTCTTCAAGTCGATACACGGAACGCTCAATCACATTCTGCTCGGCGACCGCGTTTGGATGGGGCGCTTCCAAGGAGTCCCGTACTCGTTCGAGGCGCTCACCGACGAGCTCTACGCGGACTTCGAGGCGCTCAGAGCCGCGAGGCGGGCGGAGGATGAACGGATTTCGGCCTGGATTGCCGGGCTTGCGAATGCAGAGCTCGATCGCGAGCTTTCCTATGTCAGCAAGGTGAATCCGAGGCGCAGGTGCTATCCGCTGTGGTTCGCGCTCAGCCACTTTTTCAATCATCAGACACATCATCGTGGGCAGGTGACCGCGCTGCTCACGCAGGTCGACGTCGACCCCGGCGTCACGGATCTCATTTGGCTGCCAGAGTTTCAATCGACTTGATGAACCGATTGGGCGGCGAGGGCAGGAATACTCTCCCCGAGGGTCATCTTTTCCATTCCGGCCGCTCGATGCGAGGTGGCCCGGCGGCGCGCAACACACGCGGTTGATCTCTATTTACCCAAGGGAACCCGCAGTGCATCATGCTTCGAGTCCAGGGGTGAAGGATCTGGCCCGGTGCACGGGTGAAGATGCGATGCCTAAGCGCTGTTGTCGACTGATCGTGGTCTTGCTCTCGCTGATCGCGGCAACGAGCTTTGCCGCGGAAGATGAGCCCGCGCGCACGCCTGATCGAAAGGCGGTGATGATCGAGATCAGGGACGCGATCGGGCCCGCGACGAGCGATTTCTTCGTGCGCTCGCTGGCCGAGGCCAAATCGCGCGGGGCGCCGCTCTTCATCGTGCAGTTGGATACGCCAGGCGGCTTGGATTCGGCCATGCGCGACATGATCAAGGCCACGATCGCCTCTCCGGTTCCCGTCGTCATTTATGTCGCTCCTTCCGGCGCGCGCGCCGCGAGTGCGGGCACGTATTTGCTCTATGCGAGCCACGTCGCCGCGATGGCGCCGGCAACGAATCTCGGCGCAGCGACCCCCGTGCAGATTGGCGGGGGGCCGCCACCTTCAAAGCCCGAACCGAAGGAGGGCGACGAAAAGGACGCGGAGAAGGAGCCCGCGACCGAGGCGCCCGGCAGCGCTGTCGAGCGCAAGGCAATCAACGATTCTATTGCCTATATCCGCGGGCTCGCAGAGCTTCGTGGGCGCAACGTGGAATGGGCCGAGAATGCGGTGAAGAGCGCGGCGAGTCTGTCTGCGCGCGCGGCGCTCGAACGGAACGTCATCGATATCGTCGCGGAAGATCTAGACGATCTCTTGCGGCAAATGGATGGGCGCACCGTCAAGGTGAGTACGGGTGAGATACGACTTGCGACGTCCTCGCTCGGCGTCGAGCGGATCGAGACCGACTGGCGCACCGAGCTGCTGTCGGTCATCACGAATCCGAACGTCGCGTACTTGCTGATGTTGATCGGCGTGTATGGACTGCTGCTCGAAGGCTACAACCCGGGGGCAATTCTGCCGGGAGTCGTCGGCGGGATCTGCTTGCTGCTCGCGCTGTATGCCTTTCAAGTACTGTCGGTGAACTATGCAGGGCTCGCGCTGATGCTGCTCGGCATCTCGCTCATCATTGCGGAAGCGTTCGCGCCGAGCTTCGGTGCCCTCGGGCTCGGCGGCATCATTGCGTTCGTGATCGGCTCCGTCATCCTCATGGACAGCGATGTGCCCGGCTTTCAAATTGCGCGCTCGCTGATCGGCGGCATCGCCGCGGCCGGCGGCGTCGTGATGCTCTTCATGGTCAGCTATTTCGCGCGTGCACGCCGTCGTCCCGTCAAGACCGGCGTCGAACAATTACTGTCGGAGCGCGTCGTTGCACTGAAAGATTTCGAGCGCGACGGCCCCGTGCGGATGCATGGCGAGATTTGGAACGCGATCGCGAGCGCACCGGTGAAAGAAGGCCAGGTTCTGCGCGTGACGGCAGTCGATGGACTCGTGCTGCATGTCGCGCCTCTAGAGGGTTGACAGTTGACAGTTGGCAGTTGACAGCAAGAAAAGAAGTAGCTTCTTCTGACCGTCAACCGTCAACCGTCAACCGTCAACCGTCAACCGTCAACCGTCAACCGTCAACCGCCACTGCTAATACT
>JBDZVE010000050.1:9306-28591 GCA_040255535.1 Lysobacterales bacterium | reverse complement strand
TCTCCGCGGTCTCCGCGTTCTCCGCGAGAGATATTCCGTAGTGCTTTCATGAGTGGCCTCCGTCGGAGCGGCGAGCTTAGGTATCGCATTTCCCCGGACACAAGTGCGCTTCCGCAAGGATGACAGCGCCTACGCAGAGGCCAGTGAGCGGATCCACTTCTTCTCTTCGCGGCGACATCGCGCTGCCGCGCGTCCTTCTTCAGTGGACACGCATGGAACCGCTCGCGGCAGCATGTCACTATCGAAGCAAGATGATCTCTTGCCTGGCGTGCTCTGCATGCTCAGCGAGAGCGGGACTCCCAACATTCTTGTCACGCCGACTGGGGCAATTCGCGCTCGGCCCGTATAGCATCACGGTTGGCTCGTACCAGGGGGATGAACATGCACGACGATCGAGAAGCGACGAACGCAGAATCGAGCAACGGTACGGCGGCAAAGGATCCCGGTCGCCGCAGCTTTATACAGAACGCGGCGCTCGGCGCCGCCGCGTTCATGATCGTGCCGAGGCACGTGCTCGGCGGCCCAGGCCATACGCCGCCGAGCGATCTTGTGAATGTCGCAGGCATCGGTGTGGGCGGCATAGGCAGAGCGAACTTGAGCGCGCTCAGCACACAGAACCTCGTCGCGCTGTGCGACGTCGATTGGAGCTATGTCGCGGACCGCTACGGCCAAATTCCCGCTCAGATCAAGGAAGCATCCGAACGGCTCCAGCAAGCGAAGGATGCCAAAGAAGTCGAGCGCCACAGAACGCAGATCGAGAATCTTCAGCGCCTCGAGGTCAAGGCAAAGCAAGCGCGACGGTACACCGACTTCCGCGAAATGCTCGAGAAGCAAACGGACATCGACGCGGTCGTGATCGCAACGCCCGACCATACCCATGCGATCATCGCGCTCGCGGCAATGTCGCTCGGCAAACATGTCTACGTGCAGAAGCCGCTCGCCTGGTCCGTAGAAGAGTGCCGGCGGCTCGCGCAACGCGCTGCCGAGACCAAAGTCGTCACGCAAATGGGCAACCAAGGTCACTCATCCGACGATGCGAGACTCGTCAATGAGTACATCGCGGCTGGCGCCATCGGCGAGGTCACCGAAGTCCACGTTTGGACGGACCGGCCCTTAGCTTACTGGCCGCAGGGTATCCCGCGACCGAATCAGCCGCTATCGATCGACCAGCCTCCTCGATGGGACATGAACGGCATCATGCGGCGACTGAGCGCCGCAATGGATTCCTATGCGGTGCCTGCCGATCTTGCGTGGGACCTTTTCCTCGGTCCTGCCAGGCCGGTCGAGTATCACCCCGTGTACCACCCCTTCAATTGGCGCGGTTGGCCGGACTTCGGCGTCGGCGCGATCGGCGACATGGGCGCGCATTTGATCGATCATCCTTACTGGGCGCTCGACCTCGGCTATCCGACATCCGTCGAGACGCGATCCACACCATACAATCGCGAGTCGTACCCGGTCGCGACGATGACGTACTACGAGTTCGCGCGCAAAGGTGGGCACCGCACGCTGCCGCTCACTTGGTACGACGGCGGGTTGCTGCCGCCGAAGCCCGACGAGCTCGGCGATGCCGAGCTCGACAAAGGCGGCGGCGTTTTGTACGTCGGCACGAAGGGCAAGCTTCTTCACGATACCTACGGATCCAACCCGCGTCTGTTGCCGCGATCGCTTCACGAGCGCACGCCCAAGCCGCGCGAGCGCTACGCGCGCATCCCGACGAGCCATGAGATGAATTGGATCGAAGCTATCCGGGGCAATGCTCGTGCAACTTCGCCGTTCGAGTACGCCGCGTCGCTCACTGAAGTCATGCTGCTCGGCATTGCCTCGCTGAACGCCGGCAAGCGCATCGAGTACGATGCGCAAAACATGCGGATCAAGAACGTACCCGACTCGGATGCGCTGTTGAAGCGACAGTATCGGAAGGGCTGGGAACTCGGGTAGGGGAAGCGGGTTGACGGTTGACAGTTGACGGTTGACGGTTGACGGTTGACGGTTGACGGTTGACGGCCAGAGGGTACAGCTAGGAAAGCCGAGCAGGGCGCCACAAGAGAGTCACAAAACGGATACCTAGAAAGACAGACTCTTTTCTGTCTTTGTGTTTGTTTGTGCCCTTTGTGGCTATCCCATGTTCTTCTGGCCTTCGGCGAACAACGCCGCGATCGGGAAAGCGCTCAGCACGTCCGCCGCTCGCAGCTTGCGCGAATCCGGATCGCCGTCGAAGCCAAACTCTCGGCCCGTAAACGCGTCGCGGAACGTGCGGTTAGACGGTACGCCGACTTCAGTGTCGGCCCACGTGGATTCACCCAACGGCCACTCGAGCACGCCCTTTTTCAGACGTGCGGACCAGCGGGGCAGCATCACGACGAGAGAGCGGCCGTTCAGTACGCGTGCGAAGGCGAACAAGTGCTCGCTTTTCTCGCCTTCGACGTGCAACGCCTCGTAACTTCCGCGCTCGAAAAGCTCCGGATCTCTCTTCCTCGCTTGCAGGAGCGTCCAAGTGACTCGAAGCTTCGCAAAATCGATGTCGGTCTCGAGCGCTGAGCCAGGCGCGGCATTCTCGATCTTCTCCAACAGTCTCGCGGCCGATGCGTAGTCGACCGGTCGGCGATTGTCGGGATCGACGAGTGTGAGCGTTGAACGTTCGGTGCCCTGATAAAAATCGGGCACGCCAGGCACCGTCAGCTTGAGCGCGGTCTGGACGAGCGAATTGATGCCGCCGAAATACGCGATCGTTTCCGCATACGACGCGAAGTCGCGCAAGAATGCGTTCCGCTCGGGGTTATCGAGCAACTGCGCAACGAAATCGCACAGGCTCTTCTCATACTCGTCGTTCGGATTGAGCCAGGACGTCGAGCGCTTCGCCTCGCGAGAAGCCTTGACGGCATAGGCTTGCACGCGTTCGATGAGCTCTGCCGTGTCCTCGCTCGGCGTCCACACTCCTGTGAGCGTTTGATAGATGAGGTACTCGTCATCGCGATTCGGCGCGCTCGCGCCTTCGACCTGGCGCCGCTTGCTTCGATTCAGCTTGCTCCATCTCGATAGGTGCAGCTTCCAAAGGTCCGGCAGCTCGCTGATCACGGCGATGCGAGCACGCGCATCCTCGCTTCGTTTCGTGTCGTGCGTCGATGTCGCCAGCATCGAGTGCGGCCAGGACTTCGCCCGCTCGATATTCGCCTGGTGCAGCGCCGTCGAGGAGATGCTGAAGCGACGCGGGTCGCCGCCGACTTCGTTCAAGCAGATGAGCCGGTTGTAGCGATAAAAAGCCGTGTCCTCGACGCCTTTCGCCGTCACTGGCGAGGTGACCTGCTGAAACTTCATCGCGAATTCGAGCATCGCTCGTCGGTGCGATTCCGGCCGCTCGATACCTGCATCGCCGAGCAGCACGCCGCACAAGAAATCGAACACGCTCGGCTCGGTCACGCTGCGCTTACGTGCAATGCTGACCGCCCAATTGATTGTGTGCCGATCGTCGTCGCGGACACCTTCGTTGGAGATATAGGTTCGATAGACCGGAAAGCACGCGATCACTTCGGTGATCGCATCGCGAAGCGCTGCTCGCGTGAAATCCGAGGTGTGCCGATCGAGCTGCGCGATGCGATCGAGCTGCGTCGCGAGCACCTCGACCTCCGCGGCGAGGGACGCGCTCATCACGAGCTTCTTGCTGCGATATGCGAGCTCCTCGAACCCATGCGGGTTCTCCGTGAACTGACGGTAGCGCCGCGTGATGCGGCGCTCTTCCTCGCCGCAGACGAGCCAACTGGTCGCGAGCGCCGCAAATTCGTACCCAGTCGTGCCGCACACGAGCCAAGTTTCCGGCAGACTTTCATGCCCGGCCAGGATCTTCTCCGTAACGACGTACAAGGGTTTCGGCTCGGCGTCGGTCGCAAAGCGCCGCTGCAGCCGATCGAAGTACGCCTTCGGATCGTACAAACCGTCCGAGTGATCGATTCGCAAGCCGTCGATCTTGCCCTGCTCGATCAGCTCGAAGATGAATGCATGTGTGTCGTCAAAGACCGATTTCTCGTTCATCCGCAGCGCGGCGAGATTGTTGACGTCGAAGAAGCGGCGGTAGTTGATTTCATCGACCGCAACTCGCCAATAGGAAAGCCGGTACGCCTGCGCCTCCAGCAGCGCGTCGAGCGCATCGAAGCTGTCGGGCTTGCCGACCGTCCCGTTCAGGCGCGCGACGGTCTCGTCGATGTAGTGTCTTATCGGCATGCTGCGCTCGATCAGTCGCACGAGCCGTCGCTTGTGTGCGCCCTTGTCGCGGTAGCGAATCGTCACCGCCTCTTCGCTCGTCTCGTTGCGCGCGGGCAGATGACTGAATGCAGTCATCAAGCTTTCGAAGTCGCCGCGATCCGGATCGTCCGCGGCGAGCCGGGCGTCCAGCATCGCTGCAAACGGCGCGAAGATCCGCGGGTACTCCCGGGGGTCGATCGGGAAGAGATGCTCGTGGTAGCGGACAGCGAAGCTGCCGCCTTCGGGATCGAACTCGAGCTTGAGCTCGCCTTTCTCGAGCACGTTGCCGTACGCCTCGCCGAGAATCGGCACGAGAACACGATCGCGCATCGACGCTCTGTTCGGACGCCAGTCGACATCGAAGTAGCCGGAGTACCTGCCGGCGGGACCATTCTCGAGCAGATCCAACCACCACGGGTTGTCATCGCCCATCACGCCGAGGTGGTTGGGCACGATGTCGACGATGAGCCCCATGTCATTCGCGTGCAGCGCATCCACGAACGCATCGAAGCTCGCGCGCGTGCCGAGCTCGGGGTTGAGCTGCGTGTGATCCGTGACGTCGTATCCATGCATGCTCCCGGGGCGCGCTTTCAGAATCGGCGAGGCATAGACGTGGCTTACGCCGAGGCGCGCGAGATAAGGCACGATGCGGGTCGCTTGCTCGAACGTGAACTCGCGATTGAGCTGTAAGCGATACGTCGCGCGAGGAATTCGGCGCGTCATGCTCGCCTCTCGGGCACGTAAGCTCGTACTTCCCAAGGCCGAAGGCCGGCAGCGCTCGAGTCCGCCTGCGAGGGAAAGACCAATGTTCCTTTCTCCACGTTCGGCGCTGCTGTCGGTTCGTTCGACAAGTTCGCGATCATTTTGAGCGCTCCGCCGGCATTCGCCGGCCACGTGACGCTCAGCACGCTTCCGCTAATCTCGTAGTAAGCGCGTCCCGGGGCGAGATCCGAGATCATCGGCTGGATCGACTCTCGACGCACGCGCAAGAGGCGAGCGACGAGATCGAGCCACTCTCGATGTTTGGGCGCCTCGCGCTCCGACCAGATCAGCGTGCTTCGCTTGAACGTGGCGAGGGCATTCGGATCCGGAATGCGTTCGCGCAGCGACTCGTCCGAGAAGGACGCGAAGGATGAGAACTCGTCCCGTCGCCCTTTGCGCACTGCGTCGGCCAGCTCACCGGTGTAGTCGCAGAAGTAAAGGAAGGGCTGAGACGCCGCATACTCCTCGCCCATGAAGAGCATCGGGAGCTGCGGAGCGAGCAGCAGAATCGCGAACCCGGCCGCGAGCGGTTCCGATCTCGACAGTGACGCCAAGCGCTTGCCGAACGCACGATTGCCGATCTGATCGTGATTCTGGAGAAAATTGACGAATGCGAGCGGTGGCAAGTGCTTGCTCGGCTCGCCGCGAAGCTCGCCGCTCACTTGCGAGCGCTCACCTTGGTATACGAATCCTTCGGCGAGACTGCGCCCGAGCCGCTCGATCGGCCGCTCCGCATAGTCGAGATAGTAGCTTTCGATTTCGCCCGTAAGGAGCACGTGCAGCGCGTGATGAAAATCGTCGTTCCATTGCGCGACGCGCGCACGCCGTAGCCACCCGGCCCGATTCTGGTGGTTCTCGAGCACGACGTGCACCTGGCGCTCGCGGCCCGGCCCGTCTTGTACGGCGTCGATCAACTCGTCGATGAAGTGGCGCGGACCGTCGTCGTACATGGCGTGCACGGCATCGATCCGCAATCCGTCGAAGTGATATTCGTCGATCCAATACAACGCGTTCTGAACGAAGAACTGCCGTACGATCGGATGAGTGAAGTCGATCGCATCGCCCCAGGGGGTGTGATGCTTTCCAGTGAAGAAATCGCCGGCATAGCGGCCAAGGTAATTGCCGTCGGGTCCGAAATGGTTGTAGACGACATCGAGCAGCACGGAGAGATCGAGCTCATGTGCGCGCTGGATGAGACGTTTCAGATCGTCGGGAGTCCCGTAGGCGGGATGCGGTGCATACAGAAGCACGCCGTCATAGCCCCATCCTCTCTTGCCCGCGAAAGACGCGATCGGCAGCAATTCGAGTGCCGTGATGCCGAGCTTCGCGAGATCGGGCAGCCGCTCGGCAAGTGCCGCATAAGTCCCTTGCGGCGTGAACGTACCGACGTGCAGCTCGTAAATCACGAGCTCATGCCCAGCGTGTCCTGCCCACCGATCGTCTTCCCATCGAAAGCTCGCGGGATCGACGAGCAAGCTGGCCTCGTGCACGCCGTCGGGATTGAAGCGCGATGCGGGGTCGGGCACGTCACGCTCATTGTCGATTCGGAAGCGATAGCGCGCGCCGGCACGGATGTTTGGAACAGTCGCTTCGTACCAGCCGCGCTCCTTCGCTTGCATGGGTGTACGCGCACTCTGGCGGCCCGCCTGCGTCTCGAGCACGACATCTTTGGCACTCGGCGCCCACAAGGTGAAGCGCGCGTTTCCGTGCTCGTCCAACTCAGCTCCGAACGGCATCCGATGCATTCGCTTCACAAGCCATCCTCCATCGGCAACGGATACTCGAACAGTGCGAGTGCGCGGCCTTGCACGACATACGTCTCGCCCGGACGCAGCATGCGCCGCTTCACGTCGAATCCGGCCGGATCTGCCGTATCGACGCGCAGCACCCATCTCGCGTCCGCAGGTTGCATCGGGATGTCGAAATCGACTTGCTCGTGATGCGCATTCACGAGCAGTAGAAAGTCGCTGTCGATCACGATCTGGCCGCGCTCGTTCTGCTCATTGAGCGCACGACCGGAGAGAAACACGCCGAGTGTGCGAGCATAGCTCTCGTGCCATTGCTGCTCGGTCATCTCCGATCCATTCGGATCGAGCCACACGATATCGCGAACGGCATCGCCGCGAATCGCGCGATTCTGAAAAAAACTTCGGCGCCTGAACGTGCGATGATCGTGCCTGAGCTTGATGAGCTCGCAAGTGAAGTTGAGCAGATCCTGATCTTCTCGATTGAGCGTCCAATCGTGCCAGGTCATTTCGTTGTCCTGGCAGTAGGCGTTGTTGTTGCCGCGCTGCGTGCGTCCCGATTCGTCTCCGGCGAGCAGCATCGGCACGCCTTGCGAAAGCATCAGAGTCGTGAGGAGATTGCGGATCTGCCGCACCCTGAGGGTGCGAACGGCCGGATCGTCGGTTGGACCTTCGACGCCGCAGTTCCAGCTGCGGTTGTGGTTTTCGCCGTCGCGATTCTCGTCCAGATTCGCTTCGTTGTGCTTCTCGTTGTAGCTCACTAGATCGCGCAGCGTGAACCCGTCGTGCGAGGTCACGAAGTTCACGCTGGCGTAGGGCCTACGGCCGCTGTGCTCGTATAGATCGCTCGAGCCGGATACGCGATAAGCCAGCTCCCCGATAAGGCCCCCTTCCCCTTTCCAGTAGTCTCGTATGACGTCGCGATACCTTCCGTTCCATTCGGTCCAGCCGACGGGAAAGCCGCCGACCTGATAGCCCCCTTCGCCCAAATCCCAGGGCTCGGCAATCAGCTTCGCTCTCGAGATGACCGGGTCCTGATGGATGATGTCGAAAAACGCGCCGAGCCGATCGACCGCATGCAGCTCGCGAGCAAGCGCGGCGGCGAGGTCGAACCGAAAGCCGTCGACGTGCATCTCCTCGATCCAATAGCGCAAGCTGTCCATGATGAGCTGCAGAACGCGCGGGTGCAGCATGTTGAGCGTGTTGCCGCAGCCCGTGTAGTCCATGTAATAGCGCTTGTCTTCGTGCACGAGTCGGTAGTAAGCGGCATTGTCTATGCCTCGAAAGCACAGTGTGGGCCCGAGGTGGTTGCCTTCGGCGGTATGGTTGTAGACGACGTCGAGAATGACCTCGATGTTCGCAGAGTGAAGCGTCTTCACCATCGTCTTGAATTCCCGCTCGGACTGCTCGGTCGAGGCATAGGCGTGATGCGGCGCGAAGTAGCCGATCGAGTTGTAGCCCCAGTAGTTGCTCAGCGACTTCTCGACGAGGTGCCGATCGTTGACGAAGTAGTGCACCGGCATCAGCTCGACGGCGGTCACGCCGAGACGCTTCAAGTAATCGATGACGGGCGCGGTTGCGAGCGCTGCGTACGTGCCGCGGTACTGAGGCGGCACGTTCGGATGCAACATCGTGAATCCGCGGACATGCATCTCGTAGATGATCGTGTCGTGCCATGGGATATTCGGACGGCGATCGTCGCCCCAGGAAAACGCGGGATCGATGACTTGCGATTTCGGCATGCCGTCGGCGTTGTTGCGCCGATCGAAAGACATGTCCGCGCGCTGATGTCCGATGCGATAACCGAAGTGCGCATCCGACCACGCCAGCGTACCGACGATCGACTTCGCGTACGGATCGAGCAAGAGCTTGTTTGGATTGAAGCGATGGCCTTGCTGCGGCAAATAAGGTCCGTGGACGCGATAGCCGTACAGCTGGCCCGGCCGCACCTCGGGCAGATAGCAGTGCCAGACTCGATCTGTCTGCTCGCGCAACTGGATTCGCTGCAGCTCGCGTCGACCGCGTCGGTCGAACAGACACAGCTCGACCGCCTCCGCGTGCTCCGAGAACAGCGCAAAGTTGACGCCTTCACCGTCCCACGTCGCGCCTTGAGGATAGGGCCGACCAGGCCAGATCGCGTTGATGAGTTTCATTCTTCAGAAGCGGTCGGGTGAGCCCTCACCGGTTGGCTCGGAGATGCACGGCATGCAGCCGCTCGACCAGCCGCTGACTGCCGGTGGCCGACCCTTCACATCAAGTGCCTAGCTGCGCGATGCGTTCGAACTGCGCATGCTGGGCGGCGAGATTGACGTAGCTCGACGGCTCCGGGTCTCCATGCCTATCCTGACGTCGGCCGGCGCTCAGGCGCTGCAGCGTTTCTCCCACGCGGCGCGGCGTTCCGAGGTCGCTCCAGCCGCATGGCGGCACGCGCATGACACAAAGCGTGTCGACCTTGCTTTCCAGTACGTCGCGCGAAAAATCCAGCGACGGCAATCGTGTATAAAGATCGACGATTGCAGGCCAGCCGCCCGCGGGCAAACCGAGGCTGCGCTGGCGGCTCAGAATGACCTGCATCTCCACGACGACCGAGCTGTATCTCGGCACGAATAGGTTGAGCAGCGTCTGACCGAGCGCTGCGATAATGAAAGCGTTCCACAGCCCTCCTCGCTCGATGAGCGTGGCGGCGAGTTCGCTTGCGGGCTTCTCTACGAATTTGGCGACTCGCTGCCCGCCTGCGGGGTCGGGTCCGTCCGGCAGGACATAGCCTAGATCCGTGTCGGTCTCGTCCGGCTCGAATCCAAGCAGGACCGATCGATCTCCACCGCCCTCGACGCGCTCGAGCGCGCGCCCGAGCGCGTCCCGGAGAACCGTTTCTTCCCGGACATAATGATCGGCGGGCAGCATCACGATCCGCGCCTCGGGATCGCGTGCGAGAATGTGCAGCACCGAGTAGAGCACGCCGATCGCCGTACCTCGATTGCGGGGCTGCACGATCAGGTTCTGGTGCGGCAGCCGCATCAGCTCCCGACATTCCGACCACCACTGGCGATGCTGTTGGGCGACGATCGTGCAGATCCGCTCCGGCGCGACGAGCCTCGCCGCGCGCAGAATGGCGTCCTCGAGCAACGAACGGCCGCCGTCGAGTGAACAAAACTGCTTGGGAACTGCCGTACCACAGGGCTTCGTCGTAAGAGCCCGTAGACGACTCCCATCTCCGCCCGCGAGAATAAGCGCCCACACATGTTGTGCTTTAGACATTCCGCCTCGACTCCTTGCTGCGACAGCGGTGTTCTCGTTATGGGAAGAACGCACCACTATCGAAAATGCAGGGCGTAAATACGCGGGCATGTGTATGAGTTCCCGGCGAGGATGGCGGAACCGAACTGCGCACGGGTGCGTACTTCGTGTACCCCTTGCGTCCGAACCGCAGGTTCCCTGTTCTTATTAGATTTTCGCTCGGCACCAGGAGCAGTTGGTTTCGGATGAATTCAGACGACGTATACGCTGGACGCGTGCCGATGCGTGGCGCGAGAGGAGCGTATCCGGCCCAAGGCAGGGTCCGCATGCGACATTGGCTGCTCCTCCTCGCGGTGACTGTGAGCTGCGTCGCGAGCGCAGCCGTATCGCGCACTTCCGCAGATGCCGACAAGCAACCGACCCGCTACCGATTCGCCCCGAGCACCGTCTTGGAAATGGCACAAAAGCTCGCGTCGCGGGAGTACGGCGTCGCGCGCATTCCGGAGAGCTCGCCCTTGCGGCAATTGTCGTACGACCAATACCGCATGATTCGCGTGAATGGCGAAGATGCGGTGTGGCGCCGGGAGCAGGTCCCCTTTCGCCTCGAGGTGCTGCCGGCAGGGTTTCACTTCACGCTGCCGGTTCACGTCTCGATCGTCGAAAGCGGCATGGCGCGCGAGATCACGGCGGGACCCGACACATTCCAAGTCGATCCCGCAGTCGCAAAGATCCTCGGCAACATGCAGATTCCGCTGTCAGGCATGCGCCTGCAGACGCGGCTCAACTCACGCTCCGCATGGGACGAGTTCGTCGCATTCCAGGGCGCTTCGTACTTTCAAGCCGTGCCGCGCGATGCGAGCTACGGACTCTCCTCGCGAGGCCTTGCGCTGCGCACGGCGCACCCACAAGGCGAGGAATTTCCCGAGTTCACCCACTTTTGGGTGGAGCGGCCCTCCGCTAACGCGTCAGGCATCGTCGTGCACGCCCTGTTGGACAGCCCGTCTACGACGGGTGCGTATCGTTTTTCCATCATACCGGGCGCGGAAACCATCATGGATGTCGACTTGACGCTCTTTCCGCGCGCGCCGCTCGACGATGTCGGCATCGCGACGCTCACGTCGATGTTCCTGTTCGATGAATCCGAACGCACGCGCATCGATGATTTTCGCGACGAGGTACACGATTCCGACGGGTTGCAGATCGTGCTCGCCTCCGGAGAGCACGTGTTTCGTCCGCTTCGCAACCCGACACAGCTCCAGATTTCGGCGTTCACATCGCAAGCGCCGCGCGCGTTCGGTCTCGTGCAGCGTTCGCGTCGACTCTCCGATTATCACGACCTCGATGCGGACTACGAGGACCGCGCGAGCGCCTGGATCGAGCCCACGAGCGAGTGGGGTCCGGGTGAAGTGCAGCTCATCGAGATCCCGACCGACCTCGAAACGAACGACAACATCGTCGCGATGTGGAAGCCGAAGGAAGTGATTCGGCCCGGCAAGCCATGGCACACTTCTTATCGGATTCGCTGGACGACGACACCGCGCGTGCTGCCGCGGCTCGGCCGTGTAACCTCGACACGCACGGGTCCGAGTCGCGACGGCAAGCGCCGACTCTTCGTCGTCGAGTTCGTCGGCGCGGGCCGGGACGTTGAAGGTTTGAAGCTCGACGTCGGCAGCTCTGCCGGCCGAATCTCCAATGCCGTATTGCAGCCGAATCGCCTGACGAAGGGCATCCGTGCCAGCTTCGAGCTCACACCCGGAGATGCGAACCTCGTGGAGTTGAGAATGCGCATCTTGCGAGGCGAGCGGCCGATGACGGAAACGTGGCTCTACCGATGGACGGCCAGCTAAGAACCGCGCCTCCCGAGAGTCGCGAGCTGGTACGCGGCGGCATGCCTTTCGAGCGGCCGCTTGAAATGCCGGTGCAGGAGCTCGCGCACGCACCGGCCGCGGAGCCGCTCGATGCGCCGGAGGCGCGTGTGATTGCCGCGCGAATTCTCACCGTCGGCGGCACGCTTGCGATCGCGACCTACGGCGTGCGCGAGATGCTTGCGGTCGTAAGCGTCTCTGACATGACGTTCCTGCAGGGCGTCATGCTGTTCTTCTTCGCGATCACGCTCGCCTGGATCGGCTTCGCCGCCTCATCCGGCATTGCGGGACTTCTGATACCGGCGCCGAAGCATCCGGGCGCCTCGCCGGCGAACAGCCGCACGGCATTGCTCATGCCGATCTACAACGAAGATCCCGTGCGGACGACTGCCGCTCTGCAAGCCATGGCGGAAGACCTCGCGCGCATCGACGCCGCGCAATATTTCGAGATCGTCATTCTCTCCGACTCGACGCAAGTCGATCCGTGGATCGGCGAATCGCTGGCGGTCGATCGCTTGAGGCGCGAGCTGCGAGACATCATGCCGGTCTGGTATCGACGTCGCTGGCACAACACCGGGCGCAAGGCCGGCAACGTCGAGGAGTTCGTGAAGCGCTGGGGCGGTCGTTACGACTACATGATCGTCTTGGACGCGGACAGCTTGATGACCGCGGAAACGATGATCGAGCTCGTCCGACGCATGCAAGCGGAGCCGAGACTCGGCATCCTCCAAACCGTTCCGCTCCTCATTGGGAGCGCGAGCTTGTTCGCGCGCCTGCAGCAGTTTGCCGGACGTGTCTATGGCGCGCTCATCGCACGCGGCGTGGCTGCGTGGTCCGGGAGCGAAGGCAACTATTGGGGCCACAATGCAATCATTCGCGTCGCCGCGTTCGCGCAGGCGTGCGGTTTGCCGCAACTTACGGGGCGGCGCCCATTCGGGGGGCACGTCCTCTCCCACGATTTCGTCGAAGCTGCGTTCATCCGTCGCGCCGGCTGGAAGGTGCGCATGGCGACCGATCTCGAAGGTTCGTGGGAAGAGAGCCCGCCGTCCCTCGTGGATATCGCGATTCGCGATCGCCGCTGGGCGCAGGGCAATCTCCAACACAGCAAGATCATCGGCGCGAACGGACTCGCGGTGACGAACCGCGCGCACTTCCTGATCGGCATCATGAGCTATCTCTCCTCGCCGCTCTGGTTGATGCTGCTTCTCGTCGGCTTCGCCCTGACGTTACAAGCTTCGCTCATCCGGCCCGAATACTTTACGAGCGAGTTCCAGTTGTTCCCGAACTGGCCGGTGTTCGATGCACCGCGCATGACGAAGCTGTTCATATTCACGATGATCGTCTTGTTTACCCCCAAGGTGCTCGGTTGGCTGCGCGGCTTGTTCGTCTCGCGAGTGCGCAAAGGATGCGGCGGAATACTCGGCATCACGGTGAGCACGGTGCTCGAGACGATCGTCTCGGCGCTCTACGCGCCCATCATGATGCTCGTACAAACCCAGCACGTCGTATCGATCGTCACCGGCCGCGATTCGGGCTGGGGACCGCAGCGGCGTCATTCCGCGACGACGGACTGGGTCGAAGCATGCAGCGTTCACTGGCCGCACGTCTTCTTAGGTCTCGTCTTCGGCGTCATCGCCTATTTACTCTCGCCGACGCTGCTCGCTTGGCTTTCTCCGACGCTTGCGGGGCTACTGCTTGCGATCCCGCTTTCGAAGATCAGCGGAAGCGCGCGCGCCGGGCGTATCCTCGGACACCTTGCACTGCTGCGCACACCGGAGGAACGCCACGTCCCCGATCTCATGCGACGGCGCGATGAGATCGTCAAGCTCTCGCCTTCGATGCCGCACGAGGGCTTGCGCTTCGTGGCCCGCAATCGCCAAGCGATGCTCGCGCACATCACCGGCAACATGCCGCGCCCGGCGGAAGCGCGCGGTCATCCCGATCCTCATCGGCTTACTGCGGAACAGAAAGTGCTGGATGCAAAGTCGCTGCAGGAAGCCCTGAGCTGGCTCAGCCCCGCCGAGCGCGTCCATGTCGCCGGCGATCCGCGCCTCCTTGAACGACTGGCCGAATTGCCGGATTGAGTGCCGCTGAAGCGGCCAGTTGGCAGTTGGCAGATTGGAACACCGCGCTCGTGGTTCTCGGGGTGACCCTGTAAGCACGATGAATCTCTCGCGGCGACGCGGCGGCGCGGCGAAGAACGGAAAGATCAAGCCTGCACCCGCCACATCTTGACCGAATGATGAAGTAGTCTTTTCTTCGCCGCGCCGCTGCGCCGCCGCGCGCACTTCTTTCCCTGACGAGCGCATGGCACCTCGCGATCACGCGCCACCTTCACAACGAAATGATCTCGCACCAGCAGCGCCGCGAGGACGAAGCGAACCGGTCCATACTTTAGTTTCCACGTCCTCGCATCCCGTCAATCGAATCTTCCCATTCTTACCTTGGCGAGCTTGGCGCGCTTTGCGAGAGATTCTCTTCGGCTGCGCTCGCTGCGGAACTTTCACTTCCGTCCGCCACTTCCCGAGTGAATGGGACCGCACATTCATACGCAAGCGCTGGGTGCGCAGCACGCGCACGGCCAAACACGCTTTCGCGTCTGGGCGCCGGAGGCGCAAACGGTTGAAGTTGAATTCGAGGGTGCTTCGTCCCGCGTGCCTCTCGATCGCGACAGCGGCGGGTATCACGTGGGCGTGAGCGCCGATGCACCGCCGGGAACGCTCTACAAGTATCGCGTCGATGACAAAGGTCCCTGGCCCGACCCTTGCTCGCGCTATCAGCCGCAGGGCGTGCATGGACCGTCGATGGTCGTCGATGCGGAACGATTCGAGTGGCACGACTCGAAGTGGCGAGGCGCGAAGCTCTCCGGCCAAACGATCTATGAGCTGCACATCGGCACCTTCACTCAAGACGGCACGTTCGATGCGGCGCTCGAGCGGCTCGAATACCTGCATGATCTCGGCGTCACGATGCTCGAGATCATGCCGGTCTCGGAATGTCCGGGGCGATGGAACTGGGGATACGATGGGGTGCAGCCGTTTGCGCCCTATCATGCGTACGGTGACTATGACGCGTTCAAGCGCTTCGTCGATCGGGCGCACACGCTCGGCCTCGCAGTCATTTTGGATGTCGTCTACAACCACGTCGGTCCCGACGGAAACTACCTTCCCTGCTACAGCCCGCACTTCTTCAGCACGCGCCATAAAACCGAGTGGGGCGAGGCGCTCAACTTCGACGGTGAGCTTGCAAACGGTGCGCGCGACTTCGTTTTGGACAACGCGTGCTATTGGATCCGCGAGTTTCATCTCGACGGCTTGCGGCTGGACGCGACGCAGTCCATTTTCGATTCGAGCGAGCGGCACATCCTCGCGGAGCTCGTCGAACGAGCGCGGGCGGCGGCAGCGCCGCGCGATATCCTCATCACGGCGGAAAACGAACCTCAGTGCAGCGAGCATCTCTTACCCGAAGCTCGCGGCGGCTTCGGCATCGATGCGATGTGGAACGACGATTTCCACCACGCCGCCAGTGTCGCGTTGCGCGGGAGCCGTGACGGATACATGCGCGACTACACAGGCCGCGGCCAGGAATTCGTCTCGTGCGCCAAGTACGGTTTCCTCTATCAGGGCCAACGCTATAGCTGGCAAGACAAACCGCGCGGCTCTCCGCTGCGCGATGTCTCGAGGGCCAGCTGCATCGTGTTTCTCGACAACCACGACCAGATCGCCAATCACTTCATCGGCCGGCGGATCACGGAACGGAGCTCCCCTCAACTGCTCCGAGCGATGACGGCATTGCTGCTGCTCGGGCCGCAAACGCCCCTTCTTTTCATGGGTCAGGAATTCTCAGCATCGAGTCCGTTCATGTTCTTCGCAGATCATCCAGAGAAGCTGCAGAAGGCCGTGCATGACGGCAGACGCGAGTTCATTGGGCAGTTTCGCGCGTATGCGGACGAAGCCGTGCAAGCGCTCGTGCCGAATCCTTCTTCGGAAAACACATTCCGTTCGAGCAAACTCGACTGGTCGGAAACCGAAGCACATGCGCCCGCATTGGCGCTTCATCGTGACTTGATTCGCCTGCGCCGCGAGGACCCTGTGCTTTCGAGCCCCGACGCGTATCGCTTCGATGGCGCGACAGTGACGGAAAGCGCGTTTCTGCTGCGCTGGTTCGCGGATGACGACACGGATCGCCTGCTGATCGTGAATATGGATCGTCAAGTCGAATTCGATTCGATTCCCGAACCGATCGTTGCGCCACCACGGGACAAGGATTGGACGCTCCTCTGGTGCAGCGAGGATGCACGCTATGGCGGCCACGGCATCATTGTGCCCCTGGAAGCCGGCGGACGCGGCCGCGCGTGCTTCCCCGCGCAATGCGCAGTTTTGCTGAAAGCCGAAATGAAGACCGATCGGCACTAGATTGGCCGTTTGCTCGTTTGCGCCAGAAGACGTCTGCTGGCTGTCAACCGTCAACCGTCAACCGCCTGCCGAGAAGGAGGTGCGCGTGATTAAAGGCAGACAGATCGTGCTGCCGTGGGATCGTACCCGCGACCCCGCCGAGTTGAGACGCAAAGAATGGCTGATCACGAACGGACTCGGCGGCTATGCGTCGGGCACGTTGGCCGGCATCCCGGCACGCAAATACCACGGCTTGTTCGTCCCGAACCTGACCGCGCCGAAAGGCCGCCACATCATGATCTCTCGCTGTGACGAGATGCTCGTCATCGGCTCGCACCGGCTCCATCTCGGCGGCGCCGAGTTCGCGAATGAGCGTGTGATCGGCGAATCGCACCGTTATCTCACCGAATTCCGGATGGATGACCGCATCGCCGTGTGGCGCTTCGAGTTCGAAAACCATGTGCTCGAGAAATCCATCGTGATGCCGCACAGACAAAACACGGTGTGCGTACTCTACGAGCTGCTCTCCGGCGGCAGGGTGGAGCTGCACGTGCGGCCGTATCTTTCGTTTCGACGGCACGATGAGTCGCCGCTCGCCGCACCGAGCGACTTCACGGTGATGGTGAGCCGGGGACGGCACGAGGTGCGCCACGCACATTCTGACCTCGTGCTGCGCCTGGATATACGGCCGGGGATCACGACGTTCGTGACCCAAGATCGCGATGAGATCGAGTTCTTCTATCGCATCGAGCGCGATCGCGGCGATCCTCCATTCGAGAGCGCGCACAGCCCGGGCTACTTCACGACGACGCTGGATGAGCGCGACCGAAGCGCCTCCTTCGTTGCGACGACGCACGCGTGGGATCGCATCGACTTCGACGTGCCGCAAGTGTTCGAAGCCGAATCCCGCCGCATGGACGCGCTGCTCGAGCTCGCACCGGGCATCGCAAACGACGACTTCGCTGAGCAGCTCACGATGGCAGCCGACCAGTTCATCGTGCTGCCGGGCAGCCGCTTGGAAGAAAGCGTCATGCATCAGGCTCAAGGCAGCGAGCTCAGGACGATCTATGCGGGCTATCACTGGTTCGGCGACTGGGGCCGCGACACGATGATCAGCCTCGAAGGGCTCACGCTTTGCACGGGTCGACTGCGGGAGGCCGGCGCCATTCTGCGCACGTTCTCTCACTATGTAAGAGATGGGCTCCTGCCGAATCTATTCCCTGAAGGCGAGCGCGACGCGCTTTATCACACGGTCGATGCGACGCTCTGGTACTTCCACGCGCTCGCCCGCTATATCCAGGCGTCGAGAGATCGCATGATCATTCGTCAACTTTTCCCGGTGCTGGAGTCGATCGTCCAGCACTACACTGCGGGGACGCATTTCAACATCGGTGTGGATCCCAAGGATGGCCTCGTGTCCGCCGCAGCGGACGGTTATCAACTCACTTGGATGGACGCAAAGGTTGGCGATTGGGTCGTGACGCCCCGGCGCGGCAAGCCGGTCGAGATTCAGGCGCTTTGGTACAACGCGTTGAAGCTGATGTCCGGTTGGGCGACGAAACTCGGACGTCCGCATGAAGAGTATGAAGTCGCCGCCGAACGCGCCCGACAAGCCTTCAACGACCGCTACTTTAATCCCCGGACAGAGTGCCTTTTCGATGTGCTCGACGGCCCCGAAGGGAACGATGCCTCGATCCGGCCCAATCAAGTGTTCGCGATCTCGCTCGACCACCCGATACTTGATCGCGATCGATGGTCCGCCGTGCTCGACACCGTGCGCGCGCGGTTGCTCACCCCAGTGGGGCTGCGCACGTTGAGCGCGGATCATCCGGACTATAAACCGCATTATCGAGGCGATTTGCGCGAGCGAGACGCAGCTTATCACCAGGGCACCGTCTGGCCGTGGCTGATCGGCCACTATGTAGATGCTGTGTTGAGAGAGAACCCGGACCGGGCCGCCGCTCGCCGAATTCTGCACGGATTCCGCGACCATCTGAGCGAAGCGGGCATCGGCAGCATCAGCGAGATCTTCGATGCGGAAGATCCCTACGCGCCCGGCGGCTGCATTGCGCAGGCGTGGAGCGTGGCGGAAGTGCTGAGAGCGTGGGTTAAGACGCGACCGGCGTAGGCGCGCGAACGCGCGCTCCTGCGAGTTGACGGTTGACAGTTGTCAGTTGACGGCCAGATAAGAGTGGGCGCCTACTGAAGCTTTCCTCGAATCACGCGCGGCAGCAGAAGAGGACTCGCACAAGAGTCCTTCTCGCCTCTGATCGTCGACTCACGCGGAACTCGGATGAGCTCCCGGACATTTCGGCAAACAGCCCGCCACTCACATCACATTAAGAGGAGCTAACCATGGCCCGAGCGACGCCACAGAGATCGAGCGATGCACCGCGCGATGCCATCGCGCTGCTGAAACAGGACCACCGCACCGTGGAAGCTCTGTTCGATCAATTCGAAGACGCGGAGGAGCACGAGCAATCTCAGCTTGCCGAGCGCATCTGCAACATGCTGACGGTACATGCGCAGATCGAGGAAGAAATCCTGTACCCGACCGCGAAACAGGCGTTCGAGGACGAGGAGGAACAGGACCTCGTCAACGAGGCAGCGGTCGAGCATCAATCGGCGAAGGACCTGATCGCCAAGATCGAAGGCATGACGCCCGATGACGAGGCGTTCAAAGCGACCGTCAAGGTCCTCGGCGAGTACGTCAAGCATCACGTCAAGGAAGAGGAGAACGAGTTGTTCGCGGCGCTCAAGAAAACCGACGTCGACCTCAAAGAAATGGGCGCGCAGCTCGCCGACCGCAAGTTCGCGCTGATGGAAGAGATGGGCATCGAAGCAGAGGAGCCGCCGTCACCGCAGCGAAAGAAGCCGGCGGCGCGAGCGAAAAGCCGTGCTTCTTCCTCCTCGAAGGCGCGCCAGGCACGCGCAGGCAGCCGCGGAAAGTCGGCCCGCAACTCAGGCCGAGCCGCACGCCACTGAGCCAGGAGCCGCCCCCTCCCTAACCCTCCCCCGCCTGCGGGGGAGGGAAGCGGTGGGC
>JBDZVE010000050.1:0-9206 GCA_040255535.1 Lysobacterales bacterium | reverse complement strand
GGCTGCCGCTAGAAAGCTGCCGCTAGGAGTGCAGATTAGGTACATCATTTACAGATCTCTCCAGGTACATCCTTTACACGGGTGAGTTCACGCGCGCTTCTCGCCACTCTGCTCTAGCGATAGCCCTCTAGCGGTAGCCCTCTAGCGGTAGCTTTCCGCCAACCCCCTCCGGCCCCCTTCATGCGCGTACCGCTCTAGCGTCTCATCCAGCTCGGCCGGGTTCACAGGCTTCGTCATATACCCATCCATGCCCGCCGCAAGACAGCGCTCGCGATCGCCGCTCATCGCGTGAGCGGTGAGCGCGACGATCGGCGTGCGCCGCTCGCTTGCTTCGCGTCGTCGGATCTCGCGTGTCGCCTCCAGGCCGTCTAGCTCGGGCATCTGTACATCCATCAAGATCAAATCGAAGCGCTGCTTTTCGAGTGCCGCGAGCGCGGCCTTACCGGAGCCGGCGATGACGACGCGGTGCCCGCGCTTCTGCAACAAGCGCTGCATCACCATCTGATTGACCGTGTTGTCCTCCGCCACGAGGACGTCGAGTGCGCTGTCCGAGGGGGCGGCACCGGAAGATGCCAAGCGCTCATCCGCCGTTTTCGATTCGCGTTCTTCCAACACGCGACCTATCGCGATTCGCAGGTCCTCTTCCGAGAACGGCTTGACGAGCACGGCGTCGATGCCGAGGTTCCTGCACTGCGCTGCACTCTCGCGCTGTGAATGCGTTCGCACCATCATGACAACCGGCATTTGCACGTGCTGCTCGCGCAACCTTTGCACGAACGAGGCGCCAGTCGTGACCGGCATTTCGTAGTCGACGATGCAGACCTGAAACGGATCACCCGCGTTCAGACAGTCCTGCAGTCGCTCCAGTCCCTCGCTCGCGCTTCCGGCAATGACCGTACGCATGCCGGCACGAGTGAGACATTCGCCGAGCATCCGACGATGCGTCGCGTTGTGATCGACGATCAACGCCCGCGCTCCGCGGAGGAGGAGCCTGCCGATGTGCGGCTGCGTTTTTGGCTGCTCGCCGCTCGTGCCGAGCATGACGGTGAAGTGAAGGCGGCGGCCATTCTGGTCCGCATCGGCCCAGATCCTCCCTTCCATCAATCCTACCAGGCGTGCGGAAATCGTGAGGCCGAGCTCGCCGCTCGGTTGGCTCGAGCTCGAGCCGTGCTCGAAGCTGAAATGAAATTGGCCGGTGGGCGAATCATCCGCGGTGCGGCTGCTCGTGTCGGCGATCGTGAACTGCAGCGTCGATCGACTTTCGTCCTGCGCGATCAGCATCGCGCGAAGGCATACCTCGCCGCGCTCGGTCCCCTTGACTGCATCGCCGAGCAGGTTGAGGAAGATCTGCCGCAAGCGGCTCGCATCGCCGATGAGCCTGCGCGGCACGTTCGGCGCGATTTCGTACATGAGCTCGATGCCCTGCCGATGCGCTTGCAACGCGAGCGTCTTCGCGACCGACTCGATCGTTTCGTGCAGATCGAACCCGCGCGCTTCGAGCTTGAGCTTGCCGGCTTCGATTTTGGAGAAGTCGAGAATGTCGTTGACGACGCCCAGCAGGGCGTCGCCGGAGAGCTTGAGCGCCTGCACGTATTCCCGCTGCTCGTTCGTGAGGTCGGTATCGAGGCAGAGCTCGCTCATCCCGATGATGCCGTTCAACGGTGTACGAATCTCGTGGCTCATGTTCGCGAGGAACTCGCTCTTCGCACGGTTTGCGCTTTCGGCCGCAGTGCGAGCGGACTCGAGGATCTTCTCGGCTTGCTTGTGGGTCGTGATGTCGTTCGAGACCTCCAGAACGTGCGTCGCGTCGCCCGCATGATCGAGGATCGGACGCTTCACGGTTCTGAGCCAGAGGACCTCGCCCGCTCGATCGGTACGGGCATGTTCGGCAATCGTTTTCTCCGCACGGGAATCGAGCACTGCTCGATCGGTGGCTTCGATCTCCTCCACTTCCGCCGCGGACAAGCCGAGCTCACGTTCCGTCTTCCCGATCAGCTCGTCGGGCGAGTGACCGTATTCTTCCGCAAGCGCACGGTTCACGAGCGCGTAGCGTCCTTCCCGATCTCGCACCGAGATGAAATCCGGACACATGTCGATGACCTGCCGGAGAAACGTGCTCTGCTGCTCGATCTCGGAGGTTTGCATTTCGACGCGGCGTCGAAGCGTGCGCGCCCAGAGCATCGCGGCCGCGATGGAGAAGGTGAGCAGCGCGATGACCGGCCACGCATGGCGCCAGCTCCACCACGGCGCGGCGTTTAAGACCTTCACGTCATCGGCCGAGCGCAACAAGATGCGGAACGAATCGGGCGTCGTACTGTTGTCGCCGCCGAACCGATCGCCCGACTGTTGCCGTTGTACCTCGCAGATGCCGACGACCCGCACGATGCTGCCCTCGCGCAGCTCGGGCAATGGGACGCTCCCCTCGAGCTCGGCATTGAAGACGGTATAGCCCGACTGCAGCACGAGCGTCTGCTGCGCAGCGCTTGCGCCTTGGCTTACGAGCCGGGCCTCGATGCTCACGAGCCGATTGTCCACTTTCCCGCTCATCGCCCGCTCAGGCTTGATCTCGAGCGGAGGCAGATCTCCGTGCAGACCGAGCATCCTGACAGAGGCATCCGCGAGAACCGGACCTTGATCGGTGGGGTACGGATAGCCGATCGCCTCCACGATGTCTCCGACGCGCGCCGACGTCCGACCCACCTGCACTTGCACGCTGCCGGTCGGATCTTCGATATACAACCGGCCCGACACTTTCATAGTGACGACGCCGCGCACGAGCGCCCGACGGTTGTGCTCCGCTCCGAACCGGAATCGCAACAGCTCGTTGATCGCTTGGGGCGTCCTCAAGTCCGACTCGTCCGGCGCCTTCTCGAGGATCTGCATATCGTCGAGCGAATGCACGAATAAGCGATAGCCGGTAAGCACGCCTTTGCTCGTGAACGCGGTGCCGAGCACGCCGCGTACGCGCACGCGCGCATCCACGTAGGTTTCGAGCAGCGGCATCGCTGCGGGTTCGATGAGTAGCGCACCGACGGAACCGATCTCCGTATCGAGGGTAAAATCGGTGTAGCCGTTGTTGGGCGAGAACGGTCGTACGAGCCCTTCGAGCTCGACCCACTCGGAATCGTAAGCGCCGCTCGGAGCGAGCTCCGCGTCGACGACTTGCACCTGCGGCATCGGAGCCCTGCCGAGTAGCTTGAACCACGGCTGCACGATCACCGGCGCGAACTCTCCGGGCGCGCTGACGCCAGTGATCTCGACGAGTTGGCCAGGTCGCAAGTCCGCAAGAGACTGCCCCCATGCGTCGACCCAGATGGCCGATTCACCCGACTGCACGAACGCGAACTGCAGGCTGTAGTGAACGGACGTGAGCACGCCGGTAATGCGAACGATTTGGCTCTGCGCCGCCGCTTTACGATCGAGCGCCCGAATCTGCTCGATCTTCGTGAGCACAGGTTTGACCGCGCTTTGCGCATCGAGCGGTTCCGTAACCGTCACCGCGCTTGCGCGCTCGAGCACGACATTCCAGCGCTGGCGCGTCGGCCAGCCGCTCACCCTCACGTTCTCGCCAAGCCGATGTTCCGCCAGGTGCTCTCCTTCTACCGGCAGCAAGAGCCCCCCAGAATCTAAGAGCAAGGTTCCGTCGGACTCGACGCGGACGACCGTGCCGGTCAGCGCGACCCGATGACCCTCGTTGAGCCACTTGGACTCCTCAATGAGCGCGTGCGTCGAAGCGACGCGCTGCATGGGTGGTGCGGCACCCTCGACCTCGAGATCATCGGGAGATCCCACCCACAAGTGGGGCGCGAACGTTTCCGCAATCCGATCGAGGTCGAGCTGCAGCGCGCCTCTCACGGTTACGCGCGCATCGAGCAATGCATCGACATCGATGCGGTTAGCACGGAGAATCGTCACGAGCATGCGTTGGCCTTCATCGCCCAACTCGAGCGTCAAGCGATCGCCATCGGGCTCGAGCATGCGCACGACGCCGCCGGTTTGCACGCGGCGGCCTTCCATCTGCTGGCTACCGCGAAGGAGATCCGAGATTGCGACCACTTGAGCATCGGGCAGGACGCCGCGACGACGCTTGATAATCTCGAGATTCTCGAACGTCACGCTTTTCAAGCCGGCGCTGGCGTCGTATTCCCGATCGAGCCGACCGCGCACGACGATGCGATCGCCCGGCTTCGGCAATGACCCCGCCTCGAGCACGACACGAATGCCGGACGTGGCGTCCTGGAAATAGAACGCCCTTGCGTCGGGATCGACGAAGCTCACGGATCCTTCGAGCTCGACGGGATCGCCCTGCCCCAATCGCTTCAGGTCGTTGATCGCGAGCCGTTCCGTTCTCACGAGCGGCAGAGGGGAAGAGGAGATCAGCGGCCAGGCAAGCGCCGTCGCAACGAGCGCCAGCACGACAGCGACGATGCTGATCCTGAACCTTCTACCGCTCGTCCAATCCGTTGGTTGGTCCGCTGTGAATACGCGCAAGATGTACTCTGATCGTAACGAGTGGATCGGAACTACGGTGAGCCGGCGCTCTCGGCGGCGGAGGCTACGAGGGCCGCGGGGCTGAACGACCTGAGCACGCTGTCGAGCTCGCGCGCATTGACCGGCTTCGCCATGTAGCCGTCCATTCCGGAGTCGAGGCAACGTTCGCGGTCGCCGCTCATGGCGTGCGCCGTGAGCGCAACGATGGGAAGCCGGGCACCGCCGGCTTCGCGCCGCCGAATCTCGCGTGTCGCCTCGAAGCCGTCGACCTCGGGCATCTGCACGTCCATGAATACGAGATCGAACGATTCGCGCTCGGCGGCTTCGATCGCCGCTTTGCCGGTCGCGGCGATCGTGACGCGATGGCCGCGCTTGACGAGAAGGCGCTGCATGACGAGCTGGTTCACCACGTTGTCTTCTGCAAGGAGGATGTTGAGACCGCCGCTCGCGGCGGCAGTGCGTCTCCGACGCTCGCTCCGCACCGGCACCGTTTGTGTGAGCACGCGCGTCAGCGCATCACGCAGCTCTTTGAGCCTGATCGGCTTGACCACATAGCTCGTCACGCCGAGATCTCTGCAGCGCGCCGCGTCCTCGCGCTGGCCCGACGAGGTCAACATCATGATCGGCGTCGCAGACAACTCGGGGCGCTCGCGCACGCGCTCGACGAGCGCGAGACCATCCATGCCTGGCATGTTCAGGTCCGTCAGCATCAGCTGAATCGGATCGCCCTCGCGCATACAAGCTTCGAGCCGTTCGAGCGCCGCCGTTGCACTCTCGGCCACCAACGGCCGCATGCTCCAGCGCGCAAGCGCATCGTTCAGGATGCGCCGATTCGTTGCATTGTCGTCGACGATGAGCGCACGCACACCGTGCAACGGTCGCAGCAGCGCGGGCGCAATGGGCTGCGCGTGACCTGCGCCGCTCAACGAGATCGTGAAATGGAACTCGCTTCCCGTGCCTACTTCGCTTTCGACCCAGATGCGCCCGCCCATCATCGTCACGAGGCGCATCGAGATCGTCAGCCCTAACCCCGTGCCGCCGTATTGGCGCGTCGTCGATGAGTCGGCCTGCACGAACGGGCTGAAGATTTGCTGTTGACGATCGACAGGGATTCCGATGCCGGTATCGCGGACCGAAAAACGAAGGAGCGGCTGCGCGGCGTCGGCCGCATCCACGCGCGCGGATACGACGACCTCGCCGCTCGCCGTGAATTTGATCGCGTTACCGACCAGGTTCAACAAGACCTGACGCAGGCGATTCGCGTCGCCCACCGCGAGGTCCGGCACGTCGGCATCGATGTCGCAGGCGAGCTCGAGCTGCTTCTGATGCGCCCTCAAGGCGAGCGTCTTCAACACCCCGTCGACGGTTTCGCGGATGTCGAATTCCGCCGGGTCGAGCTCGAGCTGGCCTGCCTCGATTTTCGAGAAGTCGAGAATGTCGTTGATCACGTTGAGCAAGCCGTCGGCCGAGAGCTTGACGGTTTCGATGTACTCGCGCTGCTCGCGCGAGAGATCCGTGTCGAGACAAAGCTCGCTCATGCCGAGAATGCCGTTGAGGGGCGTGCGAATCTCATGGCTCATGTTGGCGAGGAACTCGCTCTTCGCCTGATTCGCGGCCTCGGCCGCGAGGCGCGCCTTCTGCAGCGTCGCTTCGACCTGCTTGTGCAACGTCACGTCGTTCGCCACTCCGAGCACGTGCGTCGCAACGCCATCGTCCCCGACCAGCGGGCGCTTCACCGTGCGCATCCAGAGCTGGCGGCCGTTGCCGTCAGTGTGAGGCTCTTCTGGAATCACCTTCTCGCACATCGAGTCCATGACCTCGATGTCGTCGCGCAAATAGGCACTCGCCTCCGCCTCGCTCATGCCGATGTCGCGATCCGTGAGCCCGATCATCTCTTCGGGCCGCCGGTCGTGCGCTTCCGCAATCGCACGATTCACGAGCGTAAAGCGCCCCTTGCGATCCTTGACGAAGATGTAGTTCGGGCACATGTCGATGATCTGGCGCAGGAACGCGCGTTGACCGTCGATCTCTGCTGTCTGAACCTGCACGCGCCGCCTGAGAGATACGACCCAGAGCATCGCGAGACAAATCGACAGCGTGAGCAGCACAAGCGCCGGCCATGCATGGCGGAGGTTCCACCAAGGAGCGGCGCGAACGACGCTTACGTCCTGCGCGGAGCGCATGAGCAGGCGGAAGGACACCGGATACGACGTGAAATCGCGGAACAGCGGGCGCTGGCGCTGGACGGCACAGATGCCGACGACGCGCAAGACACTGCCCTCGCGCAACTTCCCGAGCGGTACACCTTCGCTCAGCTGAGCATTGAACGTCGTGGAGCCATCGTGCAGCACGAGCGTTTGCTGGGTCGCGCCGACGACATGATTGAGGAGACGAGCCTCGATTGCGACGAGACGATTGTCCAGCTCGCCGCCCAAGATCTCCCCGGGCGTCACGAGCGGCGGCTCGATCGTGCCTTTCTCGTCCAGCTTGCGAATCGCCGCGTCGGAGAGAATCGGTCCGTTCTCGCTCGGGCTCGCATAGCCGATCGCCTCCACGCGATCGCCAACCTCTACCGAGCGATCCGAGCTTTCGATGCGCAAGCTCCCGGACGCATCCTCGATGTACAGCATATTGGCGGTACGCAGCGTCACGACGCCCTGCACGCGCGCGCGGCGCCCATCTTGATCGTCGCCTGCGAACCGCAATAGATCGCTGATCGCCTTCAGCGGCATCGATGCGGCCCGACTCGGGGCGGGACGGATGATCTCCATCGCGTCCGGCGAATCGATGAATATGCGATAGCCGGTCAGCACCCGATCGCTCGTGAACGAAGTCGCGAACACGCCGTGCACCCGCACTCGCGCATCGACGAGCGACTGCCACTCGGCCTCGTTCTTCGCGTTCACCATGATCGCCCCGACAGGACCGACGGCCGTGATCAGGTTGAACAGGTAACCGCCATCGGTCTCCTGAATCGGGCGAACGAGACCCTCGATCTCGACCCACTCGGAATCGTAGGCACCGGACGGTGCGACGTCCGGATCGACGCGTTGCGCTCGCGGAAGCTCACCCGCACCAAGCACTTCGATCCACGGATGCATGATGACGGGCGCGAAGCCGCCCGGCCAAGTGACGCCGCGAAGACGCACGAGCTGTCCCGGGCGCAGAGACTGAAGCGCCTGATCCGATGCATCCACGTAGATCCCTTCGGAGCCCAACTGAATGAAGAAGCAATCGCGTTGATGATGGATGTTCGTCAGTACGGCCCTGATATCGACGGGATACGCCTGTCGCGCGAGCTCGTTCGGCAGAGCTCGAACGCTTTCGATGCTCGTCATCGTCCGCAAGCCGCTTGCGGCTTCCGAAGGCCCGAGCTGCAAGGTCTGCCTCGAAACGCGGGTCACCTCGGCGCGCTGCAGCGTGATCGTGAAGCGCCGCGGCGTCGGCCAGCCGACAGCTTCGATCGCATCGCCTGCCCTGTACTCCAGGGCATGCGGCGTCTCGACAGGCATGATGATCCCGCCGTTCTCGATGAGCATGACGTGGGACGTCTCTGGGCGAACGACGATGCCGTGAATGCGCATGCGATGGCCGCGCCGCACCCATTCGGGTTGCGTGATAAGTGCGCGAACGGAAGGCGCGAGCGGAATCTCGGCCGGAGCGCGCTCGATGAGCTCGACATCGCCGTGCGTCGCGACCAGCAGCATTGGACCGAGATCGTTGTTGTGCGCGATGCTCCGTTCCCAGGGGTTATAGTCGACCTGCACGACCCCGCGCACACTGATGCGCGTATCGAGAAGCGCCTCTCGAGTGAGTGAACCGCTCTCATCATGGACGATCAGCGGCAGCCGACGTCCGTCGTCGCCGATCTCGAGCAGCATGTACGCGCCATCGCGGCGCGCGGCGCGCACGATGCCGCGAGTCTGAACACGGATGGCCTCATACGCGATCGACTCTGCGAACAGATCTGCAACGGCTTTCTTCTTCGCAGCAGGAAGCTCGACGCGGCCGACGCGTTCGAGCTCGATCTTGTCGAGGGAAACGCTCCTGCGTCCGATCTGCGGATCGTATTCATCTCTGACGATGCCTTTGATCGATACCTGATCGCCGAGTCGCGGCAGTGGATCCGGCCCATAGGGATAGATCCGAATGCCGGCCGTCCCATCCTGCAAGTAGTAGAAGCGCTGCTCGTCGTTCGCCAGGGTGACGATGCCCGAGATGCTGACCGGATTGTTCGAAGCGATGCGCTTGAGATCGTTGAGTGTGATTTGTCCGGTCGAATGGAACGTCCAGCCGTTCGGATAAATGGCGCGGAGCAATAGGGCCGAGCAAGAGCCGATCGCGAGCGTCACGAGCACGAGCACCGTACGCCACTTGCGCACGACCTCGAGCGGATGAACCTTACGACTCGTATTCAAGAACGTCTCTCACGATCTCACCACGCAGTAGACCGGAGGAGATGTCCTCTGCAATTGGCTCTCTTAGCTTCACATAATCGGCACCGACGCGAAGCCGCTCGCGCCTTTCCCGCAGCAGTGCATGCAGTCCTCTCGTGCCGTCTTGACCGTCCATCCTGGCGCTCCTCACGGGGAAAACTGTACGCGCAACGCAATAGGGCGGAGAGTGAGCGACCTCTAAAGTCCGATACGACCGAAATGAGTTGCTTGCGCAGTTGGAGGTCAGGCTAAACCCGAACGCTGGGCGCGCACTTAGGC
>JBDZVE010000049.1:22541-28610 GCA_040255535.1 Lysobacterales bacterium | reverse complement strand
GATTCACAGCTTCAGCGCCTCTTGCGCGGGATTTTCCCCGGACAGCAGTGGGCCTTCGCCGGGACACGGCAAAGACTCCGCCATCTTTATTCTGGATCCCGGCCTTCGCCGGGACACGGCAAAGACTCCGCCATCTTTATTCCTGGATCCCGGCCTTCGCCGGGATACGGCAAAGACTCCGCCATCTTTATTCCTGGATCCCGGCCTTCGCCGGGACACGGCAAAGACTCCGTCTTTGCCTAATTACTCGGGAGGTTTTTGCGGCGGTCGCGGGCTTCCTTGATGAAGCGGCGCCAGACGTCATACGCGTCCCAAGCGCCCGTCCCTTCGATTCCCTTCGTGTCTACGGCCGTCTTGGATTCTCCAATCTGGTCGGCGTTGGCCGCCGAACCGGTTTCGAGCAAGGGACGCTTTATTTGTCTTGTTGCACTGGTCATAAGATCGCTGGACATAGCGTCGCCGGCATGGCCGGGTCGCTGTTCAGGAGTAAAGGAAACGGTGTCCATGGTATGTCGCACAGCACATTCGATGCGTGCGCAGTTCTCACTTTCGAGATTTTCAGTCGCGATCCGAGGCTTGAACTCCGCGGATGGATGCCCGACTGACGCGGTGGATCGTGGTGATCGCTCGATTATGTTCAAGCGATGCGCGGTCGCGCTGGCCAGGGCAAAAGAATAGCTGCTGATGCGCGCGCGCGCCAGAGAGAGATCGCACGTAGCGAGGTGCACAGCAACAGCGCATGTATCCCAATCTTCGATCGTTCTGCGTGTCAAGTCGTACTGACACTACGACCGAAGTAGTCCGCGAGATATTGGTCGAAAGTCACGCGGTCGGATGCTTCCAACTCGTGCTGCTTGCGTAACGATTCTTCCGCTTCGCTCGCAAACTCCGCGAGGCGCTGCTCGTTCGGCGGGTAGAGCTCGAGGAAGTAGGACTTGTGCAGACGTGACATTCGCAAAGCGAACTCCGCGAACGACTCGCCGCTCTCCCGAAGCTCATCGAGGCTGCGCGCGGATGGCGTCAGTGCGGGATCGAGCACCTTCGCCTCCTGCAGCTCGAGCGCGGCGGTATACGGTTTCTGCGGCTCGCGCTCATCCAGCAGCTCGCAAATACCTCGCATCGAGTCGATGAGCTCGAGCGCCCAGGCACGTAGCTCTACCGATCGGCCGGCACGGTTCAGTTGCAGGCCGGGCTCGCGGCCGCGCCGTGCGACGATCGCATGATTCGCATCCAACTGTTGCTGCTCGTCGGCGCCGATCGGATCGCTTTGCTTGAGCACACAGAGCGCAGCGAACGCTTCGACAAAGCGCAGCTTGTTCTGATTCACGCCGACGGGATCGAACGCACTGACGTCGAGTGCGCGGAACTCGACGTACTCGACACCGCCGCGCTTGAGCGCCTGTGTCGGATGCTCGCCGGAGCGCGCAACCCGCTTCGGCCTGATGTAGCTGTAGTACTCGTTCTCGATCTGGAGCAGGTTCGCATTGAGCTGGCGATACTCGCCGTCTACCTTGACTCCGATCTTCTCGTAGTCCGGCTGCGGCGTGCTCACTGCTGCCGACAGGTCGCGCACGTACTCGTCCAGGCTGTTGACGCTGATGTGCAATCCAGCCTGGTGCTTGTTGCGATAGCCGAGGTCGCTCATGCGGAGCGACGTCGCATGAGGGTCGTACAACGTGCCGGGCGACAGCGGCTTCAGATCGTGCTCGCGGCCGCGTACGAACGAGCTGCAGAGCGCGGGAGAGTTGCCGAAGAGGTAGAGAATCAGCCATCCGAAGCGTCGATAGTTGCGCAACAGCGCGAAGTAGCTTGCGGAGACGAACTCTCGATCCACCTTGCGCGCCTCGCAGGCTTCCGCGAGAACCGGCCAGAAGTGCTGCGGAAACGAATAGTTGAAGTGCACTCCCGAAATCGCCTGCATCAGCCGGCCGTAGCGCCATCCCAAGCCCCGCCGATACACCTCTTTCATGCGCCCGATATTCGACGTGCCGTAGTACGCGATCGGGATACTCTCATCTCCTTCGACGATGCAGGGCATGCTCGTCGCCCAAAGTAATTGCTCGCCCAAGTGGCGATACACGAATTGATGCAGATCGCACAGATACTGCAGCAGCTCCCATGACTCGGTGAACGCGGGAGTGACGAGCTCGATCAGCGCCTCGGAGTAGTCGGTCGTGATGTGCTCATGCGTGAGCGCAGATCCGAGCGCGGGCGGATGAGGAGTCTGATCGATCCGCCCGTCCGGCGTGACGCGCAGCGACTCCTTCTCGACGCCTTTGAGCCCACGCTGCAAGACACCCTGCTCACGCGAATTGACGAGCGTGCTCAAGCGCCGCTCGAACGCGCGATCGATTCCTGAGCGGCTCATATGTCCGAGTCAGAACTTGATGCGGCCGATCAGCACGTCGCGAAACAACGCGAAATCGCCGAGCAGGCTGTACCAAGGATGCTGGAATGTCGCGGGCCGATTCTTCTCGAAGACGAAATGACCGATCCATGCAAACCCGTAGCCTGCTATCGGCGCCGCGAGCAGCAACCACGCATTGCGCGTCGCGAGCGCGGCCGCGACCACGAGCACGACGAGCGCGGTACCTAAAACATGCAAGCGCCGGCAGGTCCGATTGCGGTGCTCGGACAAATAGAACGGATAAAACTCAGCGAAGCGCCGGAAGCGGTCGTGAGGACGTACTGACGCGGGCTGGTCCATGATGGGGCGGGAAGCGTTCGAAAGATGGGGCAAGTGGAAGTTTCCCCAGCGCGATCAAGGGCGTCAAGCACATGCTTGAGAGCCGGATGGAATATTGACCTGTTCGCACCGCATGAGCACCCTCACCGCTCATCGGACGATAACGACGTTTCGTCAAGTTTCGGACACAGCGCCACCTTCGTGTGCTCTGATTAGGGCGTTTTCCGGGGCAGTAGTGCGGGTGCGAGTCTAGTGGACCTCCCGAACGAGGGCGTATTGTCGTTGACTTTGGGAGCGGCCGAGTGGTCGATCGGACTGGCGCTCGCGCTCGTGCTCACCATCCTTGCGGCGCTCGCCCGCACTTCGTTTCTGCACGCGCGCATCGCGCGGCGCACCAAGGAGCTCGAACGCGAGCTCGCGCTGCGCCGACATATCGAAGATGAGCTGGAGACGATTCGCGCCGATCTCGAAGAGCGCGTCCGAGAACGTACGCGCGCGCTCGAAGCGCGCAATGCCGAGCTTACGCAGCTGCGCTTGGCGCTCGAGACCGCGAACCAGCGGCTCAAGCGTCTCGTCGCCGTCGACGCCCTGACCGGCATAGCGAATCGACGCCACTTCGATCGCGCGCTCGATCGCGAGCTGCGCCGCGCTCGCCGCGAAGCCTTACCGCTGTCGCTCGTGTTCCTCGATTTGGACGAGTTCAAACGATTCAACGACACGTACGGCCATGCGCGCGGCGACGAAGTGCTGCGCCTCGTTGCACATACGCTCGATGAAACATTCCGCCGCGGCGGCGACCTGGTCGCGCGCTATGGCGGCGAGGAATTCGCGGTCGTGCTGCCCGGCGTGGACGGCCGCAGGGCCGAGTTGTACGCGGAGCGGCTGCGCCGCCGCGTCTGGCGGCTCGCGATTCCCTATGAAGTTTCGCAAGTTGCAGACCGGGTGACGATTAGCGGCGGCGTCGCGACAGTGCCGCCCGGAACGCTCGCGAGCGCCGACGATCTGCTTCGCGCCGCCGACAAGGCGCTCTATCGCGCCAAATGCCAGGGACGAAATCGCATCGCTGCCGGCAGGCTCGCCGCAGAGGAAGCGGACCGGCTCGCAAGCTGAGGAGCGCGGGCCTGCGTATTCGCGCGCGGCGGCAGCCTGCATGGCACGCCGATGAGCCGCTTTCTCCGGCAGTGTCTACCCTTCTCTTCCTGCATCGATCGTGATGCCTAAGGCTCGCCTCGCGCGCGAGCGTATAGTTTCGTTCGTCATGCGTTCGCGAGTTCGAACAATAATTCCAAGGAGTTCGCCATGGCGGATAGAAAGGTCGTCGGCAGCGTCACCTACAACAATGTGGGCAAGGCGTACTTCGAAAAGCGCGGCTTGAGGCGATACGCCCGCGTATGGTCGCTGTGGGCGCTTGGCGTCGGTGCGGTCGTCTCCGGACACTTCGCCGGATGGAACCTCGGCATCGGCGCGGGCGGATGGGGCGGTCTGTTCTTCGCCGCGATCCTCATCGCGATCATGTATCTCGGGCTGGTCTTCAGTCTCGCGGAGATGTCGCCGGCACTGCCGCACACCGGCGGCGCATACTCGTTCGCGCGCAGTGCGATGGGTCCGTGGGGCGGGTTCATCACCGGGCTCGCAGAGAGCATCGAGTACATCCTCACTCCCGCGGTCATCGTGTTCTTCATCGGCTCCTATCTCACGCACATCTTCGGCACGCCCGCACACCTGCAGCCCCTCTGGTGGATCCTGTGCTACATCCTGTTCGTCGCGCTGAACTACATGGGCGTCGAGCTCTCGTTCAAGATCTCCGTCGTCGTCACGCTGCTCGCGCTCGGCGTGCTGGCGTTCTTTTGGGTCAGTGCGATCCCTTACGCGGATTTCTCGCGCTGGGCGCTCAATGTCGCCGTCGGGCCCGACGGCAACCTGATGGAGCTGCCGAACGGGGGCGGCAAATTCCTGCCCATGGGCTGGGCGGGCGTGCTCGCGGCGATGCCATTCGCGGTTTGGCTGTTCTTAGCGATCGAAGAGCTGCCGCTCGCGGCCGAGGAGTCCATCGATCCGAAGAAGGACATGCCGAAGGGACTCATCTTCGGAATGTTGACCCTGGCGTTCTCGGCTTTGATGATCATCTTTCTGAATGCATCCATCGGCGCACGCGAGGAAGGCCAACTCCATGGCGCCTACTCTCTCGCGACCTCCTCGGAGCCGCTGCTGGACGGGTTCCGTGTCGTGTACGGCAACGATATGGCGAAGCTTTTGTCCTTATTCGCCGTGCTCGGGCTCATCGCGAGCTTCCACACGATCATCTTCGCGTTCGCACGCCAGCTTTACTCTTTGTCCCGCGCCGGCTACTACCCCGCATTCATGTCGCTCACGCACGGCTCGCGCAAGACGCCGCACGTCGCGCTCTTCACGGGGGCGCTCATCGGCCTTGCGGTCATCATGATCGTGTGGTTCACACGAGATGCGGCGACCGCCGGCTCCACGATCGGCGCCACGCTGCTCAACATGGCCGTGTTCGGCGCCATGATCTCGTACGCGCTGCAGGGGATCTCCTTCATTCTGCTGCGCCGGAGGATGCCGAACATCGAGCGGCCCTATCGCAGTCCGCTAGGGATACCCGGCGCGGCGCTCACCGTCGTCATTGCAGTCGTCACGCTGTACTTCCAGCTGCAAGATCATGCTTATCGCGTCGGCGTGTACGCATCGCTCGCGTGGTATGTCGCCGGCATTCTGTACTTCGCGGTCATCGGGCGGCACGGGCTCGTGCTGTCGCCGGAGGAGGAGTTCGCGCTGACGCAAGGCGAGCACGGCCATCCGGAGCGTGAGGGATATGGAACCACTCAGGTGTAGCTCAGCCTCGAGATGAGAACATGCTGATCCGCCGCAATATCGAGATTCTCGCGGAAGCGAGCTCCATCGTCGAAGAGCGCAATCTGTCGGCCCTCGCGCCTCCGCGACGCGGATGAGAGCCACGTATTCATTGAGAATTCAGATTGTGTTCCCATAGTTGAGGACATGCGCGCGCTCCTTCCCATTCTCTCGCTTTCCTTGCTGCTATCGGGGCCGGCAGCGGCCGACGCAATGCGATGCGGGAGCCGCTTGATTTCCGAAGGAGCAACGCGCACGACCGTGCGTCAGCTCTGCGGCGAGCCGAGCGATGTCGTCACGCGCACGATTCTCCGGCGACCCTTCTACAATCTGCATGGCCGCATCGTGTACTTCGGCGATGGATTGATCGAAGTGCCGGTCGAGGTTTGGACGTACAACCTCGGGCCATACAAGCTCATGCGCCGCGTGCGTTTCGTCGACGGCCTCGTCGAAGAAATCGAAACGCTCGGGTATGGATATCACGAGAAAGACGGTTGACGGTTGACGGTTGACGG
>JBDZVE010000049.1:11276-22441 GCA_040255535.1 Lysobacterales bacterium | reverse complement strand
AAACGCTCGGGTATGGATATCACGAGAAAGACGGTTGACGGTTGACGGTTGACGGCCCGAAGAATGCATCTGTGCCTCTGGCCGTCAACTGTCAACCGTCAACTGTCAACTCTCTTCTGCTGATTGCGAGAAAGCGCGACACCAACAGCACCGCGCTCAAGGTGAGCCCTACGATCAAGCCGATCCACACGAAGATCGGCCCGCCTTGCTTCACGACGCCGAAGTAGTACGCGAGCGTGAAGCCGACGACCCAATACGAGACGACACAGAGCAGGAGCGGCACCGCCGTGTCCTTGAAGCCGCGCAGCGCGCCGGCGGCGCCGACCTGAATTCCGTCGGATAGCTGAAAAAGACCCGCCATGAGCAGAAGCGTCGCGGCGAGCTCACGCACGGGAGGATCGCTCGTATAGAGCGCAGCGATGCGATCGTTGAGCACGACGATGCCGAGCGCAGAGATGAACATGACGATCGCGCACATCGTCGTGCCGAGCAGACCGACCGACCGCGCGCGAGCGGGATCGCTGCGGCCGAGTGTGTGGCCCACGTGAATCGTCGTCGCGGAGCTGATTGCGAGCGGCACCATGAACATGAATGAGGCGTAATTGAGTGCGATCTGATGAGCCGCAGCCGTAATCGCGCCCATGGATCCCATGATCAACGCCGCCGTGACGAACAAACCGCCTTCCGCGAGGATGCTGCCGGCAATCGGCGCGCCGATCCGTATGAGCTCGCGCAACGTGCGGCCGTGCGGTCGCGCGATCTTCTCGAAGAAAGCGAACGACCGATAGGCACGGTGACGCCTCATGTGCAGGAACATGGCAGTGAACATGAACCAGAACACGAGTGCCGTCGCGACGCCGCACCCGACCGCACCGAGCGCGGGCATGCCGAACTTTCCGTAGATGAACACCCAATTGCCGAACACGTTCAGGGCGAGGGCGACAAGACCGATGTACATGATGGGTTTCGTGCGACCCAAGCCCTCGCTCGTGTAGCGGAGCGAGAAAAAGGCAAGTGCACCCGGCATGCCCCACGAGATCGCATGCACGTAGCCGATCGCCGTGGGCAGAATTTCTGGCGCAATGCCGACCGCCGGCAAAACCCAATCGACTTGCAGCAGCCCTGAGACGAGCACGATCGCGAGCGCGAGCGCGAGCCACCAAGCCTGACGGACGTATGCGACCGCCGCGGTCCGATCGTTCGCACCGTGCGCATGCGCGACCGTGGGCGAGACGGCCATCAACATGCCGAAGGCGGCGAACAAGAACAGATGCCAGTACGCTGCACCGACGGCGAGCCCGGCAAGCGGAACCGCTCCCAACTGACCGGCCATGACGGTATCGGCGAGCGTCATGCCGGTGATGGCGAGGTTGTTTGCGAGCAGCGGCCCGCCGAGCCTTGCAATGGCGCGCAGATCCGCGTTGCGATGTTCGCGCGTATACACCTTGAAGGTCAGCGGTTGGCGGTTAGCGGTTAGTCTTGATAGCGCGCGCAGCGCACCTATATGCAATCATTGGAGCAGCGGGGCCTCACGCATCGCATCCTGGCGCGCGCTCTAACCGCCAGCCGCTGACCACTTCTAGGAGATCCCATGCTCGTAGGATCCAGTGTACGTCGAGTCGCGATCATCGGTGGAGTGCGAATTCCGTTTGCACGCTCGATGGGCGCGTATGCGCAGGTAAGCAATCAGCAGATGCTGACGGCGACGTTCAAAGCGCTCGTCGAGCGCTTCGGCCTTCGCGGCGAGCTGCTCGGCGACGTCGGTGGCGGCGCCGTGCTCAAACATTCGCGCGATTTCAATCTCGTGCGCGAATCGGTGCTCGATAGCGGCCTCGATGCGCGCACACCCGCGTTCGATCTGCAGCGCGCCTGCGGCACGAGCCTCGACACCGCGATCACGATCGGGCTCAAGATCGCCGCGGGTCAAATCGACTCCGGCATCGCCGGAGGGGTCGATACCGCAAGCGACGTTCCGATCGTCTATCCGGACGCCTATCAGCAGCTCCTCCTGCGCAGTGCACGCGGCAAATCGCTGGGAGAGAAGATCGCGCCCTGGCTCGGGCTGCGGCCGCGTCATTTCAAGCCGAGCTTTCCCGCGGTCGTCGAGCCGCGCACGGGCCTTTCGATGGGCCAGAGCTGCGAGCGCATGGCGCAGCAATGGCAGATCTCGCGGCAAGAGCAGGATCAGCTTGCTTACGAAAGCCATCGCAAAGCGGCTGCAGCGTACGATGAGGGGTTTTTCCAGGACCTCGTCATCGAATTTCAAGGGCTCAAACAGGACAACAACATTCGTCGCGATACGACGCTCGAGAAGCTCGCGAAGCTCAAGCCTTCGTTCCACCCGCAAGGCACGCTCACGGCGGGCAACTCGACTCCGATGACGGACGGCGCCTCCGCCGTCTTGCTCGCGAATGAAGAATGGGCGCGCGCACGCAGTTTGCCGATCCAGGCGTATCTCACGTACGGAAAATTCGCCGCGGTCGATTTCGTGAAGGACGATGGCTTGCTCATGGCGCCCGCCTACGCGGTGCCTCGCATGCTCGCGGATGCCGGCGGACTGCGGCTCCAAGACTTCGACTTTTACGAGATTCACGAAGCGTTCGAAGCCCAAGTGCTGTGCACGCTCAAGGCATGGGAATCGCCGGAGTTTTGCCGCGAGCGGCTTGGGCTCGATCAGCCGCTCGGACCAATCGATCGCGCCAAGCTCAACGTCAAAGGAGGTAGCGTCGCAATCGGGCATCCGTTCGCGGCGACGGGCGCGCGCATCGTCGCGACGCTCGCGAAATTACTGGTGCAGAAAGGAAGCGGACGCGGGCTCATTTCCATTTGCACCGCGGGCGGCATGGGCGTCACTGCCATTCTCGAGCGTTGAGCTCGATGCACGAAGAACCGAGGATTCCGAGCACTGCAGGCGCGCGAGATGGCGTTACGCAGTAGCGCTGAGACAGAGTGCTGAGACAGGTATAAAGAAAAGCGGCCGGTATTGCTGGGTGCCTAGGGTAACGTGCACCTAACATTACCGGCCGCCCGTCCGGGCAGCCGCCGGGGTAGGAGTCCCGGCTGCATGCCCCCTGTTCGGAGCTTCGCGATCCCGGGGAGGGGGCAGTAAGAATCGCGAATCCCGACCAGTTGGCACCCGAAGCAAGATGTCGAACCAAAATCGAGGGCATCCGTGCCGGTGCGTGCGCCAAACCATTCGGATCCTTGTGATACGGGTTCCGTAAATCACACGCACGCGCGTCCTAACTTCTAAAGCGACAAATCGGACCGTTTTCCCTCACACACAGCACAGGCGAGGGCTGACCGGATCGGAAGGGGCAAGCGGCGAAGCGGCCTACGGCCTTCGATCACGCGTGCTTTTGGGGCTACGTGAGTGCGCGTAAGTCAATGATGAGACTGTCAAATTTTGACCTACGCGAATGCGCGCGAATCGACATCGCGCAACAACTCGGCGAGACTACCGCCCCAACTTACCGCCATGAGCGTTCAATGCCTGCATATAGAGGCGAACCAGGCTTCACACACGAAAGCAAAGAACGGCTCGGTGTCCTCATCGCGAACCTCGGAACGCCGGATGGCCCGGACGCGGGCTCCGTCAGGCGTTTCCTCGCACAGTTCTTGAGCGATCCGCGAGTCGTCGAGGCGCCGCGCCTCCTGTGGTGGCTCGCGCTGCATGGATTCATACTGCGAACCCGCCCGTCGAAGAGCAGTCACGCATACCGGCAGATCTGGACGGATGCGGGCTCGCCCCTCCTCGTTCACACACGTCGGCTCACCGAGCAGCTCCAAGAACGGCTCGCGAACGACGATGTGACGGTCACGTTCGGCATGACCTACGGAAGCCCTTCGATCGCAGCCGCGCTCGAGCGCCTGCAATCGCAGGACGCAAGACGCGTGCTCGTGCTGCCGCTCTACCCGCAGTACTCGGCAACGACCACCGCATCCGTGTTCGATCGAGTCACTGCCGAGCTTCGACGCTGGCGTTGGGTCCCTGAAGTTCGATTCGTGACGAGCTATTCTGATGAGCCTGAATACATACGCGCGATCGCATCGAGTATTCGCGAGCACTGGCGCACGCACGAGAAAACGCACTTGCTGTTCTCGTTCCACGGCATCCCGAAGCGCTATCTGCTCGCAGGCGATCCCTATCATTGCCACTGTCAGAAGACCGCCCGACTGATTGCTCGAGAGCTCGAGCTTGCAAGCAGCGAGTGGAGCATCAGCTTTCAGTCGCAGGTCGGACGGGAGGAATGGCTCAAGCCCTATACGGATCGGCTGCTAATCGACTATGCGAAGCATGGCCCGAAGCGCATCACGGTCGTATGCCCGGGATTCGCAACGGACTGCCTCGAAACGCTCGAAGAGATTGCGATTCGCAATCGCACGGCATTCCTCGAGAACGGCGGCGAGTCGTACGATTACGTGCCCGCCCTGAATGCCACCGAGCCGCAGATCGCCTTGATGCTGAAGATCATCGAGCGGCACACGATGGGTTGGCGCGACATCACGGACAACGCGCAGCTCGCCGCACGCCGGGAGCGCGCGCTCGCGCTCGGCGCCGCGCGCTGAACGACCGGGGTCCCGATGATCGACGCACCGATCGGACGATTCCTCGAGATCAGCGTACACGCGCCTGAGATTCGCGAGTCGCTCGCCTTCTACGAAGCGCTCGGATTCGAGCAGGCCTTGGTCGGCGAAGTGTGGCCCTACCCGTACGCGGTCGTCACCGACGGGCGCTTGTATATCGGTTTACATGCGGCGCGCGTCCGCGAACCCACGCTGACGTTCGTCCTGCAAGACTTGCGCGCGCGATTAGACGAGCTCGAGTCGCTCGGCGTCGATTTCGACGAGCTTCAGGTCGCGGCCGACGTATTCAACTTTGCGACGTTCAGCGATCCGACCGGCCAGCGAGTGGTCCTCATCGAAGCGCGCACGTTCTCGCCGCCGGCGCTCGATGTACACAAGCCGACGACGTGCGGTTACTTTGCGGAGTACGGCATCCCGGTACGCGAGCCCGCCGAGGCGCGCGCATTCTGGGAGCCGCTCGGTTTCGTCGCGATGGAGGAGGAGCTCGATCCATTCCCTCGAACGGAGCTCACCAGCGATCATCTGAATCTTGCGTTCTATCGCAGCCGAGCCTTGCGCCATCCCGTTCTTGCCTTCCGAGACGACGACATGCGCGAGCGCCTCGCGCGCCTTCGCGAACGCGGCCTTCCCCTATCGGATGAGATGCCCGATGCCTTGGATGATCGCCTCAACGGCGTGCTGATCGCGCCGGAAGGTACGCGCCTGCTGCTGATGCAGACTCCCGCCTAGCAAATTGCATGCATTCGATCTTGCGAGTGTCCGCAAGTGTCCGGTGTTTGCGCTGACTCGCGGGAGTCGGCAGGCTATCGATCTCGTGCTCGGGAACGCTCATCGCTTTCTCGAGGACGTTCTTACGCCGCGCCACGACCAACTCGGCTCGCGGCGCTTTCGTATCGGAGGACTGTAGATGCTCGTGAGACTTGCGCTGCTCGTATCCATCGTCGTCTCTACCTCGGCGCTCGCGGACGAAGGCATGTGGACATTCGACAATTTTCCGAAGGACGCCGTCAAAGAGCGCTATGGCGTGACGATCGACGATGCTTGGCTCAATCGAGTGCAACGCTCGATCACGCGACACGAGAGCGGCTGTACAGGCTCGTTCGTCTCGAGCGACGGCCTCGTGCTCACGAACCATCATTGCGTCATGAGGTGCTTGTCCGAGCTTTCGAGCGAGCAGAACGATCTCATCGCGCGAGGATTCAACTCCGGTGGTCGCGCGGGCGAGCGCAAGTGCCCGACCGAGATCCTGTCCGTACTCATGGAAGTCGAGGACGTTACATCGCAGGTCAACGCTGCGACCGCAGGCTTGCCGGATGCGGAAGCGAACGAAGTGCGCAAGCAGGAGCTCGGCAAGCTCGAAGCCGAATGCGTCGAGCGCTCGAAGAACGGTCGCTCCAGACCGCTCGCTTGCGAATCCGTAACGCTGTATCAGGGCGGCCAACACTTTCTCTACAAGTACAAGCGCTACGACGACGTGCGGCTGGCGTTCGCACCACAGCATGCGATCGCGGCGTTCGGCGGCGATCCGGACAACTTCAATTTCCCGCGCTGGTGTCTCGACTTCGGTCTGCTGCGCGCGTACGAGAACGGGAAACCCGCACACACGCCGAACCACCTCACATGGCGAGCAGAAGGTCCGGTCGCGGGCGAAGTGACGTTCGTCGCGGGCCATCCGGGCAGAACCAGTCGATTGCTCACGGTCGAGCAGCTCAAATTCCAGCGAGACACGCAGTTCCCGGAGTACCTCGTGCGCAACTCCGAACTGCGAGGTCGGATGATTCAGTGGGGCAAGACCGGCGCGGAGCCCGAGCGCATCATTCAGCGCCCGCTGCAAAGCCTCGAGAATGCGCTCAAGGTCTACCGCGGCCTCAATAAGGCCCTGCTCGACGAGCGATTGATGATAGACAAGTCGGCACGCGAGGAAGGCTTGCGCGAATTCGTGCTCGCGAAGCCCGCTCTCACGCAAAGCGTCGGTGGAGCGTGGGACGACATCGCGAACGCGGAGGAGCGCTGGCGTCAGATCTACGAGCGCTATCTCTACTTGGAGTCCGCGGCCGGCTTCAACAGCGCCTTGTTCCGGTACGCGCGCCAGCTCGTGCGCGCGGCGGAGGAGCGCACGAAACCGAATGAGCTGCGCTTGCGCGAGTACGCGGACTCGAATCTACCGAAGCTTGCATCGAGCCTCCTCGCGCAAACGCCCATTTATCCCGATCTCGAGCAGCTCACCTTGTCGTTCTCCTTCGACAAGATGCGTGAGCACCTGGGGCCGGACGATCCGATCGTGCGCCAACTACTCGGCACCGAGTCGCCCGACTCGCTCGCGCAGAAGCTGATTGCGGAGACGAAGCTCGCGGATGCGAGCGTGCGCAAAGCTCTCTGGGAAGGCGGATCCGCAGCGATCGAAGCGAGCACGGATCCGATGATCGTGCTCGCGCGATCGACCGACGCGAAAGCCCGCGCCGTTCGCAAGATCTATGAGGACGAAGTGCAAGCACCCGTCGCCGCGGCGCAAGAGCGCATCGCCAAGGCGCGCTTCGCAGCATCCGGCACGGGCACGTATCCCGACGCGACGTTCACGCTGCGCCTGAGCTATGGCGCCGTGAAAGGTTGGAAAGAAAAGGGCGAGGCGATCGAGCCGTTCACGACGCTCGCGCGACTGTACGAGCGCGCGACCGGCGAACCGCCGTTCGAGATCCCTCAGGTCTGGCTCGACGCCCGCGACCAGCTCGACATGACGACGCCTTTCAACTACGTCACGACGAACGACATCGTCGGCGGCAATTCAGGCAGCCCGCTCATCGATGCAGAGGGTCGGCTCGTCGGTCTCGCCTTCGACGGCAATATCCATTCGCTGTCGGGCAACTACTGGTACGACGCGGAGTTGAATCGGGCCGTCGCCGTGCACCCGGCGATCATCTTGACCGCGCTCGAGAAAGTCTACGACGCGAAAGATCTCGCGGAGGAAATCAGGGGCTCCGCTGATGTGCCCCTTACGACTCGAGCTCAGCGACGACCTTGAATTCGAGGTGCAGGCGATTCTGCACCTCGAGCGCGCCAAGCGCGGCGCTGAACGGCTTCATTCCGAACTCCGTCTGGAGAATGTCGAACGCTCCGGTCGCAGTTAGGCGTCGTGCATCGACGGCAAGCTCGACCGGGACGGAGACCTCTCTCGTCACACCCTTGAGCGTGATGATTGCGGTCACGACGGGCGACTCGACGCTGCCCGACACTTTGGCCGCTCTCAGCGAAATCGTCGAATACCGTTCGGCATCCAAGACGTCGGCCTTGAGCATGTTGCGTTTCGTGCCCTCGATATCTTTCTGCGAAACGCCCGGGGGAAATTCCTCGCCGTGCGCCTTTCGATCTCCGGGATCGTCGACGATCAAGGACTCGACCGGGATCGTCAGCTCGAATCCGGAGCGTTCGAATTTTGGATGCAGCCACGCGCGGCCCGTAACGGACCGCGAAGTGACGACATGGTTATGGCCGAGACGCGCCAAGGCGCCGCCCCGGTACACTAAGATGTGAACCCGAGATGCTGCAGGGTCCACCGTGTAGACCCGCGCACCGCGCGTGTCGACGGCAGGCGCTCGCGCGACCTCCGGCGCGGGTTCGGGCGCGCGCACTGGGCGCGCGCACGAGGCCGCGAGGCCAAGCAAGGCGACCGCAACCGCGATCTGCCGCAAGTTGCCGAATGCGCTGCGCACCGGCGATGGCGCCTGCTTATGCATTTTTCACCTCAGGACATCCTGACCCCTGAGTTGCACGATATGCTCATGCGGTTCACTGTGCCAGTCGCTTTGGTTCGGAGGGTGGCGTGTCGATACAGTTGAAGAACACCGAGATGAAATACGGGCCCATCGCTCAGCTCTTTCATTGGGTGATCGTCGTGCTCGTCGTCACGCAGTTCGTGCTCGCGCTGCGGGCCGACGGGCTGCCGCGCGGACCCGCCTTGGTGCACACGCTCGCCCTCCACAAGTCGGTCGGCATCACGATCTTCGCGCTTGCGATCCTCAGACTCACATGGCGCTGGTTAAATCCCGTTCCGCGGATGCCGCCGAGCTCGCCTCGTTGGCAGCACGTCGCGGCGCGCATTTCGCACATCGCACTCTACTCGCTGCTGCTCATCATGCCGCTCTTTGGCTGGCTGATGTCCTCGGCGCGGAACTTCCCTGTGAGCTGGTTCGGAGTCGCGACATTGCCGGATTTGATCGGGCCGAGCGAGCAGGCGTTCGACTTCTTCCATGAGGGCCACAAGCTGCTTGCGAAAGTGTTGTTCGTGCTCGCCCTGCTCCACATCGCGGCCGCGCTCAAGCATCACTTCATCGATCGAGACGATGTGCTTCTCAGAATGCTGCCGTGGAACCGAAAGCGCGAGACAGGCCACTAACTCATTATGGCGCGTCGGCGCGTCTCGCACCGCGTTGTCCGGTGTTTCCGTCCAACCTCGAGGAAACTCATGTCACGATCCAAGTCGTTGTTGCTTCTACCTGCAGCGTTCATTGCCAGCCTTGCCCTCGCCGCCACTCAGTGGACCATGCAGCCCAAGCAGAGCGAGCTCACCTTTACGGCAGTCCAGGCCGGTGCACCCTTTCAAGGCAAGTTCGACACGTTTTCTGCAGACATCCGCTTCGATCCAAACGACATCGGGAACAGCCGCTTCGAAGTTAAGATCGATCTTGCTTCGGTGAACTCGAGCGACGGCGAGCGCGACGACACCCTGCGCAGCTCCGATCTCTTCGCCGTGAACAAATGGCCGACGGCGACCTATGTCGCCGAGCGCTTCGAGCATCGAGGCGGGACGAAATTTGCGGCGATCGGAAAGCTGACCCTGCGCGGGGTGACCCGCGAGGTGCCGATCGAATTCACGTTCGAAACAAACAAGAGCGGTGCATGGCTCAAAGGATCGGGCAAGCTCAAGAGGCTCGACTTCGGCGTCGGCCAAGGCGAATGGAAAGACACGGAAAGCGTCGCAAACGAAGTGCAAGTCCACTACGCGCTGCTGCTCACGAAGAGCTAGCTGCCGCAAGAAGGATCTCTCGCGAAGCACGCCAAGCTCGCCAAGAAAAAGAAAGCGTTCTCAGAGTTTGATTGGTCACTAATACGCGCACCTGCGTACCTGCGAGCAAGCGCATGTATCGAGGCGAGAGAGACCGAGACGCAACGGTCGGAATGGAAGTACTCTCGCGAAGACGCGAACGTAAGAAGGGTAAAAAGCTCTTCTTTCCTTCCGATCTCTGGGTCTCCGCGAGATAAGTCTTCTTACTCTTACCTTGGCGAGCTTGGCGTGCTTTGCGAGAGATCTTCTTCTCTTCTCCGGGACTCGAGGATGCTGACGAGCCAAATCGCGACGGTAGAAAAGAAAACGCCCGGGATCATCTCGTAAAGATCGAACAGCGCTCCTTCGCCCTGCTGCCACAGAATTACCGTGACACCGCCGACGATCATGCCGACGAGCGCGCCGTTGCGCGTCATGCGCGGCCAGTAGAGCGAGAGGACGATCGCAGGTCCGAACGCCGAACCGAAGCCCGCCCATGCCCACGCGACGAGATCGAGAACGGTGCTCTCCGGATCGAGCGCGAGCAGGAATGCGACGATTGCGATCGTCAGCACCGCGAGCCGCCCGACCCACAAGAGCTCCTTGCCTTGCGACCGAGGGCGCAACAGACCTCGGTAGATATCCTGCGCAAAAGCGGAGGACGCAACGAGCATCTGCGCCGAGGCCGTGCTCATGATCGCCGCGAGAATGCCGGAAAGGCAGATGCCCGCAAGCACCGGATGCAGATACGTAGTGGACATCAAGATGAATGCTTTCTCGACGTCCGGGCCTTCCAAAGGATCGAGCGCAAGCGTCGCGGTCAACCCGACGAGAATCGCGGCCGACAATGCGACGACGACCCATGTCATCGCGACGCGCCGCGCGACCTTCAAGTGGTCCGCCGATTTGGCTGCCATGAAACGCGCGAGAACGTGCGGTTGGCCTGGATACCCCAGCCCCCACGCGACCAATGAGGCAATGCCGATGAGCCCAAGCGCTTCGCCTGCGTCGCCGATCGACGGATCGAGCAGCTCGGCGCTGCGCGCGGCGATTGCATCGAACGTTTCGGACATGCCGCCCGCGAGCGCCATGCCGAGCACCGCGACGAGCACGAGTGCGACGAACATCAGTGTCCCTTGCAGCACATCGGACCAGCTCACCGCGAGGAAGCCGCCGAAAAATGTGTACGCGAGCATCACGATCGTTCCCCAGAACATCGCGGGCACATACTCGAGCCCAAAGAGCGCCTGGAACAAGCGAGCGGACGCCACAAAGCCCGAGCTCGTGTAGAAGATAAAGAACACCAGGATCAACAGCGCCGAGATCGTACGCAGCGCGCGGCTCGCGTCGGCGAAGCGATATTCAAAGTAGTCGGGCAGCGTAAGCGAGTCGTTCAACTGCTCGGTGCGCATCCGCAGCGGCTTCGCGACGAAGCGCCAGTTCGCCCACGTGCCGACGATCAAGCCGCCCGCCATCCAGACCGCGTCGAATCCCGATGCATAGGCAAGCCCGGGCAACCCCATGAGAAGCCAACCGCTCA
>JBDZVE010000049.1:5856-11176 GCA_040255535.1 Lysobacterales bacterium | reverse complement strand
TCGAATCCCGATGCATAGGCAAGCCCGGGCAACCCCATGAGAAGCCAACCGCTCATGTCGGTCGCCTGAGCGCTGAGCGCCGTGACCCAGCTGCCGAGCGAGCGGCCGCCGAGGATGAAATCGGAAAGCGTGCTCGTGCGGCGCCAGGCGATGAAACCGAGCGACAGGCACACGCCCATGTAGAGAACGATCGTTGCGAGGATGTACGCCGGCCGCTCGATCATGGAGGCACTCGTCAATTGCGATGCTCGATGATCGCCGCATGCGCTGAAAAAGCAAAGTACCGACACGGTTCCGTTCGATCTCGGGGGCGCTCAGCCTCTCGCTTGGACTAGACCGCGAAACGAGCTCGCATGGCCGGCAAGAGAATGATCTCGCGGCGAGAGATGTCGGCCATGGCCGAAACAGACACGCTTGGGTTACATTCGAAGGACATGGCTCAACCCGCTCCCGCTAAATTCACGAACGTCGAAGATTGCGTCGAAGCGACGCTCGAGCGCGTAGGCAAACGGGTCGTACTGGGCTTGCCGGTCGCAATCGGCAAGCCGAACGCGCTCGTGAACGCGTTTGTCCGCCGTGCGGTTGCGGATCCCACGATTCAGCTCACGATCGTGACAGCTCTTTCGCTGCGCGCTCCGCGTTGGCGCAGCGATCTCGAGCGGCGCCTGCTCGAGCCGTTTGCTGAGCGTGTGTTCGGCGACTACATCGAGCTCGAGTACGTGCGCCTCATCGAAGAGCGGCGTCTGCCCGCCAATATCGATGTGCTCGAGTTCTATCTCGAGCCCGGCGCGTGGCTTGATGTCGAGCGTCTGCAGCAGCAGTACCTGAGCGCGAACTACACGCATGTCGCGCGCGAGGCGCTTCGCCGCGGTCTCAATGTGCTCGCTCAATACGTCGCGACACCGCGCGATTCGGAAGCACCCGCTGGCGTGCTCAGCCTCGGATCGAATCCGGATCTCACGGCCGACCTATTGCCGCAGATCGCGGCGATGCGCGCCGCGGGGAAGCCCTTCGCGCTCGTCGGGCAGATTCATCCCGAGATGCCGTTCATGTACGGCGATGCGCTCGTATCCGCGGACACATTCGACTATTTGATCGAGCCCGAAAAGAGCGCGCTGTTCGCGCCGCCGAACTTGCCCATTCCCGACGTCGAGCATGCCATCGCGCTCAACGTGAGCGCCCTCATTCGCGACGGCGGTACGCTACAGCTCGGCATCGGCGAGCTGGGCGACGCGATGGTGTACGCAATCCAGCTTCGGCACGAGAAGCCGGCGGTATACCGGGACATCCTCGAATCTACCGCACTGCTCGAACGCCACCGCCGGCTCATAGAGACCGAAGGCGGAACGGCGCCGTTCGAGCTCGGACTGTACGGCTGCACCGAAATGCTTGCCGACGGATTTCTCGATCTGTACCGCAGCGGGATCCTCAAGCGGCGCGTCTACCCGAGCGCACGCCTGCAGCGGCTCATCGATGCAGGGCGTATCGACGAGCAAGTGGGCCTGCGCACGCTCGATGCGCTGAGCGCTTCCGGAATGCGCCGAATGTCGTTCGTCGACTTCGATGAGCTACGCGACGTCGGGCTCTTTCGGGACGACGTCGATTTCGAGCGCGGCATGCTGATCTGCCCGGACGGAACGCAGGTGCGCGCCAGCTTCGAAACCCCGGCACAGCGCGCCGAGATCGCGAAAGGGTGCCTCGGGTCGCGGCTGCGAAACGGCGTGCTGCTCGATGCGGCCTTTTTCTTCGGCCCGAAAGCATTCTACGAGCGACTGCGCAACTTGCCGCCGGAGCAGCGAGCGTTGTTCGCGATGCGCGGCATCAGCTTCATCAACGAGCTCTACGGGCACGAATGGGAGCTCAAGACGGCGCAGCGCCGCCACGCTCGCTTCGTGAACACGGCAATGATGGTGACGGGGCTCGGCGCAGCGGTATCGGATGCGCTCGCGGACGGGCGCGTCGTGAGCGGTGTGGGCGGCCAGTACAACTTCGTCGCGATGGCGCACGCGCTTGCCGAGGCACGCTCCATCTTGTGCCTGCGTGCGACGCGCTCTTCGAAGGGCACGACTTCCTCGAATGTCATCTGGAGCTACGGTCACACGACGATTCCGCGTCACCTCCGCGACATCGTCGTGACCGAGTACGGCATTGCGGATCTGCGCGGGCGAACGGACCGTGAAATCGTCGAGGCTTTGCTCTGGGTCATGGACGCACGCTTTCAGGACGACTTCGTCGCGAGCGCGAAGCGAGCGCGCAAGCTGCCAAGGAATTTCCGCGTGCCGGACGGTGCGCGCGCAAATCGCCCGGAGGCGTTGCGCGAGCGCTTTGCGAGCTGGCGCAAGCAAGGCTATTTCCCGGAGGTCCCATTCGGGACCGATTTCACGAAAGAAGAGCGCGTGCTCGCGCGCGCGCTGCGAGCGTTGGAGGCATCGACTCACGCAACGCTCGGAAAGCTCGCAGTCGCCTGGGATGCAGCGCTCAACGGCGCGCCGAGCGGCGAGATCGAGCCGTTCCTCGCACGGATGGACCTTGCGAGCCCCAAGAGCTTGAAGGAACGCGTTCTTCAGCGCGTCCTGACTGCCGCGGTCAAACGACAGCTCTCGCCGTCTGTCTAACGCTTCGCCAGGCGACGCACAAGCTCAGTGCCCTACTTCCGCAAGCAGCCGATCGATCATCGTTTCCGCTTGCTGTAGGTAGCCGCCGCCGAACAGATTGTAGTGATTGAGCACGTGGTAAAGGTTGTATAGCGGTACGCGCGCGGGTGCACCTTGATCCAACGCCCATGTCGACTGATACGCGGCGTAGAACGCATTTCCGAAACCGCCGAACAACCGCGTCATCGCGATATCTGCTTCACGATCGCCGTAGTACACCGCGGGATCGTAGATAACAGGCAGCCCATCTTCGTCGCTGCCCCAATTTCCAGCCCATAGGTCGCCATGCAAGAGTGAAGGCACGGGCCGGTAATCGCTGAAGAACGCCGATACAAATTCACAGAGCCGATAGCCGCGTTCGATGATTCGGCTGTCCGCGCCCTCACGCGCCGCGAGATCGAGCTGGAAACGCAGCCGCCGCTCGCGATAGAACTCATCCCACTCTCGGCATCGTGCGTTGTGCTGCGGCGTCGAGCCGATCGTGTTGTCGCGATCCCAGCCGAACTGCGCGTGCGTGCACCGATGCTGCCACGCAAGTTGCTCTCCGAGCGTCGCTTCGGTCGCGCGTGCAGGCGGGCCGAGCTCGATCCATTCCAACGCGAGGTACGCGCCCTCCGCGCAGCGACCCTGCAAAATGACCTGCGGCACGCGCACCGCCTGTGCGGAGCCGAGCGCCCTGAGCCCCGCCGACTCCGCTTGCAGCATGTCCGCCGCATGCGGCGCCGAGGAGATCTTCACGAAGACCGAGCCCTTCGCGGACCGATATTCGAATGCGCGATGGATCGATCCTCCGCCCACCGCGCGCCGCGCGCCTTCCTCGATGCGGGTTCCAAGCTTGTCGCTCAGCGCCTCCGCGATCGAAGCAGCGGCTCGAGGAGCCATCGTCAATCGCCTACACGTATCGGTGTCGAGGCATCTTTGCCGACGACGGTCGTCCATGCGCGTACCGAATAGCGGGGGACGATATGGTGCTTCACGTAGGGGTCGGCTTGTGCAAATCGCAATGGCACATCCGGGCTGTCGCAATCGAACAGAAGCATTCCGCGGTCGGCCGGATCGGCGAACGCGCCTGCCAAAACGAGCTCACCACGGTCGTGAGCGGCCCATGCAAGCCGCAGGTGCTCCTCGCGATACGCCGGTCGCCGCTCAAGATAGTCGGGCGCGAACTCGTAGAACATCACGTAGTGCATGAGTGCACCTCAAAGTAGCTTTCGTGCTTGTTCCTGCAGCGAGCGGATCGTCGCGGCAATTTGGTCCGATCCGGGCCCGTTCGCAAGGATCGCACGCGAGACGTTCGGGAGTACGCGCCCGCGCGCGTTCGGCATGCGCGTCAACACGTCGTCCATCGTCGCGCCCTGCGCGCCGACGCCTGGCGCGAGAATGAACGAGCGCGGCAGCGCGTCGACGATCTCCGCCGCGTCCTCGCACGTTGCGCCCACGACGGCGCCGATCGGGCCCGGCATTTCGTCGGTGTAGGCGCGGTTGCGCTCGGTAATCTCGCGGGCGAGCGCACCGGCGACCGAGTCGCCGCTCGCCACGCGAGCGGTCTGCAATTCCCGTCCTTCGGGGTTCGATGAGCGCACGACGACGAACACACCGGCGTTTGCCTTCACAGCGATATCGAAGAACGGCTCGAGCGCGCCGAATCCCAGATAGGCATGCGTAGTCACCGCATCCGCGCGCAAGGTAGCCGCAGGAGAGAAATAGCCCTCCGCGTACGCAGCGCCCGTCGTATCGATATCGCCGCGCTTCCCGTCGATGAGCACGAGCACCTCTTTGCTGGACGCGAGCCGCGTCAGCTCCTCGAGGGCACGCACTCCGGCGCTGCCGAAGCGCTCGAAGAAGGCCGACTGCGGCTTGATGACCGATATTCGATACTGCGCCGCACTCAAGACGCGTCGGCCGAATTCCAGCGCACCCTCCGCGCTGTCGGGAAGCTCGCACTTCTTCAACAAAGCGGCGGACGGATCGATCCCGACGCACAACGGGCTGTATTCGTTGATCTTTTGCTCGAGACGCTCGGTAAAACTGGGCATGGCGGTATGGAGTCGAGTGGTGATGAGATTGTACCGTTTGCCGCTCGCTCCGGTTGAACTCGCCGAGCCCGCGCACGTTTAGCCCATGTGGTGGTCGAAGGGTCCCGACGCACTCTCACGTCATTCGCCGAGCTTGATACCGCGATGAGCCGCGCCTTCGTCAAAGAGCAGGATGGCAGCGAAATTCCGGCAGACGCGCCGGAGCGGCCGGTCAGCGAGCACCCGAACCTCGTCACGCCGCACGGCTTGCAGCTCATCGAGGAACGCGTGCGTCAACTTCAAACTGAACGCGATGCTGCGAGGCAAGCAGAGGACGCGGCGAATCTCGCCTCGCTCGAACGCGAGCTGCGCTACTGGCTCAAGCGCAAGTCGACGGCCAAAGTCATCGAAGCCGATCCGGCGCCGACGAAGGTGCGCTTCGGCGTACGCGTCCGCGTGCGGTTCAAGGATGGACGAGAGCAGACTTACGCGCTCGTCGGCGAAGACGAGGCCGATCCCGCAACGGGATCGATCAGCTGGATCTCACCTATCGCCCAAGCCCTGCTCGGGTGCGAAGTCGGCGACGAACCGACCCTCCAGGGCCAGCAGGCAGAAGTCATCGAGCTGCAGCCGGTCCGCTGAAACCTGCGC
>JBDZVE010000049.1:2606-5756 GCA_040255535.1 Lysobacterales bacterium | reverse complement strand
CGCGCATGCGTGATCGGCTTCGTGACGACGGTGTCCATGCCGGCATCGAAGCAGCGGCGGCGGTTCTCGGCCGTCGCATCGGCGGTGATCGCGATGATGAACGTCGGCTCTTGGCGGGTCGCACGTTCGAGCGCGCGCAACTCCTTCGCCGCAGTGTGGCCATCCATCACCGGCATCTGGCAATCCATCAAGATAGCGTCGAACGTGCGGGTCGCAACGGCAGCGAGCGCCTGTGCACCGTTCTCGACAGCGGTCACGTGACAGCCGATGTGCTGCAGCATCTCGGTGAGCACTTCCCGATTCACCGCGTTGTCTTCGGCGAGAAGCACGGAAGGTGCAAGCGCGAGCGAAATGCGCGGGCCCGTCGCTCCCTCGCCAAGCCCGGAACGCTGATGAGCCTCTTCGGGCGAACGCTGCAGCACGATCGTAAACGTAAACACCGAGCCGCCGTCGGGCTCGCTCGTGAGCGCGATCCGCCCGCCCATCAGCGTCACGAGCCTGCGCACGATCGCAAGTCCGAGACCCGTACCGCCGAAGCGTCGTGTCGTGCTCGACTCCGCTTGCGCGAATGGCTCGAAGATTCGTTCGCGGGCTTCCGCCGACACGCCGATGCCTGTATCCGCAACGGTAAATCGCAGCTCCGCCTTTTCGCCCTCGGCATGGGCCAGCGCGCAAGATAGACAAATCGAGCCCTTCTCCGTGAACTTCACCGCGTTACTGAGAAGATTGTTCAAGATTTGCCGTAGCCGCACGGCATCGCCCAAGAGCTGCGAGGGAACGCCGGATTCGATGCGAACGATGAACTCGAGTCCTTTCGCTTGCGCCGCGGCGACGAACGGCGCGGCAACGGACTGCACGACCTCCGCCGGTGAGAACGTGCTCGTGTCGAGCTCGAGCTTGCCGGCTTCGATTTTCGAGAAGTCCAGGATGTCGTTGAGGATGTCGAGGAGCGAGCGGCCAGAGCGCAAGATCGTTTCGGCGAGGTGGCGCTGACGCGCATCCAGATCGGTCCGCAGCAACAGCTCGCACATGCCGAGCACGCCGTTCATCGGCGTTCGGATCTCATGGCTCATCGTGGCCAAGAACTCGGACTTGAGCCGGTTCGCCTCGACTGCAGCATCGCGATCGCGGCGCATCGCCTGCTGCTGCTCGAGCTGGTGGAGCATCGAGTTGATCGATGCGTTCAGTGTCCTGAACTCTCGCGCTCCGCGCTCCACTTCGAGCCGTGCCGCCGGATGACCTTGTTCGCCGATTGCGGTGACGGTTTCAGTCAAACGCTCGAGCGGCATGATCACGCGTGCACGGATGACGGCGAGCGCGGCAATCAAGAAAAGGAAGCCGATGAAAAGCGTCGCAATCAGAAGGTACGTGCGCGCCTCGCCGAGCATGCTCTGGATCGGCCGCTCCATGAGCAGGTGAAGCTGGGCAATCTCTCGACCCCAAATATCGTCGAGCGGCGTGACCGCATCGATCTCGTCCGTTCGCACGCGGAGCGTATCCCGTCCTTGCGCTTGATCGACGGATCGACGATTTGCGAGGAGACCGCGCTCGATACGAAGCGACTGCCCGATCATGCGGGCAAGCGACGGCGCGATGATTTCCGATAGCGAGCGCCCCATCACGAGACGTCCCGCCGGCGGCAAGTCCTGCGACGGGTAGACGATCGGCTGCGAGCTCACGAGAAACACGTCTGCTTCGGTCGCGATCAGCCCGGCAAGCTTGCGGTTGCCGTTCTCGCCCACCCCGAGCCGGCCATTTGCCGTCACGAGCGCGACGAGATCCGGCGGTGCGTCCTCGAGCGCGCCGCCCGCTGGCGCGAGCGCTTTCGCGAACAGCGCTTTGCCCTCTCGGTCGACGATCACGATGAAGCTCAAGCGCAAGCGGGCGAAGGTCTCGGGATTTAAGTTCTTCGGCTGATATTCGGGCTTGCGCCCCTCAGCGAAGGTGTAGCTGTCATCCCACTGCGCCCAGTCCGCGACTGTCGCCGTGAGATCCTCCTGCATCACGTCGAGCGCGTGATGGACGCTGGCCAGGCGGAAGAAGGCGTTCTTGGACTCGATCTCGCTCAGTTGGCGCTCGGCTAACGCGCCCGCCACGTAGTACTGCGCGCCGCTCAACAGCAAGAAGCCGATCGCGAGCGCCGCAAGGATGCTGTGTCGCAAGCTGCGACCGCGATGTTGTCGATGGGGAGACGCCACGTAAGGTCAGGTGTTCTTCTGAAAAGTTCTAATTGAACGCCTGCGGCCCAGGCAAAACGCGGGCCACGTTCACATCGTCGCAATGATCAACCGACCAATCAAGACGAACGGCAGCGCATTCGGCAGCAGGCTCGTCCGGAATCTACTCAGTCCCACGGACATGTGTCACAAAGCGTGACATCCGCTGAAAGACGCATACATTAGGCTGCTCAAGGGTCAGGCAGAGCCTGAATCAAGGAGGCTCCATCCGATGCGAAGCACTCTGCGCAACGTCGTTCCACTTCTGCTCTGCTCGCTCGTCGCCTACGGTGCGAGCGCGGCCGACGCTTCGCTTACGACGCTCGGCGAGCGGTCGAGTTATCGACGAACGGGGCGCTACGAGGAAGTGCAACGCTTGTGCGCAGCGTTCGAGGAGCGATGGCGCGAGGCGGTTCGATGCTTGGAGCTCGGACGTACGCCTGAAGGCCGTCCGATGCATGCGTTGATTGCCTCCACCGCCGGTGTTCTCGACCCCGCGGCCGCGAAGCAACGCCGCCACCCAGTCGTCGTGATGCAGGGTGCGATTCACGCGGGTGAGGTCGACGGCAAGGACGCAGGGTTCCTCGCACTGCGCGAAATGCTGGAGGGGCGTGCGGCCAAAGGCGCTCTCGAGCATGCGACGTTCGTGTTCATCCCCGTATTGAATCCCGACGGCCACGAACGCTTCGGGCGGTGGAACCGTCCGAATCAAGTCGGGCCGGAGGAGATGGGTTGGCGTACGACCTCGCAGAATCTGAACCTCAATCGCGACTACACGAAAGCCGATGCGCCCGAGATGCAGGCGCTGTTGCGGTTGCTCGACGAATGGGATCCGATTCTCTACGTCGATCTGCATGCCACCGACGGCGCGAAGTTCGAGCACGACGTTGCCTACCTCGTCGCGCCGACGCTCGCAGGCGATGAAGCGCTTCGC
>JBDZVE010000049.1:0-2506 GCA_040255535.1 Lysobacterales bacterium | reverse complement strand
GAACGTGCGCAGCAGATCGGCGGCACGAAGGTCGCGCTCACGTACGAAAACACCGATCACGTCCGAACGATCGAGTTCAGGGGCTACGCCTATACGCGGGCGCCATCCGCGATTTCCGGCGCGCTCGCGACGACCTACGACGACAGCAGACCGCAGATCTGGCGCATTCCGCTCAAGGACGAGGTGCGCCCGTTGGATACGGTCATCGCACCGCGAGCCGGCTATCTGATTCCGGCGGCGCACGCAGGCTGGATGCGCGAGAAGCTCGCGCTCCATGGCATCGAGTTCGAGCAGATCGACCGAGCGCTAGCGGACATCGAAGTGGAGGCTTTCCGCGCGGAGGAAGCGCAGGTGGCCGCGTCGAGCTTCGAAGGCCGCTCGCTCCTGACGCTCAAAGGCGAGTGGCGCAAGGAACGCCGCGATCTCGCACCGAACGCATTGTTCGTGCCGATTGCTCAGCCAAAATCGCGATTGGTTCTGACGTTGCTCGAGCCGAAGGACCCCGACTCGTTCGTGCGCTGGGGGTTCTTCAACGCGGCATTCGAGCGCAAGGAGTACATGGAAACGTATGTCGCAGAAGAGGTCGCGAAGAAAATGCTGGAGAAGGACCCGGAGCTGCGGCGCGAGTTCGTGGGCAAGCTGGCAGACGATCCGGAGTTCGCAAAAAGCCCCTCGGCCCGCCTCGATTTCTTCTACCGCCGCCACCCCTCATGGGACGAGCGACTCAACTTGTATCCGGTCCTACGCGTCGACCAGGCGCCGTGAAGAGACAGGAAGGCGACGTTCATCCATCATTGTCTACGCCGCGCCGCCGCGTCGCCGCGAGAATTCGTTCTTCGTCACACTGTGGCTCCAGGCCGGCGGCCTACGATCCCCGGGGGCGAAGAAAATATCTCGCGGCGGCGCGGCGGCTTTCATTGGCGCATCTGTCGATAAGTGAAGCGCAATGAATGCCTTCAAAGGACTAGCAGCGCAGATCGTGCTGCCGAGCAGTAAGTTTCCGTTGGCGGTCCCGCAGACGCTCGCCTTCTTTTGCGTCGTAGCCGGCGCGCATCTTCGAGCGGATATCGCGCAGCGAGCGCTCGAGCTTTGCGCAGTTCTCTGCGTGCTTGGCCTGAGCCGCAGCGATCGACACCGTGTCGACTCGTGCGGGATTGGGCTTCACTCGGGCCGGCTTCGTCGCCGCGGGCGGTGCGACGTCGAGAATGCTGATGCGCTCGCTCGCATGGTACTCGCTCGCGCTCGATCCGCACGGCCGATCCGAATACGTGACGACCTCATTCTCGATGCAGCGATAAATCGTCGGAGCGGAAGCGGCGTTCGCGAAGGCACTCGCGATAGTCAACGAGGCCACCACGCTCATCGTTCGTCCAAGGCGCTTGCATTCCATCACTCCTCCTGATCTTTTCTCCGCAGAGGAAGCATTCAGGAAACGCGTCTGGACCGCGCCGCGAATTTATCCGCGTAATGGCTAGAAATGGCCGCGAGATGCGGCACGCAGCTCGATTCTGAGCTAGCCGCAGGCGAGCGCTGCGATTCGCTCTGCTTGGTTTCGGAGCAGCCGTCCAAAGCCGACGGCGTCGTAGAGCTCGTTCACGGCATCCATGTTCGGCACGCGCCGCTCGAGCATCGGCAAGTCCACATCGAGCGGCATGTCGCATGCGATCGTCGTGAGCTGGCGAGCGAGGAACGCGTGCTCACGGTAGTCGCGTAGCTGGCCGGCGACGAACCCCGCGTTTCGAATCTTGATCTTGAGCACTCGGTCCAAGTCGTCATAGAGATGCACGAGCGATTCGAAATGCCGAAATAGCAAGGACGCCGTTTTTCGTCCGATCCCAGGTACACCGGGGATGTTGTCGACGGCATCGCCCATGAGGGCGAGAAAGCATGGCATGCGTTCCGGCAGCACGCCGAACCGATCCGCGATTCGCTCGTACGCGAAGCGCTCATCGCCGATGTAATCCCAGTACTCATCGCCGGGACGGACGAGCTGCGCTAGGTCCTTGTCGCGCGTGACGATCACGACGTTCTTGCCGGCCGCGCGCATGCGCGTCGCCAGCGTGCCGATGATGTCGTCGGCTTCGAATTCGTTGCTCGCGAAGCTCGCGACACCGAGCGCTTCGCACAAGCGGCGGCACAGCCCGAACTGGCGCTTGAGATCTTCGGGCGCGGGCTCGCGGTTCGCCTTGTAGGCCGGAAACAGGCGATTACGGAACGACGTGACGAGCGTCGCATCGAACGCGACCGCGATGTGCTCGGGCCGCACACGCTCGATGAGATCCCCAAGGAAGCGGCCGAATCCATGCAGTGCATTGACGGGATTGCCGTCCGTATCCGTCAGTGCGATCGGCACGGAGTGATACGCGCGAAACACGAATACCGATGCGTCGATGAGGTAGAGCGAGGCACTCGACGGTATCGATCTCGGGGCCGGCGCGATGTTGGAGAAGGGTTCGGTGGTTAGCAATGTGGCTGCCGCTTAGTAAGGCTGCGTCCCTCGCCGGGA
>JBDZVE010000048.1:21695-29401 GCA_040255535.1 Lysobacterales bacterium | reverse complement strand
GGCCAGACGATCGAGATACTCAACACGGATGCGGAAGGAAGGCTGATCCTCTGTGACGCGCTCACGTATGCGGAGCGATTCGAGCCGACCTGTGTCGTAGACATTGCGACACTCACGGGCGCCTGCGTCATCGCGCTCGGCACGCAAACGAGCGGGCTGTATGCGAACGACGAGACTCTCGCGGCTGAGCTGCTCGAATGCGGTACGGATTCGGGCGACCGCGCCTGGCGCATGCCGCTATTCGAGGAATACCAGGAGCAGCTCAAGAGCAACTTCGCCGATATGAGCAACTTGGGCGGACGTCCTGCCGGTTCGGTGACGGCGGCTTGCTTTCTCTCGCGCTTTACGGGTGCCTACAAGTGGGCGCACTTGGATATCGCCGGAACCGCATCGATCGGCGGCGACGCGAAGAGCGCGACGGGTCGACCCGTGCCGCTCCTCGCCGAGTTCCTCATCAAGCGCGCGGAGCGCGCGAGAGCACACTGAAATAGGAGCGACGTATCATGCCGAGAAGACCAGGACTTTTGCGCACCGCCGCCCGAACCGCGGTGATTGCTGGTACGGCGACGAGCGTGGCCGGGCGCGTGCAGCGAAAGCAGCAGCAGAAATTCGCAGCATCCGCTCCGCCCGCGTCGGGCGAAAGCGTCGACATCGCTGCGAGCCTGCAGCGTCTCGCCGATCTGAAAGCGTCGGGCGCTTTGACCGAAAAGGAGTATGCGACCGCTAAAGCGAGGGTACTCGGTCGGTAGGATGAGCAAGCTGATTGACGGTTGACGGCCAGAGAGGGCCGGAGCATGACGGGAATGGAGATTTTCCTGTTTTGGCTACTCTCCTCTGTGCTGCGGTAATTGTCCGTCAGTTGCTCAGGTAGCCGGCGGCGAACTTAGGCTCGACTCACGCGTCCGCATGCAATGCAATCCGCTCCGGAGCTCGCCAGCGTACGACATAGCGCTACATGGAGAATCGTGCGCGGCCTCGGCACCGGGCTGCGCCATTTGGTGCGAGGACTCGTCGTCGCTTGGGGTGCCGGTGCACTCTACTTCTCGAACCTGCCTTGGGTCTGGGCGCGCTACGCGCTCGCGCTCGCGTTTGCGGTATTCGGAATTTGGGCACTGTGGCTTGCGCGGCGTAGATACGCACGTGCTGCCTTCGCGCTGCTCTTCATCGTGATCCTCGCGTGGTGGACGAGCATATCGCCCTCCCACGATCGCGAATGGCGACCGGAAGTCGCCGTGATGCCGCGCGCGCGGATCGATGGCGACCGTGTCTATCTCACCGGCGTACGGAACTTCGACTACGTGAGTGAGCGAGACTTCACGCCTCACTACGAAACGCGCGTGGTCGAGCTCTCCCATCTAACCGGTCTCGACTTCTATATCTCCTATTGGATGCCGGGCCCAATCGGACACACTTTCCTGAGCTTCACGTTCGACAACGCGCCCCCCGTCAGCATTTCGATCGAAGCTCGCCCCGAAGCCCATGAGGGATTCTCACCGCTCGGCTCGCTCTTCAAGCAATTCGAGCTCATCTACGTCGTGGGAGACGAACGCGACATCGTAGGCGTGCGCACGAACTACCGCGGCGAGGACGTCTATCTCTATCGAATAGCCTCCGCGCCGGAACACGCTCGGGCGCTCTTCCTCGTCTATCTCGCGCGAATCAACGCACTCGCCGATCGGCCGGAGCACTACAATCTGCTCAGCAGCAACTGCACGATCAACATCGTCCGCTATACGCGAGCCGCTGGGCAGCCGCTCGCCTTCGACGTGCGCCACTACCTCAACGGGCTCTCAGATCGCTATCTCTACGACCTCGGAGTGCTGAATGCCTCGATGCCGTTCGCAATGCTTCGGACGCGCTCGCGGATCAACGAAGCCGCGCGGTCCGCGGACTCGGCGCCGGATTTCTCCGCGCGTATCCGCGCCTCTTTGCCCGCACAGCGTCATCGCGATAGCGGCTCTGTAGCGGGTGAGACGACGGGTTGAAAGTAAAATCGCGCGCTCGATCGAGGACCCAGGGCGATTCTTCCATGCTGAGAGAGTTGGACCTAAGTCCACCTTACGTTCCGGCGAGTTCCGCCTAGCATCGACATCGATCACCGAGACATCGCTCGTGTGGATCAGCGCTCGGAAACCAGGGGACTTCTCGTATGAACACCGTCACACGATCTCTGCTCGGCGTCGCTCTTACCGCGGGTGCGATGTACATGTTCGATCCCGTGAGCGGCCACCGACGTCGCGTCCTGCTGCGCGATCAGTGTGCGCGGGCCGCACGGCGGATCGAGCTCGGAACGCGCGACGCGCGCCACGAGGTTTCGGAGCGCGCGCGCCGCCTCGCCTCGGACACACGCGCACACCTCGGGCGCAGCAAGATCAGCGACAAAGCGCTCTTGAAGCAGTCGCGAGCGGCGATCGCGCGCGCCTCATCTCACCCAGAAGCGATCGCATGCACCGTTCATGACGGCCATATCTACCTCCGCGGCGACATACTGACGTACGAGCATCAGCATGTCTTGGATGAAATGAGATCGTTGGACGGTGTCCGCGTCATCACCGACCACCTCGCGATACGCGAGCCTCACGAAGGCATTCGACGACTGCACGGCCACGATGAGCACGAGGGCTGGTCCGTTGCCGGGCGTGTCTTTGCAGGCGCCGCCGGCTGCGCGCTCGTGTACTGGGGAATCAAGGAACGCAAATCGCTTGCCGAGTTCGGCACCGCCGCGTGGCAGGCCTCGAAGAGAGAGATCGAGGAGAGAAGGAGAGAGATTCGCGATGCGATCGGGACGGGTATCGAAGAGGCGCGAAGCGCGGCAAGCGATGTGACGGAGACAGGCGCCGAGGCGGTCGAGAGCGTCCATGCCCGCATCCACGAAGGCAAGTCCGCCTCTGGCGGCGCACGCTCGGGATTCGTCAACTAATCAGGCAGACGTGCACGGCGCGACATGCCTGCACGGCAATGAGCGCGACGCACATCACCGCCGGGCGGCGCGCGCGATCGTGTCGATGAGGTGATCCAAGCGGCAGGGTTTCGCCAGCACGGACTCGAACAAGGGCTCGCCATCGATGACGAGCTGCGGAGAAGCACTGAGCGCGATGATCGGAACGTTGCTAAGTGCGGGCTCCCGACGTATTGCACGAGCCGCGTCGGTTCCGCTCTGAATGGGCATCATCAAATCCATGACGATAACTTCCGGCGGAGACTCGAGCGCCTTCGCGAGCGCTTCCGCTCCGTTGCCGGCGCCCACTGCTTGAAGCCCTCGTGCGCATAGCACGCGCACGAGGCTCACGCGAACGCTGAGATCGTCATCCACAACGAGAACTCTAAGAGACACACGTACTCCTTCGAGCCCTTGAATCACACTATTGGACAGAACGCCCGAGACCCGCACATGGCTGCTATATTCGGCGCGCGGGAGCCTAGCGGGCAGAGCCGCCGCGAAATGCGACCTGATGAGCGAAATTCGCGTCTCGTCCGTCTGGCCGGGACAACGTTGAGACCTGCTTCTCATTCGCGCTACAGCACGCGCGAGCATGCAGCGCATCGCCCCGATCGCTACGGCCGAGCGCTGCTCGGCTCCATCGGAAGGCACGTCCTTCGGCAGGAGCTTGGCGTCGTCAGGTTTTTTTGAAGATGAATTCGCGAGCGAAAGTTGAGCCGCCCGCAACGAAGCACGCCCGCTCAGTCGCTCGACCACCAGGCGATGAACTCTTCGCAGTCGATTCGGCCGTCTTTGTTGATGTCGATCTCGCTGAAGCCGATCTTCATCTCGTACTCGGACATCCCTGCGTCGAGACCGTCCATGAGCTCTTTGAACTCCTGGAAATCCACTCGTCCGTCACGATCTTTGTCGACCAGAACGAACTCTCTTTGCAGCTCGCGCGCATCGGGTGTCTGTCGATGCGGGCGTGGTCTCTTGTCTTCCTTCATTGCAATCTCCGACGATCTCCAGAGCCAGCGCCGACAACCGCCGAGTCCGCCACGTTCGTTGAGAGATTCTTTCGCAAGGCGGGATCTCGCGAGCTCTTCGTCAACGCGCGACCTGCAGTTGTGCGTGACGAGCAGCGAGATCCAAAAAGCCGCGGACATGCGGTGCAGCCACGCCGGGTGCCATGCTCCGCGATTCCCTGCGGTCGAGCACATCGGCCACGCGTCGCGGCGTACCGAGATCGCTCCAGCCGCAGCGCGGTACCGCCAGCACACCAAGCCTGCTGCTGTCTCGCTGCAGAATGTCGCGCGAGAAATCGAGCTGCGGCAGGGCTTCGTACAAACCAGCGATGCGCCGGTCGCGCACCTCACGATCGGACGACTGCTCGATGATGCCGCGAAGCGCCGCGACCGTTTCCGGGCACCGCGCCTCGAAGGCCTCGAGGAGCGCTGCACCTGCGGCAGCGAAGATGAACGTATTCCACAATCCGCCGCGTTGAATCAACGCACCCGCGCGGCTCGCGATTGGCTTCTCCACGAACTGAGCGACGGCCCGGACGTCACCGCTGCGCTCGCCGTCGGTGACGATATAGCCAAGCTCCGGATCGGCCTCTTCCGGCTCCATGCCGAGCAGGATGATCTCATCGCGCGTGCGGGTTTGCGCGAGCGCCTGTTTGAGGCTCGCTGCGAGCACGCGCTCGCCGCGCACGTAGTGGTCCGAAGGCAACACGAGCACGGAGGCGTCGGGGTCACGATGCAGGATGTGCAGCAGCGGAAGCAGAATCCCGTGTGCGGTACCTCTGCTGAACGGCTGCACCACCACGTTGTCGCTCGGCAATCCGAGGTATAGATGCTCCCACCATCTGCGATGGTGTCGAGCGAGCACGACGCTTGTGCGTGCGCCTGCTGTCGCGCTCGCAGCTCGATCGAGCGCCGCATGCAAAAGCGAAGGGCCCGCGTTGAACGAGCAAAACTGCTTCGGGACGCAAACGCCGCCGTCCGTCGTCGTCAACGTGTGAAGGCGCGATCCCTCGCCGCCTGCGAGCACAATCGCCCAGTCGTGCAGCGTCGAATCATTTGCCCGCGCCGAATCGATCTCGTACGACATCGCGAATCCCCCCTTCGTCATTGTTCAAAGCCGCATCGGCCCTTGCGGATGCGAGTGCTCACGGCCTTGCAGCGCTCGGCAATCAGCGGGCGGGCCTGACCCGCCCGCATCGCGCCCGGACTTACTTGACTTCGATCGTGACGGGTTTTGAAGTCGTTGTTTGCGTTTTCGGAATCCGAATGCGCAGCACGCCATCCTTGCTCTCGGCGCGCACGGATTTCACATCGACATTCTCAGGCAACGAGAAGCTCCTCGAGAATGTCCCATAGAAACTCTCGACGCGTATCTCATTTTCGTCCGTCTGCTCCTTCGATTGTCTACGCTCTCCTGAAATCGTGATGACTCCATTGTCCAAGGTGACCTTCACATCTTCCTTGTTCACTTCCGGAAGCTCGGCCTTGATGACGTACTCTTTTTCCGTTTCGATGATGTCGGCAACCGGCGTCCAGTCGCCGCGATCGCCCATGCGGCGCAGGCCACGGCTCAGGAACGGCGAGTACTGCCGAAACATTTCTCCAACTTCGCGGAAGGGCTCCCAACGCGTGATATTCATGTTTACCTCCTGTCGCAATTTATCTAAGAGACGAAGTTCAGTATCTGCGCTTCCGAATCTCGCCACTATGCGGAGATGGTCGTAAGCGCTAGGGGATTCTTGAGAGTTCCCGCTGTTCCATTCGCCGCGCCGCAGCATGCAATTACTCCGAGGCCTCGGGCCGATTGCGCACGAGCAAGACTGGAACAGGCGACATGCGCAGCACGAGCTCCGCGTCGCTGCCCAACGCGAGCCGTTTGAGCCCTCTGCGCCCATGTGTGCCCAAGACGATCAAATCTGCGGGCCACGCTTTCGCTTCTCGAACGATCAGATCGGCGGGACGCTCGCCGAAGGCATCGATCAGCTTCCGATCGCACTCGACATCGGCTTGCCGAACGCGCGCGACTGCCTGTTCCAGCAGCCTGGCACCTCCCTGTCGCAGTGCCTCGATCACCTTGTCGTAGGCGACGATGTCGGCACCGATCATCTCGTTCACGACATGAACGAGCAGCAGCTTGCCGCCCGTCGCCTTCGCGAGCCGAATCGCCTCGTCCAAACCGCGCAGCGACGCCTCGCTATCGTCGACTCCAACGAGTATTCGCGTGTACATGCCGAGTCTCCCTCTTTGTGAATGCGCATTCCGGAGTACCGAGATCGGGAGACTGCCAGCCGATCGTTGCAAGGAAAATTCGGAAAACGCCGTGTGCGCTACGTAGTCACGCGGCTAAAGACATCGAGCACTGCAGGGGCTCTCGATCGGCTCGCCCTACAAATGTGCAGGAGGAAAAGGGCCGTCTAGATAATCGCGATCGTCCGTGCATCACACGGCGTTGCGATCTCTCATAGCTGACGGGCCTACGTGTGCTCTCCGTAGGCTGTCAACGGGGGAGGTGTACCTGGAAGAAGCGCACGATTTCGGCATTGAATTCCGACTGAAAGGCGGCTCGGTCGAAACCGGCAGCATCGGAGCAGATCTCCGGCTTGGCTGCTGCGAGCGCCTCGCCGCACGGGGGAAGAAATCCAAAGTGCCCGGCGCCCGGCACGACGTGATACTCGGGCACTATCGGAAGCGCTTTCCGCACAGCCTCTTCATAGTACGGATTGGGCTGGCGCTGGTCGTCAGCGGCGCGCCAAAGCTGGATCGGAGTGTGAACGTTCCTGAGTCCGCGCTGATCGAACGCAAACGCGAAAGCCGGCGCCGCGACGACTATGGCCTTGATGCGCGAGTCGGCGACCCACGCGCCGGCAGGCACCCGGATTCCAGGATTACTCGGATCCACACCCGCCTTCTGCATGGAAGTACACAGGTTGTGGCTCGCGTGCGCCTGACAATACGAGCTGATCCGCATCAAATCCGGCACGCCACCCGCTGCGACCAGTACGGTGAAACCGCCGTTCGAGAATCCGAACGCGCCAATCCGCTCATGATCGAGCAAGCGGTGCTCGGGCCACTCTTCGAGCATGTACGTGACCAGGCGCCGCAGCTGTGCGGGTCTGCGCCATAGCTGCAGGACCTTGCTCTCATCATCGTAGGTATCGCCGGCATGGCTTACGGCCGCAGCGACGAAACCTGCGCGCGCCAGCGCAATCGCCGTATCGTAGTGGCCCTCGTAGGAGCCGCCGCCGCCATGAGAAAGGACGACTAGAGGTAAACGAGCGCCGGATATCGGCACGTTCGCTGCAACACCGGGCCAGCGCTCTTGTTGTGCGTTCGTAAGCCGCGCGCTCGATGGGTACCAGATTCCGGCCTCGAGCGGTGCTTCCGATCCGTAACTGATATGGGCCCTCTCGAAACCCACGACTTCTACTTCAGCCGCCTGGGCCGAGCTCATCGCAGTCATGAAGGCCAAGAGAAACCGGAGCGCTTTCAAACCGTTCCTTTGAGCGCGAGATGGGCCCATGGGAGCAAGAAAGCCCCAACGAGTGGGCCTTTCGATTTCGATGGTGCCGGCTGAGGGATTGCGCCTGGGACTCCATGTCCCGGCGCGCGTTCGCGCCAGCTATCGCTGTCCAAAATTGCTCCCGGCAATTTTGTCGAACCCCCGACTGTCGGGGGATGAAATCCCTCAGCTCGCACATCGAAATAAGAAAGCCCCAACGAGTGGGCCTTTCGATTTCGATGGTGCCGGCTGAGGGATT
>JBDZVE010000048.1:0-21595 GCA_040255535.1 Lysobacterales bacterium | reverse complement strand
TAAGAAAGCCCCAACGAGTGGGCCTTTCGATTTCGATGGTGCCGGCTGAGGGATTGCGCCTGGGACTCCATGTCCCGGCGCGCGTTCGCGCCAGCTATCGCTGTCCAAAATTGCTCCCGGCAATTTTGTCGAACCCCCGACTGTCGGGGGATGAAATCCCTCAGCTCGCACATCGAAATAAGAAAGCCCCAACGAGTGGGCCTTTCGATTTCGATGGTGCCGGCTGAGGGATTCGAACCCCCGACCCCCTGATTACAAATCAGGTGCACTACCAACTGTGCTAAGCCGGCAACGTTGCCGTAGTTAACGGCGGGCAGCGACAGCGGACGTGCGGAAGCCGCCGGCGCGGCGCAAATTGTAGCCGGTTCTGTCGGGAGCGGGGAACCGGAGCAAAGATTTGGGACCTGGCGCTGGCCGTCAGCTGCTCCCCTTCTGGCATTACACCATACACGTCACACTTCACACGCCCCGCGCCGCGCTACGCGGCGCCCGGACACGCCCTCATCTCGAGCCGCATGATCTTTCCCGGATCGGACTGGAAGATCGAGGTGTCGATGCGCGCACCGGGCTCGGGCAGCTCGACATCGAGCCAGTAGACCGAACCCGCGCGCTTTCGGTCTTCGACCTTGGGCTCGAGCCCGACCGAGCGAACCTCGTCCGCACGACGTTGTGCGCGCTGATAGTCCGAAAAGACACCGAGGCTCAATGTGTACGACGGCTCGCCGCCGGGCATCAGATAGACATCATCGAGGCCGTTGCTCTTCAAGTTCTCGACCGCAGCTTCCGCATCGGCGCGGGTCGAAATGTTCTGCACGCTGACCCAATAACCGACCCACAGCTCGCCCTGCTCGACGCGCTGTCGCGGATTGAAACCCGCACCGCGAAGCGCGGCCTGTGCCTGCGCCGCTTCCGCGAGCTCGGCGAACGGTCCGACGCTCGTGCAGGTCAGTGCATCGCTTTCGGCCGCTCGCGCCATCTCCTGTGTGGGAGACTGGACCGGCGCTTCACGCGAGGGCTCGACCATCCCGCGATCCTGCGGGCGCTCCTCCGTCAGAGCCGGTACTTCGTTGGCCAGCACGATCCTTTCAGGCGCTTTCGCTTGGGCCCGCGCGGGACGATCGAGCGCGTTCACTTGGACGTCGATGAGCTGCGACCAGATGAGGTACAGAACGTTCGCGAGGATCAGCAAAAGACAAAGAATGCGCATGGGCGGGTAACGTGGCGGACGGCTTCGTTGTATTGAGGAGCCTGCGTACGAGAATGATACACGAGAGGGCGAAGCGGCGAACAAGAGCGCGACGGAAAGCCATTGGACCAAGGGGCAATGGAGCGACCCGGCAATCCGTCCGAACCTTGCGAAAAGGTCGCCGAAGGAGAGAGCTTCGTACCTTCCCCCGTTTGGCGTTTGCACTTGCACCGGGCAGGAGCGAATGCAGCAACGATCGAGCCGCCGATAGGTATCGCGAGAGGGTCGTAAAGGAGAAGATGACTAACACGTGTTACACGAAGTATTTTAGGATACTCCACGGATTGATCTGTCTATTGGCTCAGAACTAGTGTGCCGTCGTCGCTCTCTGGGGAACAATGGAATGCACGCGCCGGTCGCCACCATATACATAGTCGACGACGATGCAGACGTTTGCCGGGCGCTCAGTAGGCTTTTACGTTCGGCGGAATACGATGTCCGTATCTTCACTTCATCGGCCCAGTTTCTTTCCGCTCACGATCCTCTGCTGCACGGCTGCATCGTGCTCGACTTCGCGATGCCCGAGATCAACGGTCTTCAAGTGCAGGCCGCTCTCGCGAGATCCGGCTGTCATCGGCCGATCGTTTTCCTGAGCGGACAGGGCGATATCCCGGCAAGTGTCGATGCAATGCGAGGAGGTGCGGTTACATTCCTGACGAAACCCGTCCCGAAACGCGAGCTGTTCGCCGCGATCGAGGAAGGTTTGCGCGCCGATATCGCATTGCGCCAACAATCATCGCTTCAGGATGCCGTGCTCGGAAGACTCGCAACGCTCACCCCGCGAGAGCGGGAAGTCTTGGCGGGCGTGGTCGCAGGCCGATTGAACAAGCAGATCGCCGCCGACTTGGGCACGGTCGTCAAGACGGTCAAGGTGCATCGCGCGCGCGTGATGCAAAAGATGGGCGCACGCTCGCTTGCTCAGCTCGTGCGACTTGCCATCAGCGTCGGGATTACGGGCGATACGCCTTCGGCGCCTCCCCTCGATGCGCAGCACCGGCACCGGACACCCGAAATCGACGGACCCGACGACGACGAACCCTCTACACCGACTCGAACGCTCGATCGCTTCATCCGCTCGTCTGCTGACCTGCCGCGCTGATGCGGCATTCGTTTGGCTCATCTAGCGCGCGCGAATCAACTCGGGCGAGAACGCGTATGCTCGTCCCACCGCCTCATGAGAGCCTGACCCAGTCCTTGTTGGCCCATCGCACGTGGAGCGATGTGCCCGACCAGACCGGTCCCATTTTCGCTTGGCAGGATGCGGTGCCGGCGATCGCGACAGCGGGCGCGTACTACGCCGCGGCCGTGCTCGGTTCGGCACTTGCCTTTCCGGCCGCGCCCGTATCGGCATTCTGGGCTCCGAACGCGCTGCTCCTCGCGGCGCTGCTGCTCGCGCCCGTCCGCACGTGGTGGATATACATCCTCGCCATCGCGCCGTTTCATGTGCTCGCTCAGATCACCACGACCGCGCCTTCACAGATCCTCATCCAGTACATCGTCAACTGCGCGGAAGCGCTGATCGGCGCCGCCGCTCTCGTGCGCTTCGAGGGTCGGCCTGTCCGACTCGACAGCCTGCGCGCGATGACGAACCTCATCTTGATCGGAGGCATCGCCTCCCCACTCACCACGAGCCTGCTGATGGCAGGGGCCTTCGCCTTGCTCGGGTTGACGGACGACATGTGGCTCACGGTCGTCGCGCGCACGATCACGAATACCTTCACAACCATTACGCTCGTGCCGCTCGTCCTGCATGTCGCTGCCCTGCTGCGCGAACGTGCCTGGAACAAATCGGTGCGAGAGATCCTGGAAGCGATCGTCGTCGCCGCGGGACTTGTCGCCGTCGGCCTTTATGTTTTCGTCTCTCCGAGCGCTCATTCCAGCAGCGGCTCCGCGCTGCTCTATGCGCCGTTGCCGCTGCTCATTCTAGCCACGGTGCGATTCGGGCTGACTGGCGTGTGCGGATCCGTTCTGCTAGTCGGAGGCTTGGCGACGTGGGGCGTCCTGCATGGCGCCGGACCGTTCGTCTCGCATTCGCCGGTGCAGAATGCGCTTGCCACGGTTTCCTTCTTGAATGTCACGTGCGTTCCGCTCTTGCTGCTCGCAGCCGTGCTCGCGGAACGCAAGCGCTCCGCGGCCGCGCTCGAGATGAGCCAGAGCCTGCATCGATCCGTGATGGTCTCGCTTCGAGATGCGATTGCAGTACTCGACAGTCGAGGCGTCATCCTCGAAGCCAACGAATCCTGGCTCAGCGCGCCAGAGCATGGTCCCGGGAGCGGTGCGCGGGTCGGCGACGATTACCTCATCGCGATGAAGCGTGCGGCAGAGCAAGGCAATCCGGCTGCGGCCATGTTGGCAGAGGCACTCAGTCTCGTGCTCGAAGGCAGCGAGGCTCAGCGGGAGCTGGAGCTTTCGGCGCCCGCCGCCGATGGCATCCGCTGGTACGAGCTATCGATCGAGGCCTTACAGCACCCGGAACATGGAGCCGTGATTACGGGCAGCGACGTCACCGCACGCAAACGGGCCGAGATGGAAGTGCAGGAACAGCAGCAGCAGCTCGCGCACCTCGCACGGGCTGCCATTCTCGGCGAGTTCTCCGGCGCCATTGCTCACGAGATCAGGCAACCCTTGACGGCCATGCTCGCGAATGCCGAAGCGGCCGTTTCGCTCTCGAGCGCGGAGAACATCGATCGAGAAGCGCTCCAAGAAGCGCTCGGCGACATCATCGGCGACAACTTGCGGGCCGCTCAGATCATTCAGCGGGTGCAGTCCATGCTTCGCAAAGCCGAGCATCCGCGCGCCAAGCTCCAGCTCTCGGACCTCGTGCGGGACAGTCTCGTGTTGACGCGCGGGGACCTCATGCGCCATCACGTCTCGGTCAGATTGTCGCTGAGCGAGAATCTGCCGCCGGTGATTGCGGATCGCGTGCAGATCCAGCAGGTCATGCTCAACCTGTTCGCGAACGCATGCGATTCCATGGCATGCGTTCCCGAGCACGAGCGCACGCTGACGATCGTCACGCGAGCGCATCCGCCGGCGCATGTCGAGCTTTCTGTCATCGACAGCGGCATCGGCATCGACGCTCTCCAAATGGAGCATATCTTCGAGCCTTTCGTCACGAACAAGCCTCATGGTCTCGGCCTTGGGCTGTCCATCTGCAGAACCATCGTCGCGGCGCATGGCGGTCAACTCTGGGCCGAGAACCTCGCGCGCGGCGCCGCATTCCATCTCACGTTGCCGCATTCGGTCGAAACGGAAGCCGCGGACGCCGCCGCACCTGAACGCTCTGGTGTATGATGCTTCGCATCTAAGTGAGCGGAGCGAATATGCGTGTCACGATGTGCGCGGTGGCGGCGGCACTACTATTGCTCACCTTGAGCGCACAGGCCGCAGATCCGCAGGCAGGCAAGGCGGCCGCGCAAGCGAAGTGCGCTCAGTGTCATGCCGCCGGCGACTGGGAAGGTGAAGACGCCGCTTCGCTCGAAAGCATCATGGTCGACATTGTCGCAGGCAAGGTGCGACACAAGACGCTGATGAAGCTTACGCCGACCGAAATCGCGAACATCGCCGCGTATTGGGGAGAGACCGGCGCGGGTAAAAAGCGCTGACGCAGTGCGCATCGAAACACGCGTGTTCTACCCGTCTCGAAACAACTGGCGGCGGCGCATGCCGGCAAATGCGATGAGCAGCACGAACCCCACAATGAGCGCCCACGCATCGGGGGCGCCGCGCTCCACCGTCGTTCGCGCGCTCTCGACGTAAGCGGCATCGTAACGCGCATCGCGAACGAGGAGGTCGGCGCGTTCGTGGAGGGTCGCGTGCACAGTGGGTGACGAGCGGTTCGCATCGCGAACACTCGAGGTGTTTAGAAAGAGCGCGCTTTCAGACAGCGAACCGACGCGGATCGCCGGTTGAGAGCACTCCGCTACCGTGCGTGCCGCACTGTCTTTCCCCTCTGCAAAGCTCGACATGCAAGCCAGCGCGGCTACGAGCGCGAGACTCTTTCGCACGTAGCCGCGCACGATGCGAGGGCGACGGCAGTCGATCGAGCTCGACACGGCTATCCTCTGATCACTCTCCTTAGCGCCAAAATGCTCGCGCCCGCGTCGCGCTCCCACAATTGGCCCTTGAGCCAACGGAGATTCCTGAGTACTGCCTTTACGTGCTCCGCGGCTGATCTGCAATCCTTGCGAGCCCGCGCAGCACCAAGTCCGCAACGACTTCGTGATCGGATTCGAGTAGAGATGCGATGCGTTCTGATGCGCCCCCGGTCAGAATGAGATGCGCCCGCGTGCTCAGCCGACGCTCAAGCTCGCGAACCGCTCGATCCGCAAGCGCGGCGAGTGCGTGGCGAGCCCCTTGGTGAACGGCGCCAAACGTATGATCCGCGAACAATGCGTCGCTCGCGTGTGTTTGCGTCGCGCGCGAGGCGATGTCGCTCGTGTTCTCGAGCAAGCTCGATACCATGAGCTCAGGGCCCGGGACGATGAGGCCGCCGAGATGCTCACCGCCGACGTCGACTGCATCGATCGTCATCGCCGTTCCGACGCTCACGATGCAAAGCGCGCCGGATCTCATCGCACGCGCCCCTATCATGGCGAGCCATCGATCCACGCCCAACTTCTCGGGCTCGGGATAGGCATTCGTGACACCGGCGGCGTACGCAGTTGACACGACGAGCTCGGCTTCGATGCTCCAACCAGCGCGAATGGCGTCGACGCATGCCTCCGCGATCTCAGGTCCGCCGACATTCGCGATCAACACGCGCTCGGGCCGCGCTACGTGCCGCTGCATTTCCTCGAGCAGCCGAACACGATCGGCCCCGGCATGCGGGAATGCCGTTTGCGAAGACAGCGCTCCATCGCGAAGCTCAGCCCACTTCAAGCGAGTGTTGCCGATGTCGATGAGAAGAATCATGGCTGGTAAACGAGCCGGTGAGCGGTGAGTGGCGGACGGCGGACGGTGAGCAGAAACTGAGCACTGCATTCATAGACAGACACGTTGCGCGGTCTCGCACGATCGGATCGCGCATCCATGCGTCTTTCACCGTCCGCCGTCCGCCATTCACCGTTCACCGAATAGTTCCTCCTGGGCGGACACTGACTTCCCCCGATACGAAGCGCTTGAGCTCGCCGTTTACGTCGACGAGCAGCGCGCCGTCGTCGTCAACCCCGCGTGCAATGCCGAATGTCGTATCGTTGCCGGTGATGATCTTGACGTTCGCGTGCTGGAGCACGTCGAGCGCTTGCCATTGCGCCGCGAACCGCTCGAAACCGTGCTTCGAGAATGTCTCCAGCATCGCGATGAGCTCTTCGATCAGCGCCGCAATCAGCGCATTCCGCGTCGGCGTGCGTTCGCGAAGCATCTCGTGAATGTCGGCCACGAGCACCGCCTGGTGCTCGGCAAGCGTCAAGCGCACCGAGGCAGGCATGCGCATATTGATGCCGATGCCGATGATGACTTGGGCCGGCCCTGCGGACTCGCCTCGCATCTCGATGAGGATCCCTCCCAGCTTGCGTCCTTGCCAGGTCAAGTCGTTCGGCCATTTAAGGCCGACGTCGCGAGCGCCGAGGCGTTCGAGCGCTCGTACGGCTGCAACGCCGACTGCAAGGCTCAACGCGGAGAAGGTGGGCGGCGCCTCCGCGAACTGCCATCCGAGGGATAGACAAATCCCGCTAGCGAACGGCGCGATCCAATCGCGCCCTCGGCGACCGCGGCCCGCAGTCTGGAGCTCCGCGACGCAGACTTGCGCCTGGCCGCTCGCAGGCGCGACAAGATCGGCAACGTGGCGATTCGTCGAATCGACGGTGAGCAGGACCTCGAGCGGCTTCACCTTGTCCCGGGTACGCGCGCCGAGCCCTTCGAGAATGGCATCGCGGCTCAAGAGATCGATCGGCTGAGGCAGACGGTACCCCTGTCGCGGAATGGAATCGATATCGATCCCGAGGCCACGCAGCGTTTGCACGAGCTTCCACACACCGGCGCGCGACAACCGCATCTTGCTCGCGAGCGCCTGACCCGAATGAAAGCTCCCATCTGCGAGTAGCGCGAGCAAGCGGCGGCGCCGGTCCTGAGTGCGCTGATGGCGCGATTTCGTGCGCATGAGAAGTCAGCGCGGCTTGAGCAGCCAGAGCCGATGCGCACGATTCTCCGTGCCTGCGCGCATGCGCCCGATGTTCGATCGGTGCGTGTAGCAGACGAACAGCATCATTGCGATGCCGAACGTCAACAAGGCCGCGGAGGAATGCTGCCGAAAGCCGAGCAAGAAAAGGACGTAGGCGAGCGATCCCAGCATCGTCGCCAGCCCGACGAAGCCGGTCATCATCACGACGATCAGCCATGCAGCGAGTACCGGGACCAATGCGACCGGCTGCAACCCCAATAGCACTCCAACGAGGGTGGCTGCGCCTTTACCGCCGCGAAATTCGTACCACACCGGAAAGACATGACCGACCACGACGGCCGCAGCACAGGCCACTGCGAGCCATTCGTGCGCGACGAGCGGATCGCTGCGCACACCCGGAAGGCTCAACGCGGGCAACACACCCGCTGCGAGCCAGCCCTTACCGATGTCGATCGCCATCACCGCGGCCGCGAACGTCGCGCCCTGCGTTCTGAGTGCATTCGTCCCTCCGGCATTGCCGCTCCCCATCGTTCGGATATCCACGCCACCGCGCAACTGCCCCATGAGGAGGCTACCGAGGAGCGATCCGACGAGATAAGCGATCAGCACTTTGATGGCGAGCTCGAGCATGTTGCGAATTGTCCTGGAGTGAGAGGTTTCCTACAAGGAGGCCGAACGTGAGCTGCTGCGGAGGAGATGGCATGAGCCGTGCAAGTTCTTGTGGCGCGTCGTCGCAATTCGCAGTCATTAAATTAAAGGGGGCCATATGTTCAGCACGAGACGCCTGCTCTTCAACGCGCTCACGTTCGTTCCCGGGGCCATGCTGCTCCCCATGGTCCGCAGTCGGCTCGACAAGCGAGCGCCCGAAACGGGCGGCACCAATCAGGGGCGCTACTGCTACTCCGTTTGGCTCCGGCACCTCGTGCACGCACACGAGAATGGCCTGAATGTCGATCCGAAGATCGTGGCGGAGCTTGGGCCGGGGGATTCCGTCGGAATCGGGCTTGCGGCGCTCCTGACAGGTGCGGAGCAGTATTACGCGTTCGATGTCGTCAAATATGCGAACACAGGACGCAACCTGACCGTGTTCGAGGAGCTTGTGCGGCTTTTCCAGGAACGCGCCGATATTCCGGGGCCGCAAGAATTCCCGCGGGTGGGTCCGCCGCTCGCAAACTATGCGTTTCCTCGCGAGCTTCTACATTCGGAACGGTTGGCGCAGGCGCTGCAGCCGGAACGAGTGGCGCGCATACGCGCGTGCTTGTCCGGCGAGCTCTCCGAGCAATCGATGATTCAGTATCGCGCTCCCTGGAATGCGCGCGATACCGTCGTACCCGAAACCGTGGATATGGTGTTCTCGCAAGCAGTGCTCGAACACGTCGACGATCTGCCGGATGTCTACCGCACGCTCCACTCTTGGATTCGTCCAGGGGGTTACATGTCGCATCAGATCGACTTCAAATGCCACGGCTCGGCGCGCGAGTGGAATGGGCATTGGACGTACTCGGATCTGATGTGGAAATTGGCGCGAGGCAAGCAAGTCTGGCTCATCAATCGCGCGCCGCATTCCGTACACGTACGGCTCATGAGAGAAGCCGGCTTTCGCATCGTCGAGGATGCGCCTGTCAAGGCCCACTCAAAGATCGAGCGACGTCAGCTTGCTCCGCAATTCCGGGACGTGACCGACGGCGACTTGACGACGTGCGATGCGTTCATCCAGGCGGTCAAGACATAGATGCGATAGGAGAATTTGCCTGGACGATGACTACCGCCGGGGCAAATGCACTTCGGCCAGCATGCATCGAACGCTCCCTCCGCCGAGTCGTTCGATCCTGGGAATCGGCACGGAAATGATCGCGCCCGTGTGGCGCTCCAAGAACGCGCGCTGTTGCGGGGATAACGACTCGACCGCTCGTTGCGAGAGCGCCGTGACGGACGCGCCGGCGCACGTGCGAAGCTCGAGCATGTTGCCTGCGAAGGCGTGCATTTGGTCGTAGCTCAACTCGAGCAGCTCACGGCCGCCCGTACGCAATCGTTCGAGAACGGCAGGGCGCGCATCCTGTCGAATGGCCGAAGAACACACCGCGGCGAATCGTGCGCCGACGGACATCATGACGTTCGTATGATAGATCGGAAAGCCCGTGGAATCGGTCGCCTCGAAGGAGACGACTTCGTAGTCGAGCTGTCGTGCAAAGTCGCCGAGCACATCGAGATCCGTACGCGGGGACACGCACGCATAGGCAGTTCGATTCACGCGATCCAGTACGAGGCTGCCGGTTCCTTCCAGGAACTTCCCGTCACGCTCGTAGTGCGTCAGGTCGACGATGCGTGACGTGAAGAAGCCCTCGCGCGCACTCAGCGCCTCCAGAATATCCGCACGCCGCTCATGGCGCCGATTCGGCGCGAGCATGGGATACAAGACGACGGTCCCATCGGCATGAAACGTCACCCAATTGTTGGGGAAGATACTGTCCGGCGTATGCGGCTCGAGCGTGTCTTCGAACACGCGCACATCGACGCCCGCTGTGCGTAACGCCGACTCGAGCGCATGGAACTCCGCAAGCGCGTCGGCTTGCGCTTTCTGCGGTGCGTCAGCGCTGTCGCGTGCCTGAAATCGATTGGATGCTTGCGTCTCGAGGTTGGCCGAAAACCGTACCGGGCGGATCATCAGGACGGTCGCGGCGCTCTGTGTTTCGATGCTCATCACGAATGTCGATCGCACATCTATTGACTGCACGCTGGCCATGCTAGCACTACGTATATCAGCCGCATTCGCGGCGGTCGAGACTGCGCGTCCGGTTAACCCGAACATCCTTCGCTGAATCTGTCCACGCCGAGCACCGCAGGTGAAGCCGCGCTGCAGCACCTGTCACCACCCGACGAGGGGCGTATGCCTGAGATGCGATTGGGACCTACCGTCAAGGGACTGCTGACGTTCGTACCAGGAATCAGCGAGTACCTGCCTGTCAAGAGCCCAGGCCATACCGACTCGGCGACGTACTGCTATAGCGTATGGCTCAAACATCTCACCTTGCTGCGGGCGCACGGATTGGAGCAGCTTCCCGCGACTGTCGCGGAGCTCGGGCCAGGAGAGTCGATCGGAGTCGGGCTCGCCGCGCTCCTCTCCGGAGCCGATCACTACATCGGTCTCGATGTCGTCGCTCACTCCAATCCTGCGACGAACGAGCGCATCCTCGGTGAGCTCGTTCGCATCTATGCAGATCGAACGCCGCGACCCGATAAGGGCTGGCCCGACTTCGACCCCTATTTGGACGAACGCTTATTCCCGAGCCATATCCTCACCGAGGATGTTCTGCGGCGATCGTTGGCGCCCAACCGGATCGATGCAATCCGCCAGGCGATTCGCGGCGCGCCCGCGGCGCAGATCAGTGCTGTCTACCGCGCTCCGTGGTCGGATCCCAAGATCATCGTCGACGACTCGATCGACGTTGCGGTTTCGCATTCGGTGCTCGAGCACGTCGTCGACCTCCCTGGCACCTATCGAGCGCTCTATCGCTGGCTGAAGCCGGGCGGATGGATGTCTCACCAAATCGATCTGCGCTCGCATGGGCTGACGAAGCGCTGGAACGGATTTCGGGCGTGTCCTGAACCGCTCTGGAAGATTACGATGGGCCGGCGCGACTACATGCTGAATCGACATCCCGCTTCGGTTCACTTGCGATTCATCGAGGACGCCGGCTTCAAGATCGTCACACACCTCGAGTTCCACCGTACCGACGGCATCTCGCGCGAAGAGCTGGCGGCACGCTGGATCGACATTTCGGAAGACGACCTGACCTGTTCCGGTCTCTACGTGATCGCGAGGAAGTGAACGCGGGGTGCGTCCCCGCGCCTCGCCTATACAGCCTCTATATATATGTATGTCGTCAGGATCGACCGGCCCTGTGCGACATAACGCCAGGCGATGGTCGTGGTCGGCTCCTTGTGGCCGAAGCGCCTCGAAACCCAGCCCCCCTCCTCCGCCGAGCCGCCTCGATGCGCCGCCACATGGTCCGGCATCTTCTGCGGCACGATCCGAATACGATGCCTCGAGGTCGGGGCGCAGATCTCGTCGTCGCGTACGATCGGCGCGACGCGCTCCGACAAGTGCCAGCGCTGGCACACCTCATGCGAGCCCTCGCCTTCCAGAATGTCATTGATCGTGAATACCCGCCGCGCGGTGTCGTACAAGATTTCCCGCTGATGCTGGACCGGCTGGCGCAGCGAGCTGTAGCCGTCGTGCTCGCCCAGGAAACGCTGGGTCGAGCCGTGCTCTCCAAAATGCAGGCAACGTGCGATCGCGTGGCGCGACCACATGAAGTTGCCGCTCTGAGTCGATTGGTCTAGATCGTCTACGACGATCGTATTGTGCGCGCGCGTACCGCGGAAGTAGCGACGCCATTCGGGTTCGGTGTGATAAGCGTACGTGCCGGGATCGACAAGCACTTCCTCGCCGCCGACGCTCAACACGACGCTGAGCGCATCGGCGTGGCCATGTGCAGCGATGCTCAGAAAACCGAGCGGGCCCGCATCCACGATCATTCGGACCTCTTCCGGGGTATCGAACTGCGATCCCAGCACGTAGTAGCCGGACTGCGGGAACTCGCACCGAGCGATCGTCGATCCTCGAGAGCTCGCCAAATGCTCGAACTCGCGAAGGCGCTCGGGCGGCAACAGCCATCGCGTCTTGTCATCGATGTGCCGCGCCTTACGCGCGAAATCAGCACGGTTGAACAGTACCGCGCCAGTGGCGAGGAGCGAGCGATAATTGTTCGCGGCCGCAGGCGGTACGCTGTGGGCTGTAGCCAAAGAAGAAGGCGCTGCGCATGTAGCGCATTCTGGCTGTAGCCTGTCGCCCGCAGCCTGTCGCCCGTGGCCCGCCGCCTGTCGCCGATCGTGCGGCTCGAGCCTGACGACATATCCATCGTCCGCATCGCCGATCATCGGCACGTTGCCTGCAACGTCCATCATCGCCGCGAGAAACTCGATCATTCGTTCAATCCGCCGCCAGTAGTCGGGCGCGAAATCCTCGTGTGCCGCGCGCGCTGCCAACCCGGAGAGCAGCAAGAAATCGAGCACGAATTGTTGGTAGGAGAACGCCTGCTCTCTGTTGCCGCCATCTTCGGCGTTCTGAACGATCGCCTCCTGCGCAAGAATCTCCTTGCATTGCCGCCCCCAGGCACGCATCTGCGGCCAGTAGCGCCAGGTCGTCGATGCGATATAGACGCCGGCTGTCTCGCCGATGAGATGATTGTTTGCGGAGGAATAGCGCGACAGCTTGCGCACGATTGCCCGAGCGTGCCGATAGACCGATTCGAGCCAACGCTCGCGGAAAGCGCGGCCGCCCGCATCGTCGAATAGCGGCGACGCATATCCTCCGAGCAGCTGCCAGGCGATGCTCCAATTGATCAGCCGAATACCGAGCTCGAGCGAGCTACACCAGTTCGGCCCGCGGCCTGGCGGACATTGGTCGATCCAGGAATCGATGTGCGCGCGAATGGCCTCGGCATAGGCACGCTCAGCCGTCAGAGCATAGGCTTGGGCGAGCGTGGCGATGTGGAGATGCCGATTCGGCTCCCATAGGTATTTGATGTTGCCGACGACCCGCTCATCTCGATAGTCGAGCGAGCCTGCAGCCAGCAGAGGCGCTTCCTTTCCCGTCAGCGGGTCTCGATTCCATTGCGGCGGATGGCCGAGCTCAATGTCGGTCAAGTGGAAAATCGAATAGCGCCCAGCGAGGATGCGATCGGCGGCTGCAACGTAGGCGCCGCGTTCGACGTCTGGCGGCACATGCACGTACGAAGGACTCGGCTGCTCAACCGACGGCACCGGAACGCGCGCCGCATGCGTCTTCGCGATTCGATCTTGCGTGGAGCGCGCCGCTTGACCGATCCGATACGCGAGCTCGGCGGCGGACATCCGTCCGAGGCGGCTTACGTACCAACCGATGGATTGCATGACGAAACGTGAGTTCTACGACGGGCATCGGGCTCGAGACGTGTTTCGGGCCCTCGATCGCGCGGACGCGCACCGAGCTCGCGATACACCTGCTCGACTTCAGCAATGACCTGCTCCGCGCTGAAACGTGAGCTCGCCGTCTGCCGAGCAGCAGCCGCCATCTCCTCTCTGAGCAGTCGATTACCGAGCAGCAGATTGATTCTGTCTGCGAGCGCATGCGTGTCGCCCGGCTCGACGAGAAATCCCTCCACCGCTTCAGCGATCGCATCGGGGATCCCTCCCACGTAGGTAGCGACGGTCGGGAGGCCGGCGGCCATCGCCTCCAGGATACCCATCGGCAATCCTTCGGCGTATGAAGGCAACACATAGAGCGAGGCACGCAGCAGCTCGCGGCGTTTATCCGCCCCGCTCACCCATCCGAGCACCTCGACACAATCGCCCAAGCCGAGCTCAGCAACCCTGCGTTTCACACCTTCGATATCGCCATCGCCGCCGCAGCGCAGCGTCACGTCCGGGAAACGGCGTCTGACGATGGTCATTGCCTCGAGCAAATCGAAGATGCCTTTGCGGGGACCGAAGCGCCCAAGAAACAGGAGTCCATTCGGATCGCGAGGCGTGGCCTCATCCGCGAGGCCTGCACGCGTGGAAATCGGATTGAAAATGCGAACGACGCGGGCCCGCGGAGCGATGTCGCGCACGAGCGTCGCCCATTGAGAAGACAGCACGATCACGCGGGCGGCGCGATTCAATACAAAGCGCACATACGCTCTGCGGAGAGGCCCGCATTCATCTCGGTAGAATTGCTGGAACTCCGATCCGTGCAGGTGGATGATCGCGGGCCTTCGCGCCGCGAGCGCGAGCAAAACGAACAACGACTTGCGCCAGAAGCTCGCACGAGAGGACGTTTGAGCGTGCAGCAGCTGGATGCGACCGCGAATCAGCAACGAGCAGAATTCGGAGAGCGCCCCAATAGCGACTCGTACCTTCGAGAGCGCGGGTCCGGACATCACGGTGCCGATGTAGTGGATCGGCCAGCGCGCGAACAATCCCGCTTCACGGTACACGTCGACGACGGTCGAGATGCCCCCCTTCTCCTTCGAATCAGGATGAATGCCCAGCATCACGATTGCGCCGGGCTCGCGAGCGTTTGGTACTCGATTATTCATTCGGTCAGAACCCCAGCGCGTTGCGATAAGCTTCGAGCACGCGCGCGACGAATCCATACGTCCCGCTCGTCTTCGCCGAGGACGGATCGAACTGCACGCTCCCTTTTTTGCGCAAGCGATTGCCGGTGACGATGTGACCTACCCGGAACCACTCTCCAGCGGCGATCTTCGCTCGCGAGTCGGCAAACGAGTATCCGCTCCAACGCTCGATCGCTTCGAGCACGCGATCAGGATCCCGGCTCAGCTCCTCGAAGCGAAGCACGAGACATCGCTCCTTGAGCTTGGCACGCACGAGACGCATACAGAAAAGCACATATAAGTAGTAGGCCGATGCGGCCCACGCGCTCTTCGGACGCTGCTCTCCATCATTCTGTTTCCGAAAAGCGGCAAGCAGTCCTTTTGCCGAACGCGTGATGCAAAGCACCCGAACCTTGCCGGGAAACGATCGATCGAGCAGCAGGGCTCGCGACGGATACTTGGATGAGTCGACCACGACCGAACAGCCCGTACCGCGGCGCACGGCGCGTAGAATTCGGCCCGTCGCATCCCGGTAGCGATCGACCACATCAGCGCTGACGGCGCCGAAGAACACGCGCGGAAAATGCGCGTGGCTCTCGGCAGCCTCGAACATGCGCGCAAGCTCGGCGGACTCTGCTCGGCTCCATTTCCCTTGCTCCATGACCTGAGACCACAGGTCGCATTCGCATGCGGGCTTTCCGCACGCGCATGTCACGCCGCGGACAAAACCATCTCGAAAGATGTGTTTCAGCTCTCCCGTGCCCTCCACGCCTTGCGAGTTCGTAAGCAGCACCTCGAGTATCGTCGTGCCGCTCCGCCCAGTTCCCATGACGTAGAGGATTTCCGGAACCGCATCAGGCGCGGTGAGCGCGTGCGCCGCATGCGCAGCATTCGTGTTCGAGCTCGTGTCGGTGTTCGTCTTGGCAAGCACATGCGCCACCCTGCGTTACCTCCGGTCCGATTGCTGCGAGATCAGGGCAGCATAATCGTCGACCATTGCTTCAAAAGAAAAATAGTGCTGGACGCGGGCCCGCGCGCGCTCGCCAATGGCAGATCTGCGCTGCGGATCGTTGTGAAGCTCGATCAGCAGCGGCACGAGCGCCGAGGCCAGCTCCTCGATGCTCAAGGTGTAGCCGTCGATGCCGCTCCTCACCATCTCGTCGGCACCGCCGATGCGACTCAGTATGACGGTCTTCTGCATCGCCATCGCTTCGAGCGCGGCATTCGAGAATGTTTCGACGTTCGTCGAGGGCAGCACAAAGACATCCATCATCGCCAACCACGGCTTCACATCGCTCTGCACGCCGGCGAAGGTCACGTGCTCGGTCGAATGGAGCTCCGCCGCGCGACGTTCGAGCTGCGCTCTTTCGGCACCATTGCCTACGATGAGCAGGTGAGCATCGATGCCGGATGCTCTAAGTGCCGCAACCGCATCGATCAGTACGCGCTGGTTCTTCTCGACGGCCAATCGGCCGACCGTTCCGATGACGAACGACCCGACGCCGATACCGCGGCGACGCCGCTCCTCCACACGCGCCTGCTCACTGGTCGGCGAGAAGCGGCCGATGTCGACGCCGTTGTAGATCACGGTCGAATGCGCATAGTTGGGCCGGACGTACCGTACCCACTCGCGTCGCTGCACGTCGCAACCGAACACGACCCCATCGAGGCGACGCAGGAACGGCCGATAGAACGAACGGCGCCATTCATCTCGCTTCGCCGGCGTCGTCGTATTCAGAAGCCCGATCCTGCGCGGCCGCCGCCGCAAGCCAGCCGTGGCGATCGAAACGTAAAGTACCGGGTACAAATTCACCGCGAACACGACGGAGGGGCGGGCTTCTCTCAGAATGCGACGCAGGTTCGCAACCGCCGCGCCCGAGAACTTGCCGCGCCGATCGAGATGCCACACCGGCACGCCGCGATCGATCGCGGGCAGCAGATCGCACGAGCTATTCAGGTAGGCGATGCCGGCGAGGACGCCATTTCGACGGAGCGCATTGACGAGCCGCACGACCTTCGTTTCCGAGCCGCCGATATTCAAGCTGTTCAGCACGAAAATCGCGGCCACGTTGCCGGTGGTCGCATCGGATGGCGCCCGCGCTCGATTCATCGCTTCGACAGTGGATTCAGCAGAAAGCACGCCGTTCACCCTCATCTCTTCTCGTCTCATCTGTTCGCGCGCAAGGCGCGCCGGCCTTGGCGCGCCGTCCCGACCCATCCAAACATGTCTGCTTTGGCCGCGGGTTGATTGGCTGCGAGCGCTTGCCTCGCCTGCTCTCGCGCGCCTGCTTTAGCGTTGACCGCAATGCGCATCACCAAGCCTGCGTACGCCCAAAACCACAGCCATGGCGTGTACAGGTCGACGAAGAAGGTCGCAATCGCGATCGCGACCGTTCCGGTCGCAAAGGACATCAGTACGGTTCGGTATTGCGAATCGACACGCCCCAGCGCGTCGAGCGCAGCGCGTACCGCAAGCACCAGGAGCGCCGTACCGGAGACGAGTCCGACGAGCCCGAGATCGAACCAGAGCGCTACATAGTGATTGTGTGGCGCCAGGCGAAACGGCATGGTGTTGTACACATTCCACCCGAAACCGCTCAGGAAGCTGACCGGCGTCTGCGCCATCCTGGAGAAAGCTCCGAGCCAAATGTCGAGTCTTCCGGACGACACGTCGACCATGTCGACGCTCGAGCTGTCGCCGATGAATCGCGTCATGAGCAGCTCTCCGTATCGTGACGCGACGAAGGGAAGCACGACCGCGACTGCGAGCAGTCCGGTTCCTATGGCACCCATGATCGAGCGCGTCGATACGTACTGCCTGAAGCGCAGCAGGCCCCAGATCGAGGCAAGTACGATCGCAACCAAGCCGCCGCGAGAAGCCGAGATCAGCATCGCTGTCGCTGCGACGAACGTGCCTCCGGTCCAGAAAAGGCGCGACAGGCCCGAGCTCATGAGCGCAAAACCGGCCAAGCCCGGCAAGAACGATGCGATGAATGCCGCCGACTGATTCGATTCGCCCATCACACCTTGCGCCCGTCCGTCCTCGCGCGCTACGAGTCCGGCTGCATCGAGGTATCCCCAAGCATCGAGCAACGCGACGAGATTCGCGCCGATCATGAGCACGAACACGAACTTGAGCACGTTGAGCGCACTTCTGCTCTGCTGCAGCCCGTAAAAGAATACGGCGAAGAAAACGAATTGATCGACGAGCCGAGCCTTCAATCCGATGACCGCACGCAAGGCGCGATAGTCGGGGTATTGAACGATCACGGCGGCGGCGACGATCGACATCGCGGCGTAGGCGACCAGCACCGCGAAGCACATGTGAAGCTCGCGCAGCTCGAAGTGAAACGTGCGCTGCACGGCCATCTTGAATAGAAGTGCCGCGAGCACGACGTAGAGCAGCGCGTTCTCCACCGAGAGCCCGGGACCGAAGCTCAAGGGGAGCGCGAAGAGCTTCTCCGCGACGATGAGGCTCATCAACGCCGCGAGCAGGAAGCTCATCCCGAGCTCGCTCGAGCCGCTGTTCTCGCTCGCGGGCATGGCTTGTGCGCTAGTCACCGACATCGCATTCTCATGACGCATGTTCGTCGATGTGCAGCAAGTCGCATGCCATCTTCAGGTCGCGAACCATGTGAGCACGCCGCCGAGCGCGAAGACCAAGAGACTTGGCCTGTCGGTCAATGCAAACACCACCGGATCATCGTGCATCCTGCCGCGCGAGGTCCTGAGCCAGACCCGATTCATCCAATAGAGAAGCAGCGGACACAAGAGCCACAGAAGCTCCGGATATCGATACATCGTCGCAGCCCCTGAATTGACGTAAAGCGCGAGGACGAGCACGGCCAAGTACCCGGCGGCGAGCCCGCTCGACTGAAGCAGCGGTAGATCCGCGACGGAATAGCCGCGCCCAGGTGCGTCCGCTTTGCCTGCATCGTGCGCCGTGCGAAGCTCGGCGTAGCGTTTCGCGGCCGCGAGACTCAAGAACAAGAACATCGCAAAGGCAAGGAGCCAGAAGGACGGCATGATCGCGACTGCCGCCCCGCCCGCGACGATGCGCAGCGAATAGAGGCTCGCAAGCGTAAGAACATCCACCATCGCAATCCGCTTGAGCGCCACGGAGTACCACAGCGAAGTCGCCAGATACAGGGCCAGCGTCGCCGCAAAGAGGACGGGCAACGTCAATGCGGCGATGACGAGCGAGCCGACGATGAGCAGGGGCGCGACGACGATGCCATGCACGATCGGAATGTCGCCGGAAGCGAACGGCCGCAGACGTTTGCGGGGATGGACGCGATCCGCGTCGAGGTCGAGCAAGTCGTTTGCAATGTATCCGCCGGACGCGCACAGGCCGAAGAGAAAGAACGCGGCGAGACCGTCCGCGAGCGTGCCGACATCTCCGATCCGGTGGGCGGCCGCGAGCGGCACGAAGATCAAGAGATTCTTGGCCCACTGATGCAAGCGCAAGGCACGCAGCCAAGATTTCAGGCGAAAACGGAACGACCCGGACGCAATCTCGAAAGTTCGCTCCACGTCGATCGATTCTCGAAGCAAGCGCCTGAGAAGCGAAGGCGATGCAATGATCACTGCAGCATTCGCGACGCGCCAGACGTGCAAGTCCTTGTGCTCGTTCGCCGCATAGTCGAAGCCCTTCGTTCCGTAGCGCGCAACGAGCTGCTCGGCCTTGACCTTTCCGCCTACGTTGGTCGCATCGCAGCTTGCGATCACTTCATCGAACAAGCCGAAATGATCGGCCACTTTCGCGGCGATGGCTTCGTTTGCCGCCGTGCAGAGCACGAGTTTTCGACCCGCACGCTTCTGTGCCTTCAGCCACTCGAGGAAGCTCGCATTGACCGGCAGCGTCTCGACGTCGAGGTCCACCTGCTCCGCCAATCGTGCCTTCAAGCAGGCTGGGCCGCGCAACGACCACCCGAGCACGTTGAACACACGCAACGGATTCGGCTTGATGTACCGTACGAACATCTCCAGAAGAAGATCGGCGTTGAGCAGCGTGCCGTCCAAATCCACGCACAACGGCGGCCTCTGCGAGGCCGCATGCGGCGACCAGGAGAGCTGTGTACTCATATGACTTCCTACGATCGGGCAAGGAGCAGCACGCCGCCGACGATCAGTACGATGCCGCTCAGCCGCGCCGTGCCGATCGGCTCATGCAAGGCCAAGTAGCCGTAGAGCGATGTAGCAACGAAAGCGAGACTGACGAACGGATACGCCGCGCTCAGATCGGCACGGGCGAGCACGATCAACCATGTCGCCGTGCTCACGACATACCCCACGAGCCCGAAAAGCACCCAAGGCGAAAGCAACGCGTGCGCAACGAACGCGGGCCACGCCTTCTCCGCAAGCAATATTTGTAGCTCCGGGTTCCCGACGCCGACTTTGAGGCAAATCTGCGCCAGGGCCGTCAGCGCGACCGACAAGAGCGTCAAGGTGAGCGTGACCGGATCGTGCATGAGTCTCCTTTGATGTGCTTCATGTCACCCGCGTGCGCCGGTGCGCACCTCCGGGGAGCTCGGAGGAAAAACCCATGAGCGCGTAAAAAGATCCACGACGTCGGACGGGGAAAAGCCGGAACTGCCGGCAGCGATCGTGCATTACGGGCGGCGGTCGACCGCGACAGCCACAACTCGGCGCTTGAGGCGTCCGCAAAGGGGTTGCGGATGAACGAACTCGGCAGAGTGGGAACGAGCGAGCTCGAGCTTTCGAGAGGGGGAAAGAGCGTCTTCGTGGACGTTCTGCGCCGGTCGAACACCGCTTTCCTGATCGCGGCCGCATTCGCACTCCTGCACATCGGCCTCGTCGTGGCAGTGGATCTCGGCGATCCTGCGCTCTTCCTGAGGGCCGACCGCGCCGATGAGCGCCTCAACGCCCTGCTCGGCCTCCTTACAGCGGAGCCGGGACCCGCGCTCGAACAGTATTTAGCAACGCACGGCATTCTCGGGGATTACGCTGCCCACGCGCTGCTCTACCTGCTGGGCGGACGCCTCGCAATCGTCATCGTTCAGGTCGCGCTCGCACTCGTGTCGGGCCTGTGTGTGTACAGAATCGGCTCTTTTCTCGAGCTGAGCGCACGCGCTCGCGCCGCCGCAATGACGCTGTACCTGATGCTTCCGCATACGCTCGTGTTTCCGCACCAACTCGCGAGCGAGGCCTTGCACATTCCGCTCTTGGTCATTTCGACCTGGCTGCTCGTCGAAAGCTTCTATCGACCGCGGCTAGCCACGCTTGTCGCAGGCGGAGTGTGTCTCGCGTTGGCAACATTCATCCGGCCGATCATGCTGTTGTGGCCGTTCGTCGCCGCAGGTGCACTTGCGATCGTGGTTCGCCCGCGAGCCGGCGTCGCCTATGCGGTTGCAGCATTGCTGCCGGTGCTCGCGTGGATGAGCTTCATCGGCATGCAAACAGGCGAATTCGGTCTCGGCAAGTCGAGTCACGGCCTGGAGCGCAATCTCTACGAACGCGTAGAGCGCATCACGGCGACCCTGTCACCGGCGATGCGTGCGCAAGCGCATGAGCAGTATTTGCAGGATGCGAATCGAGAGCTCGGCCCGGTCACCTACATGCGCTTTTCGATCGAGTATCCCGGCGCATCCCTGAAGCATTTGTTGCGCGATGGACTGGCATTCTTCGGCAAGTCCGGAATCGAGCGCATCACGATCGACTATCTCGCGCTCAGCTCGAGCGCCAAGAGCCTGCAAGACCCGGAGCGAGGATGGCGACGTCACCTCGAAGAGCACGGTATCGTTCGCACGACCTACTATCTTGCACACACGCTCGGCGCCGTATTCTTCATCTCGCTGATCGGCGCCGCCCTGACGGTCTGTCTCACCGCATTGGCCATCGTCGGCGCGGCGCACTTCGCCGCGCAATGGCGCGCGCTACGAAAACCGCGCGTAATGACGGGACTTCTGCTCGCAGTGCTGATCATCTACGTGTTCTGGTTCTCGCAGGTGATCAACGCAATGCAGTCGCGTCATCGCGCCCCTGCCGAATTTGCGCTCGTACTCCTCGCTGTCGTCGGCTGGGGTGCGTGGCGAGCGCGCCGGAGTCGCAGGCGGCTCTATTAAGAAG
>JBDZVE010000047.1:0-29643 GCA_040255535.1 Lysobacterales bacterium | reverse complement strand
GATGTATTCACGGCCGATCCCGAAACAACTCCCGAGCAGCAAGACCGCTCACCAAGCCAGCACCCACCACGCCCAGATACCCACGCCACGCCCCCCCATCCTTTCGCAAGAAATCACTCGCTTTCCTTCCGCAACTCTGTATAGTGCCCGGCGGTTCGTGTTCGTTCTCGTTTTCCCTCCTTGGCTATACGCCGCGCCGGGACTCTGAACGGTGTACCCCCGCGTTAACGCGGATGGCATCCAAAAGCCTGTGCAGCATCAAGCTCAAGCACTCGCCTCAGAGAACCCCGCGTCGCATTTCTTCAGGACTGCAAAGCCTAACGTCTCGACCAGGAGGCAGCGTGCATGAAGCATGGCTGTTGTAGTTCGTAGGGCTTTTGACCCGAGAGGGCGAAGCTCGTTTTTGAGGTCTTTTTTTCATGAGTAAGATTTACGTAGGCAACCTCCCCTTCACCGCTGACGAGGCAGCCGTTCGCGCGCTGTTCGAGCAGCACGGCACTGTGGATTCGGTTGCCCTCATCAATGATCGCGACACCGGTCGTCCCCGCGGCTTCGGCTTCGTGGAGATGCCCCGCGCCGATGCGGCACGCGCCATCCAGAACCTGAACGGTCAGGATATGGGCGGTCGTCCGCTGAAGGTCAACGAAGCGCAGGACAAACCTCGCGGCGGTGGCGGTCAGCGTCGCTGGTAATCGATCGCCTGATGGCGATGAAGGGCGGGGAGGAAACTTCCCGCCCTTTTTCTTTGCACCCGCCCTTCGGAACACCCCTTTTACGACGGCGTTTTACCCTCACGCAACGTGAGGATCGATGATGCGCTGGGTTCGCGTCCTTCTTTGTCTATGCGCCGCTACGACGCTCGCAGCCTGCGGGGTCAACCCAGTCACGGGCAAGAAAGAGCTGCAGTTCATCTCCGAGGCGCAGGAGATCAAGATGGGCGAGCAGTACTACGCGCCCACGCAGCAGGTCGAAGGCGGCGATTTCGACATCCTGCCCGAGCTCTCCGAGTACGTGAACGAAGTCGGACAGAAGCTCGCCGCCGTATCCGATCGCGAGCTTCCCTACGAATTCGTCGTGCTCAACAACTCCGTCCCGAACGCGTGGGCGCTGCCGGGCGGGAAGATTGCGGTCAATCGGGGCTTGCTGACGGAGCTCAAGAACGAAGCCGAGCTCGCGGCCGTGCTCGGGCACGAAATCGTGCATGCTGCGGCTCGGCACGGCGCGAAAGCGCAAGAGCGAGGCACGTTGATGCAAGCAGGGCTTGCGCTCGCACAGATTGGTGCCGCTGTCGGGGATGTCGACCGCAACGTCGCAGGACTCGTGCTGCAGGGCGCGGGTCTCGGCGCACAGCTCGTGCAGACGAAATACAGCCGCGAGCAGGAGCTCGAGGCAGATCAGTACGGCATGCGTTACATGAAGGCGGCCGGGTACGATCCGACCGGCGCCGTGACGCTGCAGGAGACATTCGTCAAGCTCGCCGAACAAGGGAATCGTCAACAAAGTTGGCTCGAAGGACTATTCGCTTCCCATCCGCCGTCGACCGAGCGCGTCGCTCAAAACAAAAAGCTGCTCGCGGAGCTCGGCGCCGGAGGCGAGCTCGGCAAGGAGCGCTACGCGGCGAAGGTCGCTCCACTCTTGAAGATGGACGAAGCCTACGACAAGCACGACCAAGCGGTGCTCGCAGCACAGAAGAACGATCTCGGCACCGCGCGCCGCCTCGCGCAAGAAGCGGTGGAGGCGCTGCCTCAGGAGGGGCGCTTTCATCAACTGCTGGGAGACATCGAGCTTGCAGCAAAAGACGTACAGGCAGCGCTGCCGCATTATCGGAAGGCGATCGAGCTCAACCCGGACTACTTCGGCTCCTATCTCGGTGCCGGCGTCGCGGAATATCGAGCAGGCGACAAGGCGCAAGCAGAGCAATGGCTCAAGAAGAGCGTCGAGCTGCTCCCCACCGCGCCCGCAGCGTACTTCCTCGGCAATATCGCAAGAGAACGCGGTGAGATGAATGAGGCGCTCGAGTACTACAAGGCGGCTGCAGGAGCGAACAGTCATTACGGCCAGCTCGCCGCCTCCGAGCTCATCCGACTCGATCTACCCAGAAATCCCGGCAACTACGTGGCGACGTCGGGGCAAATAGATCGACAAGGCCGGCTGGTGCTGATCGTCGAGAATCGCGCACCCGTGCCGCTCTCGGCGATCGAGGTGACGCCCGTGCTCGTAGACAGTGCGGGACGAATCGTGCGCGAGGGGCAGACCATCGTCATCCGCGAAGTATTGAACCCGAATCAACGCATCGCAGGCGATGCCGGCGTCGGCGCCCTCCCGCCGGAACAGCTCGGTCATGTGCGCTTTCGAGTAGATGGGGCGAGGATAGCCGAGCGCTAGCGCGGGCCCGCCCGCACCGCGCGAGTGATGCGTGATGTCTCACGCGTGTAAAGCGTAAGGTGTAACGTCAGAGCGCTGCGCGCGTTTCTGACCTCAAGCGCTAGCGCCGCATGTGCACGTGTGTAGAGTGTAAGGTGTAAGGTCAGAGCGCTGCGCGCGTTTCTGACTTCACACGTGCGGAGCACACTCCACACCATACACTTCACACATGCGCAGCACACACATGCGGAGCACTACCACGTGCGGAGCACTGTCAATGCACTGCTTCCGACGCAGGCAGCACCATCAACTTTTCCAACCGGCGCTCGTGCTGACGATTGACTACGGCGCCGAGCGCGAGGCCTGCGCCGAATGCGGCGAATACGCCGAGCAGCTCGCCGCGCGATAGATGCTGCTCGAATCCGGGCCGCAGTCGAGGTGGAGTGAGCTGATAGTCGACGAAGGATGCGATCGCCGTCATGGCTGCGGCATCGCGCACGATCTCGCTCGGTCGGAATGTGCCGGAGTAATTGAGCCACCGCTCGAAAATCGTTGCCCACATCACGGCGGAGGCATGATGCGTCGCATAGCCGACAGCCGTATGCTTCAAGGAGGCATCATGCTCCGCGTATGCCCGATCTCCCCACAACCAGTGGCTCGTTGCGTTCGTCGGCGCGACCGGCTTGCCCAACTCCGACCTTCCGAGCACTGCGAGCACTGCGGTCGAAAGCACGCTCGCGAGCGTTCCGGAGACCAACGCCTGCCGCCCCGCCTTGACCCATTCATCCGTCTCGCTGAGTGGCGGATGTTCCATCGTGTGCTCCTCGCCGGTACATGGGCGTGTAAGGTGTAATGGTGTAAGGTCAGAACGCTGCCGCGCGTTCCCGACATCACACGTGCGGAGCACACTCCACACCATACACTTTACACATGCGCAGCACACACGTGCGTGGCACCTTACACGTGCAACGCACACCACACGTGCGGTAGCACCTACACGTGCGGAGCACCCTCACACCACCCTCACCTCTTCAACACGATCCGAGCGCCCGAATAGCGAACGCTCGCGTCCGGCTTCGCATCGAACTGTGACGGTGCGGTGCCGGGAACGATCCACCTCACATTGATCACGCGCTCGTCGATCATTCCCGGAAACGCGCCCTCGCGCGCGCCGATCGTGAGCGTGCCGCTCGCCTCGTCATAGTCGAACGGGATGCGCGCGAATTCGCCGCGTTCATAGCCGTAGCTCTTGCCGTCGTCTTCGTAGAGCTCGAACCGACCGTCCGCTCCCGTATAGACCTGAACGGTAAGCGGCGCGTGCGGCGCCTGGTTCGCGTATTGCACGACCGGCCCCATCGGCACGATCGACCCCGCTTTGACGAAGAGCGGCATGCGTGCAAGCGGCGCGGACGCTTGAATCGTCGCGCCTCCCTCATGCGCCTTCCCCGTGTAAAAGTCATACCAGCGAACGCCCGCGGGGAGATAGACGCCGCGCGAGCGCGCACGATACGCGTACACGGGATTCACGAGAAACGACGGACCGAAGAGATACTGATCCTTGATGTCCTTCACCTTGCCGTCGTTCGGGAAGTCCATCACGAGCCCGCGCATGATGATCGAGTCGTCGTGATAGGTCTTCGCCGCCAGGGTGTAGATATAGGGCAGCAGTCGGTAGCGCAGCTCGTCGTACCACACGAGGGTTTCGTGCACTTCCGACCCCTCCGGCGCGAGATTGAAGATCTCGCGGTACGGGAACTCGCCGTGCGAGCGGAACAAAGGCGCAAACGCCCCGAACTGAAACCACCGCACGTTGAGCTCGCGCCACTCTGCGAGATCCTTCTCGTTCGGCTCGATGAAACGGTTCTCGAGCGAGAAGCCGCCGATATCGAACGTCCAGTTCGGCAAGCCCGACATCGAGAAGCTCACGCCCGCGGAGATTTGGTTATAGAGGTCGACCCAGCGCGAGGCGACATCGCCGCTCCACGTGGCCGCCGCGGTGCGCTGCTGCCCGGCAAAGGAAGATCGCGTCAAGATGAACACGCGCTTGTCGGGATTGGCCGCGCGCGCGCCTGCATACACGCCCTCGCTATGGACGAGCGGGTAGGAATTGAAGAATGCGGCGCCGGGGCCGAGCGCCGTGGGGCTGATCCGGCGCTTGATCTCCTCCACATCCAGATTCGAGTGAACATCGGGCTCCGTTGCATCGAGCCACCAGGCGTCGATGCCGAGCACGTTGAGGTTCTCGTTCACCTGTCGCCAGTAGATGTCGCGCGCTTCCTTCGAATACGGATCGTAGAAGGCGTTGAGATAGCCCGAGCCCACCCAGTCCTTCGTGCCCATCTCGACGTTGCGCCGATAGATGTAGCCCTTCGCGTCGAGCTCCTGATAGTTCTTCGTCGTCGGGTAGAACTTCGGCCACACCGAGATCATGAGATGAGCATTCTGCCGATGCACCTCGTCGACCATGCCCTTTGGATCCGGAAAGCGCGACTTGTCGAATTGATGGGAGCCCCACGCGTCTTCGGGCCAGTAGAACCAGTCGAGCACGATGTTGTCGAGCGGAATCTTGCGGCGCCGATATTCTTTGACGACCTCGACCAGCTCCTTCTGATTCGTATATCGCTGTCTGCTTTGCCAGAAGCCATAGGCCCACTTCGGCAGCAGGACCGCCTTGCCTGTGAGATGACGATAGCCGGCGATCACCTCATCCAGATCGTCGCCGTGAACGAAGTAGTAGTCGATCGCATGTCCGAGCTCCGATGCGAGCGACAACGAATGGCGCTCCAGCCTCGGCAGCGGATCGTTGTGCAGAAGCGCGATGTGCCCATTGTTCGGAATCCATTCGATTCGAATCGGCACGCGTTGTCCCGCGGTCAGGTCCAACTCGAAATTGTGATACCACGGCAGCCAGTTCTGCCGCCAACGATCGAGCTTGAGCTGCCCGTTCGCGAACAGCTTGAAGTAGCTGCTCGCGTATAGCTGGAACTTGTGCGTACCGGTCACGCTCGATTCGAGCGCGCCTTCCCAGACGACTCTCGCATTCTCGATGTCGACGCGCTGCCCGCTCGTGTTCGAGACGCTCGTGCCGAGCATCTCTTCGGGGCGGTTCTCGAGGTCCTTGATGTACTGATAGTTGATGTCCTTCTCGACGCGCTTCAGCTTGAGCTCATCGCCGACGAAATAGCTCGCGGTGAATCCGCCGAGCTTGCCTGAAGCGTCGTAGATCTTGAGATCGCGCGAGGCGAGGCCATAGGGACGCGGGTTGCCGAAACGCGTGATCGAGTTGTTGTCCCAGAGAACGCCGTAGTTCCGATCCGAGACCACGAACGGAATGCCGACGTCCAAATTGTGCTGGGCGAGCTCGACGTCCTCGCCATTCAGATTCATCTGCGCATTCTGATGCTGGCCGAGCCCGTAGAACGCCTCGTCGGTGCCTGCATTGAATCGCTGCTGGATCGCATAGAAGCGCCTGCCATCGACTTCCACCGGCTGCATGCTGCCGCGCCCGTTCTCGACGAGAATGGGCCGTCCATCGAGGTCGAAAAGGCCAACGGCGCCGGTATGCAGATTCACTTCCGCCTTGACGGCGCGCGTGCTGACCGTGACACGGTCCTGCGCCTCGGCCACTTCGAATTTCGCGGGCGAAGGCCGGGCTTTGACGATCAAGCTTTGAGGCAAATCTTCGAGAGCCTCAGGCGCCGCCGTCACGTGGATGATGTGATCGGAGATAACTTCGAGGCGGACTTTCTTTGCAGGGCCGCTCTCCGGCGTGACGACGATCCCGCTCCGCGTTCGCTCGATCGAGTGCTGCGATCGAGGCGGCGCGCTCGAGTCGAGGTCATTGCTCGCACAACCGGCGAATAGCGCAACACAAATCGCCGCTAGGCAAGCAGCGCGCCACGTAGTCTTCGGCTCGATCATCATTCCCCCCGGTTCGTTCTTCGTTAAAGCTCCCGCCAGCGCGATTCTATCCGGATCTCGTTCTTCAGCGGGATCCGACGCAGCATCGATCGGCCGCGTCGGCCCGAAAAAAAACCGCGCATCGAGGGACGCGCGGTTTTAGCGAGCAATGCAAGATTGCTCAGAGGGGTCATCGCCATGCCGAGGCGATCACTGGAACCATTCGTTTACTCTGCAAAGTCGCCCCCAGCGCACCCGACGGTTTGAACCTGCCGGGTGCACTGGGGAGCGCCCCCACCCTGCTAGATGCGATGCGCACGAGCGGTGCCTGCTCACATTGCGACATGCTACCGTTCGATCGCGCTATTTTGCAAATGAAATTCCATGACATACTTGAAATCGCCGATCTGACGTTTCGGAAGCCAATAATTCAGGTAGAAATATCCTTTCGTTCATGAAAAGTAATTGTGCCCACCCACTACCCGCCGTTGCCTTCTCCATGCAAGATGGCGCGGAACAATGATGAATGCCGAGCATGCCTCGAGGGTGAGAAGCACGACGCTCGAGCCGGGCCGTTGTGTGTTCGAGCGGAGCGCCTGCGGGCTACATCGATGCCCATTTAGGTCTGCACAATGCCAAGAAAACCCGCTGCAACCGTAAGCAAGCGAGCGCCTCGTGCCGAGATCGCCGCCCGCAAGTACCGAGCGCCCGCATTGGAGAAGGGCCTCGATGTGCTCGAACTGCTCGCCGCCGAAAAGGCACCTCTCACGCTGTCCACGATTTCAGAACGCCTCGGCCGGTCCGCCGGCGAGCTCTTTCGCATGCTGCAAGTCCTGGAATACAAAGGCTTCATCACCTCTGCGGAGAACGGCGCCGGGTACGTGCTCACGAACAAACTGTTCGCGCTCGGCATGGCGCAAGCGCCGGTTCGATCGTTGCTCGAGGTCGCGCTGCCGGTCATGCGGCGCTTGAGCCACGCGATCGGACAGTCGTGTCACATTGCGGTGCCGTCAGAGGATCAGATCGTCGTCGTCGCGCGCATCGAGCGGCCCGGCGACCTCGGGTTTTCCGTTCGCGTGGGTTACCGGCGCGAGATTACCCGCGCAACGTCAGGTCTCGTGCTGTTCGCATTTCAGAATGACGAGGTGCGCCGCCAATGGCTGCGCCGCTGCGGGCTCAAGGGCAGCGCTGCCGACGAGTTCGTGACGCGCGCCGAAGCGGTGCGAACTCGCGGCTATCATCAAGCCGCGAGCCATTTCGTGCAGGGCATTGTCGATCTGTCGGCACCGGTGATGCGAGGCGAATCCGCGATCGCTGCATTGACGGTGCCCTTCGTGCACAGCACGCCGCTCGTTGCGCCCAAGGAAGCGGTGATCGCGCAAGTGCGCGATGCTGCGGCGAACATCGGGAACGAACTGGCGTTGGGGGACTATTCGTAGCGGCTCTTATGGGCTACGGGCTACGGGCTACGGGCTACGGGCTACGGGCTACGGGCTACGGCAAGAAGGGTGCAGACTGAAAGAAAAATGCAAACCTTCTTCCGCTTGTCGGCACTCGACGAGGTTAGTTGAAGACGAGATTTAGAAGCAGGCTGCTCGCTTCTGGCCAGAGCCCAGCGCCCGGAGCCCAGAGCCCAGCAGGGGGAGAAACACATGTCCATTGCCGCAGAGGCGCCATTCGAGCGTTCTCAATTTCGTGCCGCGACGGTGCTCATCGTCGGGCTGTTTCTGATGTGGGGCATCGCGAACAGCTTGAACGACGTGCTCGTTGCGCAGTTCCGAAAAGCGTTCCGGCTTGGCGACTTCGAATCGGGTCTCGTGCAATCCGCGTTTTACGTCGGCTATTTCGCCTTCGCGATCCCTGCTTCCCTGTTCATGCGCCGCTATGGATATCGCGCCGCGGTCATCCTCGGGCTGCTGCTCTACGGCACCGGTGCGCTGCTGTTCTATCCCGCGGCCGAGAGCCTCGAATACGCGTATTTCCTCGGCGCCCTGTTCGTGATCGCAAGCGGCCTCGCCTTCCTCGAGACCTCCGCCAATCCGCTCATGACGGTCCTGGGTCCGCCCGAGGATGCCGATCGTCGACTCAACTTCGCGCAATCGTTCAATCCGCTCGGCGCCATCACCGGCGTTGCGCTCGGTAGCCATCTGATTTTTTCCGACGTGCAGCTCACCCCGGAGCATGTCGCCGGCCTCTCGCAGCCCGAGCTCGACGCCCTCTATGCCGCCGAAGCCCACGCCGTGCAGATGCCGTACCTCGCACTCGGCTTGCTCGTATTCACCTGGGCAGCGCTCGTCATGCTCGTGAAGTTCCCGCACGTGGACACCGAGATCGGCTCCGAACATCGATCCGTTTTCGGAAGCTTTCGAGCCCTGCGCGCATACCCACGGTTCTGGTTCGGCGTGCTGGCGCAGTTCTTCTACGTCGGCGCGCAAGTCGGCGTCTGGAGCTATCTGATTCGCTACACGCAGCACAACCTGCCTGGCACGCTCGAGAAGGAAGCCTCGACGTTTCTGACGGTTTCCTTGGTGCTGTTCATGGCAGGCCGATTCATCGGTACGGCACTCATGCGCCGTTATTCCGCGGCCGCACTGATGGCATTGTTCGCAGGATGCGGCATGCTCTTGGCTCTCGTCGCGGCGATCGGGGGCGGATATCCCGGTCTTTATGCGCTCGTCGCGGTCAGCTTCTTCATGTCGATCATGTTCCCGACGATTTTCTCGCTGAGCTTGCGAGGGCTCGGCGAGCATACGAAGAGCGGCGCTTCGTTCCTGGTCATGGCGATCGTGGGCGGAGCCCTGTTGACCGCCGTGATGGGCCGGATCTCGGATGCAAGCTCGATCAACACCGCACTCTCGCTTCCGGCGCTCTGCTTCGGCGTCGTGCTCGCCTTCGCCCTTTTCGCCTGGCGCAACGATCAGCGCATACGAACGCAATAGCCGGCGAGCAAAGTCCTGCCCGTGTCAGGCGCGCTTTTTATTGCTATTCTATTTTTTCAAATATGAATTACGCGCCCACATCGTCCGGCACATTGCCTAACACGCTGCGCCCGATCGGACGCACGAGCGTCATGACGACGCCGTTTGGGCTCGGAGGCGCCGGCCTCGGCAATCTCTACCGGCCTCTTCCCGATGAGCAAGCGATTGCGCTCGTGCATACGGCGCTCGATGCCGGCATGCACTTACTCGACACGGCACCGTTTTACGGGTTCGGTCTGAGCGAGCGACGTATCGGTGCTGCGCTCGCAGAGCGAACTATCAGGCCGATCCTGTCCACGAAGGTCGGTCGCATCCTAAAGCCATCGCCAGGCGCGACCGTGCCGCGCTACAGCTTCCATTCGAGCGAGCCGTACGAGCCGCATTTCGACTACTCCTACGACGGCATCATGCGCTCGCACGAGAGCAGCCTCGAACGCCTGCGCGTCGATCGCGTCGATGTGCTGCTCTGTCATGATCTCGGACCGTTCGCGCACGGCGCGAACAGCGAAGCGCACGTTCGGTTATTTCTCGATGGCGGCTATCGCGCCATGCTGCGCCTGCGCGAAGAGGGCGTCGTACGCGCCATCGGGCTCGGCGTGAACGAGTGCGAGATCTGCGAGCGGCTGCTCGAGCAATGCGACTTCGATTGCCTATTGCTTGCCGGGCGCTATACGTTGCTCGAGCAACCCGCCCTCGCGCGCCTGCTGCCGCTGTGCGCGAGCAAAGGCGTGTCCCTGATCGTCGGAGGCCCATTCAATTCGGGGATCCTCGCCGCGAGCGTCGACTCGCAACACGAGCATTACAACTACGAACGTGCGCCGACGTCGATCGTCGAGCGAGTCCAGCGCATCGCGGACATCTGCCGCGCGTTTTCGACGCCGGTCGGCGCCGCCGCGCTGCAGTTCCCGCTCGCTCACCCGCAAGTGGCGGCTGTGATTCCGGGCTGCTCAACGGTCGATGAGGTGAATAAGGCGAGCGCGTGGATGCGCCATCCGATCCCGACCGAGCTATGGGACGCGCTTCGCCGTGCCGGTCTTCTCGAAGCGGACGCACCGACGCCGTCATGAGCAAACCGCGCACGTTGGACAGCCACCAGCACTTCTGGCGCCTGAGCCGCGGCGACTACGCATGGCTCACGCCGGAGTTGCCCACTTTGTATCGCGACTACGAGCCCGAGCACCTCCTGCCCCATCTCGAACGCTGTCGCATCGGTGAGACGATTCTCGTGCAGGCCGCACCGACAGTCGAGGAAACCAGATTTCTCCTGGCGCTCGCGCGGGCGCATGATTTCATCGCGGGCGTCGTCGGCTGGATCGACTTCGAACGATCCGATGCACCGGACGTGCTTGCGAGCTTGTCCGCGGACGACAGGCTCGTCGGCATCCGTCCCATGATCCAAGACATAGCGGATCCGGACTGGATGTTGCAAACGTCGCTCGCACCGGCGTTCGGTGCGCTCATCGCGCACGATCTCACGTTCGATGCACTCGTGCGACCTCATCATTTGCCGCGCTTGCTGCAGCTCGCGCGACGCCATCCCGATTTGAGAATCGTGATCGATCACGCAGCGAAACCGGCGATCGCGCTCGGCGCATTCGACGATTGGGCGCAGGACATACAGCGCCTTGCGCGCGAGACTTCCGCGGTCTGCAAAGTGTCGGGACTCGTCACGGAGGCCGGAACCGCGGATCGAGACGCGCTCGCTCGTTACGTGGACCATGTTCTCGCCTGCTTCGGCCCGGCACGCCTGATGTGGGGCAGCGATTGGCCCGTGTGCGAAACCGTGTGCCGCTACGATGAATGGTTCCGGGTGAGCGAGCGGTTGTTCGCGTGTTTGTCGCCGAGCGAACGCGCGGCCGTATTCGGCGACGTCGCGCGGCGCACGTATGAGATCGGCGAGTGGGCAGTGAAGCAGCCATGACGATGAAAGTGCCGTCGTCTCCGCTTCTGCTTCTTCATCCCGAGGACAATGTCTTCGTCACCTGCCGAACGATCGCGGAGGGCGAGACGATCGTCATCGACGAGCGACAGGTTCAGGTCGCAGCGGCGGTTCCGCTCGGCCACAAGGTCGCGCGGCATGCATTGGCGCCCGGCGCCGCCGTGCTGAAGTATGGCGCCTGCATCGGTTCCGCGACACGACACGTGCGCCCCGGCGAGCACGTTCATTTGCACAATATGCAGAGCGACTATCTGCCGTCGCACACGCGGCCGCCGCTCGAGCGCAAACGGTAGCGACGATCATGCGCGGCTATCTTCGTTCGGACGGACGCAAAGGCATTCGCAACATCGTCGCGGTCGCGTATCTCGTCGAGTGTGCGCATCACGTCGCGCGCTTGATCGTCTCGAAGAGCAATGCACCGGACGTGCATCTGATCGGTTTTCCCGGCTGCTATCCGAATCGATATTCGCTGCGAATGATGCAGCAGCTCTGTACGCACCCGAATGTCGGGGCGGTGCTCCTCATCTCGCTCGGCTGCGAAGGCTTCGATCGCGATGCGCTCTATCGCGCAATCGAAGCGACCGGGCGACCCGTCGAGCTCCTCGTGATCCAACAAGCCGGCGGCACGGTCAAGAGCGTGAATGCGGGCCTAAAGTCGATCGAACGCCTGCGAGCCGCGGTGAGCGCGCCGCTCGTGCCGATGACGGTCGAGGATCTCGTCGTGGGCACGGTCTGCGGCGGATCGGACGGCACGAGCGGACTCACCGCCAATCCCGCGGTCGGGCGCTGCTTCGACAAGCTCGTGCAAGCGAACGCCGCGTGCATCTTCGAGGAAACGGGCGAGCTGATCGGCTGCGAGCGCATCATGGCCGAGCGCGCGGTCACGAGCGAGCTTGGCAGAGAGATCGAGGCCTGCGTCGCGAAGGCGGCCGACTACTATCGAATCATGGGCCACGGCAGCTTTGCGCCCGGCAACGCGGAAGGCGGGCTCACGACGCAAGAAGAAAAGTCCATGGGCGCCTACTCGAAGTCGGGCTCATCGAGGATCAGCGGCTTGATCAAGCCGGGGGACGTGCCGCCTGCTGGCGGGCTCTACTTGTTGGATGTCGTTCCGGATGGCGAGCCGCGATTCGGCTTTCCGAACATCTCGGACAATGCCGAGATCGTCGAGCTCATCGCCTGCGGCGCGCATCTCGTGCTGTTCACGACGGGCCGAGGCTCTGTCGTCGGTTCCGCGATCTCGCCCGTCATCAAGGTCTGCGCGAACCCGGAAACGTATCGACGCATGGAGGACGACATGGATGTCGATGCCGGTCGGATCCTCGAAGGCGAAGCGACGCTCGATGAAGTCGGCGACGAGATCTTCGCGAGCGTCATGGGCGTCGCGAATGGCGCGGCGTCCAAGTCGGAAGCGCTCGGGCACCAGGAATTCATCTTGACATACAAGCATTTCGAACCGATCGGCCCCGCGTGTCTCCCGCGAAGCGGCTAGACGGGTCGATACTCCGGCAGATCGCAGCCTCTCACCGCCTATGAATCGACTCGCCGACAAAGTTGCCATCGTTACAGGCGCGGGCCAAGGCATCGGTCGCGCCGCCGCGCAGCGCTTCGCGCGCGAAGGCGCTCGAACGATAGGCATCGACCTCAATCGCGGCGCGCTTGCAACGCTCGAAGGCTGCGAAACGCACGTGCTCGACGTCACGAACGCAGAGGCCGTGCGCGCGCTCGCTGCCGGCGTCGGCGGGATCGACGTGCTGTTCAATTGCGTCGGCTACGTTCATCACGGCACGATCCTCGACGGCAGCATCGATGACTGGCGGCGCGGCTTCGAGATCAACGTCGATTCGATGTTCACGATGATCCGGGCGATTCTTCCCGGCATGATCGAGCGCGGCGGCGGATCGATCATCAACATGGCGTCGGTCGCGAGCTCGATCATCGGCGTCGAGAATCGCTGCATCTACGGCGCGACCAAAGCCGCGATCATCGGGTTGACGAAATCCGTCGCCGTGGACTTCGTTGCGAAGGGCATTCGCTGCAACGCCATCTGCCCTGGCACGGTCGATACCCCTTCGCTCGATGCGCGTCTGCGCGCGACCGGCGACTACGAATCCGCCAAGGCCGCGTTCATCGCGCGTCAGCCGATGGGTCGCCTCGGCAAACCGGATGAGATCGCGGAGCTGGCAGTGTATCTTGCCTCCGATGCGTCCGGGTTCACGACCGGACAGATACACGTCATCGACGGCGGCTGGACGATGTAAGCGATCTCCGGCGTCATCGACACTCGACAATCAAACTTCTTTGTAGGAGCTCGCCTTGAAGTTCGTACGGTTCGGCCCGCCTCAACACGAGCGTCCGGGCATCGTCGGCAGTGATGGACAGATCCGCGATTTGTCGACGGTCATTTCCGACCTGTCCGGCGATGCGCTCGCGCCCGAACGCTTGCGGCGCCTTGCAGAGGTGGACGTTTCGTCCCTTCCGCTCGCGCCGCCGAATGCTCGCTTGGGCCCGTGCGTCGCCGGCATCGGTAAGTTCGTGTGCATCGGTCTTAACTATGCGGATCATGCCGCTGAGACGAACGCAGCGATTCCGGAGGAGCCGATCCTGTTCATGAAAGCGACGAGCGCGATCTGCGGGCCGAACGACGACATCATCAAGCCGCGCGATTCGACGAAGCTCGATTGGGAAGTCGAGCTCGGGATCGTGATCGGCAAGCAAGCCCGGTATGTCGACGAAGCCGCCGCGCTCGAGCACGTCGCCGGCTACTGCGTCATCAACGACATCTCCGAACGCGCGTTTCAGCTCGAGCGCGGCGGCACCTGGGACAAAGGCAAAGGCTGCGATACGTTCGGGCCGATCGGTCCCTGGCTCGTCATGCCTGACGAGGCAGGCGACGTGACGAATCTCTCGATGTGGCTGTCCGTGAATGGGAAACGCTATCAGAACGGCTCCACGCGCACGATGATCTTCAAGCCCGCCTTTTTGATCAGCTATCTGAGCCGGTTCATGAGCCTGCATCCGGGCGATGTGATCTCCACGGGCACGCCGCCAGGCGTGGGCCTAGGTCAAAAACCGCCGGTGTATTTATCGGTGGGCGACGTGATGGAGCTCGGCATCGAGAACCTCGGCACCCAACGGCAAAAAGTCGTGGACTGGCTCCGAGCCTGAAGCGGAGAGAAGAGTTAATCTCCGCACGCCGCAATTTCCTTCTTAATTCTTCCCTTGGCGAGCTTTGCGCCTTTGCGAGCTCACGTCCACAGGCCTTTTTCGATAGGTTCGTTGCAGACTGGACAGTCTGCGGCCAGCTGAATCCTGAAAGTGTGAACAGCACCTCCGCGGCAGCGAGTTCGGCAGGGAAAGCTTGTCGAGCCGTGCACTTATGTCCATTGCCCCCTGCTTCTGCGACGCAGTTCACGCTCTGTCGCGATCGCGGCAGTGGGAATGGCACCGAGCTATGACGCGAGATCGAGGATGACTGAAAGCGCCGCCGCGGAATCACCGAACGTGCGGCAGCAATATACTGCTGCCACGCGCTTCGCCGTGCTGTGCGTGATCGCCGCGGTCTTGTATGGCTTTGCCGCGCTCGCCGTGCTCCCCGCGTTGAGCTCGACGGGTCAACACCTCCTCATCGTCGCGTTGCTTCTGTTTCCGGCTGTTGCCGCCATGTGGACACGAAAGCCGGAGCCCGGCGCCGCCGCGTGCGCCGAGCAGGGCACCGAGTCTCGCTCCGCCGCGGACGAAGCCGAGCACGAGCGCCGCATGCTGCGCACGCTCATCGATAGCCTCCCCGACCTGATCTACGCGAAAGACATCAATTGCAAGTTTCTGCTCGCGAACGACGCTTGCTGCCACGGCATGGGGACGGATCGCGTCGCAGTCGTCGGCAAGGATGACTTCGATTTCTTTTCGAAGGAACTTGCCCAGCAGTTCTTCGACGATGAGCAGAAAGTCATGCGCTCGGGAGAGCCGCTGCTCAACCGAGAAGAGGAAACCGTCTACTATGACGGCCGCCGCTGCCACGTACTCACGACCAAGGTGCCCTTGCGCGATGCATCGGGAAAAGTCATCGGCATCATGGGCATTGGGCGAGATATCACCGCGCGCGTGGAAGCGGAGAACGAGCTGCGGGCCGCCCGCGAGGCAGCGGAATTGGCGAACCGCGCGAAGAGCGAGTTCCTCGCGAACATGAGTCATGAGATTCGCACGCCAATGAACGGCGTGATCGGTATGAGCGAGCTCCTGCTGGATACGCAGCTCGAAGCCGTCCAGCGCGACTACGCAGAGACGATTCGCGACTGCGGCCGCGCGCTCCTGACCGTCATCAACGACATTCTCGACTTCTCCAAGATCGAAGCCGGCAAGCTCGAGCTCGAGCACATCGATATGGATCTGCGCGATGCGGTGCGCGATGCCGCGCGCGTGCTTGCGGTGCAAGCGCATGCCAAGCATCTCGAGCTCACGATGGACATCGATCCGGAGCTGCCGGAAATGGTTCGCGGAGACCCGGGACGCCTGCGACAGATTCTCCTCAATTTGGGCGGCAACGCGGTGAAGTTCACCTCGAAGGGCGAGGTTTCGCTCGAGATTCGCGTGCTCGAGTCGAACGAGACGGGAACGCTCGTCCGCTGCGAAGTGCGCGATACGGGCGTCGGCATCCCCGCCGACCGGGTGGGTGCCTTGTTTCAGCCCTTCATGCAAGTCGACGCGTCGACGACCCGGCGCTTCGGCGGTACGGGTTTGGGACTGTCGATCGTACGCAAGCTCGTCGAGCTGATGCACGGCGAAGTCGGCGTCGAAAGTGAGGAGAATGTCGGCTCGCGCTTCTGGTTCACCGCGCGCTTCGCACCCTCGACTTCGAGCGGCCCGACGTTCGAGCGCGTGACGCCCGCGGAGCTCAAGGGGCGGCGCGTGCTGGTCGTCGATGACAATGCCACGAATCGAAAGCTCCTCGCGATCCAGCTCGAGCAATGCGAAATGCGCCCGGTGCTTGCGAGCTCCGCGGCGGAAGCGCTCGAGTTGATGCGCAACGCCTACAAGGAAGGTGAGCCGTTCGAGATCGCTTTGCTCGATCACGACATGCCCGACTGCAACGGCGCCGAGCTCGGACGCCGAGTGAACGCCGACGAAGATTTGAAGCACACGCGGCTCGTGCTGCTCACTTCGTCGGGACTGAGAGGCGACGCGCTGCGCTTCGCGCAGCTCGGATTTGCGGGCTACCTGCTCAAGCCCGTCGCGGAAAGCGATCTGATCGACTGTCTACTCGTCGTGCTCGGGGGCGATGCGAAGGATTGGCACACGCAAACGCAGCCCATCGTGACTCGCCACGAGCTGCGCGTACTGCGCAGTCGCAGCGAACGCAGACGCCTGCTGCTCGCCGAAGACGTGCTCGTCAACCAGAAAGTTGCCTGCCGCGCGCTTGAGAAGCTCGGCTATGAGGTCGAGGTCGTAGGCAACGGCCGAGAAGCGGTCGAGGCCTGGGAGCGCGGCACGTACGATCTCATTTTGATGGATTGTCAGATGCCCGAGATGGACGGATATGAGGCTACGCGCGAGATTCGCCGCCGCGAGCCCGCCACAAAACACATCCCGATCATCGCGCTCACCGCACACGCGATCAAAGGTGCGGACGAAGAATGCAAGGCCGCCGGCATGGATGACCACCTGACGAAACCGATCGATCGCGATGTGCTCGACCGCTGCCTGCGCCGACACCTGAACAGGTGACGTAAAGGAGCGAAGACGGCTGCGCGAAACTCAGCCGTCCCGCTTTCTGATCCGCTCCAGCACCGCGCTCACGATTCGATCGCAGCGCTCGCCCAAGAACCCGTACGCCTGCGGCAGCGTGTCGTCGAATTGCTCCTTGAGCTGCGCGCGCAGCAACGTGCGCGCGCGATGATCGCGGGTCTTCACAGTCGCGGGCGGGATTTCGAGATACGCGGCCGTCTCCTCCACCGAAAGCCCCTCGACTTCTCGCAGCACGAACACAGTGCGAAATTGAACGGGAAGTTTCGCGATCGCCGCTTCGAGAATGCGCTTCATATCGTCGCGCTCCGCTGCTATCTCCGGGCTGAAGGAAATCTCGTCCGCACGCGCCGTTGCCGAGATACCGAACGTTTCCGGCTCCGAGAACAGATCGGCTTCGAGCGTGATATGCCGCGTGCGGCTGCCCTTGTTCCTCAGCCGGTCGATCGCTTCATTGCGTACGATGCGCGCGAGCCAAGCGCCGAGATCGCCTTGTCCTGTATAGCTCGATAGGCGATAGAACGCGCGAACATAGCTCTCCTGCAGCACGTCCTCCGCCTCGCTCGGCTCACCCGCGATGCTGATCGCCACGCGGAACAATCGTTGGTTGTAGCGCCGCATGATGAGATCGAACGCACGCTCATCGCCTGCGGCCGCGCGATGAGCCAGCACCAGATCGCTCTCTGGCGCTGGCGTCACCGTCGCCGTAGTGGCGAGATCTGTCGGAGCTCTGTCCATCGTACGGTTACCGCTCAGCGGCGCCTCCTGCGCACTCAGGAAAATTTCTCCGGGAACTGCTTTGCAAGCGCACCCGCGAGCGCATCGGAGATCGCGTAGATGTGGGCCTTCATCTCTTCCCACGTGCGCGCCTCGCCTTTCAAGTCGCCCTTGGCGAGCTGCTCGTTCTGCTTCACGTGGTGCCCGCCGTGCGCGATCAGCATGGAGCTCAACACGTTCTTCGGCAAGTATGGATTTGCGCCGCTCAAGAAATCGCTGATCGTGTTCGCATTCGCGACGAGCTCATCGAAAGCCTTCTTCGCTTCCGCGCTGTTGCCCGAAATGGTTGCATTCGCGTGCGCCTTGATCGCACCGTAGTGACCGGCAAGCAGCTTGAACAACTGGTCCGATGCGGCCTTGCCGTAGAAGGGCTCGACCGACCCCGCGATGGCCTTCGCGTTCTCGACCACTTTCGCCTCCGCTACCTTGACCGCCGCGTCATCCTTGTCCACAAGGCCGCGCACGACATCGCGCACCCAGAAGATATGTCCAACCCACAAATCGCGCAATGCGGCTTGTGTCGCCGGCAGGCTCTGCGCCGCACTCGGCGGAGACGCCGAAGGCGCGTGGTCCGGAGACGCGAAGCTGACGGGAGAGAAGGCGAATAGCGATACCAAAGTGGCCGATGCCAAAGAAAGACGCATTTTTGCTTGCTCCTGACGGGATACGTGCAGCTAACGACGGAAGTCGATCGCAGGAGGTTCCCGACAGGAGGGCCGGAGAAAGGTCGACGCAGCGTTCGTGCCGAGCATGATTCTTCGCCGCGCCGCCGCGTCGCCGCGAGAACCGTTTACTTCGGGCGAGCATGCGCTGGGGGGCGCCTGGCGGGATTCGCACCGAAAATAAACATCGCGCGGCGGCGCGGCGGAGCGGCGAAGATAGGCAATCTGGTTTCAGCTCCTTTGAGCGTTTCCTGGAGCGTCCCTCCGCCTCGTGCGCGTCGACATTCAAGATGCTTGCACGTATCACCGATGCATCAGAAGAATCCGTTCAACTGCACGAAGTAGAGCTTGCGATTCTGGAAATCGTTCTGCGGGATACCGTCATAGACGCGTGCGCCCGCGCGAAACTGCAAGAACTGGATCGGGACGTACTCCCAAACGAGACTGAAGCGGTTCTGCTCATCTTCGTCGACGTCATCGTCCGGATCGAAACATTCGGCCGTGAGCTTCAGGTTGTGGCCTTTCTTGAAGTTCCAGTTCGCTTCGATGAGCCCGGCCCACAGCTTGCGTCGTTCGGCGAAGCTATCGTCGGTGATGTAGTCCGCTTCGGCGAGCCAGGCGACCGGCCCGGTCTTGAGGCCGGCGAAGACACCCTGCATCTGGCGGTCGCCGGCATCCGCGTCGTTGTAGTTCACGCTTGCGCCCAGGCGCCAGACGGCGCTGATGTGCTCGGTTCGCAAGCTCGCCTGCTTGCCCTCATCCGTCTCGCTGCCGCCCGCGCTTCCGTTCGTAATCGCAAGCTGTGTCGACCACGTATTGGTTTCGAAACCGACCTCCACGCCTTTGTCCGGCGTCGCAAAGCCGATTCCGGTCGCCTGCCGTATGAATGCGCTGTCATCCTCCAGTCTCCATCCATACGGGAGATACATCTGCCCGGCCTTCACGTACCATCGTTGATCGGCGCTCGCGATCCGCGCATAGGCCTCGAGATTGACGCTTCCGCCTGGCGCGATCTTCTCGTCCACGTAAAACAGCAAGCGATCCGGCACGATCGTCACCGCACCGTAGACTCGCATTTCCTCGATATCGAATTCGGACTGCGTATCGGCGTGCGGCACGTCGAGATAATTGCCGTTTGCCCGCAGATTGCCGCCGACTGCGAGATAGCGGTTGATCGCACCCGTCCACATTTCCACGTCGGCCACTTCGATGCGCCGTTCGGGGAGCACCGTTTGAGCCCAGATGTTGCCGTACGCGTTGCGCATTCCCCCGCCGCTCGGATTGACGTGACAGGAGACACATTTCATTCCCTGACGCACGGCAAAGTAAGGCTCGGCATTCGAGGCCTTCGGTGCGAGCAACGCACACACCGAAAGCAGCGCGGCCATGAGATGGACTGCGAAGAGCGTGCACGGCTGCCGCCGTTTGCGCGATCTTTCCATAGCGTATGCAGCGGAGCACGCGCTCGCCGATCCTTCAGGCGGTTCAACCGCTCGCATCATTTCGACTCCTCCACTTCAAACGTAAGCACAAAGTCGCCGCCGGGCACTCCGTCCGAGTCGCCGTCGACCGGAGTGGCGCTGAGATCGGTCACTGCAAGCGGAGCGCGCCCGCTGATGCGCAGCGCGTAGGTATCGGCCGGCCACTCGCCGCTACCGCTCACGATTGCGACGACAGTGGGAGAAAGGGAACGGAGCTGAATCTGCGCGTCGACGTCGATGTCGTTTTCATTGCCGAATACACCGTCGCCTCCGCTGCGACTGAGCGCGAGCGTACCTGCCGTGAGAACCGTCGTGTCGAGCTCGGCATCTGCGGTTACGACGATCGTCGAAAGATTCTTGAGCGCCGAGCCCTGCACCGGCCAGGCCGCACGAAGCGAAGTAGGTGTCCTCGACTGAGCCGGCGCTTGCGCGCCCTCGAGAATCCATTGACGAATGGCGGCGATCGTTTCCTGCGGGAGCGGTGCGCCGCCGAGGGGCATGCGTCCGCCGACTTGAGCGGTACCCTCGAGTTTCTGGACGAGATAGCTCGAATCGGGGTCGCCTGGCTTTACGCGCAGGAGCGACGACACTTCGCTGCTCGGCGCGTTGACGAGCAGCGCGTACGAGACGCCTTCATCGAGCCGCAGACCTAGCGGTGCACCCGCGCCCGTATGGCAAGCCGTACAAATAGGTGTGAAGACATTCGCCTGGATCCAAGCGAAGTCCGCAGTGATCGCACCTCCGCCGCCGCCTTCGTCGCCCCCGCCATCGCCTTCATCGACCGGGCGACCGTTTTCATCCAGACCTTCGCCGTCTCCCGCGCATCCCGCGAGCGCAAGCCACGCTGCGCACGCGGCGATCGTCCACTTTCGCATCGTCGAGCCTCGACTGCTGTTGTCGACAACGCCCAGTAAGTGGCTCGACGAGGCGAATAGGTTCTGTCGTGAAGTGTCAAGTCGATGATGATCGTCGGCGCGAAGGAGATCGACCTCATGAATACACGGGCGGTCGCTTCCCTATTTCATGAGCTCAGCTTGCCCAAGGCATTCTCGAGCGCCCGTTCCAATTTCTCGGCCGCCCCGTCGATCGCGAGTGCAAGCGTTTCGGCCTGATGAGTGACGGCGATCGGCTTGAGCCCGCCCACGCGCGCCTCGAGCACGCAGCGCTTGTCCCTGTCGCCTCCCTTGTCGCTGTTCTCATCGCTCAAGTGAACTTCGATACGGGTGATGCGATCGCGCAAGTGCGATACCGCATCCGCGACCATCGCCTGCACGCGTTCGTGAAGGTTTTCCCCGCCTTGAATGTGGCGATCGGTATTGACCTGGATTTGCATCAGCCGCTCCGCTCCGATTCACGATTCGCATTGTGTACAGGAAAGCGTGTCGGGGCCTGTGCACGCTCGACTCCGAGGTTTCGATGCGTGGACTTGCACCCATCACGAGAATAGCGCACGCGCGCACAGGGTTCCTTCTCCTTCCCTCGGCCGACCGTGCAATGTGCTGCCCAGCAGCACAGGAGGAACGCAGCGCAGGTGCGCTAAGTCACGACTGCACGTCGTCAGTCATCCATGTTTAGCTGAGCTATGGCAGGGCTTACGAAGTCCGAGTACCTGGCCCGATCGCCGGCGACAACCGAATCGGCCTCCGCGGCACGCGCATGGTGGTCCGCGCCGTTCTTGTGGCTCTTCGGCGGCATCGCCTATGTGATTTTGATCTACGGCGGCGTCTTTCCCGGAGAGACCGCTGTCTGGGTGACCGATCTCGCCTGGACCGTGAGCGCCGCGGTGGCGGCGATCGGCTGTTTTCAGGCGGGTCACGTCCTCGAAGGCTACTTGAAGCGCGCCTGGCGCCTGTTCGGCGTCGCGTTCGTCCTGTGGCTGCTCGGACAGCTGATCTGGAACTGGAATCAGCTCGTGAAGGGCGACGTGGTTCCGTTTCCGAGCGTATCCGACTTCTTCTTCACGGCGTTCGGTTTCGTCTCGATGGCCGCGCTGTTCGCGCTGCGTGAACCGGATGCTGTCAGGTCGCTCACGGCACGCAACATCGGCAATCTCGGGCTCATCGTATGCAGTCTCGCCGTCGCGATCGTGACCGCGACGTTCGAGCCGATCGCACAGACGGGTCATTCGAGCTTCTACATGGCCGTCGCGCTCACGGAAGCGCTCTCGATCATCCTGGCATTCATTCTTTCGGTGTACTTCCTTTGGTCACATCGATGGGGGCTCGAGACGGCACCGCTCATCCTCGTTGCACTGAGCTACGCACTGCATGCAGCCGTGGCGCTTCTGTACGTCCATGCGCTGGTCGTGAGCGACTTCAACGCGAGCCATTATGTGAACCTCGTCGGCATTCTCTCGTTCGGCGTCATGCATCTGGCGAGTCGAGCTCAGGTGCGTATCGCGACCGGCGTTTCGGTCGCTTCGAGCGAATCTCTACAGGCGCGCGAGCGACGCATCGAGGCGCTCGTCCCGGGCCTCCTGCTGCTCGCGCTCGTCGGGGCCGCAATCGGCTTTCATAATTATCTGACTCCGCGTGTCCTCGCGATCGATGCGGGCCTGCTCGCAATGTTCGCGATCGTCATGCTCGTGCGCGAGAGCTGGATCTACGCGCACGAGCGCAAGCTCAAGTCGCGGCTGGACCAGTCGTACGCGGAGCTGGAGCAGGCAAGAGTCGATGTCGAGGCAACGCTCGCCGACCTGCGCGAAACCGAGCAATTGCTCAGGCTGGCCGCGAGCACAGGCAACGTCGGCCTGTTCGAGATCGACCTGCGCACGGATGAGGTGCATTTCTCGACGGAGTACAAGCGCCAGCTCGGCTACTTGGACCATGAGATGCGCGATCACTTGGATGAGTGGCGCGCGCGCATCCACCCGGACGACGCCGAGCGGGCGCTCGCCTGGGTCGAGGAGCTCACACGCTCGCCGAAGCGCGGCGCGCAGCTCGAAAGCCGCTTGCGTCACCGCGACGGACGCTATCGATGGATTCTCACGCAGGCGGCGGTTCGCTTCGACGAGACCGGCGCACCGCTCTCGATGGTCGGCTCGAACGTCGACATCACACGCTTGAAGGAAACGGAAGCGGCGCTCAGGGAAAGCGAGGCTCGCTATCGCGAGCTTGCAACGCAGCTCGAGAATCGAGTCAGCGAACGAACGGCACAGTTGCGGGATGCGTACAGCGAGCTCGAAGGGTTTGCCTATGCCGTTTCGCACGACCTGAAAGCGCCGCTGCGTGCGATCGACGGATTCAGTCACCTGCTGGTGGAAAGCGCGCGGGAGAAGCTGAACGCTTCGGAGCAGGAGTATCTCGAGCGCGTGCGCCTCGGGGCACTGCGAATGGCAGCGCTCATCGACGGGCTGCTCGCCTACTCGCGCGTCGAGCGGCGCGAGCTGCGCCACCGGGATGTGGATTTGCGCGAGCAGCTCGATGAAGTCATCAATGAAACGACTCAACTCGCTCGCGCCCGCGGGGTGAAGATCGAATGCGACGTGCCCGCCGTCGTTCTGCACGTCGATCGCGAAGCGCTCCTCATCGTGCTCCGAAATCTGTTCGACAATGCGGTGAAGTTCACGCGCAATGTCCCTGCGCCTCGGATCGATGTCCATGCGAAGCTCGACGCTGAGCGCGTGAGGCTCTCGATTCGAGACAACGGAATCGGCTTCGAGCAGGTCTATCACGATCAAATCTTCAGCATCTTTCAGCGGCTGCAGGCGAATGGCGAATACGAGGGCACCGGTATCGGCCTCGCGCTCGCCCGTAAAGCGGTGCAGAGAATGAACGGACGCCTGTGGGCCGAAAGCGCGCCGGGCGAAGGCGCGGTTTTCTATGTCGAGTTGCCGCGCGGGGCATGACAGCGGGCGAGATCGGAGTAACAATCCGCGACAGCCGTCATCGGAAGCGGATCCGCTCAACCCACTGTACGAGGAGGACTCATGCCGACGACGAAGAAGAAGGCCAAGACCGCGCCACGCCCGACGATCAAGAAGCAGGCGAAGCCCAAGGCGGCGAAGAAGGCGAAGCCCGCCCCCGCCGCTCCCATCGATTGGTCTCACGCCATCGCCAAAGCCGCAGAAAAGAAACGGACGCAGGCGAACTGGCCTGGCACCGGCGCGTCCTGGAAGAAGAAGGCGCGAATCTGATTGCGGCGTAAGAAGAAGGAGGAGAAGAAGATCTCTCGCAAAGGGCGCCAAGCTCGCCAAGGTAAGAAGTTTAGATGAAGAACTGATCTGCCCATTTAGCGCCGCGCCGCCGCGCCGCCGCGATATATTCTTCTTGGCGTTGCATGGCACGTAGTTTGACCGTCCATGCTTACCTCACTCAGAAAAAATCTCGCGGCGGCGCGGCGGCGCGGCGGTGAAACAGCATTCCGTTTATCCTCATCACACCTATTTCTTACCTTGGCGAGCTTGGCGCCCTTTGCGAGAGATCTTCTTATGGCCGAGCTTCGAAGCGACGCCTCCGGCCGTGCTTGAAATCGCGGACGATCTCCCTTGCGGCATTGTGTCCGGGTGCGCCGGTGACGCCTCCACCCGGATGCGTTCCGGATCCGCACATATATAAGCCAGGCACGGGCGAACGGTAGTTCGCATGCCCGAGCATCGGCCGCGCGGAAAACAACTGGTCGAGACTCAGCGCGCCGTGGAAGATGTCGCCGCCGATCAATCCGAATGTCCGCTCCAGGTCAAGCGGGCTCATGATCTGTCGAGCGAGCACGGAGCGCTTGAAATTCGGGGCGTAGCGATCGACCGTGTCGATCATGAGATCGGCGACTTCCTCGCGCCGCGCATCCCACGAATCTCCATTCGGCAGCACCGGCGCGACGTGCTGGCAAAAGAGGCTCGCCACATGCCGCCCGGCAGGCGCAAGCGAATCGTCGAGTGTCGATGGAATCAAGAGCTCTACGATCGGCTGCGCCGACCAGCCTTTCATCCGCGCATCGAAGTAAGCCTGCTCCATATAGCGGAGCGTCGGCGCGAGGATGATCCCCGCCGTGTGATGAGGCTGCCGCTCCTTCCCCGGAAGACAAGTGAAGACCGGCAGCTCCGCAAGCGCCACATTCATGCGAAACGTTCCTGACGCGCAGCGCCATCCCCGCATGTGCTCGAGGAACGCCGGGGGGAGCACCGCTGCATCGACGAGCTCGAGGAACAGCAACTTCGGATTCAGGTTCGACACGACCGCTCGCGCGCGAATCGCCTCGCCTTGTGCGGTGACCGCCCCAACGGCCCTCCCGTTCTCGACGAGAATCTCGCGAACCGGCGCATCCGTTCGAATGTCGACGCCCCGCTCGCTCGCCGCGCGCGCCATCGCCTGCGTGATCGCGCCCATGCCGCCGATGGCATGGCCCCAGGCATTCTTCTTGCCGTTCACTTCGCCGAACGCGTGGTGCAGCAGGACGTAGGCGGATCCGGGCGCATACGGGCTCGTGAAGCTGCCGACGATTCCGTCGAAACCGAACACCGCCTTGATGGGATCGCTCTCGAACCACTCATCGAGATAATCGCCGGCCGAGCTCGCGAAAAGTTTCAGTACATGCTGGCGCATCGGCAGATCGAGCCGACTCAATCGCCGCCCAAGCCGCCCCGCACGCATGAGCTCAACGAGCAGCGCGCGCCAATCGCCTTCGACGACGTTCGGGGGCGTCTCCAGCACGACCGCCCGCAGCACGTCCGCGACTCGTTCGAGCTTCTCGGCATACGCATCGAGATGCTGCGCATCCCGTGTCGAGAACTTCGCGATCTCTGCGCGCGTCCGATCTCCGCCGATCGCGAGATAACGGCCATCCTCGCTCGGCAAAAAATTCGAGATCTCCCGCTCGACGATGCGCAATCCGTGGCGCGCGAGCTCGAGCTCGCGAATGACTTTGGGGTTGAGCAGCGAAACGGTGTAGGACGCGACGGAGTTGCGAAAGCCCGGATGAAATTCCTCCGTCACCGCCGCCCCGCCGACGACGTGCCGTTTTTCGAGCACGATGACCTTGAGACCGGCGGCCGCGAGATAAGCGGCACACGTCAGCCCGTTGTGTCCGCCGCCGACGACGAGAACGTCGCAAGTATCCGCCATGACGATCCATGCACCCGTGAGCGGGACATGATGCCACAGCGGGAACGAAGCACGTTTGGCAAACAAAAAGAGGGGGCTTCGACCCCCTCAAGGAGATGAAATGAGCGTCGTGGCCTTACGCCGCGACTTTGATTCGGCGCGGCTGTGCCTTGGCTTGCTTCTGGATCGAGATCTCGAGCACGCCGTTGCGGCCCCGAGCCTGGATGTTCTCCGAATCGATGCTATCCGGGAGAATGAAGCGACGGTAGAAGCGTCCGCTGCCCCGTTCGACGCGCATCTGCACCTCGCGCTGGTCTTTGTTGACCGGCCTCTCGGTCGAGCGCTCGCCCGACAGCGTGAGCACACCGTTCGCCAAGGTCACTTCGACCTCGCTGGGCTCGACACCCGGCAAGTCGACGTACAGCTCGAAGCGGTCGTCGTACTCGTGAATGTCGACCGCAGGCACCCAGGCCGCCGTCGCACCGCTCGTCTCGCCCTCATCGAGCACATTGAACAAGCGATTGATCTCCTCCCTCAACTGAGTGAAGGGGAGCCACTCACGGTATGGAACCAATGCCATAAGTAGTCACCTCCAATCGTAGATATTGCGCCGGGCGCGCGACCGCGCCCGATTGTAAAACTGGGGTCAGCGTCGGTACTTTCAAGGCCCTGCTGCTGCCGCGAAGCGCGGTGATGGCGGCAAGATCGCTCGCGGAAAGCTTTGAGCTGCTGGCGCGGGAACCCTTCTTCAAGCAGCTCCGTCAGGCATCCCACGCAGGCGCTGCGCTCTACGGGAGAGTCTTATGGACGCGCGTGAGTTCCCCGCTTCTGACGCCACATCGATCCCCGCAGATTGCATTGCGGCAAGGATAAAACACACCCTTGTTGTTATTGCAACGGTGTTGGGGATCGCAGCATTCGGCCACTCGACGAATGCCGCGGCCCATGATCGTTCCGAAAGCCAAGCGCCGGCCGACTTCAAGACGGACGTGGATGCGCTCAAGGAGATTCGCAAGGGCCGTCAGATGTTTCGCACGAACCCGTTCGGCAGCGAGGCATTCTGGGGCGACGCGTTGGGGCTGCACGAAGCCATCGCGGGGAGCGCAAACGGCGGCGTCGGCGCCGGGGTCAGTCCGAAGGCGGCCCTGAGTCTCGGGTTGAAGGTCGACGTGGAAGCGCTTCCTCAACGAGTGCGCCGTGCGATCCAGAATGGCGCGCTCGATCTGGACGATCCTGCGGTCACGCTCGAGCTGCTGCGGCTCGATGCCGTCGTCGGCGTGACTGGATTTTTCGACAAGTCGCGGCAGATCAAGTCGATCGGCATCCAATGCGCACTGTGCCATTCGACGGTCGATGACTCGTTCGCACCGGGAATCGGCCGGCGACTCGACGGATGGGCGAATCGTGACCTCGACATCGGCCGAATCGTGTCGGTCGCACCGCGGCTCGAACCGATCGCGATGCTCCTCGGCGTCGATGTCGACACGGTGCGCACCGTGCTCACCTCATGGGGGCCGGGCAAATTCGATGCGGAACTGCTCCTCGACGGCAAGGCGTTTCGTCCGGACGGCAAGTCTGCAGCGACCCTGATCCCGCCCGCGTTCGGGCTCGCCGGCGTCAACCTGCACACATGGACGGGCTGGGGCGGGATTCCTCATTGGAACGCCCTCGTGGCGAACCTCGAGATGCACGGCAAGGGCACGTTCTACGATCCGCGCCTCGATGATGCCGATCGCTTTCCCATCGCCGCGCGAGAAGGATTCGGGCACATCCGAGCTGAAGAGGACTTGATCACGCCGGCCCTGCCCTCGCTTCATCTCTATCAGCTCGCGTTGGATGCACCGGCGCCGCCGAAAGGCTCGTTCAATGCGGCCGCGGCAAAGCGCGGACGTACGGTTTTCAATGGTCAAGGCCAATGCTCGACCTGTCACGTGCCGCCGCTCTTCACGGAGCCCGGTTGGAACATGCATACGCCCGAGGAGATCGGCATCGATGCATTCCAAGCCGACCGTTCGCCCGATCAGCGCTACCGGACCGCCCCGCTACGCGGCCTCTGGACACACACTAAGGGCGGCTTTTATCACGACGGGCGCTTCGCGACCCTCGCCGACGTCGTGGAGCACTACGATCGATTCCTGGGCTTGGGACTGAGTGCACGAGAGAAGGCGGATCTGGTGGAGTACTTGAAGTCGCTGTGATGTTGGAGCGCTGTGAGCCGTTCGGCTCACGGCGCTCGGTTGACGGTTGACGGTTGACAGTCGGAGATCGGTAATTTTTTCGCGCGAGGCGCGGCTCCAGAAGTGAGGGCGGCAAGGGTGGCTTGTCTTTGTCGGTTCAACCGCCCACTTCGATCGTCGAACGAATAGACGAACAAATCTCCACGTCAGTCCATCTACACGACTGACGCCGGTCGGCCTAGACTTGGCGCCTTCACGAATTACCAACTACAGAGGGCGACATGAAAAGAACCTTGAGCTTGGTGTTTGCAACGATCGTCGCTTCGGCGGCGCATGCACAGTCGCACGAGCTCGTGAAGAAATGGGAATCGCAGGCCACGCTCAAGACACCGGAGTCCGTGTACTTCGATGAGAAGCGCGAGATCCTCTATGTCTCGAACATCGATGGCGAGCCTTGGGGCGATGACAAGCAAGGCTCGATCGGTAAGGTGGGGCTGGACGGGAAAGTCATCGCCGTCGAGTGGGTGAAGGGGCTCAGCGCACCGAAGGGCATGGCGCTCGTCGGCAATCAGCTTTACGTGGGAGACATCGCCGAGGTCGTCGTGATCGACGTCGTCAAAGGCGCGATCGCGAAGCGCATCGCCATCCCTGGCGCGAAGGGCTTGAACGACGTCGCGGCCGATCCGAACGGCACGGTGTACGTCTCCGATTCGCCCGGCAAGAAAGTCTTCATGATCAAGGACGGTCAGCCATCGGTGTACCTCGAGAATCTGAAGGGACCGAATGGGCTGCTCTACCATCGCGGCGCCTTGTATGTGCTCGACGGCGACGCCCCTTATCGAGTCGCTCAGAATCGTTCGCTGCAGAAGATCACGACCGGCAGCATCGAAGACGGCCTCGATGGAATCGAGCCGGTGAGCGAGAACGAATTTCTCGTTTCTGTGTGGCAAGGCGCGGTGCATTTCGTCAATGGAGATGGTACGCACGAGCTGCTGCTCGACACGCGCGCAGATCAGATCAATGCCGCGGACATCGGCTACGATCGCGCGAATCGCATCGTGTATGTGCCGACGTTCTTCAAGAACAGCGTCGTCGCGTATGAGCTGAAGCGCACGAAGAGCAACTAAGCACTTCACATCTCGTCCTCCGGGCGGAGATCATTCCGCCCGGAATAACGAGCAAGAGGCCATTCCCTCGCGCGGATATACGTCGGACATCTGAGCGCAGTGCGCGTTCTTAGGAGAAGAGTGAATCTCGCCAAGCACGCAAAGCTCGCGAGGGAAAAGCAGATAACGAAATCATTCACGGCGTCATCCCTTGCCAACCAAGGTGCCCTGCACAAGCGCCGTCATCCTTGCGGAAGCGTGGCGGAAGCGAGGTGACCCTAGCAAACGCCGTCATTCTTGCGGAAGCGCACTGCTGTCCGGGGAAAATGACGCAGAAAGCCTCTTGGAGCGGAGAATACCGGGCGACCAGACGCTCTGAATTTGGCGCGACTCAACACTTGGTCGTCCCGGCGTAGGCCCACTCGTGTCCGGGGGAAATCCGATATCTCGAGGCCGGGGTTCCGACGGAAGCGGCTCAT
>JBDZVE010000176.1:0-5596 GCA_040255535.1 Lysobacterales bacterium | reverse complement strand
ATAATCGTGAACGTTGCCTTCGAGCGCCTTGCGATAGATGCGCAGCGCCTCGGCTGCGGCTTGGATCGTGTGCTCGATATCGGCGTCAGAATGCGAGTAGCTGACCACAAACGAAGGCGCGAGTACCCCGCGACGAATCATCTCCTGCAAGAAAAGCGCTCGCAGTTCCTGGCTCGGATTGCCGGCCGCGTCCTTGGTCGTAAACAGAACGCTGCAGTCCCGGCCCAGGCACTTCACCTGCTCGTGTACTCCGGCATCGCGAGCAGCCGCATCGACGCCTTCGCGCAGCTTCCTGCCCTGCCGGTAGAGGTGGCCGACTACGTCGTGGTCGCGGTACGTCGACATCGTGGTGATCGCCGCTGCAAGCGAGTGCGTCTCCGCTCCGTGCGTCGTGGACAAGAGGAAGACTCGCTCACGGTCGTGATCGTAGCCGCCGAGTTGCATGATCTCGCGTTTGCCGGCGAGCGCAGACACTGAGAAGCCGTTGGCAATCGCCTTGCCGAAGCTCGACAGATCCGGCGTGACGCCGTACACATGCTGAGCGCCAGAGTTGTGCCAGCGGAAGCCCGTGATCATCTCGTCGAACACCAGCAACGCGCCGCGCCGATGGCAGAGATCCCTCAACCCTTCCAGAAACCCTGGGGCCGGCTCCTCGAGGCGAGCCGCCTCGAGGATCACGCAGGCAATCTGATCCGGATATTCGTCGAACAGCGCCTCGACGCTGCTCAGATCGTTGTAGTGGAAACCGAGCGTATGAGAACGGGTCCAGTGCGGTATTCCGCCCCGCATCGCCGTCGTTCCGATGAACCAGTCCGAAACCGAAAAGAACGGATGATCGCTGCAAATTGCAATGTAGTCGCGGCCGGTGTGGGCTCGGGCCAAACGCACCGCGCCATCCAATGCGTCTGAGCCGTGCTTGCCGAATTTCACCATCTCAGCGGTGGGTACGAGCTCCAGAAAGCGCTCCGCACACTCGACTTCGATCGGCGCCGGTCGGACGAAGTTGGCGCCAAACTGCATCTGGTGCACCGCCGCTTGGACGACGGGCTCGAAAGCGTGCCCGAGCGTTACGGCCCGCAGTCCCATGCCGTACTCGATATACTCGTTGCCATCGAGATCCCACACGTGGGAACCCTTCCCTCGCGCGATGAAATGCGGCGCCCGTTCGGGATACTGATCGTCGCCCTTGGCGTAGGTATGCGCTCCGCCCGGAATCAGTTGATGGGCTCTCGCGCTCAGCTTGCGCCCTTCTTCGAAGTGGGTACCGCCGAGCTTCGGCGACTGCTCAGAAAGCGACTTGGAGTTTGCGGCCATGGAAAGCCTCCGCGAGACCGCTCGGCGAGCGGCATTCGATGCCGCGCAAGCGCAGCAACGCAAGGAAAGTGTCGGGCGTAAACCAGTCGCGCTGCCGCTGACTCTGATGAGCACGCATCAGCGCATTCACCTTCGCATCGGCAGCCTTGGCGCTGACGGGCACGTAGATATTCGGCTGCCCTAGCCCGCCGTCCCACTTGGGGATTTCGTATTCGAGCACGATGTGATCCCGAAACGTGTTCCACACCATTTCGTTAACGATGCGATGATCCTGATGTCGATCGTCCCGCTCGTGGCACAAGATCAAATCGGGCCGCGGCAGACGCTTCAGGGATTCGAAGAAGTCTTTGATAGCCAAGTATTCGGCCGGAAAGCGACCGTCGCTGAAATTTCCGAAGACGAGCTCGCCGCGCGAGCGCCGCGATACGAGCATCGACATGGCTTTGCGGGACTCCGCAGCCCGTTGCGGATTGCCGCTCAACAGCGCCCAATCGATCACGACGTTCCTTCGTGGCCCCTGCAGTCCGCGCAGGGTCGCGCCGCACCCGATCTCGACATCGTCGCAGTGTGCGCCCACGCAGAGCACTCGCAATCGACGGCTACTACCCAGGCCTGGCGTGAGGGACAGCATGCTTCAACCCACCGCGCATGCGGGATGCCGTTGCCAGACCATCCACGGACATTGACCTCGCGCTTCCATGCGATCGAAGCTGATCTTGTCCTTGAACGTATCCATGCATTGCCAGAACCCGTCCCAGCGAAATGCGGATAACTTGCGGCGCTCGATCAAACGCGCGAACGGCTTCTCGACGAGCTCATCTCCCTCTTCGAGGTAGTCGAAGATCTCGCGACGCAGGACGAAATATCCGCCGTTGATCCAAAGCTGTTGGTCCGGCATCGCACCCATATGAGTGACATAGCCTTCCTCATCGCTGTGGACTGCGTGGAAGCTCTGTCCGCTGCGCACGGCAGCAAACGTCGCGACGAGATCACGACTCTCGAATTGCTCGATCATCTTATCGAGCGGCAGATCCGAAAGGCCGTCCGCATAGTTGGCGAGGAACGTGTCCTCACCTTTCAGGTAGTGTTTTACGCGCAGCAATCGCTGCCCGATGTTGCTGTGCAGACCGGTGTCGACGAACGTGATGCGCCAATCGTCCAGATCGCGCGAGTGCAGCTCGATGTGCCGATCTTTGGCTCGCAACGTGAAATCGTTGGTCATCGTCTCTTGATAGTTCAGGAAGTAGTCCCGAACGAGATCGCCCCGGTAGCCAAGGCAGAGGATGAAATCTCGGTGCCCAAAATGCGCGTAGTATCGCATCAGGTGCCAAATGATCGGGCGATACCCGATACTGACCAACGGTTTAGGAATCGTGTCCGAGTGCTCGCGCAGTCGGGTGCCCAGACCTCCGCAGAACAATACAACCTTCATTTGCGTCTCCGCTTCTTCACACTGCGACTAGATCCCCTGGCTGCTGCAGCTTTCTTACCCGCCGATCTGGCTGGAGTACGATTCGATGGCGCGCCGCGTTCCTCGAATGCAGGTACCTCACGTAGCAGTCGAGCATTCCTCAGGTCGCCGGCGGCTTGTGCCAATACATCGAACGAACGGCCGGAGGTTCTCGCAATATCTAGAATCGAGTGCTCGCCATCGGATTGGTTGAGCACCCACAGCATTGCCTGCTCCCTTTCCGCAGGACTGTTCCCGCCGACCGAACCGTATAGTCCTCGCTTGCCGAGGCGAGGCTCGCCCTTCGGACTGAGATTCACGTAGGTCCGATTGTCCTCTATGATTTCACAGATTCTCTTGCACGCGCTGAGACTTGCGTCCAGTTGACCGGCTGTGATCAGCGAAAGATCATCAGCGGAACTGTGATACTGGGGATACCCGTCGTTGACAGAGCGAGTGAGGCGCCCCACCGGCAGATTGAATCCCGGCGAACACAATTGCCGTTCATCGTACCCGTAGGGCTCGAACGGGATCGTCCGCGAGCCCGGATCGAGCGTGGACAACGCGAACTCCGCGATCCTGTCGATTTCTGCGTTGCCGCGGCGGCTTCGCTTGTAGGTCAGCGGTGCGGGGTCCCCCAACAGCCCAAGTACAAGCCCATGCCGCACTCGGCCGAGTCGGGCTTCGTTGCGCTTCAGCCAACAGAGCGATCCGATCGTGCCGGGTGCAAAGACGAATCGGTAGGTGAACCGACGCCGGGCGCTTGCCAGCCAGCGAGCGAGCTCCGTCGCGATCGCCATGCCGCTCGTGTTGTCGTTCGCGAGAGACGGATGGCATACGTGAGTGAACAGCAAGACTTCTTCCCGAGAGGCACCCGGAATAACACACTCGCCGTATGTAAGAGACCCGCGGGCGAGATGGCTATCCACTCGCACGCGATAAAGCCCGTCGCGCCATTCGCGCAAGTCGCGCTCTCGAACACATAAACCCCAGGTACGGCGGTAGTAGCTCGTGCGGTAAGGAATCCAGTCGGGGTGGCGCCCCGTATGTAGGTGCGGGCGCAAGTCCGCAAGCCGCAAACTCACATCCACGGGCTCCGAGTAGCTCACGACGTGCAGATTGTGCTCGCGAAAATCGACGACTACTCTGCCATCGGGATCCGTGAGCGTCGCGGCCTCGATATTCCATTCATCCGGCACCTCCCAGTCGAACACGTGCGAGCCGGTAGGCACCTCCGTGAGCTTGATCGGAATTCGTGCACCGATGAGGCGCAAAGTCTCGCGGACTCCGTTGCCCGTGATGCTGCGGCAAATGGGAAAAAGCTCGGCGGCGAATGCATGAAGTGCATCGCCGCTATTGAGTGACGGTGAGGTTGCACCGACGTTTCCGGATCTCGCTGCGCTCAAGGTGTTTGTCCAGAAGGAGTCGAGCGCCGAGCGTGCAGCTCGCGCTCGAATGCAACTCGATCGAAATCCGGATACTCCGCATCGCGCTGCGCAATCGTTACTTCTTGCAAAGGCCAGTGGATGCCGAATGCCGGGTCGTTCCAACGCACGCCAGCCGCCAACTCCGGAGCGAAGTAGTCCGTCATCTGATAGAGCACTTCGGTGTCGTCCTCGAGGGTCTGAAAGCCATGCGCGACCCCGTGAGGGATGAACACGGCGTCTCGGTTTCGCTCATCGAGCAGGACCGCTTCATGCTTTAGATACGACGGAGATTCCGGGCGCAGATCCAACAGCACGTCGTGGATGGCGCCCCGGACGCAGCGCACTAGCTTTCCTTCACAGGAAGGCGGCCATTGAAAGTGCAGCGCCCGTACGGTGCCCTTACGCGCATTGAACGAGATGCTCGATTGCACGGCGGCGGTCGGAAGTCCGTGTTGCTCGAACTCCCGCACGCAGAACGTTCTCGCAAAGAAACCGCGATGGTCCGGGTGCGGGTTGATCTTCACCAAAACCGCCCCCGCAACGTTCAATCGGCTGAATTCCATCGAGCTTCAGCGCCAGTAAAACAGATCGTCGATTTGCTTCGTGGCTTGCAGGTACTTGAGCTGCTTCAATCGAGTGAAAGCACGGAATTGATACGTCTCGGGGGACATCTGAATCCGCTCGAAGATTTCGCGCAACTGCCGGGCGCCATCGCGCGCTGTATAGCTGCACTTGAATCCGGGGAGCTCGCGACTGATGCGCTCGAAATTCACGCGGTAGCTGCGATTGTCGCCGCTTGGAGCGCCGACGCTGATTTCACAACCGGGAAACTCTTCGGCAATGATCTCCGCGATTTCGCGAATGCGATAGTTGTCCGAGCTCTGACCGACGTTGAACACCTTGCCGCGGACTGCATCTTCCGGAGCGATGAGAGAACGATAGATCGCCTCACAGATATCTTCGACGTGTACGACAGGCCGCCAAGGGCTGCCGTCGCTGACCATCGCGATCCGCTTCGTCGTCCAGGCCAGCGCGGAAAGGTCATTGATGACGATATCGAAGCGCATGCGCGGAGACGGCCCGTACGCAGTCGCGTTGCGGAGAAACACGGGGCAGAAATCCTCGCCAGCCATCGCGCCGACATCGCGCTCGACCAAAACCTTGCATTCTGCGTATGCCGTCTGGGGATTCACGGGTGCGGTTTCATCGAGGAAGTCACCTGCGCCGGCGCCATAGACGCTGCAGGACGAGGTGTACACGAAACGACGAATCCCCACGGCACGCGCTTTCTGAGCGAGCGAGACCGAACCCTTGTGGTTGATCTCGTGAGTGACTTGCGGATTGTTCTGCCCAAGAGGATCGTTGGAAAGCTCGGCGAGGTGCGCGACTGCATCGCAGCCTTCCA
>JBDZVE010000175.1:0-5626 GCA_040255535.1 Lysobacterales bacterium | reverse complement strand
CCGCCGCGGTACGCGATGCACTTGTCGCCGAGGGCGTGGACGAATCCAGAATCGTCATGGACCCGCCCGCCGAATTGACGGGAACGGGGACCGACGATGAAGCGCGGCGCGTCGACATCGCGATGCGTTGATCTCAATCCGCGTTGCTCCACAACGGGCGATCGGACTGAACGTAGCAGCACCTGCGTGCATCTGCTGCGCGCCGATCGCCCGAAGCGACTCCCATCGAAGTGAGCAGCCGAGCACGCTTTCCGCCTGCAAGTGACTCGATTTCGTGACACTGAGTCGCGCGAGTGACACACGCCGTTCGCGTCCTTCTTTGCCATCCCACCGGTCGTCGTCTTGCGAGTCGTCAGTTGCCGCAGTTCGCTTGACGATCCTTTCGTGCACCCGAAGAATCGACCGAGCATGATCGCACGGGGGACTCTCGATGGCGGAGGCTCAGGGGCAGTTGAACGAGTGGCGTGAACGCGCGCTGCGCGTCGAAGAGGCGGTCGGCCAGGCGATCGTCGGACAGCAGGAAACGATTCGCCTCATCAACGTCGCGCTGTTCGCTCGCGGTCACGTGCTTCTCGAAGGCGACGTCGGTGTCGGCAAAACGACGATTCTGCGCGCATTCGCGCGAGCGATCGGCGGCGAGTTCGAGCGCATCGAAGGCACGATCGATCTCATGCCCGGCGATTTGATCTATCACACGTATGTCGACGCCGACGGTAAACCGCGCATCGAGCCCGGGCCGCTGCTGCGTCATGGCGAACAGCTCACGACTTTCTTCTTCAACGAGATCAATCGCGCGCGCCCGCAAGTGCAATCGCTGATGCTGCGCGCGATGGCGGAGCGCTCGGTATCCGCGTTCAATCGCGAATACCGCTTCCCTTACATGCTCGTGTTCGCGGACCGCAATCGCGTCGAAAAGGAAGAAACGTTCGAGCTCGCCTCCGCGGCGCGCGATCGATTCATGTTCGAGCTGCGCATGCCGACGCCCGCCGATGAGGCGATCCGCCGATCGCTCGTCTTCCATCCCGAGTTTCACGACGTGGACGCGCTGCTCGAGAAGGTCACACCCGCAATCTTGCCCTGGAGGGAGCTCAATGAGATCGGCGCGGCGATTCAACGGAGCGTCACGGCGAGCGAAGCGCTCGAGCGTTACGTGATGGATCTCTGGACGGCGACGCAATCGCCCAAGCGCTTCGACATTCGCTTGGATGGAGTGGACATGGACAAGCTCATCCTCGCGGGTGCGAGCCCGCGCGGAATGATGGCACTGATCCGAGCCGCCCGCGTCGTCGCGTGGCTGCACGGACGAGCTCACCTCGTGCCGGACGACATCCGCGATGTCGTGCCCGCCGTGCTCGGCCATCGCATTTTCTTCACGCCAGTCTACGAGCTGAGGCGCGCCGAGATCGCGGACGCACTCGTTGCCGAGATTCTCGACAAGGTTCCGACGCCGCGATCATGAGCACTGAGCGGGAGTTCCACTACCGGTTGTCTCGACGCGCCGGCGGTCATCGACCGGGCGCTCACTCGGGCTCGAGCCTCGGAACGGGTCTCGAGTTCGCCGCGCATATGAACTTGTTCGATCGTCCCGACCCGCGCCGGCTGGACGTGCGCGCGAGCTTGCGGTCGAACCGCGATGAATGGCTGGTGCGCGTAAGTCGCCAACGTGCCGGCATCGCCGTGCATGCGCTCGTCGACGTATCGGCGTCCATGAGTTTCGGGACTCCGCGAAGCAAGCTGCACATCGCCGCCGACTTCGTCGAAGCGTTGGGATTCAGCGCATTCCGCATGGGCGATCTGTTCGGCATGCTTGCGTTCGACTCCGAGGAACGGACGGATCTCTATGCGCCCGCGCGCTTGAGCCGGGGCGCCAGCAGCATCGCGGCGGAGAAATTGCGGACCCTCGAGAACACTCGTGCGGGTGTGGCCGGTCTCGAGCAAGTCGCGGCCCGCATCGCTCGCCAAGGACTCGTGTTTCTGGTGTCTGATTTTCATTTCCCGCTCCCACAGCTCACCTTTGCACTCGATTCTCTTGCGCACGCCGACGTCGTGCCGATCGTGATCTGGGATGCAGCCGAAACCGAGCCGCCGACGCGCAATGCGCTCGCGCCGCTTCAAGACGTCGAGTCCGGTTCTCGACGAACGCTATGGCTGCGCCCTTCCCTTCGTGCGCGATGGCGCACGGCCGTGGAGATGCGCCGCGCCGAGATCGAGGATTTCTTCGGTGCGCGTTCGATTCGCCCCTTCTTCATCGAAGACGGTCGCTTCGACGCCGAGGCGATGTCGCGCTACTTTTTCGAAGCCGTGTGATGACGACGCGTTCGATTCTCCTGCAGATCGCGCTCGCATGTGCGTGGATGACCGTTGCAGCGGCGAGCGAGCAGCCCGCGCACGATGCCGTTTCGCTGCAGTCCTCGATCGAGGCGACGGTCCAGCAGCCGCGTCCCTTCGGATACTTCATTGGCGATATCTTGACGCAACGAGTGCTGCTCGAAGCCGCAGGCCGCGAGCTCGAACCGACGCTCCCTCGTGCCGAGCGCGTTGGCGTTTGGTTCGAACGCCGGCCCGCCAGAATCGAAACGGCAGACGAAGATGGAAGGCGGTGGTTGGTCCTCGAGTATCAGATCGTCAACGCACCGCAGGAAGTGACGACGATCGAGCTGCCAAGCTTGGAGATCAGGGACACGATCGGGGAGCGCGCGCTCTTCGTACCGGCACAATCGATCGAAGTGGCGCCCCTGACGGACTCGAGCTCCTCCGTCGATCTGGCACAGGCGCTCCGCGCAGACCGGGCGAGCCCGCACATCGCGACGCGACCCATCTGGCGCAGAGCGATCGCATTGGGCGGCGCGTGCGCTGTCACGCTTGCCGCTTGGCTCGTCTGGATAGCGTGGCGCGACTGGGTCGCGCGCAGAGAGCAGCCATTCGCTCGCGCTTGGGTGGAATTGCATGCGCTCGATGAACATGCGCCGGAAGCGTGGCAGGCGATGCATCGCGCATTCGATCGCACGGCAGGGCGTGTCGTGCAAAGCGGTACGCTTGCCGCGCTCTTCCAAACGGCCCCGCACCTCTCGCCGCTGCGCGCTCGCATCGAGCAGTTCTACGTCCAATCGAGCGAGCTGTTCTTCGGCGGCGGCTTACCGGACGGCGCGCTCTCGGTGCGCGAGCTTTGTCGCGACTTGCGACAACTCGAAAGGCGGCACGAGCGATGAGCAACATCGACTTTACGCATCCGTGGGTTCTGCTGCTGCTCCCGCTTGCGCTGCTTCCTTTGATTCGGAGCCGCAAAGATACGCTCGTTTACTCCTCTCTAGCCTGGCTTCCACGCGACCGGGTAGGTGAGCTCGCGGCAGTGCTTGGAAAAGCGTTCGCCGTCATCGCGATATCGAGCATCATCTTCGCCCTCGCAGGGCCCGGTCGGCCGGAGAGTCAAGTCCTTCGCACGGGTCAAGGCGCCGAAATCATCGTGCTCATGGACCGAAGCCGCAGTATGGACCTGCGGATGATGCCGAGCGATTGGCGGAAGATCGATCCGATTATTCGCACGCAGCAGGCATGGCATCGCGGGCCGCAGAAGAGCAAGACCGCGCGCGAGCTGTTGTCGCGGTTCATCGCGGAGCGCTCCCACGATCGGTTCTCGCTGATGTTCTTCAGCGGCGGGCCCTTGCTCGCAGTGCCTTTTACGCAGCACGACGCCGTGCTCCAAGCAGGCATCACCGCCGCGGGGATCGGTGTCGGGCTGAACGAGACGGACGTCGGGCGGGCGTTGCTCGCCGCTATTGCGGCGTTCGATGACCGCCCGTACTCGGGGAGCCGCATCATCCTACTGGTCTCGGACGGCGGTGCCCATCTGAATGCTGAAACTCGCAAGCGCATCGCCACCGGCTTGGCGCGCAATCGTATTGCGCTCTACTGGCTGTACTTGCGGTCGGTCAATAGTCCGGCGCTCGATATCGAGGATCCACGCACGGACATAGCGCCCGAAATCGCATTGCACCGATTCTTTCAGACTTTGCGCACGCCCTATCGCGCGTATCAAGCGGAGGTAGAGGAAGACCTAGAACGCGCGGTCGCGGAGGTCGGCAAGCAGCAGAACCTACCGCTCGACTATGTCGAGCACATTCCGCGCCGCGACTACGCTCCGTACTTCTTGGGCATCGCCGCGTTCTCCTGTTTCGTGCTGCTCATCTATCGAGCGCTGCAACTGCGGAGCTGGACGTGAAGCGCAAGCATGTTCATATCGCGTTCGCACTCACCGCCGCGGTTCTCGCGTCCGCGGCCGTGCATCAGACCGTGAACCTGCAGCACGCCCTTCGCGTAAACGAGGCCATCGCGAGCGCACGAAGCGGGGATCTGGACCTGTCGATTCCGCAAGCGCGGTTCGCCCACGCCGCCGCGCTCGCAAATGCCGGCAAGTACGAGGCGGCGGTCGAAGCGTACAAAGCGCTCATCCAAACCGAGCAAGGCGAGCTCAGGCACGCGGCTCAGTTCAATCTGGGCAACGTGCACCTGCGCGAGGCATTGAAGCATGGCGATTCGGATGCCGCTCGGTGGCTGCCGATGATCGAGCTCGCGAAACAAAGCTATCGCAATCTTCTACGCGAGCGGCCCGCAGACTGGGATGCGCGCTACAACCTCGAGTACGCGTTGCGGCTTGCGCCCGAGATCGAGGCAATGTCCTGGACAGGCGACGAACCCCCGCCCCAAAGAGAGCGCGCAACCTCGACGGTCTCGAACCCGATGATGGATCTGCCGTGAAGCTCCCTCGCACACTCGCGTCGCTGTGGGACGCCGGATTCGTCGCGATCGGCGCGGCGCTCCTCTTGCTCGCAGTCGCGTTGCTGCTGCCGCCCGTCCCTTTGCAACGCGCTACGTACGATTATCTGATCGTGTTCGATCTCAGCCAGAGCATGAACGTGACCGACTACGAGATCGGTGGGGCTCCCGTGAGCCGGCTCGCGTACGCGAAGCACACCGTGCGCTCGGCGCTGCGCCATTTACCGTGCGGTTCGAAGATCGGCTGGGGCGCCTTCGCGCAGTATCGGACCATTGTGCTGCTCGCACCGGTCGAAGTGTGCAGCAACTACAACGACTTGCTCGAGTCGCTCGAAAAGATCGACGGCAGAATGCGCTGGGGCAACGCGAGCGAGATCACGAAGGGTGTGTTCTGGGCGATGCGCGCCGCGCGCGATCTCGGCAGCGAGACGAACGTCCTTCTTTTCACCGACGGGCACGAAGCGCCCCCGCTCGATTCGACGCGACAAGCGGTCGCGATCTTCGACGATCTCACCGTCGGCACGATCCACGGTTGGATACTCGGCGTCGGCGGAGACACGCCGCGCCCGATTCCGAAGACCGACGATGAAGGCAACCCGCTCGGGTTTTGGCGTGCAGACGAGGTCATTCAACGAGTCATCGAGCCGGGAGCGCCGGCGAGTGCGAGCAACGAGCATCTGTCCGCACTGCACGAGTCTCACTTGCGCGCACTTGCGAGCCAAGTCGGCTTTCAGTATCGACGACTTGACGCAATCGACGCGGTTGACGAAGCGCTGCGCGATGCTCGGCTCGCAAAGCGCGCAGCGGTTCCGACGAATGTGTCGTGGCTGCCGAGCGCCCTCGCGCTGTTGCT
>JBDZVE010000046.1:20325-30163 GCA_040255535.1 Lysobacterales bacterium | reverse complement strand
AATCACAGTTTGAACTCGTCTCGCGCGGGATTTTCCCCGGACAGCAATGTGCGGATGCGAGGATCCATCTTAAGCACGCTAAGAAGGACTCTCGCAAAGCGCACCAAGCCCGCAAAGAATAGGATTTAGTCTATGTAATGCTTAGCTCCGCGTCTCCGCGTGACGATTTCCATTCTGAGCTTGGCGTGCTTGGCGAGATTCACTTTTTAATCTTCGCGAAGCTTCGCGCCCGCGCGCGGCATCTATTCTCGCCAGTGCGGCGGATAGGTTTTCTCGTAGCCGGGCAATGCCTGCACTCGCTCGATCCAACGCGCGATCGCGGGGAAGTTCACATCGAGCGGCAGGAGCCGTGCGCGCAGCTCCTGCGCTTCGCGGCGCTCGAGCGCGCGCAGCAATGTTTGAATGCCCGGAAAGACGACGATGTCGGCCGCGGAAAACTGCTCGCCCACCAGCCAATCCGACGAGGCAAGACGCCGCTCGATCGTGCTCGCCTCGTTCAACATGTGCGACATCGCGCGCTCGATCTCTTCCATGTGGCCTTCGATGCCTTGAAACAGAATCACGTAGATGAGCTTTTGAATGTGATCCTCGGCATACCATTCGTACTCGCAGATGACGCGATTGATCGTTCCGGCTTCCTCCGGCGTGCGCCCGAACAGGGGCGGGTCGGGAAACTTACGATCGAGGTAATGCAGAATCGCGAGCGACTCGAAGCAAACGTAATCGCCATCCTTGAGCACCGGCACGCGGCCGCGCGGATTCATGCTCAGCATCTGCGGCGACTTGTGCTCCTGCTTCGCGAACTGCACTTGATGCGAAACATACGGCAGCCGCTTGTATTCAAGCGCGAGCAGGGCTCGCCAAGAATATGGGCTGCCGCTGCCCCACCAAAGTTCGAGTGACATGGGTTTTGGTGTCGGGTGTCGTTTTGGTGCCGGGTGTCGTTTTGGTGTCAGGTGTAAAGTGTCAAGTGTAAGGTCAGAGCGCGCTGTCGCGCGCCTTACCCGGGCGCGACAGCGCACTTCTGACCTTACACTTTACACGTCACACTCTACACTCCCCGAGGCGCTCCCATGCACACGACTCTCATCAGCGCCACCGATCTGGCACCACACACCGCCAATCCGAACTGGCTGATCGTCGACTGCCGCTTCGATCTCGCGAAGCCGCAAAGCGGCGAACAGGCGTATCGCGAGGGGCATATTCCTGGAGCCGTCTACGCTCATTTGGATCGCGATCTGTCGAGCCCGATCACGAAAGAAAGCGGACGACATCCGCTGCCCGACCCGGAGCGATTCGCACGACGGCTCGGAGAATGGGGAGTCTCTACCGAGACTCAGGTGATCGCGTACGACGCTGACACCGGCGCGTACGCGGCGCGACTGTGGTGGCTCCTCAGATGGATCGGTCACGAAGCCGTCGCAGTGCTCGACGGGGGGCTGCGCGCATGGAAGGAAGCGGGCTTGCCGCTGACAACCGAGATTGCGCAGCGCACGCCAACCCGATTCATCGCGCGTCCGAATCGAAGCGCGTGGCTGTCCACCGGCGAAGTGGCGGAAAAAATCCGCGCCGGCTGGCGCTTGCTCGATGCACGCGCGCCGGAACGGTTTGTCGGTAAGGTCGAGCCGATCGATCCCATTGCCGGCCACGTGCCGGGCGCCATCAACCATCCGCTCGCGAGCAATCTAAACGCGGAGGGTCGCTTCTTGAGCGCCGAGGACCTTCGCGCTCGCTACACTCGCTCGCAAGCCGGCGTCGAGGACGACCGCACGATTGCCATGTGCGGCTCGGGCGTGACCGCGTGCCACCTTCTGCTTGGAATGGAAATCGCGGGTAAGCGCGGCGCGCGGTTGTATGCAGGATCGTGGAGCGAATGGATCAGAGATCCGGACAGACCCAAGGCGATGGGAGATGACGGATAGGCGATCGCAGCTTCGCAGCTTACAATCCGCCCCTGCGGAATCGCCGCGAATGGAACACTCGCGTCCCCTCTCGATTCTCTGACTTTCCCCTATCCGCCATCCGCCAAACCCTTCTCCCTCAGGACACCTCGTGGATCGCGAAGCGAAGAAATACTCCTTGAGCGCACCGTGGAGCATCGAAGACTCGCTCGACCTGTACCAGGTGCCGAAATGGGGCCAGGGTTACTTCAGCATCAATGAAGCGGGGCATGTCGTCGTGCGTCCGTACGCCGAGCCGGATGCCGAGATCGACCTGCTCGATGTCGTCGAAGGCTTGAGCGCGCGCGATCTGGCAACGCCCGTCGTCGTGCGCTTCTCGGACATTCTGCGCCATCGCCTGGGACGCCTGCACAAGGCGTTCGAGCGCGCAATGGAAGAAAACGACTACAAGAACCGCTACTGCGCCGTCTTTCCGATCAAGGTCAATCAGCAGCGCCTCGTCGTGGAAGAGGTCTATCGGTACGGCAAGGAATTCGGCTTCGGGCTCGAAGCCGGATCGAAGCCGGAGCTGCTCGCCGTGATGGCGATGACCGAAGAGTCCCCGGATCGCATGATCGTCTGCAACGGCTTCAAGGACGACAGCTACATCGAGGCCGTGATTCTTGCGACGAAGCTCGGGCGCACGATCATTCCCGTCATCGAGAATTTCGACGAGCTGAAGCTCGTGCTTCGTCATTCGCAGAAGTATCAAGTCCGCCCGAGGATCGGCGTGCGCGTGAAGCTCGCGAGCGAAGGCGCCGGGCGCTGGCGCGACTCCGCCGGCGAGAAATCGAAGTTCGGCCTGTTCGTGAGCGAGATTCTCGAGCTCGTCGAGACGCTGAAGGAGCACGGCATGCTCGATTGCCTCGAGCTCGTGCACTGCCATCCCGGCAGTCAACTTCAAGACATCCGCCGCGTGAAGGATGCGATCAACGAGCTTGCGCACGTATACGCGGAGCTCAAGCTGATGGGAGCGGGCCTGAAGTACATCGACGTGGGCGGCGGGCTCGGTGTCGACTACGACGGCAGCGGCACGAATTTCGAATCGTCGATGAACTACACGATGAACGAATACGCGAGCGACGTCGTGTATCGCATCGCGAGCGTCTGCAATGCGCGCGGCATCGAGCACCCGATCATCGTGAGCGAATCGGGACGCGCGACAGCCGCTCACCACAGCGTGCTCATCTTCAACGCGCTCGGCTCATCGGCTCTCGATCAATTTCGCGTTGCGGGCCGCATCGAGGAGGACTACTGCGGCAACCAGGAATTGCCGCAGCCCGTGCTCGATCTCTTCGAAGCGTACCGCTCCGTCTCTGCGCGCCGGCTCGTCGAGTGCTATCACGATGCTCTGCAAGCACGCGAGCAGGTGCTGCAGATGTTCAACTTGGGCTTGTTGAGCCTCGAGTTCCGCGGACTCGCCGAGCGTCTGTACTGGGCGACCTGCTCGAAGATTCGCGACTACTGTCGCAAGCTCGAGTCGGTGCCGGAGGAGCTCGAGAACCTCGAGCTCATCCTCTCCGATACTTATTTCTGCAACTTCTCCGTCTTCCAATCGCTGCCGGATAGTTGGGCGATCGGACAGATATTTCCGATCATGCCGATTCACCGGCTCACGGAGAAGCCGACACGCAATGCCGTGCTCGCGGACATCACGTGCGATTCCGATGGCAAGATCGATCGATTCGTGAGTCAGCGCGACGTGAAGCGCACGCTCGAGTTGCACGAGCTCAAGGCGGGCGAGGAGTACTACTTGGCCGTGTTCCTCGTCGGCGCATATCAAGAAACGCTCGGCGATCTGCACAACCTCTTCGGCGACACGCACGTCGTGCACATCCGATTGCACGATCAGGGCGGCTGGTGGATCGAGGAAATCGTGCGGGGAGATACGGCGGGGAAGGTACTCACGTACATGCAGTACGACGTCGATCGCTTGTATCCGCAGTTCGCGAGGGACTGCGAGCGGGCCGTTCGGGAGGGCCGCATGACATTGGCGGAGAGCCAGGCACTCCGGCGGTTCTACGAGCGGGAGCTCAACGGCTATACCTATTTAGAGCCAGACTAAGGAAGAGCGGGGGCCCGCTGGCTCGATGCGACCCACGGGTGAAAGAGCGCTCTCGGAGCCGGCATTTTCGCCGGTTTACCTAATCGCCAGCCGTGCGGCACGGCCGCCGCTTCTTGCAGTGCGATAGATAAAGTCCACCGTTGCAAGGTCAAAAGCCCTGACGTAGTATCGGGCCAGGTCTGCTGAATGTAATCAACTAAACGAGCGACCGCTTCGGAAGTCAGTTCCTCATCGCCCTCTCCGGGACACCCTCTTTCTCACCGGAATAGTTGATTGCACGTGACCCACCCCGCAGTACGTCTCTCGCTTGTCGGCGTCCATTTGGACCGCCGCAGCGGGCGGCATCTGCACTCTCCTGTCTGGCCTCAAGAGTGATGTATCGATGACGACGATCTACGTTGGGAACCTTCCGTTCAGCGCCACCGAAGCAGAAGTGCGCGGACTATTCGAAAAACATGGGGCGGTTCAGTCCGTCAAGCTGGTCAATGACCGTGAAACCGGCCGCCCGCGCGGCTTTGGCTTCGTGGAAATGCCGCCGGCGGACGCGCAAACGGCAATCCAGCACATGAATGGCTTCCAGATGGGCGGCCGTCCATTGCGCGTCAACGAGGCGCGTGAGCGAGAAGCGCGCCCGCCGCGCCAAAACAATAACGCGCGCTGGTAAGCTTTTTTCGCTTTCCCTCTGCCGCGGGACTCGCGCCCGGGCTCGAGGGTGATTTGAGACCACCTTCCTGTCGAGCTCCGCAGCCCCTCGGGGCTGCGGAGCCGAATGCGGCGATCGCCGTCCGCTAGCCGCCTCGACGGGATTCCTCTATCGTTGCCCTCTCGATCGAAGAGGGTTCACGAATGCGCTTGCGAGTTCTGCTCGTATGTTTGGCAAGCTTGCTTGCGGGCTGCGCCAGCCATCCTGCGCTCGACAACCGCACGGCATCAGAGCTCGACGCGATCCTCGCCGCGAGCCATCGCTCGCCAGCGAATCGAGCTCGCGACGTGTACCGGCATCCCAAGGAAACCCTGCTCTTCTTCGGCATCCGACCGGAAATGACCGTCGTCGAAGTGTGGCCGGGTGCGGGCTGGTACACGGAGATCCTCGCACCGCTGGTGCGAGAGAAGGGCAAGCTTTACGCGGCGCAGCTCGATCCGGGTGCAAGCGAATATGCGCAAAAGGTCGTCGAGAGCTACCGCTCGAAGCTCGAGGGCACGCCCGCCGTTTACGACAAAGTCATCGTGACGAAGCTGGCGGCGAATGCGAGCGAACCGATCGCACCGCCCGGCTCCGCCGATCTCGTCCTCACGTTCCGCAACCTCCACAACTGGATGATGTTCGGCTGGGAGCGCGACGCGCTCGAGGCGATGCATGCCGCGCTCAAGCCTGGGGGAATTCTCGGGATCGTGGAGCATCGAGGCGATCCAATGCTGCCGCAGGATCCGAAAGCAGGCTCGGGCTACGTCAACGAAGCGTTCGCGATCGATCTCATCGAGAGCGTCGGCTTCGAGTTGATCGGCTCCTCGGAAATCAATGCCAACCCAAAAGACGAAAAGAACTACGAGAAGGGCGTATGGACGCTGCCGCCGACCTTTGCCTCGGGCGACGAAAACCGCGAGCACTATGCCGCAATTGGCGAAAGCGACCGGTTCACACTCAAATTTCGAAAACGCGCGCAATGAAAGTGCCACACCGCGGCCGCCTCGGCCGTGCGCTCCGACCGCTCTTCCTAGCCGCGTGTCTCAGCATGGCGTTCGCAGGCGCACGCGCGGAAACGAATGCCGCGCAGGGAGAGGCGGCGCTCAAGCCCAAATCCAAACTGCGGCTGCTTGGAAGCGAAGTTCCGCCCGGCACTCGCAAACGTCTCAACTGGACGAGCGGCGCCGCGATCGAAGGCTTTTCGTCGCCCGCGCCGGTGATCGTGCTGAACGGGGCGGGCCCCGGTCCGGTGCTGTGTCTCACTGCGGCCGTCCACGGAGATGAGCTGAACGGCATCGAAGTCGTGCGGCGGGTTCTGGACGAGATCGAGTTGGAAGAGCTCAACGGCGCGATCATCGGCGTACCGATCGTCAACATACAAGGCTTCTACCGAGGCACGCGCTATCTGCCGGATCGACGCGACTTGAATCGCTACTTCCCGGGCAACCCGCACGGGAGCGCGGCAACGCGCATCGCTCATTCGTTCTTTACGGAAGTCGTGCGCCATTGTTCTGCGCTCATCGACCTGCACACCGGATCCTTGAACCGCACGAACCTCCCGCAGGTCCGCGCGAACTTGCACATCCCGCTCGTTACGCGAATGACGCAAGCGTTCGGTGCGACGGTCGTGCTGCATAGCGTCGGCGACAAAGGATCGCTGCGCCGAGCGGCGACCGAAGCAGGAATTCCCGCCGTGACCTTCGAGATGGGCGAGCCGATGCGCGTACAACCCGAGCAGGTGGAGCACGGCGCGAAAGCGATCGAGACACTGATGTACTCGCTCGGAATGACGCGTCAGCGGCGCTACTGGGGCGACCCCGAGCCCGTGTACTACGCTTCCAAATGGGTGCGCGTCGATCACGGCGGGATCTTGTTCTCCGATGTGGCGCTCGGCGAGCGCGTGAGCGAGGGCGAGCTGCTCGGCGTCGTCACCGATCCGATCTCGAACCAACAGTATCGAATTTATGCCCCGATCAGCGGACGCGTCCTCGGCATGGCGCTCAACCAAGTCGTGCTGCCGGGATTCGCTGCGTATCGAATCGGCACGGAAACCTCGAAGTCGACTGCCGCGAAGGAACGCGAGGAGGAAGCGCTCGACGACGCGGCGGAAGACGATCCCGTGCCGGAAGAAGAACCGGAGTAGCCGCACGATGCTTCTTTCGCTGACCGAGATCTATTCAGGGCGCGTCATCAAGCTCAATCTCGAGCGAGTCCGGTTGCCGAACGGCAATATCGCGGAGCTCGAGATCATTCATCATCCGGGCGGCGCGGCGGTCGTTGCGATCGATGAGCACGATCGCGTGTGCCTGCTGCGGCAGTTTCGACACGCAGCGAACGGCTACATCTGGGAGCTGCCCGCGGGCAAGATCGACAACCGCGAGCCGCCGTTCGACACGATCCGGCGCGAGCTCGAAGAAGAAGCGGGACGCAAAGCGGTCGTTTGGCGGGAGCTCGGCCGTTACTTGAGCTCGCCGGGAATCTTCACCGAAGTCGTCCACCTCTTCATGGCAAAGGAGCTCACGCCCGTCGACGTCGCCTTCGAAGCGCACGAAGTCATCGAAGTACATTGGAAGCCCTTCGACGAAGTCCTCGCGATGGCGCACTCCGGCGAGATTCAAGACGGCAAGACGCTTGTCGGTCTTTTCCGCGCAGCCGTCGCGAGGCACACGAAGTGACGAGAGAAAGAACGACTCTCGCCAAGCTCGCCATCTCTCATTCCGGTTCGTACCTTTGCGGGCTTGGCGTCCTTTGCGAGAGATCTTGTTAAACGCTCGAACTGTGACGCGTTACGTAAAGCGTGACTGAATTTTCTCGCGTCGCCTCCGATCTAACTTCCTCGCACGAGCCACGAATTCGCGTGCGCGTGTGTCGATGCTCTTTACGCTTCGACTACGCCCCTTCGAATTCGCTGCCTCTGTCACACTTTTCGAGCTTGCCGGCGCGAGTGTGACGCACTTCAATACGGCCGAAGATGAAGTGCGCGCGTGAAGACGCACAACGTCGGCGAGAAGCGGGAAACAACGGAGCCTCAGCGATTTTTCCCGCGCGGGATGGTTGACGGCTTGGTGATCGAAGTTGAACGAAGACGATTTGAGAAAATTGGGATTGCGAGTACGGCGCCGGCCGGAACCGGTCGTGCGAGAAAATCAGCCCGGTCACATCTCATTCGATGACCGCGGCAACGCGGTCTACGAATGGAACGACGAGCGTCTGGAAGAAGAAGGCGAGGATGGCGAGCGAGCGCGCCGTCGTGCTCTCTCTCATCCCGGCTTAGCGCTGGTCGATGACGAGCCGAATCCGAACGATCCGATCCGCAACAACCCCAAGGGCTTGCGCCTCGGCTACAACCCATACGAAAGCGGCTTGCTTCAGAAAAAGGAAAGGAGACCCAAGCGCGACTTGCGCGAGCTCTCGAAATGGATCGAGATGAAGAAGAAGGTGAACGATCGACCGCCCGAGGAATAAGTATCGACGGTTGACTGTTGACGGTTGACGGTTGACGGTTGACGGTTGACGGTAGGAAGGAAGATCTTTTCTCTGGCTGTCAACAGTCAACAGTCAACCGTCAACGCGCTCAGACGGCGAGCTGCCTTATTTTCTCCTGATGGCTGCAGCGGAAGAAGCGCCGTAGCTCCGCTACCCATAGCTCGGGTCTTCGTTGGCGTGCGCGCAGGAAACGGTGCTCGAGATAACGACAATAGCGCGCAGCGTGGCGATTCGCTTCTTCGTAGCGCCGGCGTGCGAGCTCGTCGAGTGCGGGCAGGAAGCTCACGGCGTGAAAGAGCCGCGCGTGCAATCCATCCGGAAATCGACCGTTGCGCTGACGCGTGAACAGCGCAACCGCGCTCGCGTACTTGTCGACCTCGGCCTGCAATTCCAATTCGAGCAGCGAAACATCTCGTCTGCGGCTCAAGCTCCACATCAGATAGTGAAAGTGGCTCACGCCTTCGAGCGCGGTGCAGTAATCGTGCAAGTTGTCGTCGTCGAGGGAACGAAGCGGGTCCGAACGGCGCAGCCGCTCGAGCACGGCTTCGTCGATGAAGACACCGACGCGCACGCCCTCTTCTTCCGGCACGAGAAATACCTGCTCGTCGGCGACGCTTTGCGCATCGCACCCGATCAAGCGCTCGAGCTGCTCGCGATTCGTGACGAGGAAGTCATCGACGCGATGCTCGACGGGAGCATCGTACAGTCGTGCGAGCAGGACCTGCATGCGCTGCAGGACCATGGCGCCTTCACTGCTCCGTGCGCACGGCGCTCACGGGTTCCACGCCGAGGCGACGCAGTATGTTGTAAGCGCGCGGGCTGCCGGTTTTGAGCCAGATCTCGTATTGACGCAAGATGTCTTTGTCGCTGTGCTGGTAGGCCATCTCCGCGACTTCGTTCAATACGTCGACGACACGCTGAAACTTCTGCGCGAGCTCCATGAAGATCGCGGCGAATGCCTGGCCGCGCAGCGTGCCGCGCATGCTTTCCGCGAGCGTACCGTAAGCACGCCCGCCCATCGCGATGTGATAGTCGATGTCGATGAGCTTGCGCGCAAAGCTCTGCGCAAAAAAACCGGCGATGAACAACGACACATCGCCGAGTCGGCGCAAGGCTTCGTCGCGCCTTTGTGGCGTCGGCGCTTCGGAGGCTTCCGCCAGCATGTGTGCGAGCGGCCGCAAACGGATACCTTCGGGCGTACGCTCGTACAACTCTTCCGAGCGCGCGAACATGGTCAGGACATTGACGACGTAGTGCTCGGTGTGATCGTCGACCGAGACTCTCTGCTGCTTGAGTGCCGTCTGGACGGAATCGTGGAAGAACTCGCGTAGATTGGTGACCGCGAGCAGGGACTTAGTCTCTATCGCATCCTCCATTCTCTAACACCTCGTTCATGGCGGATTGCCGCTCTCTCTTGAATCATCGTCTCCGTAGCTTCTGTCCTTGAGGATGGAATTCACATCCGACGCGTTGGGTTCCTGTACCGAGGGTGCAACGAACGCTTACGCAACGCAATGGACAACCTGTGAAGGCGCTCTCAATTGTGGATTAGCAGCACAGGCGGCGCAGTGCTAGCTGCTAGGGGCTTGCCCGGGGAGCTACCGCTAGAGAGCTGCCGCTAGAAAGGCGCGGGCGCGCCGAGAAAGCTCCCGCTAGATCAGA
>JBDZVE010000046.1:0-20225 GCA_040255535.1 Lysobacterales bacterium | reverse complement strand
CAGCTCTCTAGCGACAGCCCTCTAGCGACAGCCTTCTAGCGACAGCTCTCTAGCGGAGCAAAGAAAAACCCCGCGACACTTTCGTATCGCGGGGTCTTCCTTTTTTGGCTATCGGCTTCGTTACCAGCGGCCGCCGCCGCCACCACCGCCGCCGCCGCGAGGACCGCGACCGCCACCGCCCTGGCGCTCTTGCGCTTCGTTCACACGAAGCGGACGACCGCCCATCTCCTTACCGTTCAGCGACTGAATGGCACGTTGAGCATCGGCACGAGGCATCTCAACGAACCCAAAGCCGCGCGGACGGCCAGTTTCGCGATCGTTGATCAGCGCCACGGACTCGACCGTTCCGTGTTGCTCGAACAACTGGCGAACCTGAGATTCATCTGCGGAGAACGGCAGGTTCCCGACATAGATCTTCGTCATACAATACGATCTCTCTGAAAAAAGCCCCGAGTGCGAACCTGCATCTCAAGTCGCCACCAGAGGCCTGGTTACAAACGGGCTCCTTCTCGCAAGATGACGCAAGGTCGTCACCCGCGGTAGGTCCCAGGCCTAACGTTCGCGGTCTCGTCGGATTTTTCAGAAGTTGGCCGGAAGATTGAGTCATCAATGACTCGGCTGGCCAAGCCAGAGAAAAAGCGGGCAAAGGCAACGAACGGCCGGAATGTACGCTAATCATAGAATCAAGGCAATTGGCCGAAAGGTGAGATCCGTTGCACCTGGAAGGGCCGTCCCGTGGACTCCCCAACAGGATGACCGCGGGGCCTGGAGCGAGCTTCAGGCCGCCTCTTCCAGCCGCGTCGCAAGCTCCAAAAGGGTGCGTACGGTCAACGCCGGCGGCTCCAACTCGCGCGGCCAGCGAACCGTGCCGAGCCGATCGATCCATACCGGCTGCATGCCGGCACCGCGAGAGCCCACGACATCGAGCTCGGGATCGTCGCCGACGTACAGGACTTCGTTCATGGCAAGTCCGGTACCTTCGATGGACTTCTGAAAGATCAACGGATCGGGCTTGAGCGCACCGACTTCGCGCGCAGCGGTCGTGCGCTCGAAGAAATGCTCGAGGCCGATCTGCGCGAGATCGGCATTGCCGTTGCTCGCGGTAAATAACCGGAATCGCCGACGCAGGCGTTCGAGCCCGGGAAGGACGTCGTCATAGAGCTCGACTTCGTTGCGCGCGCGAATGAACACTTCGAATGCTTCCTCGACCATGCCTTCGGCGTAGCCGAATTCTTCGGCATGCTCGCGTAAGGTTTGTTTGCGCAAGAAAGTGAAGTCGTGCTTCATCTGCGGATAGCGCGCCGCGGTCTCCTCCCGCGCCGCGCGCATCGCCTCGACGGTGAGCGCAGCGACGACGTTCGGATAGCGCTCCGCGAGAAACTCGTACATCAACTGTTCCGCGCGTCGGATGACCGGCCACACATCCCACAACGTGTTATCGAGATCGAAGCAGATGGCGCGGATGGGAGATGTGAGCATGGCAAGTCTTGGGCTCTGGGGAATGGGCTATGGGCTACGGGCGCTGGGCTCTGGCCAGAGAAGAAAGACGCGCGACTAGCGATCGTCTAGTCGATTCTGGCCAGAGCCCATCGCGCAGAGCCCAGAGCCCCGTTGTCAGATCGCAGCGAGACCCCGCGCCAGATCCTCTTTCAAGTCCTCGACGTCCTCGAGTCCGACGGACACGCGCAGCAGCCCTTCCGTGATGCCCGCGCGCTCGCGCTCTTCCGGCGTGATGCGCGAGTGGGTCGTCGAAGAGGGATGGGTAATGGTCGTTTTGACGTCGCCCAGGTTGGCTGTGATCGACATCAATTGCGTTGCGTCGATGAACGACCAGGCGCCCGCGCGTCCACCCTCGACCTCGAAGGCGACGATGCTGCCGAACGCAGACTGCTGACGGCTCGCAAGCGCATGCTGCGGGTGAGAAGTCAGCCCCGCATAGAATACATTGCGGACCTTGGGCTGATCCTCGAGCCAACCGGCAAGCGTCAATGCTGCGGCCGACTGTGCGCGCATTCTGATCTCGAGCGTCTCCAAGCCCTTCAGGAACACCCACGCATTGAACGGGCTCATGCTCGGGCCTGCCGTGCGGATGAATCCGAACACATCCTTGCCCACGAGCTGCTCGCATCCGACAACGGCGCCGCCGACGCAGCGGCCTTGCCCGTCCAAGTACTTCGTCGCCGAATGGATGACGAGGTCCGCACCAAGGTCGAACGGCTTCTGGAGCGCGGGCGTGCAGAAGCAATTGTCGACCGCGAGAAGAATGCCGTGCTCGTGCGCAATGTCGGCGAGCGCGCGGATATCACCGATCCCGGACAGCGGATTGGAAGGCGTCTCCAAGTAGAACAGCTTCGTATTCGGCTTGATGGCCGCGCGCCAAGCGGAAGGATCGTCGAGCTGAACATAGGATACGTCGACGCCGAACTTCACGAGATAGCGATTGATCAGCGCGATCGTCGAGCCGAACACGCTTTCGGAGCACACGATGTGATCCCCGGATTTCAACAGGCTCATGCACGTCGCGAGAATCGCCGCCATCCCTGAGGCGGTTGCGACGCACGCGGCCCCACCCTCGAGCGCCGCAAGCCGCTCTTCGAAACAGCGCACCGTCGGATTCGTGAAGCGCGAATAGATGTTGCCCTTGTCGGTCTCCGCGAAGCGGGCCGCTGCTTCGGCAGCGTTCTGGAACACGAAGCTCGAGGTGGTGAAGATCGGCTCGGCGTGTTCGCCTTCTTGGGTGCGAGTGTGGCCTGTGCGGACGGCGAGCGTCGAAAGTTGGGGCATGGTGAGGGTGGTCGGCAGGTTGGCGAGAGCGCTACATCGTAGGGTCAAGGGATGCTCTGCGCTAGTGTAAGGAAAATTGGGGCGCCTCACGTAGCGCATCCGGTCTCCAAGCGAGAGCTCGTTTAGAGCGGCGCCGTATACGCACTCTTGCTGACTGCGGAGCGCCGACGCTCGGCGCTTCGCCATACTAGAATCGGCCGCTCCACCCGAGCATGGAAGTGCGCATGCGTTGGTCATCTGCGGTCGATACGAATCGTTCGTTGGACGCGGCGGTCGAGCGCGCGGCGGAAAGCGTTTTCCTGGGCCTCGGGCGTAAAGAACCGGATCTCCTGATCGCATTCGTGAGCACGCGGCATGCGGCGCGCTTCGAGGCTCTGCCCGAGCTCATACGTCGGGAATTCGAGGGCACGTTGCTGTTCGGGTGCTGCGCGGGCGGCGTCATCGGCGGCGGCCGCGAAATCGAGGATCAGGCCTCGCTCTCTCTTACGGGGGCGTCCTTGCCGGGCGTCAAGCTCAAGGCGGCCCATTTCGATGCCGCCGACATCCCTTCCGTCTACGCAGAGCAGCGCGTATGGGAAGACACATTGCGCCTGACGGCGAGCCAGCAACCCTCGTTTCTCGTGCTCGCGGACCCGTTCAGCTTCGAAACCGAAACGTTTCTGAAGGGTCTCGATCGCGTTTATCCGCTTGCGCCCAAAGTCGGAGGTCTCGCGAGCGGTGTACGACAGGCCGGCGGCGCCGTGCTCTATGCCGGCCGCGAGGCGCATCGCTCGGGCTGCGCGATCCTTGCGCTCACCGGCAATGTGGAGTTGGACACGATCGTCGCCCAAGGCTGCCGGCCGATCGGCGATCCGATGTTCGTCACCGCTGCGCACGAGAATCTGATTCGAGAGCTCGACGGGCATGCGCCGCGCGATGTGCTCGCCGAGTTGTTCGAGCGCCTGCCGCCAAGCGACCGGGAAGCTTTCAGCCAATCCCTGTTCCTGGGGCTCGCGATGCGCGGCAACGCCAGCCAGTATGTGCCCGGCGACTTTCTCATTCGCAACATTCTCGGGATGGACCCGCAAAGCGGCGCACTGTGGGTGAACGAGCGCGTGCCGAGCAATAGCGTCGTGCAGTTTCACCTGCGCGACGCCGCGACATCTGCCCACGATCTCGAGCGCATGCTCCGAAGCTACAGTGCGTCTCACTCACTAGCGGCAGATTGCGGAGCGCTGCTTTTCTCGTGCCAGGGCCGCGGTGTCGGCCTGTATGGTCAGGCCGATCACGACAGCAACGCTTTCCGCCGGCTCGTGAGCGACATTCCCATCGGCGGATTCTTCTGTGCGGGCGAGATCGGCCCAGTCCAAAACGCGACGCATCTGCACGGGTATACAAGCGCGTTTGCGGTGTTTCGAAAGCCTAAGTGACGATCTCTGATCTCGTCGAGTCATCGTTTCGTCACTTCCGAGCCTCTGTCGCTATACTCCGGCGCTTCACGTTCCGGAGTCGGATCCATGCGTTTCAGTCTTCTTTGTTCCGCGTTGTTGTTCGCTGGCGTTTCGGTCTACGCGCAGGAAAGGGAGCCGTTTTCAGCCGAGGACCTGGTGCGCTTGCAGCGGGTGTCCGAGCCCGCGCTCTCGCCGGACGGCCGCACAGTCGTATTCACGGTTCGCGACACGGACATGGAAGCGAATCGAGGCCGCCAGGATCTGTGGATGCTCGAGCTCGAGACGAAAGGCGCGCAGCCGGTCCGTCTCACGACACACCCCGAGAACGATTATTCCGCAGAGTGGTCTGCGGATGGGCAGTACATCTACTTCCTTTCGACGCGCAGCGGCTCCTCGCAGATCTGGCGCGTACCGAACCGGCGCGGTGAAGCCGAACAGGTGACGAATCTGCCGCTCGATGTGGGCTCATTCCACATCGCCCCGAACGGCACTCGAATCGCGTTCACGTTGGATGTCTATCCGGACTGCGACAGTCTGAGTTGCACGAGCGATCGATTGAAAGAAGCAACCGCATCGACGGAAAGCGGCATGACGTTCGACCGCATCTTCGTGCGCCATTGGACCACGTGGAGCGACGGTCGCATTTCCCAGCTCTTCGTCGCGGAGATCGAGAACGGCCGAGCGGTCGACCCCGTGTCGGTGAGCGCCGAGCTCGATGCGGACATTCCATCGAAGCCCTTCGGCGATGCGAGCGAGTATGTGTTCTCGCCCGACAGCACGAAACTCGCCTTCAATGCCCGCATCAAGGGCAAGTCGGAGCCTTGGTCCACGAACTTCGATATCTATCAAGTCGGCATCGACGGCAGCGGGCTCGTCAATCTCACGGAAGACAACGCGGCCTGGGATGCACAGCCGGTCTACTCGCCCGATGGCCGCTATCTCGCGTGGCGCGCAATGAAACGGCCGGGCTTCGAGGCCGACCGCTTTCACGTCGTGCTCGCCGACTTGAAGACGGGCGAGCGGCGTGCGCTCACCGATGCATGGGACCGTTCGGTCGATACGATCGAGTTCTCGAAGGACGGGCGCAGCTTGTTCGCGACGGCCGATCACTTCGGTCAGCATCCGCTGTGGTCGATCGATGTGAAGACCGGCAAGCCGACGATGCTCACCGGCCCGGGCCGCGTCGAATCCTTCAGCGTCGGCGAGAAAGAGATCGTCTACTCGCTCGCTTCGCTCAAATCGCCCGCGGAGCTTTACACGGTGACGCTTCGCAATGGGGACCTGCGGGAGCTGCCTAAGATCAACGGCGCGCACCTCGCCCATGTCGCGCTCGGCGAGCCCGAGCAGTTCACGTTCACGGGTGCGAACGATGAGACTGTCTACGGCTATGTGATGCGGCCGGCGAATTTCGATCCGAAGCAGCGCTATCCCATTGCCTTCATCGTGCACGGCGGTCCGCAAGTGTCCTTCGGCAATGCATGGAGCTATCGATGGAACCCGCAGACGTACGCCGGCGCGGGTTACGGGGTGGTCTTCATCGACTTCCACGGCTCGCCCGGATACGGCCAAGCCTTCACGGATTCGATCAGCGGCGATTGGGGCGGAAAACCGCTCGAAGACTTGCAGAAGGGATACGCCGCCGCGTTGGATAAGTTTCCGTGGCTCGATGGAGAGCGCGCTTGCGCGCTCGGCGCCTCCTACGGCGGCTACATGATCAATTGGATCGCCGGCAACTGGCCGCAGCCCTTCAAATGCCTCGTGAACCATGCGGGCATTTTCGACAGCCGTGCGATGGCGTACACGACCGAAGAGCTGTGGTTCGAAGAATGGGAGCACGGCGGTCCGCCGTTCGAAGTGCCGGAGAACTTCGAGAAGTTCAATCCGGTCAACCACGTCGCCGAATGGCAAACGCCGATGCTCGTCATCCACGGCCAACGCGACTATCGCGTGCCCTACTCGCAAGGCATCGCGACGTTCACCGCGCTACAGCGCCGCGGCATTCCGAGCCGCCTGCTCATCTATCCCGACGAAAACCACTGGGTCTTGAAGCCCGCAAACAGTCTGCAGTGGCACCGGGAGGTGGAGGCATGGTTGGAGAAGTGGACGGCACGGGGTGAGTGACACGTGTGTACGTGTCACGTGTCACGTGGCGCGTGGCGCGTGTATGGTGTCTAGTGTCTAGTGTCTTGTCAGAAGGTCGCAGCGCGCTTCTGACCTTACACCTTACACCTTACACCTTACACACTACACACTACACTCTCACTCTAGGAGTCGCGCGCCCGCGCTACTCCTCGCTCATCACCCACGGCGCCTGGTAGTTGAGCCCGAGCCGGATGATCTGTTCGAGTAGCGCGGGGTACTCGATGCCCGCCGCCTTTGCGGACTCGACGAAGTCTTCCCCGTCGCTGATGTTCGGGTTTGCGTTCGCCTCGAGGACGAAGATGCTGCCGTCCGGTCGCATGCGAAAATCCATACGCGCGTAGCCACTTAAATAGAGCGCGCGGTAGATGCGCTTCGAGAGCTTGTCGAGGTAGGCGGCAGTGCCTTCAGGGAGATCCTCGGCTTCACCGGTGCTGATGCCGTGTTTCTCCTGGTAGCGGCGGTCCCATTTCACCTTGCGCGTTGCGATGCCGGCCATCACATCCGGCAGCGTGCCGAAATCCATTTCCCACACCGGAAACGTACGTAGCCGCTCGTTGCCGAGCACGCCGACGTAGAGCTCGCGGCCTTCGATGTACTCCTCGACGAGCGCGTCGGATTGCGTTTGCTCGTGAATGAATTCGATCCGCTCCTTAAGCCGATCGGCATCACCAACGATCGATGCTTGCGAAATGCCGACCGAGGCGTCTTCGGTCGCCGATTTCACGAACAGCGGAAACTTGAGCTTGCGAGGCAAGCGATAGCGCCGGCCTTTTCTGAAGACAGCGAATCCCGGCGTCGGGATACGATGATAGGTCAGGATCTGTTTCGACAGCGCCTTGTCGCGCGAGATCATCATGCCGCGCGGATTGCACCCGGTATAAGGCTGCCGCATGAGCTCCAGGAACGCGACCACGTATTGGTCGTACGTCACGATGCTTTGAAACTCTTCGAGCAGATTGAATGCGATGTCCGGCTTCCATTCCGTGATCTCCGTGCGCAGGTCCGACAGATTGTCCTGCAGACCCAATGCGCGCACGGTGTGGCCTGCCTGCTCGAGCGCGGCCATCACGTCGTACTCGGTCTGGAACTCGTCGATCTCCTTTTCGGAATATCCTTTCAGACTCGGCGGCGGCACGAGGCTCTCGTGCATCAAGACCAACACCCGCAGCGGCTTCATACGCGTATCTGCTTCATAGCATGTATCGTTCTTGGTCGCGCCGTAGGATATCGATCATCGTCCGTTCGAGCATGCCGAGCAACTCACGTTTTGCTTGGCGCTTCGACGTATCGACGACCAGATCCAAGTCGCGACAGCGTTGTATTACGGTACGCAGCACATGGTGCACGAGATAGGGGTACAAACGCGAGCGGCGCATGAGCAAACGCTCGAGCTGCGGACGGCATTCGCGGACGAACGTGCTTGCCCGCAACTGCCGCTTGCCTCGCCGACGCTTGCCGAACACACGCTTCAAACGCAGATCATACGCGTCCGGCGTATCGAGGTGATAGCGCGCACGCTTGCGCCGGTAGTGCTCGCCAAGCGTCTGCGTGTTCTCGTTGATCGGCTCGACATAGTAGCGATTATCTACGAGCGGGCGCTTGCCGCGAATCTCCTCCATCAGCCAATCGACGTACTCGAGCTTTGCGAGTGCCGGCCAGCCTTGATATTCGCGCCGCCAACGCGCCTTGGGTTGTAGCCAAACGGCGAACGTTTCGGCGAAGTCTTCGGTCGGGTGGCTTTGCGCGTACCAATGACCGAGATGCAGCACGTAGTCGCGGCTTGCGGGCCGTACGCGATAGACATTCGGATAGGGCTGCGACGCTTTCCCGAATGTCTTGCGCCAGCCTTTGCGGCGCCGCAAGCGAAATGCATTGTCGAGCGCGTGGCCGACCTCGTGACGCATGATGCGCATCATCCAATTGGCGTTGCCGCCTTCGACTTCGCCCATCATCTGGCGCTCGAGCCGCATGAGGCGCGGATGTGCCAGATAGAAAGGGATCGCGATGCCCGGGATTCCGTCAGGCGAGAACCACTCGACGGACAACCAGACGTGAGGCCGCAGGCGAATGCCGCGGCGGCGCAGCTCGCGTTGCATGGCGTCCAGCGCGCGCTGGATTGCCGCTCCGCGCACCGACAGCCTGAGATCGCAGAAGCGAAGCTTCAGCAGTTCCTCGTCGGGGAGACGCGTCCATGCCGGTTCGCGCCGTTTCCGGCTCCGCGCCTTGGGGCGAGTGCGTTTGCGAGTCGCCATCGCTCACACCGCAAGGCGACGCGCCAGGGAACGGAGCGCCGGCTCATCCGCAAGCTTCGCGCGCCACTCGTTCGGTATCGCCTCGATCCCGTAATGCGCGCCGGCTAAGGCACCGCAGAGTGCTGCCGCGCTCGCGACCGCGCGACCCTGCGCGACACATCGGAGGATCGCATCGCGAAACGAGGCCGTCGCCGCGAAACTCTCGAGCGCATGTTGCGTCACCTCGAGGGCATCGCTCGCACGAGCGCGGGGAGCCTGGGAACCATCATCGATCAGCGCGCGCACCCGCGGCTTGAGCGCGCGCTGCCGCACGATCTGGCCGGCCGCACCCGAGCAGCTCGCGAGCATTGCTTTCGGCGCGCCGTTCGCGGCATCGATGAAGAGCGCGCACCAGACGCGGCACAGATCGAGCACCATCGGGGACTGCTGAGTCGTGCGCGAAATCTCGGGCGCAAGCTGGATTGCAGCCGCCACATTGCCTGCCGAGTAAAGCGCCGGCGCAAGTGTGCGGGCGAGCGTATGAGGATCGAGATTCCTCGGATCGTGCGTGCCCGCGTGCGGCTTCTTCGACCACTGCCACACCGCGAGCGCCCGCTTGAGCTCCGGCGGGACGAGCGTGCCGGTCGAGCGGCTCCATTCCACATAGCGTGCCAGCTGATCCTGCGGCTCGTGACCTCCGCAAGCGAGCAGACTCTCCGCGACTACGCGAGTCGTCTCCGTGTCCGCCCCAGGTACGAGCACGCCGACCTCGCGCGCACGGGCGACGAGCGTCGACGCATCGAACGCGCTCGCGTAGACGAGCGAACCGAGCGCATCGCCGATTGCCAGTCCGACGAGCGCCCCTTCGTATCGCGCTCGCGCATCGATGTCGCCTCGAGCGCCCGCGGCACGATCGCGCCAAGTGCGGACGAATTCGAGCTGCTCCTCCGTCTCCGGGACCGTCGGCCAGTTCCGCGATCGCTCGCACTGACGCCAGAGCTGCTGCAAGTGTGCGAGCGCCTCCTCGGGAGTCCGTCCGGCGCGAATCAGATGGCACGCGATCGTCGTGCCCGTACGCCCGATGCCTGCGCGGCAGTGCACGTACACGCAGCGGTTCGCGGCAAGCTCGGCATGGAGGTGATCGAGAATGTCGGCCATTCGCCCCGCCGATTCGGGGACGCTGTGGTCGGTGATCGAAAGACGTCGGTAGCGGATCGGCTGCTCGGTCAGCTCCGGCAGCATCGTGTGGTAGGGCGGCAGCTCCTCTTCTTCCGTGAGGTCGAGAAAACTCGTGATGCCCGCGTCCAGCAGTCTCTTGAGACGGACCATGGAATCCGAGCGCGATGTGCCGCCCGGGTGCTCGCCCGCGAGCAGGCGGCCCGGCATGACCCAGTAGCTGTTCGGTATTGGGCTCGGTGTGGTGAAGTCATCCTCTGCCATGTGAGCCCATGATACCGGCATGAGATGCGGAAGCGAGCGCCCCTAGCTGCACGAAAAGCGGGTGGAATCGCCGGCTCTGGCTCGCGACCGGACAAATTCTGCATACCCCCGCACGCTCTCGGCGCCGGCAAGAGGCGAAGCGCCGCCGATCCCGGTGGCCACTCACGATTCGAGCCTGTACGCTGCCGCAGTTCGCCGATACGAAAACACTCAAAGCGAAGAGGTCTCGATGTCTCTCGTGAAACGGCTGTTCGCGGTGCGCTCCGTGGATTCGATCGTGCGCGATCTCGAAAGCGCACCGCCGCTGAAGCGCGTGCTCACGGCACGCTCCCTCACGGCGATCGGCCTTGGGTCGACGATCGGTACCGGTATTTTCATCCTGACGGGGACTGTCGCGGCAAACCACGCCGGCCCCGCGCTGACGCTCGCACTGCTGATCGCCGCGATCGGCTCGGGTTTCGCGGCCATTTGCTATGCGGAGTTCGCCGCGATGATTCCAGTGTCGGGCAGCGCATATACGTATTCATATGCAACGCTCGGCGAGGCGATCGCGTGGATCATCGGCTGGAATCTTTCGCTCGAATATCTGATATCGGCTTCCGCCGTCGCCGTGGGCTGGTCCGCTTACGTCGTCAATCTGCTCGCGGAATGGGGCATTCACATTCCTGAGGCCCTTGCGAACGCACCGGTACAGAAGGGAGAAGGCTGGAGGCTCGCGCTCACGGGAGCCGTGATCAACGTCCCGGCCATGCTGATCGTGCTCGCGCTCGGCTGGGTCTGCTATGTCGGCGTGCGCGAATCATCGACGACCAACACCGTGATGGTATTCATCAAGGTCGGCGTCATCGTAGTGTTCATCTTCGCGGGCCTTGCATATGTCGATCCGTCCAACTGGGAGCCGTATATTCCTCCCAATACGGGAACGTTCGGCGAGTTCGGCTGGAGCGGCGTGCTGCAGGGGGCGGCGATCATCTTCTTCTCGTACATCGGCTTCGATGCCGCGGCGACGACGGCGCGGGAGACACGCAATCCTCAGCGCGATCTTCCGCTCGGCATCCTGAGTGCGCTCTTGATCTCCGCGATCTTGTACGTCGGGATGTCGGCAGTCATGACCGGCATGGTGCCCTACCCGCAACTCAACGTGGCCGAGCCGGTCGCCGTCGCGTTGGATGCGCATCCTGAGCTCAAGTGGCTGGGCGGCTTCGTCAAGCTCGGCGCCATCATCGGCATGACGTCGGTCGTGTTGATGTCGATTCTGGGGCAGCCTCGCATTCTGCTCGCGATGGCGGAGGATGGCTTGCTGCCGCCGAGCATAAAGACGGTGCATCCGAAATACCGAACGCCGAGCGTCGCGACCGCCTGGACGGTCATTCTCGCGGCGATCGTGGCCGGTGTGTTCCCGCTCGACATCCTCGGCGAATTGATCTCGGTCGGCATTCTTCTCGCCTTCACGGTCGTGTGCATCGGGGTACTCGTTCTGCGCTATACGCGCCCCGATCTCGAGCGCCCCTTTCGAGTGCCGCTCGCCCCGCTCACGTGCACGCTCGGCGCTGCCATTTCGCTCTTGATGATCTTGTCGCTTTGGAACGAAACGTGGCTGCGCCTGGTGCTCTGGACCGTGCTCGGCTACGCCATCTACGCAGCGTACGGATATCGTCACAGCAAGCTACGCGCGCTGGAGGTCGAAGATCTGAACCGAGCAACCTCAAACAGCACAAGACAGGTCGAATAGCCTCTCGTTCTGCTTCAGAACAGCGGGTTGAGCGGCGTTCATCGATGAATCGCCGGCATGAGTCTTTTGCCCCGCCGTCAGGCGATTGATTTCCGATTTCGAAGGTCCATTACCTCACGAACATCGCGCACGACGCGATGCGAATTGGTCAATCGTCGCCGGACCGCCGGCAAGGGGTGCTTGTGATTACCGAACTCGACACTCGCGGCTTTGACGCCGCGTTGAAGGAAACCGATCGACCCGTGCTCGTCGATTTTTGGGCGCCTTGGTGCGGCCCGTGCCGGGTGCAATTGCCGACTCTGGAACGGGTCGCATCGGACGCGGGAGACGAGTATCGTGTGTTCAAGGTCAACGTCGACGACAACGAGCAGCTTGCGGTGCGGTTCGGAATTACCTCCATTCCGACGTTGCTTCTGTTCCGCAACGGCGAGCTCGTGCGTCGACTGACAGGACTGCAGCAAGAGAGCGCGTTGCGCGATGCTTTGCGTGCAGCCGCGAATACGGGAGCTCAAGATGCTACGACGAACGTCCTCGCGAAAGCCGGTACCTGAACGGTCCGCCACGGGTCACGACTTGCGCCCGCTCGCTCAAGCCGAGCGGGACAAGCTTGCCGCCGAGCTTACGCCTGATGAACGGCGGGTCATCCTGCATCAAGGCACCGAGCCGCCGTTCTGCGGGACGCTGTTGAACAACAAGCAATCCGGCATGTATGTCTGCCGGCTATGTGGCTTGCCCTTGTTCAAAGCGAATGCGAAGTTCGAATCGGGCACCGGCTGGCCGAGCTTCTACGAGCCGTATGACGAGGACCATATCGCCGAGCTCGTCGATGAGAGCCATGGCATGATTCGCACCGAGATTCGCTGCCAGCGCTGCGACGGCCACTTAGGGCACGTGTTCGACGACGGGCCGCCGCCGACGTACAAGAGATATTGCTTGAACTCCGTGTCGATGCGGTTCGTCGCCGACAGCGCCGAATCGAAGTAACGGATTCGGAGCATCGCGTCTTCGTATTCCTTATCTACGTCTGTACCGCAATTGGCGCGAGCTCAACGACGGGCGTAGAGTGCTCGCTGGCCACGCGGGCGAGGTTCGCGTCCCGCGCGAGACACAGCGGAGGGTCGCATGGCCGCACGAGACGCAAGCTCACGCGATGTCAGGTCCGCCGAGCTCGACGCAGCCCGCCTCAAGCTCGCGCGCTTGCATGCCTACAGCGGCCAATCCCTTCGGGACGTTTGGGTGGCGCTCGCGGACATCGCCGCGGAGGCGCTCTCCGTCGAGCGGGTCGGCTGCTGGACATTGATCGATGAGGGCCGTGCCCTCCGCTGCCGTTATCTTCTGCAGCGCTCGGACCATCAGCTATTCCAAGGCGTCGTGCTTCGGCAGCAGGACTTCCCGAGCTACTTCGATGCGATGAGCGAGCATCGCGCGATCGTGGCGGACGATGCGATGCACTCCGCGCTCACCTGGCAAATGCGGGACGCTTATCTCGCGCCGCTCGGCATCGCCTCCATGCTCGATGCACCGATTTACATCGAAGGGCGCCTCGTCGGGATCGTCTGCCATGAACATGTGGGCGAGCCGCGCAAGTGGTCGGAAGCCGAATGTGCGTTTGCGGGTGCAGTCGCGGACAACATCGCTCGCCTGTATGGCGAGCACGAGCGTCACCACGCGGAAACCGCGCTTGCAGCGTATCAGCGCCATTTGATGGAGCTGAATCGCATGGAGGCCGTGGGGCGGATGGCAGCCGGCATCGCTCACGATTTCCGCGGCATCATTGGTGCGGCACTCGGATTCGCGGAGCTGATCCGGCGCGTGCCCGCGCTGCCTGCGCAAGCCGACCAGCATGCGCAGCGCATCATCGAAGCGCTCGAGCGCGGCAGGAAGCTCACACAGCAGGTCATGAACTTCGGCAAGGACGATCCCGTCTCGCCGCGTGTGCTCGACCCGGGCGCCGTGATCACGAATTTGGCGAAGATGCTGACTGCGCTGCTGGGCCGAGACGTCCAACTCGACTTGCATCTCGAACAAGGCGCGAGCCGTGTCTTCATGGATGCGACGCAGCTCGAACGCGCGCTGCTCAACCTCGTGCTCAACGCAAGAGACGCGATGCCGAACGGCGGCGAGCTCGCGATCGAGCTCGCCGATGCCGAGATCGAAGACGATGAAGGCGGCCAGGCAACCTTCGTTACGATCGGAGTCTCGGACACGGGATGCGGCATGGATCCAGAGACGTGCACGAAGGCGATGCGCCCGTTCTTCACGACCAAGGGTGAAAACGGCACGGGGCTGGGGCTCGTGATCGTGGATCAAATCGTCGCGCGCTCAGGCGGCCACGTCTCGATCCAAAGCGAAATCGGCCAAGGCACGACCGTGCGTATGTTTCTGCCGCGAATCGCGGGGTCCGCCTAAGAGAAGAGACTCTCGCAAAGCACGCGAAGCTCGCAAAGTAGGTCTAGATCAAGCACATCTCTCGCCTGGAGATGGGAACAAGAACTTGATTCCCCTCGCTGTGGTGTGTGTGCGCCATCAAACATCAGAAGAATCTCTCGAGGCGGCGCGGCGGCGCGGCGACTAGAAAGTACACAGGCAGATCCGTTTGTCTTAAACGCCGTTGCAAGGACGACCGACTGGAACCGGAACGTAAGCTTGCCAGCGGTGGGCAATCAACATTTCTCGCGGAATCGCAGGCTGCAAAGATCAGAATCAGAACTGAGGATTCTTTCCGCCGCGCCGCCGCGCCGCCGCGCGACTATTTCTTAAGGATGTACGGGTAAAGGACAGATGCACTTACTTGCTAATTCCTTCCATGGCGGGATTCATTCTTCGCCTCTCGCAGGATCATCCTCCGCGACGAAATGATCCGGGAAGGACTCGCGGAATGCCTTCCATTCTCGATCGGCCTCTTCGCTTTTTCCCGCCGCGCGAAGCTCACGAATTTCACGCAACCATGCCTCGGGATCCGTGTGTGCGTCGATACTCTGCGTCTCGCTCGCAAAGCCTCGGACTGCTCTCGCCGGCGCTGCCGCAGCCGCAGGCCGCTCGGCCTCGAGAGGCGGAACAGGCGCCACGGGAACTGGACGTGCTGGCCCACGCGACGCTGTCTGCGCAGCAGCGTCACTGAACGCCTTCTTCGCGCGACTGTCCGCCGCTACGCCGCTCTCGACCTCGGGCTCTATGCGCTTCGCGAGCGCCTCCGGCGGAGGCGGCACAGCAACGGCCTGCAGCTCGCTTCGCCTCTCGACCTGTTCGCGCCTGGCCTGAGCGTGACGTTCACGCAGCACATCCGCTTCATCGGCCGCGTTCGGTGCGGGCACCGGTTGCGGTGCTGGTGCCTCGGCGCTCGGCTCGATCGCGCGCTCTTCTAGCTCGCGAGGCGCAGGCGCCACCTCCAGCGCGGGCTCGGAGTAGCTTGGCGCGCGGGTGAGCGCGCTTTCGTGCTGCCCGCTTTCGATGACAATCGAAACTGCAAGCACGGCCGATGCGGCGAGCGCGACCGGAATGCTCCAGCGCTGCCACGCACGCCTTTTGCTCGTCGCGGGCGAACGCACCGCCTCCTCCGCGCGCGCGAGAATCTGCCGATCGAGGTCACTCGGCGTTTCATCGGCCTCGAGCGCCTGATAGTGCTGCGACACAGGCGTACCTCGCTTCAGGTACTCTTCGAACGCTTTGTCGTCGATCTGCCCGTTCACGTTCGTGCACCCGCGGGTTGATGATGGTGGAGCGCGGCGCGCAGCTTCGCCACCGCATAGCGCAAGCGGCTCTTGGCGGTCTCCATCGCGACACCCGTCACTTTGCCGATCTCCTCGAGGCTGAGACCGCTTTCCTCGTAGAGTACGAACGCGTCGCGCTGCTCGATCGGAAGCGCATCGAGCGCGCGCCTGAAATCGGCGCGAAGCTGCACTTCCGAAGCGATGCTGTCGGGGCGTTCGTGATCGCGCCCGGGCAACTCGTCCGCGGCCTCATCCACGCTCTGCGTCGAACCCTCGTGGGCACGAGCGACACGTCGGAAATGGTCCATCGCGCAGTTGTGCGCGATGCGGTACAGATAGGTCGTGAACTGCGCGCGCACTTCATACCGTTCGCGACTCGCAATCAGCTTGCCCCACACCTCCTGAAAGAGGTCGTTCGCAACGTCCTTGCTCCTGCACGTGCGCTGCAGATAGCGATACAGCGGTCCCTTGTGGCGGGCGTACAAGCTCTCGAATGCCCGCACGTCCCCGTTGCGATAGCGCAGCATCAATGCCGCGTCGTCCGCGACGTCGCCCGGACTCGCGCCCGCACCGCTCGTCGGCGCGAGTGCAGCTTCCGATGGCTGCAGACTGGGAGTTGGGGTCGAAGACACGTCTGAAGCTTCTCTCTGGCTACCGCCTACGGTCTACAGCCTACAGCCTCACGCTACCGGCTCGCGGAGCGCGCGTCCGCGCTGAGCGCATCGGCGAGCTTCACGAGAGAGACGAACTCGCGGCGATAGCCGTCGCGATCCTTCGCGAGGCCGGCCTGCGCGAGGCTTGCCACATCATCATAATCGAACGACTCCACGTACTTGCCCCCGCGCAGCAGCTGACCGAACGCCGCGACACTGACCGCAAACCGAAAGTCCGACGACGCATTCTGCAGCTTCGGCACGGTTCCTTTCGCAATCGGATATTCGAGCAGTTTGCTCGTTTGCGACTCGGGCAATTTGTAGCGCAAGCGCACATACGCAAGCTCATGGTGCTTCGAATCTGAAGTGCTCGGCGTGGATCCGTACCGGAGCGCATCGACTCTGCCCTTCCCGCCGGCCGGAATCAGCTCATAGAGCGCAGTGACACGGTGCCCCGCACCGATGTCCCCCGCATCGACCTTGTCGTTGTTGAAGTCCTCGCGCGCGAGCATGCGGTTCTCGTAGCCGATGAGACGGTATTCGAGCACTTCGGCCGGATTGAACTCCACCTGGATCTTCACGTCCTTCGCAATCGTCATCAGCGTGGACGAGAGCTCCGACACGAGCACCTTGCGTGCTTCCGAAAGCGTATCGATATAGGCGTAGTTGCCGTTCCCCGCATCAGCGAGCCGTTCGAGCAGCTGGTCGTTGTAGTTGCCGGTACCGAAGCCCAACGTCGTGAGCGCGACGCCCGAAGCGCGCTCGCGCTCCGCGATGTCGAGGAGCGCCTCGAAATTGACGACGCCTACGTTGAAATCGCCGTCCGTAGCCAGGACGACTCGATTGATGCCGCCATCGATGCGCCCCTCGCGTGCGAGCTCGTACGCTTGCCGAATTCCTGCAGCCCCGTTCGTCGAGCCGCCCGCTTCCAATCGATCGATCGCCGCGAGAATCTTGTGTCTTTGATTGCCCGGCGTCGGCTCCAGAACGACGCCGGAGGAGCCGGCATAGACGATGAGCGACACGCGGTCGCGCTCGGTGAGCTGATTCGCGAGGAGACGAAACGCATTCTTGAGGAGCGGGAGCTTGTCCGGCGACTGCATCGAACCGGACACGTCGATGAGAAAGACGAGATTCGCCGCCGGCCTCTCCGCCGGCGGCACCTCGAATCCCTTGATGCCGATGCGAAGCAGCACGGCCTCGCTGTTCCAGGGCGCAGAAGCAAGCTCCGTCGTGACGCTGAACGGCGTATCGCGCGCCGAGGGTGGCGCATAGTCATAGTCGAAGTAGTTGACGAGCTCCTCCACACGAACGGCGTCTTGCGGCGGCAACTGGCCCGCGTTCAAGAACCGACGCACGTTCGCGTACGCACCCGTGTCCACATCGATCGAGAACGTCGAAACGGGATGCTCGGCGGCAAGCTTGACCGGGTTGTCATCGACGTGCTGATAGCGCTCGGTGTTCGCCGGCGGCGGCAATCGCGATATGCAGCACGGTTCGACGAACGCAGGCGCAACCGAATAGCCCGCAACGAGATCTCTTTCGACCTTTGCCGCAGACGGTCCAGGCTGAGGAGCAGGCACTCGACCACGCAGTGCGGCATCGCGCGCAGCCACTTGTCGATGAACGCGAGCGTCCTGCGCTTTCGGTGTATGCGCGCTCGGCGATGCCGGCGTTTCGAGCGATTCCTGTGTTTCCCGCGGCGCGGCGCACGCCGCCAGCACGGCCGCCATCAAGACCACCGACCCACGAGACATCTTCTTCATTCGTATTCTCCGCCCACGGCGCAAACGGGCGCCTGTTGGATGGATAAACGACGGTAGTCGGCGAATCGGGTTAACGGTCCCTCAGCTGTCTAGAGCTTATTCCCTCCCCTGCGGAGCGGGGAGGGCGAGGGGGTGGGGGCACGGACAGACTCTGGCTTGATCCATAGCCGCTTCCGCCGACACGCAGCCGCTTCACTTCGGCGCCCATAAAAATTCATCGAGCGATGCCGCCGTGGCGGGCCAACCGTACCTGCGCAGATCGACACGTCCACCGACGAACACCACGCCCTCCGCTTCGAGCTTACGGCGTTGTCGTACGTAGGCATCGCTGCCCTCGGGGAAGGAAATGCGGCCGCTCGAGTTGATCACGCGAAACCATGGGATGTTCTTCGCAGTCGTCGTGCGCAACACCGTGCCGACGAGGCGCGCGCGGCGAGGTAGACGCGCGAGCAGCGCGACACCGCCGTAGGTGCAAACCCGCCCGCGGGGAATACGCTTGACCGCCTCGAGGATTAGCACCTCTGCAGCAGCGGATGCCTTCTTCTGCGGGGCCGCTCTTCCCGCAATCTTCTTGCCCGCACCCGTGGTCACTGCCCTCAAGTCTCCCGAGTAACCTCGATCGGCTCCGCCTTCCGGCTCGTCAGATTGGAATCCGATCGTGCACGGTTTCTTGCGCGCGATCGGCGCGATCGGGATTGCGGCGCCGCTCGCCGCCGGTGAGCGCTATACCGAGCGCTGCGACGAACGGCAGAACGTGCTCGAGGAAATCGCCTGGCGAGTTCGGAAGGAAGTGGAAGATCAGGGTCAAGAGGAAACCCGACCACATTGCGCCCAGCATCGAACCGGGTCGAATGCGCTTACCGCTCAATCGCACGAGCACCAACGGACCGAACGCCGCGCCAAGTGCCACGAGCGGCAAGAACCCATGCCGCGTCATATCGAACGGCGCGAACAACGCGAGCACGACCGATGCAGTCGCCGCGAGCACGAGGGCGAGGCGCGCCCAACCCGATGAGAGCGGCGCCGATGGCCGACGCAAATCGACCGCGCATTGAGACGCAATCGCGAGCAGCGGGCTTGCGATACTGAGGATCAGGGCCGCAAACAATGCGACGACGAACACCGCGGCAATACCCGGCGGGAGCAGCCGTGTCGCGAGCGCGTACAGCGCTTGCTCCGGTTGTCCAAGCCCGTCGTATAACACGCGGGCACACCAACCGCTCAGGAGCGCAGCCGCGAGCAGCAGGGCGGTCGCGATGGGCGCGATACAGCGCATCGCCAGCATGCTCGGCTGCTCTCGAACGGCCATGAGTCGCACCATCGCAGGAGGTTGACCAGGCACCGCGCAACCAAGTCCGATCGCGCCGCCGGCGACGGCGAGCGCGACGATGCCGCTCTTGCCTGCAAACCAATCGTTCACCTGAGGACCGACATAGATGAGCCCCTGTTTCAGTGCGTCGAACCCGCCGAGCGCGACGAGTGCGGCCGCCGGCAGCACGAGCATTGCAAAGCCCATGGCGATCGTTTGCATGGCATCGCAGACGCTCGCTGCGCGCAAGCCGCCCGCGAGAACGCACGCTGTCACGATGCCGACGCCAAATATCGCAGTGGTCACGATCGAATGACCGGCATCCTCGTGCAGGAAATCGGCAGCGGCCCTCACGAGGCCGCACACCTGAAGCAATAACAGCACGAGCGTAATGGCCGCCGCGGACCTAGCGATCAGCGGCTGCGAGCGCTCGCCCGCATCGGTGCTGACGAGCTGCGTCAACGTCACCGATTCTTGTCCCGCAGCCATCGCGCGCAGCCGCGGCGCGATGTAGCCCATGCTCAATACCGCACCGAAAAGAAACCCGCCGGCAAGCCATACGGCTGAAAGCCCCCATACGAACGCGGCGCTCGTGACTAGGACGAGCGTCCAAGCGCTCGTAACATTGCCAACGTAGCCGAAAGCAGCGAGCCAAGCACCGAGCCGCCGATTCGCGATCAAGTAGTCGGCCGCGTGATGAGTTCGCCGCGACGACCACGATGCAACGAAGGCAACCGCGACGATGAGCGCGATCAGCATGAGCTGGATTAAGGAGTGCCGAGTCATTGCACGCTGGGTTGACAGTTGACGGTTGACAGTTGAAGGTCAGAGAGGTCGGTTGCGCTGCGTTGGGAAAGATAATCTCGCCAAGCACGCAAGGCTCGCAAAGGTATGAAAGAGAAATCCGATCACGCAGCGACTCCGCGGACGTCTAGGTTCATTTCAGTTTTTAAGATGGATCCTCGCTTTCGCACACTCGTGTCCGGGGAAACCCACTCGTGTCCGGGGAAACAAGATACCTAAGCTCG
>JBDZVE010000174.1:3706-5762 GCA_040255535.1 Lysobacterales bacterium | reverse complement strand
GCCGTCATCCTTGCCGAAGCGAGGTGGCCCTTGCACAAGTGCCGTCATCCTTGCGAAGCGAGGTGGCCCTTGCACAAGTGCCGTCATCCTTGCGGAAGCGAGGTGGCCCTTGCACAAGTGCCGTCATCCTTGCGGAAGCGAGGAACCAAACGCGCACGATGCGTGCGCTTGCTTTGGATGGGCTCTCGCGTCCGCAAGGGAGACGAAGAGTAGGGGCGATTCAGCCTTGTCGGTGGGAGCGCGACTCGCGCGCTCCGACGTTACACGTTACACGTTACACGTTACACATTACACATTACTCATCACACATCACACATCACACCCTACTACGTACCCTGCCCGCGAATGCTTGATTCAATCCGGGCCGCTCCATTCGAACGCGATGAGCTTGCTGGACTTGCCGGAGCGATCCCACTTGAAGCCGAACGCGTCCGCGCGATCGGTCGTCGCGCGGCCCCAAGTTGCGACCCCGCCCGGACCTGTTTCCGCGCCCGGTAGGTTGTGTACTTTCGTGACTTTGCCTCCGCTCGTGGGGCCCATCAGCGCTTCGGCTGCCGCGAGGATGTTGTGCGAGGGAACCTCGGCTTTCCACGTCGAAAGATCCGGAGCGATCTCCACCTTGATGGACGCGAAAGCGAACCCCTTGTGCTCGCCCTGCACCATCTCGCCGAAGCGCTTCGGCCAGCCACCCGCTTGGCCGCTAAAAACGGTTTGCAGGGCAGCACGCTGCGCTTCGTCCGCGCGCTCGTCCATGAAAATCGCATCCTTGAACTCGCTCGCCTTCTCCCAGACGTTGCCGCGGAACGAGCCGACCATCGCGACATTCAGGCCGTCGAGCTTGACGGTGCCGTAGCTGCCGTCCTGAATGTGCCAGAGGAGAATGCCCTCGCAGAATCCATCGTCAGGCGGTTGTGCCCACGAGCACGGGCACGGAATTGCGCACCGGCACACGTCGAACCACTGGCCCTTGAGCTTCCAATTCTGTACATCGCTCATGGCAACCCCCTTTTTACAAGGCGGCGAACGGTACGAGATAGAATCATTATCCGCGCGGGAGTGTCGGAATAGAAGCGTGGGATAGGTCGGAGCGAGGTCATGCGAAAGGCTCCGTACTTGGGAGACAGGCTCTTCGTCATCGCCGGACTCGCTCTGGTCATCGGCGGTGCGTGGCTGTATCTGATCCGAGCTTCGCTCGACATGTACGGTCGCATGAATGGCGCCGCCGCCTGGATGATGGAGTCGAGCTGGGATGCGCGCTACTTCCTCCTCATCTTCTTGATGTGGTCAGCGATGATGGTCGCGATGATGCTGCCGAGCACGCTGCCGACGATTCTGATTTTTCACAAAGCCGCTCGGGGCGATGCGCAGACGCGCTCGCCATCGCGTCGCGTATTCGCATTTGCTGGTGGGTACGTGCTGGCATGGTGTGGATTCAGCATCTGCGCGACGCTCCTGCAATGGCTTCTCGCCGAAGCGGCGCTGCTGTCGCCGATGATGGTGAGCGCCACCCCTTGGCTGGGCGGTGCGCTGTTGATCGTTGCGGGTGTTTATCAGTGGACGCGCCTCAAGTATGCGTGCTTGCGCCATTGTCGCTCGCCCTTCGCATTTCTCATGGAACACTGGCGTCCCGGCCTGCGTGGTGCCTTGCGGCTCGGGCTGCGGCACGGTCTGTATTGCGTGGGCTGTTGCTGGGCGCTGATGCTCTTGCTGTTCGTTGGCGGCGTGATGAGCCTATGGTGGATCGGCGCGATCACCGCCTTCTTGCTGATCGAAAAGCTCGCGCCGTATGGTGCGCAAGGAGGACGCTTGAGCGGGATCGCGTTGGTGCTCGCCGGCGCGTGGGTGCTGATTTCAGCATAGCGCGGACATGAGTTGTCGGTCGGCTCCGATCATTCATACGACTCGTTGTTCCGATGGTGCTCGATGACGTCGTACGTCCTTATCGCAGGGTACCGTAGGCGAGGCTAGGCGAATTGTTCAGGCGGCGTCGGGCAGTGGAGTCGCAGCAGAGCGGTCACGCCTTAGAAACCATTCGACGACCAACAGATTCGGTACC
>JBDZVE010000174.1:1327-3606 GCA_040255535.1 Lysobacterales bacterium | reverse complement strand
CGCAGCAGAGCGGTCACGCCTTAGAAACCATTCGACGACCAACAGATTCGGTACCCAGCAGATCCACGCAACGATCGGATACATCGTATCGAACGGTACATGGGCAGCGATGGCGGTCGGCAAATAGATGCGCAGCGTCACAGCCGCGAAGGTGAGTGCGTAGTTGCGAATCATCCAACGCCGATGCTCTGCGATGCGGCGCTGTCTGATCGCCGCGTAGGCGCGATATCCCGTGTACAGCCAGGTCAGCGCCAAGAGCGAGAAACCGACGCGTGCGACCGTGCCGCCGTAGGCGAGCGTCGCCATGTAGAGTCCGGCTACGCCGCCGATCAATACGCCGACGAACAGATACAACCGCCCGATCCAGCGGTGGACGCTCAATCTGGCCTGGCGCAAGCGAGTCGAGAACTGCAGCGGGCCGAGCACGATGGCGAAGATCGACGCGAAGATATGCAGATAGATGCCGACAGAGTGTGCCCGAAAAGTCTCGCCCATATCCGGATGCACGATCGAGCCCAGCGGCAGAAGGCCGTAGGCGTAGGCGGCATACGCACCGACGCTCACCGCCAACAAAATAGCGATCGCCTTGCCGGAAAGTTGAACGAGCGAATGGGTCGTCACGTTTGTCTAGCCTCGATTCGACGATCAGTTCTTCGTAAGCACGACGTGCAGCGCATGCTCCGTCGCGGCGTGCTCGGTACAGCGAAATCCTGCCGCCTTGAGATCGATGCCCGCGAAAAGCGCTTCGCCGCGCCCGAGCAGCCTCGGCGAGACCGCGAGATGCATCTCGTCGATGAGCCCCGCTTCGAGATACTGCCGCACGGTCGCGACGCCGCCGCCGATGCGGATGTCCTTACCTCGTGCCGCTTCTTTTGCTCGCTCGAGCGCTTCATGGATTCCGCCGGTCACGAAATGAAACGTCGTGCCGCCTTCCATCTCGACCGGCGCACGCGCGTAATGCGTCAGCACGAATGCCGGGACGTGATAAGGAGGATTGTCGCCCCACCAGCCCTTCCAGCTCTCATCCGGCCAGGAGCCGCGCACGGGCCCGAACATGTTGCGGCCCATGATCCACGCGCCGACATTTTCGAAGCTGCGCTTCACGAACGAGTCGTCGACGGTTTCCGTACCGCCGGGCTTGCCGAGCATCTGGCAAAAGCTGCGGGTGTGGAACATCCACGTGTGGAGCTCCTCGCCGCCGACGCCGAGCGGTTCCTCGATGGTCTGATCTGGGCCGGCGCCGAAGCCATCGATAGAGACGGTAAATGCACGTACCGTGACCTTGGACATGGGCCGCTCCGCTTTGTGGTTGAGATACCGTAAAGACGAACGAGCACCTGCGGAGCCGACACCTGGTTCTTTGCCGAACCCTCAACCGTCAACCTGCCGCTCGACTGGGCGCCGTTGAGTTGAAGCGCACCCACGCCTTCGCGTGCGCGACTCTCTCATATCCACCCTTACGTGATCCAGCTCGAGATGACTTCGGACTTCCATTGTCCGTTCTTCTGCTTCGAGAAGAACAAAGTTCCGCCGGTCCAACCCGCGCTCCATCGTACAACCGCTTTCGTTCCCGCCTTGTTCGACCAGAGAGAGGGGAAACTGACCGGATAGTGGACGCCGTACCGGGCATTCAGATACTCGAGGTCGGCGGCGTCGAGAACGATCACGGGCGCCGGCAACAGCAAGCCTTCAAATAGACGCTTGTCCGCCTGCAGAAACGTCAATCTTGCGGAGCGACCGTCGGCGAAGATCCCTTTGAGCAAGTCCTCGGGTTTGCGAGCGCCGACGCCGATGCGAATGGCGCCGCGATCGTACCCAAGGATGTGCTCGATGACTTGCGCGACTAGGGCCGCATTCGGATGCGGCGGTGCCTTCAATGAGATTTGCGGCAGGGTGTCGATCGCATCATCCAATCCATCGTTGTCCGTGTCCGCCTGGCGCGGATTCGTTCTGAGCTTATCTTCGAGAATGTCGGTCAGCGAGTCTCCATCGGAGTCTCGCGCGAGCTCTTCGAGCGGACGCTCGATGTAGACATCGTCGGCCGTTCGTTTCGTACGCAACGCGACGGGCGGGAAAGTGATCGAATCTTCGTCGAGCTCGCGCACTTGCACTTCGAGCTGCAGCGTGGATCCGTTCAACAGCGGCAATCGAGACTCGGCCGGTACGACATAGGGATAGAATTGTTGCAGGCCCAAGTAAAGCGGCTGGCTCCAATGCGCGCCTTGATCGTGCGAGAGATGCAGCCAGTATCCGCCTTGTCCGATCTCGCCGGTCGGATC
>JBDZVE010000174.1:0-1227 GCA_040255535.1 Lysobacterales bacterium | reverse complement strand
GCGTACGCCTGCTCGACCAAGTGCGAAGACAGCCCAAGGTTCAGGAGCTCCGCCCAATGAACTCGCAGAGCCGAGATCACCTCGGGACTCTCCGGTGCGAATTCCGCCGCGCGCAACTTTTCGAGAAAGCGGGCACTTGCCGCTGTGCGAGCAAGATCGTTCCCATACGTCAGAAGTTCCATCCAGCGCCACAGCGTGAGCGGTGAATCGGCGAGCTCTGTCGGCAGCTTCGATAGCCACCCGGAGCAGCCGTCCGAACCCTCTTCAAGAAATCGTTCCGCAGCGCCGGGACGGCTGAAGTAGAGCTCGGGTATCCCATACATCAGGCAGCGTCCTTCATCTTCCAACCGGACTTGAAACGCGCGCCAGACCGCTTCTGCAGTCGGATCGAGTCGGAGCGCCTGTAAGTAAAGCGCCACGTACTCGGGCATCTCCACGCTTGCCTTTTTGTCGTCCCAACTCCGCATCTCGGCTCGCATCTCCGCCTCGGCGGCGAGCGCTGCAACCTCCTCGCGAATGTGCCACTTCGCCGCGAGCTCCTTGGCTGCTGCGTCGAGCCCTCCATCGCGAAGCCGAGCGATCAGAATGTCGAGCACTTGATCGGAGTGATCTTTCGGTGCGTACGTACGCGGGTTGGCTGCGAAAAAGCGGTCGATATCTTGGGCAGAAACCGCTGCGAAGCTCGAGTGGGACAGCAGTGATATTGAGATGACTATCGCTATGCGCTTGACTGAGCGAATCATGCGTACCCTCGACGTTGTTGTTGTTGAGAGCTCATCGGCTTCGACAGCAGTGCCCAATATTCTGCTGTCGGTATTTGCACGTACTAGGCTAACCCGGATGTGCAAAACGGACGATCAATGGCGCGCGCGAGTCACATGTTCAATCTCAGTACCGCTTACAACGCTACGGTAAGGAATACTCGAGCTCGTAGAAGTGCTGTTTGCCCTCGATGCGAATCGTCAACTGGCCGCGGATGCCCTGCAGCTCGCCGGTGCCGGAGTCCGGCACGATCTCGACCGTCCATCCTTCAGGCACGCCGCGGTTCATCAGCGCCCGGTGCACGAGCACGAAGCTGCCGGAGCGGTCATGCACCTTGCCGGTGAACTTCTCGAGCGCGACGTAGGCACCCGACGTCGTGCCATCGCCGCTTGCGAGCATTTCCGCGTTGCTCGTGCCTTCGAGATCGCCCTGAAACTGTTTCTCGATCGCGATGCGTTGCACGCC
>JBDZVE010000045.1:11333-30671 GCA_040255535.1 Lysobacterales bacterium | reverse complement strand
CACTGGGTGTTCCGGATAGTTGTATCCGGCGAGGAGTAAGGGCAAATGCCAGAAGGACCAAATGACTCCGAGCAGCGCAATACCGCGCGTCATGCCGAGCTCCTCGATCAGAATGCCCTGCAGCAGCCCGCGCCAGCCAAGCTCTTCGCCAGCTGAGGCAAGCGCGTTGAGCGCCGCGAAGCAAGTGCCGGTCACGAGAACATTCGCGATGAATAGCGGCCAGCCTTGCGTGCCTGCGCCAAGAAACCATGGACCTGCGGAGATCGCGACGCCCGCGGTAGAGAAATCGAACCACTGTGACTTCCCCCATCCAGGAACTTCGACGAGCGCCACTGTCGCAAAAGCGATCAGGATCGGAATCACGACTGCCAGAACCGCAGGCCACACGGCATGCCAAGACGGCCGCCACATGATGAGCGCGCGTGTTTCGCGGCTGAACAGCGCGAGGCCCACAGTGACCAGCGCGGGCGTGAACATCGTGACAAGCCCCAGCGGCAGGGCGCGTGGATCTGTTGGATCACCGTAAGCGAGGATGATCCAGATCTGGAGCGACCAGCTCAGCACATAGACAGGGATGCAAAATTGCAGTAGCCGTCGCCAATTCATCATTCACTCCGTCGTTAAATCGGCCCGGTGCTCAGCTCATCTTGCAAGTGTCAACGCGACTCTACGCCGTGCCGGATCAACGCCCATGCACCTGGTCGAGCGCGGACTGACCTTGTGTCGGAACGCTATTTGCGCTTTGGGTCAGGAACCATTCGCCGTTTCGCTTTATCCAGGTGGTCGCGATGCGTACCGGTATTGGCAACATGCCCCCAGCCTCAAAGGACACGGTGAAGAACGCCGTCGCCAGCCTGCCGTCGGTTCGGAAATCAACGTCGCGTATATCGCTGATTCTGGCCGTATACCAAAGCGCAAAATCCGCGCGCATCAGCTCCTGCAATTGCTCGTTCGAATGCACGACTTCCTTGATATCGGTGCCGAACATCGTGAATTCCTGCTTGTCGATCAGTTCGATCACGCCGGCTGGGTCGTTCGCCGCATAGCGTTCCAAGAGCTGACTGGCTCTTGCCATGACTTCCGACTGGATCTCCTTTGACTCCTTCGGGGTAGGCAAGCTGGCGCACGCAACGAGATTGACGGCGAGCAGAAGCGAGAGACCGGCTCGAAGTAGACGATTTCTCGGGTTCGTGCCTTGTGTGATTGCGATCGGCATTGGAATTCTCCGCTGACTTGTATTGCGTGACATCGGGACCCGCTCGTGACGCAGGCTCGGGCTAAAAGGTTGCAGGCTGCAGGCTATGTGCGAAGGCAATTCTCAGAGGCAGGGTTGGCCTGCATGACATAAGCAAGGTGCTCTTTCACTGGAACCCCTAACCGCTCCGCAGTGGAGAAGAGCCCGGCGATCGAGAAATCGGCAATTGTCAGTCGAAGCCGGTTATCCAGCTCCTGCCGAGCAGCGAATCGTTGAGCACAGCCGCGAAGCGCTTGTAGTTCTGTTCGCCGCGCGCAACGACGTACGATTCGGCATCCTACGAACCAGCACGATGCGCGCGCGATCCGCGGGAGATGACCCATGCACGGCAGCGCTCAGCAAGAACAGAAATGCTGCAAATGCCTGGCGAGCCCGATGATGAGCCATCTCCCGTCTCCTTCTTGGGAATTTCCGAGACGAAGGCTGTTTTAGCCAACGATCAGTGGTTGCACGGACGCGGATCGCTCAGCATCGCTGTCCCAGTCTCGATGAGCGACTTCAAATTCGAGATGACCTTCGGCCAGCCGCCGGAAACCGCCGCGATCAGCTTCGAGGGGTCGCGTTCGATCGTGTGCGTGATGGACAGCTTCACAGCACCTGGAACGGCTTCCAGCTCGAGCGTGCAGAGTGATGAACCCTCGGCTTTGAGCTCGGGCGTCTTCTGGTGCTGCCAGCGAATCACCAGGCGGCTCGGCGGATCGGACTCGACGATCTCGCCGGCGTCGCTCACTTCTCCTTCCGCGGAAATCATCTTCCATGGCGAGCCGGCTCGCCATTCGCTTTGGCAATGCACGCCGAACCAGTACTGCTTCATGAACTCCGAGTCCTCGGTAAGCGCGGACCACAATCTTTCCCGCGTGGTACGGATATAAGTCACGTAGATGAACGTCGATCTAGCCATTGCCTTTCTCCAATTGCTTCTTCAAATCCGCTATTGCCTTCAGTCGTGATTTCTCGAATTTCGCGATCCATCGGTCGTAGATTTCCTGCAGCGGGACCGGGTTCAGGAAATGGAGCTTCTCCCGGCCGCGCCAGACAATGGCGATGAGGTTGGCGTCCTCCAGCACTTTCAGATGCTGGGTCACGCCCTGTCGCGTCATATCCAGGTATTCGCACAACTGATTGAGTGTGCGACCGTCGTTGGCATGCAGCAGATCCAGCAACTTGCGCCTGCTGGGATCGGCCAATGCCTTGAACAATGCATCAGTGTTGCGACGCTCTGCCATCGGAAATGCAAGTTAATACTTGCATATTAAAAAGGCAAGTAATTTATTGCATAAAGATGGACATCAGCCAGCCACGAAAGCCGGCGCGTATTCGAGGATGCTTTACGGATCAATTCGAATCGCGCTCTGGCGCGCTTGTGTAGGTCGGAATTTATTCCGACCCATGCGGACTGACGTCGGAATAAATTCCGACCTACAGGGGTGTAGGGGAGCCCGCGTTGAGCTGCGGGAGAATGAGGGGCAGATCCGATCTGCCCCTTTCTTTGCGCTTTATCTTCTTCTCGTCGACTGCAAATATCGGAAGAAATCCGAATCCGAATCGATCATGAGCGTCGTATTCTCGCCGACGGCGCCGTAGCTTTCGAGCGTGTGGAAGAAGGCGTAGAACTCCGGGTCCTTGCCGAAGGCTTGGCCGTAAATCCGCGTCGCTTCGGCGTCGGCCTTGCCCCTGATCTCCTCAGCTTTGCGCGCTGCCTCGGAGCGGATGCCGCGGAGCTGGCGTTCCATGTCGCCGAGGATCTCCTGGCTTCGGCCTTCGCCTTCGGAGCGAAAGCGAGCAGCGATGCTTTGCCGCTCGGCAATCATGCGATTTTCGACTTGCGTGCGCACGGAATCGATGTAGTTGATGCGTCTGATGCGCACGTCGACCAGTTCGATGCCTAAACCTGGCATCAGCTTGGAGGCCGAAGCGAGCATTTCCCGCTCCAATTGCTCGCGGCCCTTCTGCGGCTTTTCGAGATCGGTGTCGACGATGGCGGCTTCCTCTTCCGAGAGATTCGAGAGGTCCACCTCCCAATCTGCGGAGCGCACGATTTCTTCGAGGTTCGTGCCGGAGACGATGTCGCGCGACACCGAGTCGATGATATCGTCGAGGCGCGTGCGTGCGCCGGCCTCATCGCGCACCGAGCGCAGGAATTGCAATGCATCGACGATGCGCCAGCGGGCCGTCGTATCGACGACGACGAATTCGCGTCCGAGCGTCGGGATCTGACTCACGTCCCCATCCCAGATCAGGAGCCGCTTGTCGAAGCGGCGCACTTCCTGGATGAGCGGCACCTTCCAATGCAAACCCGGCTCGGTGACGATGTCGCCGACCGGCTCGCCGAACTGCACGATGATGGCCTGCTCGGCTTGATCCACCACGTACGCAGAGCTCGCAACGGCGAGGGCGAGGAGTGCGGCGCCGACGATCGGTAGTGTCAGCTTCATCGTTATTCTCCTTCTTTGTTCGATGCAGACGGACGGTAGGCATCCCTTAAGTTGAGGAGCGGCACCGGCGGGACCTGCCCGTCTTGCACGACGAGCACCGAACCGACTTTCGGCAATGCGCGCTGCAGCGCCTCCAGATACATGCGCGTGCGCGTCACTTCGGGAGCGCCTCGATACTCGGACAGGACGGCGCTAAAGCGCGCCGTTTCGCCGTGTGCGCGGTTCACGCGTTCGGTCGCATAGCCCTCTGCTTGAGCGATCTGGCGATTCGCTTCGCCTTGCGCCCGTGGAATCGCTTCGTTTGCCTGTCTCGTCGCCTCGTTGATCATGCGCTCGCGCTCCTGCCGCGCTTCGTTCACTTCGTTGAACGCGGGCTGCACTCGTGCGGGAGGGACGACGTCTTGCAGCTCGACCGTGATGATATGCAAGCCGTTGTCGTACTTCTGCATCGCTTCTTGAATCTCCTCGCGTGCCGTCGTGGAGATCTCCACTCGTCCGGTCGTCAACACTTCGCTGCCGATACGGTTACCCACGACGCGGCGCATGACGGATTCTGAAATGTCTCGCATCGTGCGTTCGGGCTCGCGCATCGCGTAGAGGTACTTGATCGGATCCGAGATGCGGTACTGAACGACCCATTCGACATCGATCATGTTGAGATCGCCGCTCAACATCAGCGATTCTTCCGGGAAATCCCGTTCGGCGTATTTGCTGCTGCCATCGCGCGAGACCTCTTCCGTGCGAAAGCCGAATTCCTGCTTGAGGACGCGCTCGGTCGCGACCATCTGAACATCGTCGATGCCGAACGGCAGCTTGAAATGCAAGCCGGGATCGGTGATGCCGATGACCTTCCCGAAGCGTTTGACGACCGCGCGCTCTTCCGGCTGAACCGTATAGGAGACGCTGAACAGGGCCCACACGGCGATGAGAATGACGGCCGCAATGCCGATCAGGCGGAACTGCGCCGCGCTCGGCATGTTGGGCCCGCTGCCGCCGCCGTGACCCGGGCCGCCGCCATTGCCGCGGCCGCCTGTGCGGGCCCGCTCGTGCCACCCTTTGTTCCCTCCGAACACATTCTTCTCGAACCATTCTTTTGGCGTGCTCATCCCCAGGTCCCCTCGGAATCGTCGCGAACGAAACTCGCGGGGGGAGGATAACCGCCATTAGGGGGCAAGAGTCAAAGAGACGCGTGTATTGGCATGTCAACTACACGCGCCGAGGACGCTAGGCGCAAGGATTTCTACCGTCGGTCCACGATTTGCCTAGAAGGTGCTTTTGCACCCCACCCCACCCTACTTTCCTTTCAATCGATTGAACAGGTCGAGCACTTTGTTGGCGGTGTCTACCGCGTCGCCTTCGCCGCCAGGCTGAGATACGCCGCTGAATGAGCCTGCCGTGAGACTCGTGAAGCTCAGGCTGTTTTGCCGTAGCGAACGCACCTGTTGGCCGGCCAATAACTCGAGCTCATCGATCACGACGTCGTAGCTGAACGTGCTGCCGTAGGGTGGCTTGGCGTTGTAGCGCACGAGATTGAAGGTGGCATTGCGAGACTGTCCCGGCTGCAGCACGAACTGCGTGTCGGCGCTGCGGCTATCGACGATGCCGATGCCCTTCACGCTGGTGTCATGCGTGCCGGCGGTACCCCAGGTGTAGGGGTTGCCGAAGTCATCCATTCCCGCGCTCGAGCTGGCGCGGTAGGCGAGGATGATCGGCGCATCGCTGACGTTTCGGAATCGGATATTGAGCATGAGCGTGTGGTGGCGCGTGCGGGAGTCCATGTTGCTCGGCGTGACTCGCATGATCTCCGCGACGAACGTGCCGGCCGCATAGCAGTGGGGCGATCCGGCGCAAGGATCCAGGTTCGGCGCCGGCGTGCTCGACGTTGGTGCCGCAGACGCGGCCGTCGACAGCCCGGCGAGCGTGACCGTCAGGACGGCGGTGAAGGAATGGAACGTGTTCATGAGCGATGTCTCCGATTGGTTATCTATTGCTGCGCGACTTGCACGCGTCCGATCAATATTCCGTCGCGACCGCCTCGCATCTCGTACTCGAGGACGTCAGCGGTGATCGTTCCGCCTCCGGGGCTCGGGTTGACGCCCGTGATGACGAGCGATGCGTCGAGCGAGACTTGGTTGCGATTGGGGTCGATCTTGTCTTTGATGGTTTGCGCGTCGGCCGGCGGCACGCGCCAGATCTGTGCGGTTCGGCCGTTGCTGAACTTGAGCGAGACTTTTTGGTTCATCGCCCTGAACTCGATGACCGAGCTCGGTGCCAGCGCACGGACCGAAAATTCTCCGTAGGTTGGGTCGTACGCGCTCAGATTTGCATTCATCGTGAGGCGGAGGCGGCCAATGCCGCGCACCGTACGAGCACCGGACTCGAGCTCGGCCCGAATGGTTCTGCGCAACTCGGCCTTTTGTGCGCCCGGTGCCGACGCGATGCGAGGGTCGTTTTCGACCCATTGATCGATCGGCGGCTCGATGCCTGCGATGTCGTAGTAGAGGAGCACCATCGCCGGATCGTCGGGATTGACGAGCTCGCCCGTGCGGCCCGAGAGCGCACGCCCTTCTGCGGGCGACAATCCGCTTCGTTCGGCAGACGTGGCCGATGTCGAGCCCGTTCGCGCCGTTGCCGCCGCGACGTCAGGCAGAGGCGACTCGGATGTCGTGCGTTCTGTGCAGGCGGCGGTCAGCAGCGCGACGGAAACGATACTCAAGATTGACCGCATGGTGGCGTCCTCAGAGTTGCGGCGTATCGGCGTTCTGGGATGCGGCTTCAAGCTCCTTCGCCCTGCGCTCAGCATCGAGCTGCGCGAGCGCCTGCTCCGTTCCAGTGATCGCCTCGTACCCGCCGGCCTGGTCCATCGTTCCAACCTGAAGATAGCGAGCGAGTCCAGGGTTCTCGCGCGTCGGGGCAATCTCCGCCGCGACGACGATGCCGCAATCGGGCGAGAAGTTGGTCCCGCCGTCAGGGTCGGCCATGCCGCGGCACCGGTGGAACAAGGGTGAGGTTTCGGTGATCGGTCGCCCGAATGGATCGTAGGCCCAAGTGAGCGAGATCTTGCCGTTTTGGCTCCGCGTTAGTGTGGGCGTGCCGTACTTCTTGCGCAGCGCCTGCTCGACGTTCGCGAGCGTGGGATTGCGGCCTTCTTCGAACCACTCCTCCCGAGCCGCGGCGATCACGCGTTCGGCGCCGGGCGTGCCCATCGTGCTCACGTACCACTTCGTTTGCCCCGGCTTCATGTCATCGCGCGCTTTATTGTTGGCGCGCGCCATGGCGCGGTCTTGCATCTCCCTCATGATCTCCTGCGAGGTCTTCTGCACACGAGGTTCTGCCAACTTCGCGGAGAAGCCCTGCCGGATCGTCTGCCCGTAGGTTTGGATATTGAAGCGGCGCCTCGTGTCCGCGCTGACGACCATCAGCTCGTGCGTGCACAGAACGACGTTTGCCGCCTCATCGAAGGTGAGGCCGGGTCGGACGCCCACGACATCCGCGACGGGTGCGTTCTTGGCGCGCTCGGGTGTTTCGATTCTGGCCGGACATCGCACCTTGCCGCGTGCTTCTTCGGCGACGGCTTCCGCGCTCGCGTCGCCCGAGCGCGACGAGGCGCTCTGCCGCGCAGTATCGGATGACACTCCGCGCGGACTTTCGCCGCAGGCTGCCAATAGCGCTGCAATGCTCAGCATTGCCGGCAGGAATAGATGGCGCATGCATACCCCTTCTTGTGTATGAGTCGATGCTCGTCGCACCAATGGACCGTTCGCTTATCGACGTCGCGGCGCCCCGGCAATGCGCCGCCGGGCGTTCGCGTGTGTGCTTGCATGGGTAAGGACGCAGCGAGCGGCGAAACGTCAGGGTCCTGGTCGAGCTCGCTCGCGCGCCTGACGATTCCGCGCTTGGACGGTCTTATGCAATGGCACCCTTGAAATGCCGGAGTAGTGGGTTAGGCTATGAAAAAACAACCAACTATCCTGGGGACTTATTGGATAAGCAGGCCTTTATGCTCGCCTGCCGCGAAGGCGGCCGTGCGATCGAGCGCGCGTTGCGCTTGCTCGACCGCAGTTACTTCGCGGTGCTCTATCGAGAGTCAATGCGAGGGCTGCGCGATGCTGAGGCGGCGCGCGATCTCGTGCAGGAGACGTTCATCAAAGTCTGGCAGCGCTGTGCGGCTTTTCGCGGCGACTCCGAGCTGTTGCCTTGGATCAAGGCCATCCTTCGCCACGGCCTGCTCGATCGCCTGCGCCGGGCGCAGCGCGAGGTTCCGCTCGATGCGGACGGCGAGCCGCATGCCGAAGTCGAAGCGCGTCTCACCGAATTGTCGATGAGCACGATAGCGAAGCCCGAAGATGAGGCGGCGCGCCGCGAGCGCGACGAATGTTTTCGCCGCTGCTGGGAGCGCTTCGAGCGTGCGGCACCCGCGCATGCGCTCGTACTTTCGTGGATTGCCGAGGACGCCCTCACGCATGCCCAGATCGCCGAGCTGCTCGGCCGTTCGCCGGGCGCGACGCGCGAGTTCATCTCTCAATGCCGCAAGCGCGCGCGGGTACATCTCGCGGAGTGGTACGAGCAAACCTTCACGTAAGGCGAAGCCATGGCGGACGATGACGACGATACTTGGGTCGATGCCGTCGCGGGCAGAACGCCTGCGGACAGCCGAACACCTGCCGCTCGCGAAGGAATGAAGCTGCGCGAAGCGCTCTTGCGTACGTCCCCCGCCGCACGAGCCGAGTCAACGGCTCAGAGCGACCAGCGTGAAGCGGAGCTCATCGCTCGCGCGGAGCGCGAGGGATTGATCGAAACGGCGAGGGTCTCGGCACCGAGGCGATCGCTTCTGCGCTTCGCACCTGCTTGGGCGGCGGCGGCAGTGGTGATGCTTGCGGTCGGTATCATATTCGTCGCTCACACACCGCCGCTTGTCGTTGAACGCGGCGACGACGGCATCGTGCGCATCGAGACTCGCGAGCCAATCGCGCTCAAGCGCGAGCTGATAAGGGAGCTCAAGGCAGTGGGCGTCAATGCGATCGGCTACGAGCGGTTCGGCATCGAAGGCATCGACGCGGATCTGCCTCAGCCGCTGACCGACGAAGTGCGCGCGGTCCTCGATCGTCATGGGATCGAGGCTCCGGCAGACGGTGTGCTCAGAATCGAGATCGTCCGCCCATGAGCGAGACGCGCCGGCATCCGAGCCTCGGCGCAGTGCTCGCGAGTGCGCTCCTCGCGCCGCTGCTCATGACGAACATTGCCCGCGCCGTCGAGCTGCCGCCGGTTTGCGCCGAGGACCCGCTGCCGCGCGACGACGTCACGCCGCTCGTGGAGCTGCGCGCCCGAGTCGAGGCGCTGAACGAAACCGATCCGACGACAGCCGTGCGCTTGATGTGCATGGCCATCCCACGGGTCGAGGTGGAGCTTGGCGCCGACTCGGTCGAGCTCGCGTGGTGGGTGGGGGCGCTTGCGACGCCGCTCATCGCCTACATGAATCAGTTTGCCGAAGCGATACCGCTGCTCGAGTTCGCACGCCCGATACTGGAGCGCGAGTACGGCGTGCAAGGTGCCGAAGTCGCAGATATCCACGTCGCATATGGCTGGATCTACCAGCGGCAAGGTCGCCTGACCGAATCCGTGGACGCGTGGGAGCGTGCGCTCGCAATCCGCGAGATCCATCCAGGCGCGAAGAAGATCGAGCTTCAGAAGGCGCTTGTCGGCGTGGCGCTCGTACGCTTGCAGCGCGGTGAATTCGCGCTATCGCGCGCTGCACTCGGCCGTGCGCGCGACATCCTAGAGGAGAATGGCGAGCTCGTCAGTGAAGCGGCCGCGGCGATCGAGAACGTCTTTACGAACCTTGCATTTCGTGAAGAGAAGTTCGCCGAGGCGAAGCAGCACGCACAGACGCAGATTGCAATCGAGAAGCAGCTCGATCGCGGTATCGGCCAGTTCGTACCCGCATACGTTTTCCTCGCGCAGATTCTCGAGCGCCTCGACGACTTCGCAGGCTCTGAAGCCGCATCGCGCGAAGCGATCCGCCTCGCCGAGTCCGACGACGGTCCGTTGCAGCGCCATGAGCTCACCGCGCTCACACAACTTGCCAATCTGCTGAACGATCGCGGCCGGCCGGCCGAGGCGCTGCCGGTCGCACAGCGTGCCGTCGCGCTCGGAGAGTCGACGCTCGGCTCCACGGCGCCGCGCATGATCAAGCCGCTCCAGACGCTCGCCGACGTTCATCGCTCGCTCGGCTCGCTGACCGAAGCGTTTCATATCTATGCGCGCATCGGCGCGATCGTCGACGCGCATCGGGCCGACATCGAAAGGCCGATGCTGGTCGCATACTACCGCGGCCTTGCCAGCCTCGATCTGGAGCTCGGCGACATCGACGATGCAATCGCCGCGCTCGACGCCGGCCTCGATGCCGCGAGCGCAGAGCCTTCGCTCGCGCTCGAGCGAGCCTATTTGATCGCGACGCTCGGGCAGGCGACGGCGAGATTCGATCCGGAGCGCAGCGCCGGCCATTTGCGCGAGGCGCTTGCGTTGTTCGTGACGCGCATGCCGAATTCCCATCCGGTCATGCTGCGCGTCATTAACGAGCGCTGTGCGCTCGAGGTGAGGGCCGGCGATACGCGCGCGCCGAGCTGTGAGGATGCTCGTGTGCGCGCGGCACGGATCCGCGAAGTCGATCCGGCACTGCGCGCTGCCGTGCTCGGTAATCTGAGCGAGCTCGAAAAGCTGCGCGGCAATCTGCGCGAAGCGAGCGATCTCGCCGTCGCGGCGGTTGCCGCTGCTGAAGGTCTCGGCACGCCGGATCCGCTGTGGCGCGCTTACTTTCGCACTGCGCGCGTGCTGAACGATCGCGGCGAGCAACGGCTCGCGATCTTCTTCGGTAAGCGGTCGGTGATGCAGATCGAGAACTTGCGCGGCAGCTTGCGCGGCGCGGACGAACGCTTCGATCGCACGTATCTACGGGACAAGGCGGAAGTCTATCGAGCGGTCGCGGACTGGTTGATGGAGGCGGGCCGCATCGACGAAGGACTCGAAGTGCTGGAGCTGCTCAAGGCAGAGGAGCTGTACGAGTTCATTGCTCGCGCGGGCGAGCGGCGCGATTCCGCGGGTCCCGAGCTCGATGGCGGCGAGCGCGAATTGAATGACCGCTATTCGGCGCTCCTCCCCGCGCCCTCCGGCGAGAGTGATGAGATCGAGCGCTTGACGCGCTTGCAAGACAAGGACCGTCTGACCGCGCAGGAGCGCGAGCGCTTGGAGACGTTGTTGCGACGTCACGGCGGTGCGGAAGGCGCCCGCGCGAAGCGCCTCAAGCAGTTCATTGCCGACAACGCGGGCACGCAGTCGGCGAACGCTGGCGAAGAACGCCCGATTCAGGCCGAGCGGTTGCGACAGGAGGTCGAGCGTGCGCCGCCTGGAGCGGCCGTCGCTGTGTATCTCTTGACCGACAATCGCATGCGCCTGCTGATTGCGACGGGAACATCGCAGATGGAGCGGCGCTTCGAGGTCGACGGCCCGGGGCTGCGGCGCGACATCGGCAGATACATCGAAAAGATCGGGAAGCGTGAGGATGTTACGGATCTCGGGCGAAGTCTGTACGAGCGTGTCGCGCGGCCGCTCGATGAGATCGCGCGGCGCGAGAATCTCACGCATCTCGTCTTGTGGCTCGACGGCGCGCTTCGATATCTGCCGTTCTATGCACTCGAGAGTCCGGAAGGTTATCTGGGGGAGCGCTACGCGATTCAACTGCTCGCCGCGGGCGACCGATCGGAAGGCGTTGCGCCGCCTCGTGCAGCAATGCCTATCGTGCGAGGTCTCGGCGTTACACGCGCCGTTGCAGGCTTCGAGGCGCTGCCCGCCATGGCGGACGAGCTGTGCTCCATCGTGCGTGGTCCGATTGCCGGTCTCACGACTCGCTCCGCCAACTGCCCCGAGTCGGGCCGCAGCGCCGGTGCGCTGATCGGCGAAGGCTTTGCCGACGCTGAGTTCACCGCGGAACGCTTACAGAATTTGTTGGCGCTTCCACGCGAGTTTTCGGTGCTGCACTTGGGAACGCACTTCAGCTTGCGGCCGGGCAATGCGATGCGTTCCTACCTCGTGCTCGGGGACGGTTCACGCTTGATGCTCGATCAGTTGAGCTCTCTCGATTTCGCAGGCATCGATCTCGTGACGCTTTCGGCATGCCAGACGGGGCTTGGCGGCGCAAGAACGGATGACGGTCGAGAGATCGAGGGATTGAACGCCATCGTGCAAGAGCGCGGCGCACGCAAGGTCATCGCGAGCTTGTGGCGCGTCGATGACGCGAGCACCGCCGAGCTCATGCGCTCGATGTATCAGACGCTCGCCGAGAATGCAGAGGATGTTGCAAGGGCACTGCAGCGGGCCCAACGCGCCGTGCGCTCGATCGAGCGCAACGGCGAGCATCCATACGAGCATCCTTATTATTGGGCGGGATTCGTGCTTTCCGATCGGGGATACTGAGGCGCGAAGTCGAGAGGATCATCGCGCCGCGCGCATCGATACGGTTCTTCGCGTGTGCGCGAAATTCAAGCCCGCAGCATTCGAATCCAATCGTCGAAGTTGTCTTTCTCGGAGAGGTCGACTTTCGATCGCGGGCGACTCTGGATCGAGATGCTCGGATCGCGGTGCGTCGCCTCGACTGAGCGTGGCAGCTCGTCGAGCTTCGGCATCAGGCAGGCGGCAAGCAAGCTGCACGTGGCGCGCGCAATGTGCGGCGCCTGGCTCAACTCCGTTGTCGGAAGTTGCCGCAGCAGCGAGAGCAAGTAGGAGCTGAAGAGACGGCTGTTGCCGGAATCGAGGACGACGCCGTGCAGATTGACGCGTCTCGGGAGCAGCGGGTCGAGCGTGTCGCGCGGCACGACCAAGGAGATGCATTCGGCCGCGCTGGCACGCGTTCGCGTCGGGCGTGCGAGATCGAGAATGGAGACGCTTCCCGCCCGAATCTTGATCTCATTGTCGTCGACTACACCCGTATAGCCGCCCTCGGTGTAGAGCTGCACGAGATAATGATCGAGGTTGTCCGCGCGTGCGCGCGCAGCCGAACGGGCGAATCGCTGCCCCTCGAAACGAGTGCGCGTGAGCACGAGGTCGCCGAGGTGGAATCCGAGGGCCATCGCGGGAAAGCCGGCGGAGCTCGGCATTTCGAGCGTATCCACATCGAAGACGACCGAGATCCGCTCGCGCCAGGCATCGAACTGATCGCGCGCGAGGAAGCTCGTGGTCTCGAACAGCGTCGAAGGGACCCGGGGTGTATCTGCAAGGGCGGAAGGCATCGCGCGATTGAACGCAAGAGCGGTGCTTCAGTCCAGGAACTGGCCGACACTCTGCGCACGCTCGGGCAGGCTACACGCTGGAGGCCACAGGCTACAGGCTACAGACGTCGGGTGACAGCCAGAGAAGACCAGAGGACCTTCGCAGCAGAGAGAGCGATGGGCAAAAGCTTTCAGGCGACAACCAGAGCCCTAGAAGCGATAGCCGAAGCCCGCGAATAGCTCCTCCTGCAGGGTACGCTTGCCGCTGCCGTCGACGAGATCGAACTCGAACCAACGCATTCCGCCGAACGCGATCAGTCGAGGTGCAATGCCAAGCTCGAGCCGCGCGCCCAAGTCGGTCAGATTGTCCGCGGACCCGAATGTGAGAATGTCGGGTGCGTAGTAGGCGTGTCCCGCAAGCGCAAGGTTCATGCGCCGATTCAGCAGCAGCCGCATTTCCGTGCCGACGCTGAGCGACATGACGTCGTTGTTCTCGTCTTCCAGCAACGCGGCGTAGAGCTGCGGGCCGAACACAATCGACAAGCGGCCTAGATCCAGCGTGGATGGGAACAGCAGTCCAGCACTGAGTACGATGTCGCGCTGCTCGCTCAAGAAGAACGCGCCGGCGAGGCGGCCGTCATCGACGCCTACCGCATCGCCGTCCGTGACGTATCTGAGTTGCAATGTATCATCGCTCAGCGTCAGCTCGCCGAGCGATCCTGACGACCCGCCTTCCTGCGCGACTGCAACTGTCGTCACAAGCGCGATTCCTATGAATACTAAAGTTCGATGTATGAGCACAGCATTGCTCCTCGGCTCGCAAAGTGTCGTTGAACCAGCCAGGCTCATGAGAAATTGAACCTGCGTCCAAAGTGTTCCCGAACGACGACACGACATCGCGTTGCGAGATCAATCAATGGATCGGGAGCAAGCTGAAGCACACGGAGCTTAAAGCGGCGCGTGGCAGGTACGCGTGTGAATGCATTCTCCGACGCGGAGTACGTCGTCAACTGCCTACACGAGCGCAAGCACTTTGGAACCGCTCGGCTTCACCCTCGTTTTGTCGTAGGCGAACCTCCGCCGAGGTGAGCGGCACGACATACATAAGGGGGAAAGATGTCACGGAAGCGCAGTTCGAATGTAGTCGAAGCGTTGCGCCGACTGAATTCAACGAGCAGCGAGCGGCGGCGCAACTGGGTCGCATCGGCCGTAGCAAGTTGTCTGATGTCGGTCGCACCGGCAGCCCTCGGCCAGTCGGTAAGCTCGAATCTTCGCGGGCAAGTCATCGTGGAATCGGGGCCGGCCGCAAACACGGAAGTCGTGGCCACGAATCTCGCGACCGGGGCAGTGCGCAGGACGCTGACGTCGGCGGATGGATCTTACGTGCTCATCGGACTGCCGCCCGGTACGTATAGGGTTGAAGCCGGCGGCAACACAGCGACCGTCACATTGTCCGTCGCGTCCAACGCAACGTTGAATCTCGAGCCGGGCGAAGAAGCGGTCGAGCAGCTCGTGGTCACGGGCGCGCGACCCGCGGCTGCGGACGTGCGGACGTCCGAAGTGGGCAGCACGATCTCGCTGCGTCAGATCTCGCAATTGCCGCAGTCAACGCGCAACTTCCTCGAGTTCGCGGACACGGTGCCCGGCATGGCGTTCACGACGGATCCGCAGGGATATACGAAATTGCGCAGCGGTGCCCTGAGCGCCAATGCGAGTAACCTCTACATCGACGGCATCGGCCAGAAGAGCTACGTGGAGGCGGGCGGCATCGCGGGTCAATACCAGACGCGCGGCAATCCTTTCCCTCAGCTCGCGATCGACCAGTACAAGGTCATCACTTCCAATTACAAGGCAGAGTACGGACAAGTAGCAGGCGCGGCGGTGACCGCAGTCACCCGTTCCGGCACGAACGAGTTCGAGGCCGAGGCTTACTATCGCTACACCGATGAGAGCCTGCGTACGCGGCGACCGGATGAAGAACGGCCCGGCGCAGAGAAGGTGGACTCGCAAACGGAGGAATACGGGTTTGCCATCGGCGGGCCGATCATCCGCGATCGTCTGCACTATTTCTTCGCTTACGAATACAAGGATCTGGTCTCCCCGCGCTCGGTGTTTCCAAACATCAATGCATCGCAAGCCGAGGCGTACCTGCCTGCGGACGTGCAGGCGCTGTTCGGTCCGCAAGACGTGCCGTTCGAGGAAGATCTGGCATTCGGCAAGCTGAGCTGGCAAGCGACCGACGCTGACCTGCTCGAGCTGAGCTTCCAGTATCGCGACGAGGTGCAAGTCGATTCCGTCGGCGAGCAGCGATCCGCGGAGCACGGTCGCGATGCCATCAACAAGGACGAGCGTGCCACGTTACGATGGCAGCACAGCGCAATCGGCGGCTGGGTCAACGAAGCGGCGTTCAGCACGGAGAATACGGAGATCAACCCGTTCCCGAGGAGCATCGGCAACGGTATTCACTACGCGTTCTTCAATCGGCTGCCGAGCGGCATGGTGCAAGACGAGTGGATTCTCATCCAGACGGGTCCAGCGGGCGGCGGCGATGCGCAGGTCAGAAAGCAAGACGGCTGGTCGATCAGGAACGATCTTACTTTTCCGACCTTGAATTGGCTCGGCGAGCACACCGTGAAGACCGGCGTGAGCTACAAAGACATCGAGCTGACGGCTCAGGATGCAGGCTCGATCAACCCGCAGTTCCGCTTCGAGGTGACGCCGAGCGGTGTCGCGTCGACGCCGTACCGCGTCGACTTCCTCGCGCCGTTCAACGTACCGGGCCAACGCGCGACGGTCGTAACGGATGCGAAGCAGTACGCGTTCTACATTCAAGACGACTGGGAGGTGAACGAAAATCTGATCTTGAACTTAGGTGTCCGCTGGGACTACGAGAAGAATCCGGCATACACGAACTTCGTGACCTCGCAGGATTTCGTCGATGCGCTCTTCGGCGACGATCCGGACATTCCGGGCGTACAGCCTTGGGCGGATCGACTGATCCCGAGCGGCGTCGACGCGAACGACTTCGTCAGCACCGGGAACAATCGCGATGATTACGACGATGCTTGGGCGCCGAGGCTCGGATTCGCGTACGACATCAATGCCGACGAGCGGCATGTCATTCACGGCGGCGCCGGCCGTTCTTACGACCGGAATCTGTTCAAACTGCTGGCCTTCGAGACGAGTAAGGCGGCATTGTCGCCGGTCGCCATCTATTTCCAGGAGCCCGCCACGGGTCAATGCTATCGAGACGACGGTCGGCCGTGCATTGCTTGGGATCCGATCTTCCTGCAGCAAGGCATCGATGCGCTAACGCGCGTTCCGGTCACAGCCGGCAGCGCCGAGCTGTTCATGCTGAACAACAACCTCAAGACGCCGTACACCGATCAGTACAGTCTCGGCATCTCCAATCAAATCGGCGAGTGGCGAACCGACGTCACGGTGCAGCGGCTCCTCGCGTACGACGGCTTCGTTTTCACGCTGATCAATCGTTATCCAGACGGCTCGTTTTTCCAGAACGGCAGCCAACCCTGGGGCGAGCCGGTGCCTGGCTACGCGAACACGATTCTCGGCAACAATGGTATCGAGTCGCGCAACACGCAGGTGTTGGTATCGGCAGAGAAGCCTTACAGCAGCGACTCCCGCTGGAGCTTGAGCTTGGCGTACACGTACACCGATGCGAAGCATAATCGCAAGATCGACGATAACTTCGCGTTCGATCAGCCGACGATCGATCGCTATCCGTTCATCAGAGTGAACGACGTGCCGAAGCATCGCTTCGTCGCTGCAGGATCGATCGACGGGCCGTGGAACACGATCTTCGGCTTGAAGATCGTGCTCGAGACGCCAAGGCCGCTCAACGAAGTTCGAGACTTTGGCTATCGTCCCCCCGACGGCTCCTTCGCTCAGCCGATTTCCATTACCCCGCCGGGGACGGGCAGCTTCCTGATCGGCGGCGACATCTGGGGCTATCGCACGGTCGACCTGCAAGCGACGAAGGAGTTTCAGTTCGGCGACTTCGGGCTGACCGCGAGGGTGAACGTGCTCAACGTCTTCGACTTCGAGAACTACACGACCTTCAACATATTGAGCGTCGGCTCGGACGGCGTGCTCGATCCGCAATTCGAAGTGAACGAGTTCGGGGATATGCTTTATGTGCCGCGGACCATGAGCTTTGAAGTTAGTCTCAAATTTTGAGCACGGCAGGAATGTCGGTTGACAGTTGACGGTTGACAGTTGACGGCCAGAGAAGAGGAGTTGGCTCAATCGTGTACCGTCAATCCGCGGGCCTCTGCATCAAGCGTGCACTGACGCGCGCGGTTACTTGATTGCGTCGTCTCTTCTCTGACCGTCAACCGTCAACCGTCAACTGTCAACGGACGATCAACCACGGTGATCGTCGCGTGGTTGAGCAGTAAGTTCTGCTAGGACTCAGGCGGCTCGAGTGCGGGATCGATCTTCGTCAGCATCGTGTGCACGGCAGCCTTCGTCTGTTCCCTCTGCAAGGCCGCGGCTGTTTGCTCGCGTGCTCGGCCTGCCGCATCCAGTCTTGCGAACAGTTCCGCGAACGACGTGATCTGGCCTGGGAACCCATGCACCGGGCATGTCGAGCCCGTGCTCAACACCTGTTTGAGCGAATGCTCGGCGAGTGCCCGATAGCTTTCGAATTGCGACTCGCTGAACCACTGATCGACCGTCGATTCGTGCGGAAACGCATCTACGAGTTGCGTATAGCTGTAGACGTCGTATGGGATGGGGCTGCCCTCGCCGCGGACCGTGGGTTTGATGTACAGAAGCCGTCCGTCTTCGGCGCCCTTATCGACCGCTTCGTAGTGCACGCGCGCGGTTGCGCAGTACACGCCTCGGTCCGACCGACTTCTCGGAAAGATCCCGATTTCCTTTTCGAAGGTGATCGGAATGCCGAAGTCGATGCGGATCTTACGAATCGCGTTGCCTAGATCGCTGAAATTGAATTTTGGGTCGCAACCTGCGTCGCAAACGACGATGTAACGACATCGGCGCAGGATCATTTCATAGACGCCGAGATTGTCGAAATGACCGCCGTCGGACAGGTTCACGTACTTCGGCCGCCTGTCGCTGAGCCCAAAGAGCTCGCCGAGAAGCGGGCGCAGCGCCTGCGAGGGGCCAGCGCGGCGAAACGACTTCTCGCCTTCGCCGCACGTGTTGCCCAACCAAGCACCCAGCCGCACGTTGAACAGCGTCATGAGGAAAGCGAGCGCCGGAGACGACGAGGATCCCATGTGCGGATTCGCCGCTGCGCCGGAGATCGTGACCGCGGTGCCGAGCGAGATACCGCCGAGGCCGCCGTAGAAGCGTGAAGCACGGTAACCGTTGTAGAAGTTGCCGCAGTAATACGGAGTGATCGAGAACGACTCCGCCTTGCGCTGCTGCCACGCGAGCTTCTCGTCGCGCAACAGATTGAGCGTCACGTTTACGACCGGGATGAGGTGCTCGCGCTGCTCCGGCTCGGTGCTGGTCGCAGCGACCGCTCCTCGAGGCAGCTCGCGAAGCTGATGCATCCGAAGGTTATCGCCAGGATCGAATCCGGTGAATGGATCCGGCTTTCGTTCCATGTTCGAGGCGCCGAGGTATGCCCTCACGAGGCGATTGCGATACATGCCGTGCAGCGAGAAGCGATTGACGTTGACGACCCATCCCATCAAAAGCGAAAGCGCGGCGAGCGCGACCGGAACGAGCAAGAAGACCATATAGTCGGCAAGCGGACTTGCGTCGGCGTGCCGCCGCAGACCGTCCTCGAGCTTGAACACGTCCGATTCGCCGATCAGGAAGGCACCGGCGCTTGCCGTGCCCCAGGACACCAGCGCGACGATGCAGATCATGAAGACAGGTGCGGCAAGCGCCAACGCCATGCGCTGCATGAGCGACGGACGCTCATCGGACGAGGCGGTTCGATCCCGGCTGCCGAGGAAAGCGGCGAGCGCGCCGGATATGCCGCCGGCTGCCGTGATCGACGAGGCGGCCCAAGCGCCGCCCTTCATGAGCAGAAAATGGCCGAATAGGCATATGCTGGTGATTGCAATCCAGCCCACGGCGATCGCGAGCACCCAGCCCGACAGCCTAGCCCACCATTCGCGGTCCGCATCGTTCAACATCGCGAGACTGATCGCCCCCGACTCCTTCTTCGTCTGCTCGCTCAAGCTCGCAATCGCAACGTGCAATGTGCGCGCAATCAGATAGATGCCGAGCAGAGCAGGAAGCACGAGCATCACGTACAGCGCGGGATGCTCGAATAGATATGGTAGCGCCAAGCGAATCAGCGCCACGAGCAACAAGGTCGCGACCGCGCCGGAGAGAACGATGCCTAACCCTTCCCATCGCCCCGCTCTGGCCAACTCCGACTTGCACA
>JBDZVE010000045.1:10068-11233 GCA_040255535.1 Lysobacterales bacterium | reverse complement strand
AGAACGATGCCTAACCCTTCCCATCGCCCCGCTCTGGCCAACTCCGACTTGCACAGATCCGGAAGCGTACGCGCGTCGGGCCGGGTGTCGATCTCTTTGAGCACCGCGGACCGAAAACGCAAATAGACGCCGAGCCAGCCAAGGAAGGGGATGACGGCGCACCAAAGCGCGGCGAAGGCCCAGATCCTCAACCCCATTCAGTGAACTGGGTCTCTGCGTCTCTTGCCCACGAGAGGCCGATGCAAATACCTGCGATCGATAGCAGTGCCGCGGCGCCGATGACCGGCGCCACGCAGCGTACGATCAATCGCTGCCCAGACACATTTCGATCTTTCCCGAAATAGCGATACCAGTGAGCGAATGCGGCCGCGGCCAGCTCCATGGCAAGCGCACCGACGAGAAACCATTTGCCAGTGTCCCACCGTCGTGTGCTTTCGGTGAAGAGATACAAAAACTGCGGCAGCGCCACGAACGCACCGAGAAGCGGCAGCACGACGAGCCAATTCAACAGTAAGTTGCGAATGATGATTGCAGCGGCAGTCCACGTGTCGGCGCTGAACAGACCGAGCCGCGGCGTGAGATAGTTGCTGAATTCGCGTAGATGATCGATCGGCTCGGGCTCGGGTTTCACGGGGTCGATCGGATTTTCGCAGCGCAGCGCGCGGTTGACTGCGCCGAGACCGCAGCGATGAATCCATGCGCGCAGCCAGCTTGCGATATAGCCGCCGCCGGAGACGCTGGAGAGGTAATCGAATTTGCTCAGCAGCCCGCTTTTGGCGAGCGCCTGAATGATGCCGAGATTGAAGGTCGCGCTGCGTATGCCGCCGCCGGAGAGGCACAATGCGGTGAGCGGTGCGTTCGTCGCCGATGCATCCGCCTGTGGGTCGAGCGAATGCGCGATCGCGTACATCTCGGGCAGATCCCGCGGTGCTTCTGCCGCGCGTTCTTCCTGTGCGCGAGTCCGCCATTCGCTCGCGACCGTGGGCCTCAGGGCTTGAAATTCTCTCCAGAGAACCTCGTGGGTCCGCGCGATGTCCTCGGACTCTTGCGCCTGTGCATCAGCGGACTTCGCGACCTGCTCGATGATCGAGTGCACACTCATGCGGCACCTCCATGCCTATTCTTTTGACGCTATCACCGTGCACCATGCGGTACATCGGACGAA
>JBDZVE010000045.1:0-9968 GCA_040255535.1 Lysobacterales bacterium | reverse complement strand
GACCTACATAGAAACGGTTCTGACCCTCTTGCCGTCAACTGTCAACTGTCAACCGTCAACCCACTCTTATTCCTATTCCAATAGCACCAGTGTCGTCACGCTGTTTGCCGGCATCGTATAGCTGAATGCGTTGCCCGCCACGTTGAAATCCGATTGCCGTTGCGGGCTCGAGCTCGCGCTCGTCAAGGTATAGACCTGCGCGGTCGTGAGCGGCGCGGGATGCGACACCGTCACGTTCGCCGCTTGCGGCTCATCGGCCTTGTTGATGCACACGATGACCATTCGACTGGAGTCGCCCGCATCGACGCTCGCATAGACGGAGCTCGTCTCGACGTTGCTCGTCGTCGCATGAATGCTCGTGTCGCCGAAGCTGCCGTTGCTGCCGTCGAAGTTGCGGAACATCTCGAAGGCGCCATAGATGAAGCGGTGGTCGGTCTCCCCAATGCGCCAGAGCGCGGCCGCGAACACGCCATACTTGCCGAGGATGCCGAGCACGTCTGCTTGCGCAATACCGCCGGAGATGTGCTCGCCTCCGCCGTAGTAGTACTCCGTGATCGCAAGGCGCGTGCCCGGATAATGGGTGTCGATCTTGCGTTGCAGGCGCGGTACCAATTCGATCGGTCCGTGAGTGGAGAACTCCGCGATCCAACTCGTCTCCGTGTAGGTCGGATCCCAGAGGCTGCGCGGCGCCTGCTTGCGGGCCGCCGCAATTGCAGACCCCGCCGCATCCTCGGTGATGCGTACGCCGCCGCCTTGCGCCTCCGGGTACCAGTGGACATCCAACACATCGATCAAGCGACGGCCCTGCGCCTGCTCCTCCGCGGCCATCTGCTGCAGATAGAAATCTAGGAAATCCCGGTCGTTCGCGTCGCTCGCTTCCTGCAGCCTGATCATGCCCTGCCAGCCGTAGTTCACGGGGCCGAAGATCACCGCATTCGCGTTGACGTCCTTGATCGCGCTCGCGTACTCGATTGTGCGCGAGACCAACTCGGCATAGGTCACGTTCGCTTCTGGATTACCGGTGACCGCACCGCGCAGACGCGGATGGGTCGAATGCCACAAGTCGGGCTCGTTATCGAGACTGAAGAAGATCGGCACGCTCGCGCTGCCGATGGCGTTCGGATACATGACATTGAGGAAGTTGACCCACTCGTCCTGATAGACGAACGCATCGGTCGTGTCCGGCGCGGTGAGCCACGTGCCGTTCTTGCGCGCGAGGCTCTGATGGAAGCGTACGTTCAGATAGTCCTGAGTCTGGTTGACGTCGCCGTTTCCGTCCTTATCGGCGGCGACGTACCCGATCATGGGTACGGTGACGACGATGCCCGCATTCGCGTTCAATGCGGCATCGATCATTGGGGTCACGGCACCGCCTGGAACGTTGCCGCCGCCCAAGTAATCGTCGTTTTGGTTGAACCAATCCTCGCCGGCGTTGCTCGCATTCGTCTCCCAGTTATAGGCACTCATGCGATTTCCGCCGCTGCGCGAGAGCGCGAGGTTCGCGGGCCTCGACGTCATCCCGGGGTCTTCGACCCCGAAGTTCATGCCATAGATGAATTTGGAGATCGGCCGAACGTCCTCTTGGCTATCGACCTGAAACTCGACCTCGAGGGTTGAGGTGGGTGGGGGCGGTTGCGGCTGCGGTTCTGGGCTCGGTGCTTGCGGGCTGGGGTTTCCTCCGCCACCGCCGCCACCGCCACCGCCACCGCACGCCAAGAGGCACGCGGCGAAACACAAGGTCCATGAACGTCTCATATATACGTCCCCTGTCGCTCCCGCGGCATTGTAGTGGTCGGAGTCGACCGGGGCGAGATGAGCCGTTAATGCCGCGCTTTTGCGACATAACCCGCTCGCGGCGCCGCGCGAAGGATTTTGCCGGCGCCCGCACCTAAACAAGCATGGGGTGATGGGTGCAAGGTGTCCACGTAGGATGTCGCTCGAGAACTAGATGCAAAAGCACTTCGACAACGACGCGGATCTCGTAAAGGCGCTGCTGGCCGGTACGCCGGAGGCGTTCGAGGTGTATTTCCATACTTGTTATCCACGCCTCTATCGGTTTGCATTGCGACGCGTCGGCCAGTCCGCGCTCGCGGAGGAAATCGCTCAGGAGGCGATCGTCAAAGGGCTTTCCGGCCTCGCTTCGTTCCGCGGCGAAGCCTCGCTTCTGACCTGGTTGTCGAGCATCTGCCGCAACGAGATCGCGATGTTCAAGCGCCGGCACCCCGAAGCCGAGCTCATCAGCCCGGTCGAAGACGATCCGGCCGCCCGAGCGGTGCTCGAATCTCTCGCGGATGAAGCCCCGCTCCCGGATTCCCTCGTGCGCAGAGAGCAGACGATCGGGCTCGTGCAGTCGGTGCTCGATTTTCTACCTGCCCCGTACGGCGACATCCTCGAATGGAAATATGTTGAAGGACTCAGCGTGATTCAGATTGCCGAGAAGCTGGGACGTACTGCGAAGGCGACGGAGTCATTGCTCACCCGCGCGCGCGAGGCCTTCCGAAAGGCCGTGGATGAACTGTTCGCAGAGGGAGTGGAGTTGATTCGACCATGACACGAGACATGCATGACGCTGACCGTGACCAGAGTCGCTCGCCGGAGACGATCGAGAATGCTCTGCGCGCCATTGGTCGACGACCTCAGCCCTCCGAGCACGGCACGAGAGTAGCGTACAGCCGCGCACATGCCCGCTGGCAAGAAGTCGTCCAGCAGCGTGCGCGCCGCCGCTTGTGGCGCGGCATCGGTTTACTTGCCGCGTCGTTCGCATTCGCCGCAATTGGAGTCCTGTTGTGGTCGAGCGTTCGCCTACCCGAATCCGTCGCTGTCGTCGCAGCCACGTACGGTGACTCGAATCAATATCCGTTGCGAGATCCTGCCGCCGAGTTGCATGAGGACGATGTCGTCCGCGCCGGCACGATCATCGAGACCGCGAGCAACGCTCGCCTGGCATTGACGCTGTCGACCGGCCACTCTTTGCGGTTGGATTACGGCACGCGCCTCACGTTTCTGGAGCCGGGGCGCTTCAGTCTCGAGTACGGACGCGTGTACGTCGATTCGGGCCCGACGCGCAGCGCGCAACCCGTCCGCATCGTCACGCCAATCGCTTCTCTGACCGACGTCGGAACGCAGTTCCAAGCGACCTGGAAGAACGAAGCGCTGCGCGTTCAAGTGCGTGAAGGTTCCGTCATGCTGCGCACCCTGTCGGACGACGGCATGGTCGCCGATGTTTCCGCGGGCGACGTCGTGGCGATGGAGCGATCGCAAGAAATCGTCCGCTCGAGCGGCAGCTCGTTCGGACCCGAATGGGCCTGGGTTGCTGCAGCATCGCCGGGTCTCGACGCGAGCGTGCGCGGCTTGGATCAGGTCTTGAACTGGGTCTGTCGAGAGCTCGGCTACACGCTGCGCTACGCGGACGCCCGCACGCAGAGGGCGGCCGAAAAGGTCGTGCTGGATGGGTCAATGGAAGGGCTCACGCCGGAACAGACACTCGAAGTCCTGCAGAACATCACGTCGTTCCGCTATCGGCGGGAAGCGGGCGAGCTCACATTGGAATCGATCGATGCGCAACAATAAAAACAAATATGAGTCGCTGAGTAGAGCCATCGTGCGCCTAGGCTGCGCACTTGTCGCCGCAGTTGTATTCGTGAATACGGCAGGCGCGGCGGATGTCGCCGCTTCTTATAAGGGAGAGAGCGTACGCGACGCGCTGTACGACCTTCGCAAGAGAGGCCTGTTGATCCTCTACAGCAGCGATGTCGTGACCGCCGATCTGCGCGTTGTCGAAGAGCCGACTGCCGATCGGCTCGAGGAGATTGCGCGCGATCTGCTCGCGCCGCACGGTCTCGAGCTCATTGCGGGTCCGGCGGGACGCTGGCTGGTCGTTCCAAGTCGGCGAACGAAGGGCACTCGGACGCCGGAGAGTCGGCCCGACGCTTCGCCTGGAGATCCGGTGAGCGAAGCGCCGCTCGCCGAGATCGTCGTCTCCGCGGGTCACTATCCTCTCGGCGACATGATTGTCGGCACGCAGTATTTATCGAAGGAACAGATCGCGCGGATGCCGCACTTGGCCGACGACCCGATGCGCCTGATGCGTCAGTTGCCCGGGATCGCAGGCACCGATTTTTCCGCGAGCATGCACGTGCGCGGCGGCGCGTTGGATGAAACTGCGATCCTCGTGGACGGCGTGCGCATTCATGATCCGTTTCATCTCAAAGGCCTGCAAGGGGCGCTCGGGCTGCTCGATGCCGGCATCATCGAAAACATCGATGTGATGACCGGCGGCTTCGGCGCGGAGTACGGCGACCGCACGAGTGCGATCGTCTCGATGAGGACTTTGCTGCCCGCCTCCGAGCGCCAGACGACGGTCGGAATCAGTTTCGTCAACGCGTTTGCACGCACTCAGGGTGCGCTTGACGACGGGCGAGGGCACTACCTTTTGTCCGTGCGGCGCGGCTATCTCGATTGGGTGTTCGGCTTGATCGATTCGGACGGTGAATATACGCCGCGCTATTGGGATGCGTTTGCGAAGGCCGATTGGGCGATCGGCGATGCGACGGTCATCACCGGATCGACGCTGCTCGCGCGCGACGAGCTGCATTTCGTCGACTCGGAAAAAACGGGTGACGCACTCCTCGGCGGGGCCGACAGCGCCTATGCATGGGTCTCCGCGAGCACGCAGTGGGGCCGCTCACTCAAGAGCGACACGGTGCTCTCGTGGAGCGGCATCGATCGAGAGCAAGCCAACTCGGACGAGGATAGAGGCATGAGCGCGGTCGTCAACGATCAGCGCGAGCTGCGTTTCGCGGCGGTGCGCAGCGATTGGCAATGGGAGGCAATGCCGCGCCTGCTTTTCAAGTTCGGAGGCGAGGCGCGTCGTGCGAGCGCGTCATACGACTATGATCTGGTCTCGTGCCTGGCCGACCCCTTTCCAAACGGGCCGTGCATCGATCGATCGCACAGCTTTCACGGCGAAATCGAGAAAGATTCCTATGCGGCCTATCTCAGTACGCGCTGGCGCGTTTTCGATCGCATGATCATGGAGCTCGGGGTGCGCGGGGATCAGCAATCCTACGACGAATACTCCGAGTATCAGGTCAGCCCGCGCGCCGCCATGTTGTTCGAACTCGCGGACGACAGCAGCCTGCGGCTCGGTTGGGGCTACTACTACCAATCCCAGCAGCCCGACGAGCTGTTGGTCCAAGATAGACAAACGCGTCTCACGCCGCCGGAGCGAGCCGAGCACCGCGTTATCTCCTTGGAGCACCGATTCTCGAATGCGCTCGCGATGCGCGCCGAGGTGTTCGAGAAGCTCTACGACGATCTCAGGGCCCGCCCCGAGAACCTTCTGAATCCGTACGAGATGATTCCGGAGGCTGAGCTCGACCGCATTCTCCTGCATCCGCAAAGCGCCCGTATCTACGGAGCCGAGCTCACGTTGTCCGGCGAGCCGACGGATACCTTTAGTTGGCGCTTTGGCTATGCCTGGATGCGCACGCGCGATACCTTCGATACTTACACGGCGCCGCGTTCATGGGATCAGACACATACCCTGAACGGCTCGATGAACTGGATACTCGGGGATTGGAACCTCAATGTCTTCGCGACCGCGCACACCGGGTGGCCGACGACACCGGTTGCATTCGAGGTCGTCGAGGGCGTGTACGGACCCACGATTCTGGCCGACGTCGGCCAGCGCAACTCGGATCGCCTCTCGACCTACAGCCGGGTGGACGTGCGTTTGAGCCGCGCGCGCCAGCTCTCGAACGGCGAGCTCACGTATTTTTTCGAGCTGTACAACGCGCTGAGCCAGGAAAACCAGTGCTGCGTCGATGACGACCTCGAATCGTACCAGCAGCGGGTCGGCGTGAGATACAACGCGGTCTATAACGATTGGCTGCCGCTGCTGCCCTCGTTTGGCGTTACTTGGACCTTCAGATAAGCGTCGAGCTGCTGCTTAAGTAAGCGGGCTATACCCAACCAGCCATACGCTCTTCCGTTCGACGCGACTTCAACGGCTTCGTGCGTCTGCGCTGCAGGCGCTCGGCCACTGCGCGCTCCGTTCTCGCAAGCGCGCGGTCCATGGCGGCTTGCAATGAGTGATGGCGCTCCTCCACGTAGACAGTAGGCACGCCGCGCAGCACGACTTTGATGGCGCAGCGCTTATCAGTACCGCCGCGCGGCCCGTTCACATCATCGACGCGTACGCTCGTGCGCTCGATCGAGCGCGTGAACTTTCCCAACTTCCGCCCGAGCTTGCGCCTCAAGTAGGCTTTGTCGGCTGCTTCGAGCACGGCTCCCGCGGAGCGAATGTATGCCGGGACCTCCGCGGAGCTTGCGCGCTCTGCAGTCATCTTGGCGGAGCGCTCGACGCGCGCTGCCATCGGCGCTCGCTTGGGGCTGTCGTATTGACGCTGACGTTCGCGTGCGAGCGCCGCGGCTCCGCTGCCGCGGCCGATGGAATCGTCCCCGCGTCTTCCGCCGCGCTTTGCGCGCTTCGCCGTACGGTGCCCGCGTTTGCCGGCGCTCCGCCGCTTCGCGGTGCTGGCGCGCTTCGCAGCCGCACGCCGCGCGCCAACCGGGGGCACGCGCATCGATTTACGCGCTGCACGAACCGTCGGACGAGTCGACCCGCGGCCGAGCTCCTCCAAGACATCCGTGGCGGTAACGATGCCTACGACACGTCCGTCTTCCAGAACGGGCAGCGATCCGATGAGCCGCCCGCGCATCAGGTTCGCTGCCTGACGAAGCGTCGTCGTGGGTTTCGCGCTCGCCACCTGCGGGGTCATCAGTTCTCGCACGGTGCGATTTCTGCGCACCGAGGCGCCGCTGCGCCCGCCGAGATCGCGCTCGGACAGCACACCGACGAGGCGTCCGTCCTCCATGACGACGAGGTGGCGAATACGTTTGCGCTCCATCTGCGACCAAGCGGTGTTCGCGGGCTCGTCGGGGCCGATCGTCACCACATCCGCATTCATGATTTCCTGCAAGCGCATAGCGGAGCTCCCGCGTAGAAGTGAGCCAATGTACGGGGTGTCGAACGAAACGCCTCGAGCCCGAACTCGTTCCATCGTGCTTCGAGACGTACTCTGCGGAAATCTGCGCGGACGGTTATGATCGTGCAATGCGCAATGTCGCCTATCGGCATTCTTCACTGTTCGTAGACGCGGTCGAAATTCCCGCCTACTTAGAGGCCGATCGCGAGACATCGTATGCGGCGCGCCTGCATCGCGATCGTGCGATCGGCAGCGCCCTGTCCACGCGAAATCCAGTGCGGCGCGTACGTGCCTGGCGCGCTCGAGTCGCGCAGGAGTCGCACGCCACGCCGACGCAGTCGGTGGCGCAGCGGCTCGAGCACGCCCGGCGCGCCATCGCGTTTCTCGTGCTCGTCCTCGGTACGATCGCCGGCGCGGGTGTTGCCTCGGCCGTGTTTCGTTACGACGGAACGTGGCCGGTCAACGTCGTCACGGTGCTCGCCGTGCTGGTGTTGCTGCAAGTCGCGCTCGTGGCGCTCGCGCTCATCCTGATGCTGCCGAGGATTCCTGGAGTTCGAGTGCTGCAGGATTTGATGGGCGGGCTCAATCCCGGCGCACTCGCGGCGGCGATCTATCGGCGCTTTGCCGGACTGGATGGCGCGCAAGCCGATTTGCTTCTATGGCCGGCGGCGCGCGGGCCCGCCGTCGCACGCTTCGCGCGCTGGCAGATGCTCGTGTGGTCGCAGATCGGCGCGATCGCGTTCAACGTTGCCGCCTTGGCCACGGCCGCCGCGTTGATCGCGTTCACCGATCTCGCGTTCGGCTGGAGCACGACGCTGCGCATGAACGGCGAGGACGTGCTGCGTATGACGAACGCACTCGCCGCGCCGTGGGCGTGGTTCTGGCCGGATGCGGTGCCCTCGGCATCGCTGATCGAAAGCTCGCGCTTCTATCGCCTCGCATCCGCATCGCCGCCGTCGATCTCGGCGGAGACGCTGACCGGCTGGTGGCCGTTCCTGCTCGCGGCGATCATCACGTATGGCCTGGCACCTCGATGCGTGCTGCTCATCATCGCGCTCGTCCGGCTGCGAGCCGCGACCGCGCACTTGCTGCTGGACGATCCGCAGGTGAAGGCACTTTTGGATCGCATGAGCGCGGCGGAGGTCGTGCTCGGTGCGGAAGACGTCGAACCATCCGTGCAATCGGAGCACGGCGTGGTCCAGCGTTCGCCGGAGAATGTGCCGTCGCAAGCGGTTGCCGTCATATGGTCGAGCGCGCTCGCGCCTGACCGCGTGAATGCCTGGATTCTTCGCCACTTGCGCAAGGAAGTGACGCAGCTCATCGAGGCGGGAGGAGGTCGCGCGCTCGAAGACGATGCCGCCGCGATTTGCCGCATCGCGGAAGGGAAGCCGCGCGCCGTGTTGCTGCTCGTCCGGGCGTGGGAAGCGCCGCTCCTCGATTTGCAGGACTTCATCGAGAGCTTGCGTTCGGCAGTCGGTCCCGCGTGCTCCCTCATTGTCGTGCCGATCAGTGCGGATGCTGAGCTGGCGGACGAGTCGCAGCGAGCGACTTGGTCGCGGTGGCTTGGGCGCATCGCCGATCCGGCGCTGTACATGGAGAGCGGCGCGTGACGACGCAGTTCGCTGCACGCCCTGCGCATCCGACGTTCGCGATCGTCGGACATCCGAACAAGGGCAAGAGCAGCATCGTTGCGACGCTTGCCGAAGACGAATCGGTCGCGATCTCGCCGGATCCGGGCACGACGCGCGTTGCGCGCAGCTTTCGCATGCGCATCGATGAGCAAGTGCTGTATGAGCTGTTCGATACGCCGGGATTTCAGCGAGCACGCGCCATGCTCGAGTGGCTGCGCCGGCATGAGCGCGGAGCGGACGCGCGCCCGCAAGTCGTTCGAGAGTTCGTCGCGGCGCACGCGAATGACGAGCGATATCGCAATGAGATCGAGCTCTTGAAGCCAATTCTCGCGGGCGCCGGTGTGCTGTATGTCGTCGACGGCGCGCATCCCTATGGCGCGGAGTACGAGCCGGAGATGGAAGTGCTTCGTTGGACCGGGCAGCCGCGCATGGCCCTCATCAACATGATCGGCCCGGGCGACTATGTCGATGAGTGGCGGCGAGCGCTCGATCAATATTTTTCGATCGTGCGCGTGTTCGATGCGCAGCGCGCGGATTTCTCGAAGAGACTCGAGCTGCTGCGAGCCTTTCGAGAGCTCGGCGAGGGCGACGATCGCATCGGCGCCGCGCTCGATCACGCCGTGAACGTGCTGGAAGCCGATCGGCGCGAGCGCCGCCGCCGCGCCGCTTCGGAGATTGCCGATCTTTTGATCGACGTACTCTCCTGGCGCGAGACCGCACCCATATCCGAAAACGACGATCAGGTGCTACTCGCGAAATCGTTGAGCGAGCGGTTGATGGCGCGCGTCAGAAAGCGGGAACGATCGGCGCGCCGCATCGTGCAGGATCTCTATCGCCACGGCACGCTCGAAACGCAAGAGCAAGCACTTGACGTGCTCGCCGAGGACCTGTTCTCGGAGCGCAGCTTCGTCGTGTTCGGACTATCGACGAAGCAGCTCGCAATGACCGGCGCGGCGACCGGCGCGTTTGCCGGTGGAGCCATCGACGTTGCGGTGGGCGGTGCCTCACTCTTGCTCGGCGCGGGTCTCGGCGCATTGCTCGGCGGCATGGGTGCAGTGTTCGGCGCGAATCGCCTTGCGAAAGTGCAGGTGCTCGGTGCGCCTTTAGGCGGAATGCAATTGCAGGTCGGGCCGATTACAGCCCCGAATTTTCCGTGGGTCATGCTCGGGCGAGCACTCCTTCATCATCGGCTCGTCGCGGAGCGCAACCACGCGCGCCGCGAGGCGCTCGCGATCGACGCGACCTCCGGGACGCATCTCGCGGAATCGATTTCGCCGGATGTCCGCAGGCGAATGGCGCGCGCATTCAAACGCATTCGCGATGAAGGCGGTCTACCGACGTTGGACCG
>JBDZVE010000044.1:0-30689 GCA_040255535.1 Lysobacterales bacterium | reverse complement strand
CACTAGTGCGCTTCCGCAAGGATGACCCATCGCGAACTCGCTTGGCGAGTCAGCGATGGGTCACTTGCAGGATGCTGTTGCGGATTTGTTCCTGGAGCACGAGCTGTGCGTCGTCGGCGACGGCGGGCAGCATGTCGGTAAAGGTAAGTCGACCTTCCGCGTTCACGCCGAGCACATTGCGTGCGCGGAGCAGGTCGAGGAAGTTCTTGAACAGCGACTTGTCGAAGAACTCCGGCGAGTTGAGCTCGTACAAGAGCGACATGCGCTGAGCCATGAGCTGGCACTGGGACTCGAGCACGTCTTGACTGATGCGGCCGCTGCCGGACTTGAGCAGCACGGAGATGACGAGGTAATAGCGCTCGATGATCTGCACGGTCACGTGTGCGAGCACGGAGAGCTGCACCGCTTCCGTCGAGCCGGTCGGGGGGCGCCGCCAGAGCCCGCCGTTTTCCATCGATTCGAGCAATCCGTGGTTCGCAAGATCGTCCAAGGTGTCGATCGTGAGAGCGGCGATCTCCTCTTCGCTCCAGCGCAGAAACAGCTCGTCGCGCACATACGGATAAATGCGCCACATCAGACGCTGGACGTCCTCCGTGCGCATCGTGCGATTGTTCAGAAAGCAGCAGGCGATCAGCGAGGGAATTGCGATCAGATGCAGTACGTTATTGCGGAAGTACGTCATCAGGATCGAATTCTCTTCGGTCATTCTCATCACGTCGCCGAGCGGATGCTTGAGCCGCTGAATGACGCCCATTCTCTCGGCGTGCCGAACCATCGATGCGCCGTCCGCATCCGTGATCCACACTGAAGGCGAGTACGGATCCTGGCGCAGCAATGAGGCATACAACTCCACTTGTCGAACGAGATCGCCCTCGAGCATCGACTGCTTCCGCGTGGCCAGCAGCACGAGCGCGATCAGATTGATCGGCGTGACGCATGCCGCGCTGTTGATGTTCGTCATGATCCGCGTCGCAAGCTCATTGACTGCGCCCGGCAGCCACTGAGGACGCTCTTCTCGTTCGCGGCTCGCGTCGGCCGCGTAGCGCTCCAGAATCTCCGCGAGTGCGATCGGCTCGCCGAAGCTCACGTGAACCTTGCCATAGTGCTGGCGCAGCGCGGGGAGCGTTCTGAGCAAGCCGAACACCGACTCCTTCTCCTTCGGCTTACCGGACAGCTCGCCGATGTACGTCTTACCCTCCACAAGCTTCTCGTACCCGAAGTACACGGGCAGGAACACGACCGGCCGGCGCGGATCGCGCAGATAGCTGCGCAAGGTCATCGACAGCATCCCCGTCTTCGGCTGCAGCAGCCGGCCGGTGCGGCTGCGCCCACCTTCGATGAAGTACTCGATCGAGTGTCCGCGGGCCATCATGAGCCCGAGGTACTTCATGAACACCATCGTGTACAGCGTGTTGCCCTTGAAGCTGCGGCGCAGATAAAAGGCGCCGCCCTTGCGCAGGAAACGGCCGACCACGGGCATGTTCAGATTGATTCCCGCTGCGATATGCGGGATCGCATAGCCCCTGTAGTAGATCGCGTAGGAGAGCAACAGGTAGTCGATGTGACTGCGATGGCAGGGGACGTAGATCACCTCGTTGCCTTCGACGATCTTCTGCAACTGCTCCACATTGTGCAGCTCGACGCCGTCGTACAGCTTGTTCCAGAACCACGTCAGCAGCCGTGCCATGATCGCGACGAAAATGTGCGAGTAGTTCGCCGCAATCTCGGCCGCATAGCCCTGAGCGACGTCTAGCGCCTCGCGACGAGTGATCTTCTTGGCGCGCATCTCATCCGCCATCGCGCGGCGCACGGCCGCTGCCCGCAGCACTTGCGCGACGATCGTGCGTCGATGCGAGAGGTCCGGGCCGATCGCAGCGGCGCGCTGGCGCGCGACGAGCGTGCGCAACGTACGCGTCAATCGGCGCACCGCGCGAGAGGCATCGGCACCCTCCGCGAGCGCGGAGCGCAGCGAGATGGGTTCGCCGAACTGGACGAATAAGTTGCGCCCGTTCACGAGCACCGAAAGGTATCGCCGGAAACGGCCGGCGCGCTCCCAGTTCTCCGCGAGCAGAACACGCAGCCAGGAGCCCTCTTTGTCGGGCGCGCGGCCCCAGAGCACGTTGACCGGCACGAGATCGACATCGAGCGTCGAGTCGGCGACCGCCGCGGCAACGAGCTGGCGGATCGGCGCGGAAATGCGGTGATCGACGCGATCGCCCCAGAAGCCCGCGCGCCTCTCGAGGAACAAGACCGAGCGCGGCGGGAGCGGACGTCGTAGTGCTTGCATCGGCGCCGGAAGTCGATGCGCCGCGCACGCGCGCTCGAGGGCGATCACGTCGGCGACGGCCACTCGGCCGAGCACGTAGCAAATCGGGCGCTGTTGCTGAGCGAAGCGGCGCTCCACGTCCTCGGGTAAGACGTGAGGACGCGCCCACCATGAAAGCGGGCCACGCAGCGCTTGCAGCCAGACTCGATCGAAGCGGTCGAGATCCGCCATGAATACGTCGCAGTCTACCCGGACAGGGCTCAGCGGCTCTCGCTGGCCTCGAGCGCTTCGTCCAACTGCTCCTTGCGCTGCTTCGTTGTCTCTTCAACGCTGTGTGCTTTGTCCATGGCGCCGACCATGTCGCCGAACGCGGTCTCTTCGACCGGCGGCGGCTCGGAGCGCGGCTCGTCTCCCCCGCCGCTGCACGCTGAGAGGACGATCAAGCCAGAGAAAATAATCGCCGCCCGATTTGTCGTTTTCATGATGAGCCCCCAAAGTCTAGCCCGCGTGTAGGGGAATGATAGCGGATAGCGGCTCGGAGGTCGGATCGGGAGGCGGCGGACGGGCGATCCTGCGTTCCAGCCGTCAACTGGCAACCGATAACCTCGCCAAGAACCGATCGAACAGCTCGCAGATCTGCGCGATATCGGCCGTGAGCCGATGATCGGAATCGAGAATATGAAGCTCGCATTTGTATTCGCGAGCGAACCGGATCGCATTGTCGACTGGAACGATGTCGTCGTTCCAGCCATGCACGATGGCGATCGGACACTCCGCGGGCACGGGAGTGTATTGCTCGTAGCCGCGCATGAAGAAGGCAGGCGCGAGCAGAAACATCCCGCGCGTCGGAACGTGCGAGGACACTGCAGCGGAAACGTGCCCGCCCATGCTCGAGCCGACGAGAACGAGCTCGCCGGTAACGCTTCCACAGAACTCCAAGAGCTTATGAACGCGCGCCGCCGGATCGTCCAAGCCGCGATAGTCGACCGACTCGACGCGAAGACCGCGGCGACGAGCCACTTCAGCCATCGCAGTGATCTTCGCGCCCCAAGGTTCGCTGTCTTTGCCGTGGGAGAAGATGACGGTAGTCATGCGTTTCGTTCCGGGCGCTGCCGCGCGTGTGACGTGTAAGGTGTAAGGTGTGTGGGCGCTGCCGCGCGTGTAACGTGTGAAGTGTCAAGTGTGACGTCAGAGGCACGACGCCATTCTGACCTTACACTTTACACCTTACACTTTACACATCCGCTTACACATCCGCCTTCAGTTCGGCGAAGCCGAACTGACGCGGATCCGCAAGATGCGACGGCACCACATTGCAGATGCTCGAAAACAGCGTCTCGGTGCGGCCTGGATATTTCGCTTCCCATTCACGCAGCATCTTCTTGATCTCCGCGCGCTGCATGTTGTCCTGTGAGCCGCAGAGCGTGCAGGGAATCAGCGGGAACTCGCGCGCGCGTGCATAGCGCGCGATCTCTGGCTCGGACACATAGGCGAGCGGACGGATGACGACGTGCCGCCCGTCTTCCGAACGCAGCTTCGGCGGCATTGCTTTGAGCTTGCCGCCGAAGAACATATTCAAGAACAGCGTCTCGACGATATCGTCGCGATGATGGCCGAGCGCGATCTTGGTGATGCCCTGCTCGGCGGCATAACGGTACAGCGCTCCGCGGCGCATGCGGGAGCACAGGCCGCACATCGTCTTGCCTTCCGGAATCACACGTTTGACGACGCTGTAGGTGTCCTGCTCGATGATGTGGAACGGAACCCCGAGCGCCGTCAGATAATCCGGCAGCACGTGCTCCGGAAAGCCCGGCTGCTTCTGATCCAAGTTCACCGCGAGCAGCTCGAAGCGAACCGGAGCGCTTCGCTGCAGCGAAAGCAAGATATCGAGCAGCGTGTACGAATCCTTGCCGCCCGACAAACAGACCATCACGCGATCGCCGTCCTCGATCATCCGGAAGTCTTCGATCGCCTTGCCGACGAGCCCGCGCAAGCGCGCTTGCAAGCGTTTGAAGTTGTTGGAGGGAGAGGGGAGAGCGGACATGTTCAGGCTTCAGGTTGCAGACTACAGGCTACGGCAAGAAAGGGTGTGCGATTGTAACGAGCTTCTGGCTGTAGCCTGTAGCCTGTACCCTGAAGCCTACTCCTCGAGATACTTCCCCTCCGCATACCGCAACCACGCGGCGGCGGTGAGCGGCTTGCCGGTGGCGTTGTGGATGAGCTCGGGGGTGCTGAGGCGGGCGCCATGATGGTGGATGTTTTCCTGCAGCCAGCCGAAGAGGCCGGCGAAGTGCCCTGCCGCGATTTCCTCATCGAGATTCGGGCGCTCGCTGCGCAGCGCTTCATACAGCTGGCCTGCGATCACCGCGCCGATCGAATACGAGGGGAAATAGCCGAACGAGCCCACGGCCCAGTGGACATCCTGCAAGCAGCCCTCGGCGTCATTGGCGGGCCGCACGCCCAACCTGTCGTGAATGCGCTCGTTCCACGCCTCGGGCACGTCTTTCACCTTGAGCTCGCCGTCGAGAATCTCTTTCTCGAGCTCGTAACGAAGCACGATGTGCACGGTATACGTCACTTCGTCGGCGTCGACCCGAATCAAGCTGCGGCGTACGCGCGTGAGCAGCCGGTACAGATTCTCGACCTCCCATTCCGGCCCCGACACACCGCCGATCTTCTCGAGCAGCGGCCGTAGATACTCCAGGAACGGCCGATTGCGGCAGATCAGCATCTCGAGCAGCAACGATTGGCTTTCTTGAACCGCCATGCCGCGATCGCGACCGACAGGTTGGCCGCGCCAGGCCTCGGGCAAGCCCACGTCGTACATCGCGTGGCCCGTCTCGTGGAGCACGCCCATGAGCCCGCTCAAAGGATCGGTCGGGACGAAACGCGTCGTGATGCGAATGTCGCCGGGCGCACCTCCCGTAAACGGATGCTCGCTATCGTCCAAACGCCCGCGATCGAACGGGAAGCCGATGGCTTTCATGATCTCGACGGCGAGCTGCCGCTGCTTGGAGGGCGGAATTCGCCCGGTGATCTCGATGGGCGGCCGGGCGGATTGCAGATCGATCACTTCCTGAATGAGACCTGGCAAGCGCCGCACGAGTGTCGTAAAGATTCCGTCGATCTCTTTCGTCGTAAGGCCCGGACTGAACTCGTCGATGAGCGCATCGTAAGGACTCAAGTTGAGCGCCTTGCCAAGCAGGGCCGCTTTGTCGCGCGTGAGACTGACGACCTCCTCGAGATGCGGGGCGAATAGCGCGAAGTCGCTCTTCTGTTTCGCCTCGAGCCAGCGCACCTCAGCGCGGGAGGTCGCCTTTGCCAAGCGCGAGACGAGATTGCGCGGGGTCGCCATCGCGTGCTCTCGCTCGCGACGCATCTCGCGCAAGTTCGCGAGCTGCCATTCTTCCAAACCCTGCGAGTTCGCTTCGGCACGATCGAGCAGGCGCGAGACGCGCGGGGAGCTGACGAGCGAATGGCATTCGGTTTCGAGCGCCGCAAGCTGCTCGCCGCGCAGATCCGAGCTGCCGCGCGGCATCATCACGGCGGAATCCCACCGCAGAATGGAAGCCGCGGTTCGAAAGGCGTGCAAGCGCCTGAATTCCTGCTCGAGCTGTTGATATGGGGTCAGCGCCATGAGAGTGCCGTCGACGAAGCGTAGGGAGCCATTCTACGAGGGCCAACTGCACGGCGACGATCGGGACCGGCCCATCCGCCGCTCACAACTTACCCACAGCTCTGCTCGCCTGCTCGAAGCTTTAATTTCTGATTAATAATCAGAGAGTTATGATTGACCGCCGTCGCGGTGAACCTTTCAGTGACAGCCCTGTCGAATTTTCAGTCCTCCTGCGAGCGCATCCCGAGTGGGTGCGAGTGACGAGCCGGCGAAGATTCCCCATCTTCGCCGGCTTTTTCTTTGCCGGTTTTCCTTTGAAAGGCCCTCGCCCGGCGTCGTGCTGTGTTCTTCACGCCGTTGGCGGAATGCGCTCCGGCTTCGCGCGGAGCGACGCGATCAACCTCGTCACGTATTCCGGCGACTTCGTATTGCGTGCGACGAACCCGTAAACGACCGGCACGACATACAAAGTGAGCAGCATCGAGAACGTCACGCCGTACACGACGACCGCGCCGATCGCCTGACGGCTCTCGGCCCCCGCGCCTGTTGCAATCAGCAGAGGCACGGCACCGAACGCCGTACAAAGACTCGTCATGAGGACGGGGCGCAAGCGAATCGCCGCTGCCTGCACGATCGCTTCCTTGAACTCGACGCCGCGATCGCGGAGCTGATTCGCGAACTCGACGATCAAGATGCCGTTCTTCGCCGCCAAACCGATCAGCATGATGCAGCCGATCTGACTGAAGACGTTGATCGAGCCGTTCGAGAAGTAGAGGCCCAGCAGTGCACCCGTCACCGCGAGCGGCACGGTCATCATGATGATGATCGGATGGCGGAAGCTCTCGAATTGTGCAGCGAGCACGAGGAACACGATGGCAAGGGCGAGCAGGAACGTCGCATACAGCGCACCGCCCGAGCGCTTGTACTCGCGCGACTCGCCGTCATAGTTGATCTGTGCGTGCGAAGGAAGCTCCGCCCGCACGAGCTCCTCGAAATAATCCAACGCTTCGCCCAAGGAGTAGCCCGCGTTCAAGTTTGCGGAAATCGTCACTGAGCGCAGCCTGTCGAATCGCTTCAACTCGCGAGCGCCGGCGGTCTCCGAGATCGTGACGAGATTGGACAAGGGTACGAGCGCGTTCGTCGTCGCGGAGCGTACGTAGATATTGTTCAAGTCGCTCGGAGACGCGCGGTCCTCGTCGCGCGCCTGCAGGATGACGTTGTATTCCTCGCCGCGGTCGAGGAACGTCGTCACGATCCGCGAGCCCATCATCGTCTCGAGCGTCCGCCCGACCGACGTCAACGATACGCCGAGATCGGCGGCGCGATTGCGGTCGACGGCGACGTTGAGCTGCGGCTTGCGCGGATGGAAATCGGAATCGATGTTCGTGAGCCCGGGATTCTCCGCGGCCTTCGCGACCAAGATGTCGCGCCACGCGGCGAGCTCGTCGTAGTCCCCGCCGCCGAGCACGATCTGCACCGGCATGCCGCTGCCGCGCACGCCAAGCCCGCTCGGCGTACCCACGACGATTCGTACCGGCAAGTCTTGCAGCCGCGTGCGCAATCTGGCGGCGATTTGCTGCGCGGACTCCTCGCGCTCGTCCCAACTGCTCAACACCATGAACACGCGGCCGACGTTCACGTCTCCGCCGCCGCCGAATGCGCCCGCGCGCGTCAGCACGCGGCTGACGGTACCGCGCTCGACCTCCTCCATGACGATCGCCTCGACCTGCCGCAAATACCGATCGACATACTGCAGGCTCGCGCCTTCGGGGGCGACGACCGTGATCCACGCCCGCTGGCGATCCTCCGCCGGGGAGTACTCGGACGGCAACAGCGAAAATAGCGCGACAGCCAGCGCGATCGTTGCCGCACCGGCGGCAACGATGACGGCCGGCCTTGCGAGCGCCGCGCGGACCGAGCGCTCGTACCAGCGCGACAGCCAACGAAAGAATCGATCGACCGCGTCCGCGACGCGCCCGCGAATGATGCCGCGCGCGAAGATCTTCGAGCTCAACATCGGCACGAGCGTCAGCGAGATGAGCGCGGACACGCCGATCGCCGCGGCGATCGAGATCCCGAACTCGCCGAACAGCCGGCCGACGTTGCCCGGGATGAACGAAATCGGCAGAAAGACCGCGATGAGAACGAGCGTCGTCGCGATGACGGCAAACCCGATCTCGCGGCTGCCGTCGACCGCAGCGATCAAAGGCGGCTCGCCGAGCTCGATGCGCCGAACGATGTTCTCGAGCACGACGATCGCATCGTCGACGACGAGTCCGATTGCGAGCACGGCGCCGAGCAGCGTGAGCACGTTGATCGAAAAGCCGGCGATGACCATCGCGATGCTGGCGCCGATGATCGAGACCGGGATCGTGAGCGCGGGGATGATCGTCGCACGTACGGTCCCGAGGAACAGATAAATGACGATCAAGACGAGCACGAGCGCGACGATGAGCGCATGCACGACTTCGTTGATCGACTCGCTTACGACGATCGAATCGTCGCTGTTGATGTCGAGCCGCATGTCGGGCGGCAGCGTTTCGCGAATGCGCGTGAGCTCCTCACGAACGCCCTGCGCGACCTCGAGCACGTTTGCCGTCGACTGCGGAATGATGCCGAGGCTGATGCCCGACTCGCCGTCGGTGCGCGATATGGTGCGCAGATCCTCGGCCGCGAGCTCCACGTCGGCGACTTCGCCGAGGCGTACGAGGTAGCCCCCTACGCCGCGGCCGATGACGAGCCGGCGGAAATCCTCCGGCGTGCGCAGGCCCGTATCGGTCCTGAGCGTGAATTCCCGATCGATCGATTCGATGCGTCCCGCCGGCAATTCCACGTTTTCCGCGCGGAGCGCGCTCTCGACGTCCTGCACCGTCAGCCGCCGAGCAGCGAGCGCCTCGCGATCGAGCCACACGCGCATCGCGTAGCGGCGCTCGCCGCCGATGCGCACTTGCGCGACGCCCGGCACGACGGAGAATCGATCGACGAGATAGCGGTCTGCATAATCGGAAAGCTCGAGCGCGGTGCGCCGGTCGCTCGAAATGTTGAGCCACATCACCGAATCGGACGTCGTATCGACCTTCGCGATCTCCGGGGGCTCGGCTTCTTCCGGCAGGTCGTTGATGACTCGCGCGACGCGATCGCGAATGTCGTTTGCCGCCCCGTCGATGTCGCGATCGAGGCTGAACTCGACCGTGACGCGCGAGCGCTCATCCTGGCTCGAGGAGGTGATCTTCTCGATGCCCTCGAGACCGGCGATGCGATCTTCGATCGCTTGCGTGATCTTCGACTCGACGACAGCGGCCGACGCCCCGCGGTAGATCGTATCGATGCTCACGATCGGCGGCTGCACGTTCGGCACTTCACGTATCGACAGGCGTGCCGCGGCCATCAAGCCGATGATCGTGAGCAGGAGACTCACGACCATCGCGAAAACGGGCCGGCGAACCGAGATCTCCGACAGAATCATGTCGGAGCGCCTGCTGCGTCCGCCTGTGCCGCGTCCACCTGGCGCACCGGCTGACCATCGCGCACATCGAGCGTGCCGTCGACGATCACCAGATCGGTTGGCAAGAGGCCTTCCAGGATCTCGACTTCGCCCGGCCGGCGACGCCCGAGCACGACTTCGCGCTTACGCGCGAGTCCCTCCTCGACGACGAACACGTAGTGTCGCGTCTGCTCGGGCACGATCGCTCGCTCCGGCAGCATCAACGCCTCGCCTTCGGCGCGAACGAGCTCGACGGTCATGAACATCCCAGGACGCAATCGATGGTCTCGGTTGTCTATCACGGCGCGGATCGCCACGGAGCGCGTCGTCGGATCGATGCGCGTGCCGATGCTCACGACTTCGCCCGCGAAGGTTTCATCCGGGTAAGCGGTCGTGCTCGCAGTGACGGGCAGCGCCGGCTTGAGCGCGGCGAGAAAAAGCTCCGGCACCGAAAAATCGAGCTTCACGATCCTGAGATCGTCCAGCGTGGTGATGACCTCGCCGGGGCTGACGAGCCCGCCGACGCTCACGTTGCGAAGCCCGACGCGGCCGGAGAACGGCGCGAGAATCCGCCGATCGTCGACGCGCGAGCGCGCCGCGGCCGCCCGCGCTTCGTTCGCGAGCAAGGTCGCCTTCAGTTGGTCCAGCTGCGCCTCGGACAGCACATGCGTCTGATAGAGCTCCTGGCTGCGCTTGTACTGGCTGCGGCTCTCGGCGAGCGCCGCCTCGGCGGCAGCAAGGTCAGCGCGCGCTTCCGCGCTGTCGAGCTCGACGAGCAGATCGCCTTTGCGAACCTGCTGACCTTCCTTGAAATGAATTGCCGTGACGCGAGCGGCGACCTTCGCGGTGATATCGACGGATTCATTCGCGCGCACGGTGCCGAGCGCTTCGACCTCTTGAGCGAACGATTTGAGTTGCGGCTGGGCGAGGAGAACGCTCGCGGCGCGCGCGACCGGCGACCGATCGCGCTCCGCCGGACTTCGAGCAGAGCCGCTCGCGATCGGGCCGAACCACACCCACAAAATGGCGACAATCGAGACGAGCGCCACGGTGCCGATCGCAAGACCGCGGCGATTCACAAGTTGAGACACTATTCCACCGAGAGCAGCAGACGACTGGAGCGGCCATGAGGGCGGACTGACGCGTGCGTGCACACGCGCCTTTCGCGCGACCGCGAAAGGTCACCGTACCGGCAACGCGCGCTATTACCAGCAAAGAAACGTAAAAATGCGCGCTGCGTCGCTTCTTACAAAGGCTCCGCGTCGGATGCGTCATTGACGCCTTCGAAGAGCGGCGTCGTCAAGTAGCGTTCACCTGTATCGGGAAGCATCGCGAGGATGACGGAGCCTTGGGGCGCCTTCTGTGCGACTTTGAGAGCCGCCGCGAACGTCGCGCCCGAGGAGATGCCGCAGAAGATGCCCTCCTTGCTCGCGAGCGCGCGCGAGGCCTCGATCGCCTCTTCGTCTTTGACTTGCAGGATCTCGTCACCGACGTCGCGGTTCAGCACGCTCGGGATGAAGTCAGGTGTCCAGCCCTGGATCTTGTGCGACTTGAACTCGGCGCCGGTCAGAAGCGAAGCGCTCGCCGGCTCCGCGACGATCACCTTGGTGTCCGGGCGCGCTTTCTTGATGATCTCGCCCGCGCCCGTGAGCGTCCCGCCGGTACCCCAACCCGTCACCCAGAAATCCAAACGCTTGCCCGCGAAATCGCTGAGGATCTCGGGACCGGTCGTGTTGCGGTGGTACTCGGGGTTGGCCGGATTGTCGAACTGGCGCGCCAGGAACCAGCCGTTCTTCTTCGCGAGCTCCTCCGCCTTACGCACCATGCCCGTGCCGCGCTCCGCGGCCGGCGTCAGAATGACCTTCGCGCCGAGCATGCGCATGATCTTGCGCCGCTCGATCGAGAACGTCTCGGACATGCAGGCAACGAACGGATAACCCTTCGCCGCGCAAACCATCGCGAGCGCGATGCCTGTGTTGCCCGAGGTTGCTTCGACGACCGTTTGCCCGGGCTTCAGCGTGCCGCGCCGCTCCGCATCCTCGATGATCGCGATCGCGAGACGATCCTTCACCGATCCGAGCGGATTGAAGAACTCGCACTTCACGTACATCGTCGTATGCGCAGGCGCGAGCCGATTGATGCGCACGATAGGCGTGCGGCCGATGGTGCCGAGGATGTTGTCGTAAATCATGGCGGAAGGGGATGGAAGGGGATAGTAACTAGGGGATAGGGATAGTAAGAGAAGAGACAAGAGTAAGACGAGGCGCTGATTACGTCGAGTGAGAAAAGCGTCTTGCGGGAAAGCGGACGCTTGATTAAGCAGCGCTTGCACAGACTAGCTAGGCTAGTTCTGACTACCCCCTATCCCCTAGTCATTATCCCCTGGCGGCCGCGCCGCGGCGGCGCCGGCGCCCATCGCGGGCGCCCAGCCACCCCGCGATCCGCTCGGGCACTTCGCGCTGCGCTGCAGCGCTCACGTAGATGCCGATGTGACCGCCGGCAAAGGCGTACTCGGTGTAGTCGCGCGTGCCGACGAGCCGCTCGAGCGCGCGGCTCGCGGCGGGCGGGACGAGATGGTCGCGTTGCGCGTAAATGTTGAGCACGGGCATCTTCACATCTCGAAGTCGGATGCGCCGGCCCGCGATCTCGAGGTCATCCCGGATCAAGCGGTTCTCCTTGACGAACCACTGCATGAACTGCCGATACATCTCCCCGGGCTGATCGGGGCTGTCGAATATCCATTTTTCCATCCTGAGAAAGTTCTCGAGCGCGGCACGATCGGCGCGCCGGTCGAGGATGGCGATGTATTTTTGGCTCAACAGCCGATACGGCATCTGCGCGAGGAAGATCGCGTTCAACATTTCGCCGGGCACGTTGCCGATCGTGTTCACGAGCGCATCGATGTCGACATCCTCGCTCCACTTCGTGAGCAGGTTGTCCGGCGTCCGAAAGTCGACCGGCGTCACCATCGTGATGAGATTGCGCACGCGAGTGGGCTGCGCGGCAGCGAAGCACAGGCTCAATGTGCCGCCCTGACAGACGCCGAGGAGATTGACTGCTCGCGAATGCGCGTGCTCGGCCGCGGCGTCCACACAGTGCGGCAAATAGCGCAGCACATAGTCTTTCACTTCCAAGTAGCGGTCCGCGCCGTCCGGGTAACCCCAGTCGATCAGATAGACGTCGATGCCGCGCGCGAGCAGACCGCGAATCAAGGATCGATCGGGCTGCAAGTCCATCATGTACGGTCGATTGACCAGCGCGTAGCAGATCACGAGAGGCGTTTGCACGCGCGCTGCGACTTCAGGCAGCGGCCGATATCTGTATAGAGCGACCTTGTCTTCCCGGTAAATTTCGTCCTTGGGTGAGCAGCCGACCGTGGGCTCGCCGACTTGCGACAGCGCTCGTGCGCCCTCCTCCAGCCGGCCCAACCACGCTCGCAGGTGCTCCGCCAATTTGTCTACGGCAGGCGAGCTCGTCATTTGCGTACCTTCCTTGCGGCGCGTGCTCGGACTCGCGAGTCCACGCCCTTGCTGTGCTTGGCGCGTCGAGACGGTCGTGAATGCGCGGCGCGCAATTCGGCGAGCTCCTCGCGCAGCGCCCGCAACTCGCGATGCACGCTGTTCAGCTCCGAACGCGTCGGCAGATCGAAATACTTGAGCCCACGTTCGAGAATCTTTTGCTGATTCGCCCGCAGCCGCACGCTCGCATTGCCCACCGCCGCCTGCAGACGGCAGTAGTCCTCGCTGCGCGCGACTTCGGCGTACACCTCTTCACCGCAGTCGATCCACAGCTCATAGAGCTCTCGAATGTCGGAGAGCGGACGATTCTCCTGCGCACGCGCTCGCACCGCGCGTTCGAGACGATCCAGCGCTTGCGTCTGAATCGTCATGAGCTTCGCGAGCAGGTCTGCTTCGACTTGGCGGTACTGCGCTTGAGCCAGCGCCAAATCGCGCCACTCTTGTTCGCGCTCTCGACCCCAGCCGAGCGGGATCGCTGAACCGAGAAATCCGGTTCGCAGGAGCTTCTCGAATCCCGACAGCCACTCCGAGCCGAGTCGCGCCCAAAGGCCGGAGAAATCGCCGTCCTCGGTCGATTGGCGACCTTCATCCGCGGAATTCTTGAGCTTCTCGCGCTGCTCGTCGATCCACGCCTGAGCCCATTCTTCGTTCTGCTCTCCCGCGTCTGTCATATTCCCGCTTCTAAGCCCGCTGGACTTCGTATGTTGCACCGCCAAATCTATGCCGCTAGAGTACCCGCGCATGCACCGGCGCGCGAGCCGTGCGCAGGCTGCTTCGACGCAGTCACGTTACTCGTCGAGCGCCCTCTGGAAAAACCGCCGTCCGTGACCGAACGGATCCCGGCATCTAGCCGCATATCTCAGAGGCGGTCCGTCGCGGCAGGCAAGTTAGAGCACTGCTTCCCATGAGCAACGAACGCGTCATCAAAAAATACGCCAATCGCCGGCTCTACGATGCATCGCAGAGTCGCCATATCACGCTCGATGACATCCGCAACATGATCATCGCGGGCGAGCGCATCAAAGTCATCGAAGACAAGACCAACGAAGACATCACGCGCGTCATTCTGCTGCAAGTGATCGCAGATCAGGAGCAATTCGGGCGCCCGACCCTCTCGACGCCGGTTCTGGAGGCGCTGATACGCTTCTATGGCAATTCGTTGCAGGGCTTCCTGGGGGCGTATCTCGAGAAAAGCATCGAAACATTCATGCATCAGCAAGAGGCAGTGCACGCCCAGCTTTCGCGCATGATGACGACCGGCCCGCTCGGCACGATGACCGAGCTCACGCGTCAGAACCTGGAGCTTTGGGCGCGCATGCAGGAGTCGATGCTCGCCGCCTTCGCACCGCCGTCGCCGCCGAAGGGAAAGGCGAACGGGAAAGCGGAAGACGTGTAGCCAGCCAGCGCCCCCGCATGCGCATTGCTTTCATCGCCTCGGAAGTCGCGCCGTTCGCCAAATCCGGCGGCCTTGCGGACGTGGCGGGCGTATTGCCTCGTCACTTGCAGAACCTCGGTCATGACGTTCGCGTCTTCATGCCGCTCTATTCGAGCATCGGCAACCGCGCATCCGATGCGACTGCGCTTGCCGCTGTGCAAGACGTGCCGCTCAACTTAGGACCGCACTTCTATCGCTTCTCCGTCCTCGAGGGCCAAGTGCCGGACTCGCGCGTGCCGCTTTATTTCGTGCACTGCCCGGAGGTTTACGATCGGCCGACGCTCTACACGCAAGGCGTCGATGAGCACTTGCGCTTTCTCGTGCTGCAACGTGCCGCGCTCGAAACCTGTCAGCGGCTCGCGTTCGCCCCCGACATCGTTCATTGCAACGATTGGCACACCGGGCTCGTGCCGCTGATGCTGAAGACGCTGTATGCGTGGGATCGGTTGTTCGCGGGATCGCACTCGGTCATGTCGATTCACAACATCGGTTATCAAGGCGTCTTCGGGCACGGTACGGTCTACGATATCGGCGGCGACGTGCGCGGCATGCTTGCACCGGCAACTGCTGCGGGAGGCGACATCAACTGGCTGCGCGAGGGCGTGCGCCACTCACATAGAGTGACGACCGTGAGCCCGACGTACGCCCAGGAGATCTGCACTCCATTGGGCGGACATGGGCTCGATGGGGACCTTCGTGCGCGCCACGACGGTGTCGTGGGAATTTTGAACGGCGTGGACTATTCCGAATGGAATCCGGCGACCGATCGATATCTCAAGCATCATTACGGCCCGGATGATTTATCCGGCAAGGCGGCGACGAAGCGCTGGCTGCTCGATTGGCTGAACCTGCATGTCGCCGAGACGACGCCGTTGATGGGGATCGTGTCGCGCCTCACGGTACAGAAGGGTTTCGATCTCCTGTTCGATACGCTGCCCGAGATCCTTGCGACCCGCGATCTCGCGCTCGTTGCGCTCGGAAGCGGCGAGTGGCACTACGAGGACTTCTTCGCGGGCTTGCAGCGCCGCTTCCCCGATCGCGTCGTTTTTCATCGCGGCTATCACGACGAGCTCGCGCATCTCATCGAGGCCGCAAGCGACATGTTCCTGATGCCGTCGATGTACGAACCTTGCGGCTTGAATCAGATGTACAGCCTCAAGTACGGCACGGTTCCGATCGTACGCCGCACGGGCGGTCTCGCGGACTCGGTGCAAATGTGGGACCCGAGCTCGCGCCAAGGCACCGGCATCGTCTTCAACGACTTCGACACGGGCGGCGTATGGTGGGCGATCCACACCGCGTTGGATCTATACAAAGATCGCGACGCCTGGCTGCAGATCGTGCGCAACGGAATGACCCAAGATTTCTCTTGGGAGCGACAGGCGAGGGAGTATGAAAGGATGTATCGCGCGCTAGCGAGCTAGCGCGCGTGTAAAGTGTAAAGTGTAGGGTGTAACGTCAGAGTCGCGCAGCGCTCCCGCGCGTGTCAGGTGTGACGTGTGACGTGGGCACTGCGCTTCTGACCTTACACTTTACACTTCACACCGTTAGCGCACGGCGCTAACGCACCTACACCGTTAGCACATTGTGCTAACGCATCTTCGCCAACTCCACGCTTCCGCTCTCCCGGAACGGGATCTTCTTGAGCAGGCCGATGTCGGTCAGGATCTTGCCTTCGATCACGTAGTCCACCTTCTGCTTGCCCTGCAAACGGGTGAGAAGGCGGCCGATGCTGCTCACGAAATTCGTGCGGACGGTGAGGTCGAATTCGGTCTCGCCGTTCGCCGGGACGACGAACGCTTTCGGCGTTACGCCTTCCGCAAAGCTATCGCCTTCCAGGAACAGCTGGTAATCGATGCCGCGGATGGGTAATTCCCGATCGTTCGGGTTTTCGACGTGCATGCGCACACGAAACGTCTGACTGAAGATGTCGCCGGACGTCATTGCCGCGCTCACGAGCATGAGGCGCGGCGTTTCCAGCTTTGGCGCAAGCGCGGCGCAGCCTGAGAGCGCAAGCAGAACCGCAAGGACGAAGCCACGCAAGCAATAGAGTCTCATTCGAACCTCGCACAGGTCGCCGGTGTCCGACACGCAGCCGCGCATCGTCTTGTTCTAGTCCTCAACCTACGAGAGTGCACTCACTGGCGCAGCTTTGCCAGCATGTCGCGAGTGACGAGCACGACGCCATTCTCCGAGATGTAGAACCGGCGCGCATCTTCCTCAGGATTGACGCCGATCTGCAAGCCGGGCGGCAGAATGCCGGCCGAATCGATGATCGCTCGCTTGACGACGCAACCCGCGCCGATGCGCACGTCCGGAAAGACGACGGAGCGCTCGACGTAGCTGCGCTCGTCGATGCGAACGTTCGAGAAGAGAAGCGACTGGTTGACGTGAGCACCCGAGATGATGCAGCCCCCGGACACGACCGAATTGACCGCCATGCCGCGGCGCCCGTCTTCGTCCAACACGAACTTCGCGGGAGGGTACTGGCGTTGATAGGTCCAAATGGGCCATTGCTCGTCATAGATATTGAGCTCTGGATTGACGTGCACGAGCTCCATGTTCGCTTCGTAGAACGCATCGACGGTCCCGACATCGCGCCAGTAGTGCTGTACGCGCGTCTGCACGTCGGTGAACGGATAGGCAAACACCTTCAGGGTGTTGAGCGCCTCGGGAATGATGTTGCGGCCGAAATCGTGCTGCGTGTCGGGCCGCTGCGCGTGCTCTTCCAACAGCCGATACAGCAAGCTCGCCTTGAAGATATAAATGCCCATCGAGCCGAGCGCGTATTGCTCGCGGCCCGGAATCCCTTCAGGGTCATTGGGCTTCTCCGAAAACTTCGTGATCCGATAGGTCGGGTCGACGCTCATCACGCCGAACCCCGTCGCCTGCTCGCGCGGAACCTCCACGACGCCAACGGTAATGTCGGCTTTCTTCTCGACATGCGAGGCGAGCATCGGACCGTAGTCCATCTTGTAGATGTGGTCTCCGGCAAGCACGAGAATATGCCGCGGATGATGCAGCCGGATGATTTCGAGATTCTGGTACAGGGAGTCGGCCGTTCCTCTATACCAGAACTTGCCTAGCTGCTGCTGGGCGGGAATGATCTCGATGAACTCGCCGAGCTCGCCGCGCAAGTACCCCCAGCCGCGCTGGATGTGCTGAATGAGCGAATGCGCCTTGTACTGCGTCATGACCTGGATGCGGCGAATGCCGGAATTGACGCAGTTCGACAAGACGAAGTCGATGATGCGGAACTTACCGCCGAACGGAGTCGCAGGCTTGCAGCGAAAGTCGGTCAAATGCTTGAGCCGCTCGCCGCGCCCGCCCGCCATCACGACTGCCAACGTATTGCGCGTCAAGCGGCTCACATAGCGGCGTGCCGCGGCTTGCCGCTGGCTGAGCGCGGTCGAGGCTTGGTCGTCGGCGGCGTCGGGCGTTACTTTTTCTTGCATTTCCTTCTCTCGGTTGGCGCTCGCGCGCTCGTGAGACCGGACGACATATTAGCTGACATAGAGCGGCCACGCGCCAGATGCGCCGACAGCTTGCCTGCGGCAATGGCATTCGGCATTGTGCAGAACGCCGACCCTCTCCCCTGGTTCCTCACCGACGTGAAAGCATCTCCCTCCATCGATTCATCCCGGGCGCGCGGCCGGGCGGCGAGATTCGGCTGCGTGCTCGGAACGATCGCACTGACCTGCGCCTGCGCAGCGCAACCCGCCGAGCAGGATGCGCCTGCGCAAGTTGCGGCTCGCTGTCTGCCGAGCGGCGACGGCTATGTTCGAGCGCGGCTCTCCGGATCCATCGAAGCCGAGCTCGAATGGAGCAACGAGGGTACGGAGTGTACCGGCGCCACTCGGCCGGACGGCGGCTTGCGGTTGCGCTTCAGCCGATTCGATGCCGGCGCCGACAGCAAGCTCGTGCTCGTCTTTGGCGTCGCGAATCTCAAGGAGGGGCAATCGGCCAAATCGCTGCCCGTCAACGTCACGGTCATCCGCGAAGGCGCGGGCGAGTTCTACAGCACCCAGGGCGACGATAAGTGCATGCTCGATGAAGTACGACAAGCACCGCTCGTCGGCGCCCCGTATCGGGCCCGCACCTATCGGGTCGTCGCGCGGGGCTTTTGCACCGAGCCCGCTCGCGCGGTACAAGGCAAAGGAGCGATACTGATTTCGCGGTTCGATTTCGCCGGCTCGGTCGATTTCGAATCCGAGGACGACTCGAACGACCAGACGATCGCGAACCTATGATGCCGCACGCACGACAACTCGCCTGTTTCTTGATCGCCGCCCTGCTCGCTTGCAACCTTGCGGCCGCAAGCGACTCCGCGGAGCTCGATCGCGTTTACGAGCGCTCCACACTGCGCATCGCAACGCCCGACGCGCGGGTACATCGGTTCCGTGTCTGGATCGCGGACAATGACATGCTGAGAGCGCGCGGGTTGATGTTCGTGCGCTCTCTCGAAGACGATCAAGGAATGCTATTCATCTATCCCGCGGAGCAAAGGATCGCGATGTGGATGAAGAACACCTATATACCGCTCGATATGCTCTTCATCGACAGCAGCGGCAAGGTCGTTCACGTCGCACACGACACCGAGCCGCTGTCGCTCGAGACGATCGAATCGACGCAGCCCGCCTCCGCGGTGCTCGAGCTCAAGGGCGGCACGGCGGAACGCTTGAAGATCGCCCCGGGCGCCCGCGTCCTCCCGCAGGAATAGAGGTCCCTCGAGCAGCTCGGTGAGGTCAGCGCTCGGCGCTCGGCACCGCGTCGAACGCGATCGTCGTGCGCGCGTCCGTGCCATGGATGGCAGTCGTGCCGTGCCACATATAAGAGGGAAACAGGACGAGGCGGCCTGAGCGAGGCTGCAGGTATCGCTCCGGAAGACATCCTGCAATTGCAAGCTTCGGCTCACCGAACTTGATCCAGCCCGACATCGCTGCCGAATCCTCCGTTTCCGGCGGGACGGTGACGTAGTAGGCGGAGCTGATCCACCCCTCGGGATGGATGTGATTGACGTGGAAGCCTTCTTGCCGCAGTCGAACCGACCAGCACTTGTCGACGATCGGGCGGCCTCGATTGCGAGCGCTCAGGGGATGCGAGCGGGCCGCCCCGATCGAGCTCGCATACTCCCGAAGCGGCTCTTCAAACGCGGCGAGTGCGGCTTGAATCAACGCATCTTCATCGGCCAACAAGCTGCGCGAGGTTTGACTGCCGTGGCGTACGCTCAAGTCGAGGGGATGCCGAACGAAAGGATGGCGCGCAGCCAGCACCTCTTCCAGGGCAACATTGAACTCAGCGATCGACGCCCAGCCTCGCGGCGGCGCCACTTCGTAGACGCGAACGACACGATCGTAATCGTACAACTCGGCATAGAGCGGATCGCCAAGCATGCGTGCGGCGAGCGCCTCATACGCGATCCAGCGCTGCTCCAGCGGCTCCCGACGGCGACGCGCTCGAATGTGCTCGCGCGCGCTACTCGCATCGCCAAGCAGCAAACTCGCGACGATCAGATTCTCGAGGATCGCCGGGCTGTCCGAGCTCAGGCTCGCGGCTGCGCGCGCATGGTCGTGCGCCTCCTGCAGGCGACCCGCCTCGAGGAGCACGCCCGCAAGGGCGCTATGTAAAATCGCGATCGCGGGGGCGCGCTGGATGAGATCGCGCAGGAGCACTTCCGCGCTTTTAAGATCTCCGGCATTGCGCACAACCTCTGCGAGCAGTACCTGAAGCCCAATTGCTTGCGGATACGCCGCGCATGCCGCGACTAGATCGCGCGCGAATTTCGGATCGCCCATCATGAACCGCAGCTGCGCGAGACTGCGCTGCGCATCGAGATCGTGCGGCGCGAGCGCGACGGCTTCGGCGTAAGCGGTTTCGGCCTCCTCGAGCCGATACAGCTTGAGCAGCGCGTGTCCTCGATTCAGCGCGAGCTCGCGGCCGGTGACGCCGAGTGCCCGGGCTCGATCGAGCGCCTCGAGCGCTTCGGCGGCGCGATTCGTTTCGGCGAGCAACGCACCGAGATTGTGGTGGGCCGCTGCATAGTCAGGGCGCAGTTTCGTCGCGGCCCGATAAGCCGATTCGGCCTCACTCATCTTTCGTTGGCTGCGCAGTGCGGTGCCGAGCGCCGACCACGCTTCGCTGTCGGCCTCGTTGCGTTGGACGAGCGTGCGCGCCTGCGCTTCGGCTGCCGCGTGCTCGCCGAGCTCGCTCAACAGTCGCGCAAGTCCGAGTCGCGCTACTCGGTGGCGCGGATCGAGACTCACGGCGCGCTCGTAGCTCGCGCGCGCTTCGTGCAGACGGCCTTCCGCCCGCAGTAGATTGCCCAGGTTCGAATGGAACTCAGCACGGGTCGGCTGCAATTGAATGCTCTGTCGCAGGTAGCGCTCGGCGTCTGCGACGTCGCCGAGCTGGCGGCGAATCAGCCCGGACAGATGCAGCGCCTCCGCATTGAGCGGCGCGCGCGCGAGCACCTCCCTGCAGACCGAATCGGCGCCTGCAAAGCGCTTCTGCTGCCACAGCAGGAACGCTCGCTGCAACTGCTCTTCCACGCTCATTTCGCTCGCAGCCAGCCCGTGATGCTGTAGCGTCCCGCTCGCGCAAACGGCGCGACATAGCTGACCGAATGCGGCTGGGGCACTTTGAAGATATTCAGCGCATTGAACGCGGGCGTATAGCCTTCCGCGACGTGGCCATCCGTATCCAAGAAGTTCAAGACGCCGCCCCAATCGGCACGCCACTCCGGCGTCAGATTGAGGACATAGGCCGCAATGCGTTCTACGCCGTTCGCAAGATCATCGTGCTGAGTGAGGAAGTGCCCGGGACGATAGAGCGTCGCTTGCGCATCCGCCAGCGCGATCGCTGCGCTTCCCGTCACCTCCCGCGCGAACGCCAAGAACTCGGGTGAATTCAGAAACTCGAAGATCCGCATTGCGTAGATATCGAGATTGCGCCCCAGTGCATGCGCATCGGAGAGCGGGAAGCTGTCGAATACGTACTGAAAGCCGCGCTGGGCATTGGCGTGCACGCGCTCGTGCAGCAGAACTCGCGTGGCTTCCGGCAAGAGGCGCACCTGCTCTTGCGAGATGTCGTGCGCCTTCGCGCCATCGTTGAGGTGCAGCTGCCAAGGCACCTCTTCGACGAGGCTGCGGTAAGCGCGCTCCGCGCATTCGCGGCTCAGCGCAGGAGTGATATGCACTCTGCCTGCGCGCGCATACACCTGCGCGATGCGCGCGACGTCGATGTGCGCGGCGAGCTTGACGGGCGGGGCGATGTCGGTTCGTGGAGCGTTCATCGAGCGTAGCCAAAAGCGCGGAACACGGGAGCCGCGATCGATTCGATTCTGTCGACATCGGCAGCACTCAACCGCGAGCGCCAGTGGATCAAGCTCTCGAGGTCGATCGTGTCGGGCCGCAGCGCCGGATGCGCCGCCTCCGGCGGTCCGACGATCTCCGCGGCAGCACGCGCAGAGATCATGGGTCGGATCGGGGCGACCGCCAAAAACGCCGCGAGCTGCGCCAGCACCTCACCGGCGCTGCGGCAGAGATCCTCGTAGCGCACGAACGTCACGCGATCCCGGAGCACGGGCGCGCTCGCCGCGCGCAGCGCGGCTTGCGTGAAGTCGGTCAAGAACCGTGCACCCGCCGCAGCATCCAACGTGTAGGGCAAAGGCGCTCCGGTGCGCGGATTGCGCCAGCCGCAACGCAAGAGCGAGCTTGCGATCGCACGCGGGTCGCGCATCGTTACGACGAACTTCGCCTCCGGGAACACCATGCCAAGCGTATCCATACAGAGCGCAGCGGCAAAGGAGTGATAGACGAACGTCTTTTTGGAGGCGAGTCGAAGACGTTCTGCGAACAGCTGCAGGATCGCGCGGCGGAAGGCGCGGCGGCTCGCGTCTCGTTCGAGGCCGTAGTTCTTCTCATGGTTGACGCCGAGCGTCTCGTCCAGGTCGCGCCATTGCTGCGCCATGGTGACGATGAAGGGAAGCTCAGGACCGCTGCCGAGCACATCGTGCCCGTCGAGAACCGTCGCCAACAAGCGCACGCCGCTTCGCGGCGGCCCGCATATGAACACCGGATCGAATTCGCTTTCGCACACGGCAGGATCGCTCATCGAGGCTCCGGGTCGAGCGAATAGCCCGCACCGCGACTCGCATCGCGCGCTTCCTGTGCGATGGCAGCAAGCTCGGCTTCACCAAGCACCTCGCGCCAGCGCCCAACCGAGCTCGTGAAGATCGAGCGCTGCACTGCTTGCGCGCTCCACTCTTCCGTGCCCGCGACGTTCCGCGACATACGATGAAACCCCAACACTGCTGGATCGAAACGCTCGCCAATGAATTCGAACAGCGGAATCAACGTTCGCTCGGGGTGCCTGACCAGGTCCTCGTAGCGAACCTCGTAATAGGTGCGCGCGAGATCCGGATCGCTCAACATGCGGCGCCGGATCGCCATCGTGTCCGCCCACTCGCGCGCGCGCAGCCTGGCAGTCGCCACAGCATCGAACGACGCGCCGGCAGCGTCTCGATCGCGCTCCAGGCGAGAGGCGACGACGTCGCGCACGTCGCGAAGGACGTGCACGAGCGGACTCTGCGGGAACAGTTGGCGCAGCGCCGGAAACACCAAGACATTGGAAGGCGTCTTCTCGGCAACGCGCGGCTTGCCGCTCGCATTCCACGCCGGGCGCAGAAACGAAAGGATCAGCTCGGAGAAGATCGCGCAGACCGCATCCGACCGCAGTGCGTACGCCTCGTCGAGCATGCGACCGGAATGAATGTGTGCGGATGACCACAAGGATGCAAGCGCATTCACCGCACGCAACTCGGTGCCGCAATAGATCCGCGGATGTGTATCGAGGATGACTCTGAGCAGCGTCGTGCCGGATCGCGGTACGCCACCGATGAAAATGGGATTTCCGACGACCATATGTGGCCTCGCGACAAAAGAACGGCGGGCCCTGAGGCCCGCCGTCCATCTCGCCGACGAGATGAGCTTCTCAGCTTACGTGCCGAAACTGTAGGACATCGCGACGAAGTAGCGCCGTCCGAGGACATCATAAGTCGATGGATCCGTATTCGTCTGTACGTAGCTCGGATAGATCTTCGGATCCTCATCGGTCAGGTTCGTCACGCCGATTCGCAGCACGAGGCCATCGAGCGAGCCGCCGCTGAAGCCGTAGCTGCCCGTCAGATCGAAGTAGTTCGCCGAGTCGACTTTGAAGTCCGGCTCGCCCACATCCTGCATGCTGTCGATGAAGCGCCAGCGCAGGCTCATGTCGGCGCCGGCGATTCCATAGCGCACGGTGGTGATCCACTTATACTCGGGAAAGGCGGTGGCGATCGTGCTGCCGATCGTCCCGGCGTACTCCGTGAACGGATCGCCCGGCAGGTTTTGCTCCTTGTAGCTGTCGATATAGGAAGCGGCCCAGTTCAATCCGAACCGCCCTGCCCCGAGGTCCATGCCCCAATCCAGTTGAACGTCGATGCCGCTCGTCCGAATGGCACCGATGTTGCTCTGCAGCTCCGCGGCATCTGTGATCTCGCCGTTAAACGTGTTGCGCGTAAAGAAACTGCAGTAGAAGTTGTCGAGCGCCAGATCCGGGTTGTAGGCGGTGTCATAGCAGCGATCCACGAATGTGTTCGCCTCCACGGCATCGATGGCGTCTTCGATCTCGATATCGTAGTAATCGATGGAGGCCATCAGCTCGCCGGCACTCAGCTCTGGCCTGAAAACCAGACCGAGCGTGATCGTGTCCGCGGTTTCCTCCCCGAGATCCGGATTGCCGCCCTGGAGACCTTCGACCTGCTGGTTTGCGTAGTTGAAGCTGTCGATCAGATCGGCCGGCAACCCCTGTGCCAAACACAGGTCGCGTACTTGCGCGCCGTTCGGGCCGGTGCGCTGCGGGCTCGTTGCGTTACACGGATCCGGGGGATTGAAGCTCGGGAAATTCGTCACTTGCGGCTGGAACAGCTCCTCGATGTTCGGCGCGCGTACGGCGCGCTGATACGAGCCGCGTAGCAGGAACGCAGAGACCGGCTGGTACGTGAGCTCGCCCTTGTACGAGTTGACACCGCCGACCGTGGAGTAATCCGCGTACCGGTATCCGAGCCTCGCCTCCAACCGTTGCACGCCAGGCATGTCGGCCAGAATCGGCAAGGCGATCTCCGTATAGAACTCGGTCGAATCGGTGTCGCCGATGACATCGTCGGTCGCATTGAAGCCGGTCACGTCGGCGCGCACCGGAAGTCCGAATGCCCCCGTCGTTTCCGCTCGAAGATCGGGATCGGCGACGAACGCCGACTCGTCCTTCTTGTAGAACACGCCGAACGCCGTAAAGACTTCGCCGGCCGGCAGATCGAAAAGAGGACCGCTGATCGTCGCCTCGGCGACCGTCTGCTTGACCTTGGTCGTGTTGAGCGCATCGACGCGGATGTAGTCGGCGCACTCCTCCGAGATGGAACCGATGCCGAACGGATTCAGACCGCCGCAAACCGACGCGCCGCCGTCGGGAGCGAACGTCAACTCTTCGAAACGCGTGCGCGAGACGCTGCCAAGCTGCGTGTTGTCGAGATTGACCTCGCCGTACGATCCATAGACATCGTAATTCCAATCGCCGCCGAACACTTCGCCGCGCACGCCCGCCAGAAGCTGATAGACCTCGTACGAATTGTTCTCGAAGCGCGGTCCGAGCTCACTCACGCGCTTACCCAGACTAATGGGTGCCGTCGGATCCGACCGGGATGCGAGCAGCGTCGCCAAGTCGGCTGGAATGTACGGGTTCGTCGGCGAGATGAACATTTGGCTCGCGGGGCTCGGCGCAAGCTGAGTGTCCGCCTCATAATCCGCGTAGATGCCCTGGGCGTAGAGCTCCGCGGCCGGCGTCAGCTCGAAGCTCACGCGCCCGAACGCCGTCGTACGCTCGAGAGGCAACTGCAGATAGTTCGTCGGCGAGAAATTGTAGGTGTAGACGAGATCGCTGATGTCCGTGCGATCGCCTCGATAGTTGAAGACGCTCGGCGTCTCACCGTCGCCGGTCGTAAACAGCGTACCGTCCGAATTGAACGCGAATGTGTTCGTGAGGACGCTTCCTGGCGCGACGCCGTATTGAGCGAACACCTGGTCCTTCGCTGCTTGGCTCGCAGCAATGGAGACGGAGCCCTCTTCGATTGTCCCCGAACCCTGTGGGATGAAGCCCACGTCTGCGTTGACGAAGCCGAGCGCGACTTGTGCGAAGTCGCGGTCTGCGGCAAGCACGGCATCTCGCTCTGCGTAGGCGACGTTGAGCATCGCTTTGCCGCGACCATCCGCGAAAGACGTGCCGCCCGTGATGCCGAACTGCCATTCTTCGCCATCCGATTCGGTTGTCTGCCCCCAGTTGCCGTCGAATTGCAGGCCTTCGAAATCCTTCGTCTTGATGTTGACGACGCCGGCAATGGCATCCGACCCGTAGGCGGCAGAAGCACCGCCCGAGATGATTTCGACGTTGGAGATCAGCGACGCCGGGATGATATTCAGATCCACCGCACCGCTGTCGTCCGAGGGAACGATGCGCTTGCCGTCGAGAAGCACGAGCGTGCGCTCGATGCCGAGACCGCGAAGCTCCATGTTCGCCTGGCCGTTGTTCGAGGGATTATTCGAAGTGTTCGTGACCGACGGGACGAACTGCGGCAGCGTATTGAGCATCGTCTCGACAGTCGTCGATCCCGTTTCGCGGAAGTTCTGTTCGCTTACCGTGACGATCGGGCTTGCCGACTGGTAGTCCGGTCGCACGATGCGCGAGCCAGTGACGACGACTTCATTGAGCTCACTATCTTGCGCAAGAGCGGGTGTCGCTATCGTGCCGATCGCGCTCGTCATCAACGCGAGGCGTACTGCCTGGCGCAGAGATTGGTTGTCTACGGACATGTTGCACTGACCTCGCTGCGAATGAATGAGCGAACGGAGCACGAGTGGCGAGCCCACATCGCTCCGCTTTCGCAATGACCCCTGCCGGCCGATGTCGCCTTCCAAAAAAGCAACGTTGCGGCACTGCGTCCCAGCAGTGGTTGCCACGTGGCGGCGAGCATACAACCGGTGATTTCTAGGAAGGAATTGCGCTTGTCCGCTAGGAATTTTCAAGCGGCAAGCGATTGTAAGCATTACAATTGTTGCGCTCTCACAGCAGCGTGGCGCGCTTGTGTACAGCACGGTCGTGTTGTCGCTTTGACAACACATCCGCTCTCCGAACGTGAGCAGCGCCTGGCAGCGCAGTTGCGGGTTGCCTCGGTTTTCGCAAGGACGTTCGGTCAGCGATCGACGCTAGGCTGCGTCGGGGCAACCTCCTCGGGTCCTCCTTTTGTTTGATGAGGAACATGGACGCGCTTTCGTTGGGAGCGAAAAGCCGCTCCCGCGCGTCGGGATGTCAGAGCGACACGTGTAAAGGATGCGCGGATAGGTATCTCATGCCCTCAGTGCTTCACGTCTTAGATGGCCGCTCAAGCGAGGAATCAGGCCTCGACGTGTATACGCACGTAATGACGAAGCGCAGAAAATACGGAGCGCGACTGGACTGAGAGCATGGATCGGCACCGGCCGGCGAACCTCGGTGCGCATACATCCGGCCTTAGCCGGCGCGCAAAAAAAAGTGCCGGCGCGCGAGCGCCGGCACTGAGGGTCAAACTACCGAGAACGTTGCGACTAGTTACCGAAGTCGTAGCGCAGCGAAAGCTCGACATATCGCGGCAGCGTGTAGCTCTGCACGCGACCCCAGTTTGGATGGATCGTGCTCGCCGACTGTCCTTGGTTGTACAGCTCGTTCACGTTCGCGATCGATTGACGGTCGAACACGTTGTACACGTTTAGACCGACGTTCAGCCCTGGCGACCACACCGGCGTGTATCGGGCGCCGAGGTCCACGCGAAGCGTGTTGGGCAACCGACCGAACGAGCCGCGAGGTGCCGGTTCACCATCACAGAAGAAGTGATAGGAACCATAGTTCGGGCTCTGCGGATCGATGTTGGGATAGGCACCGCGGCAGTTCTTCGGCCGGCCGGTAGCCCACGTCAAGGCACCGCTGACCATGAACTCAGGCGTGAACGCGTAGTAGCCGTTCGCCTTGAGTTGATGACGGCGGTCGTTCGGCAGAAAGCCGGACGCATTCTGCGCGAGCTCCCAGTAATCGCCGGCGAGCGTCGTGGACACGTCGATCTGACCGATGTCCGAGTTCAGCTGGCCCTCGAGGTTGCCGTAGTTTTGCGACCAGGTGTAGTCGACGCGTCCATACCACTTGCCGTCGAACGGACGTTCCCAGAACAGGTCGAGAGCCACGTACTTGCGCTCGAGCTCCGGGAACTTCAGGAGGTCCTTCGTCAGGTGGATGCGGTCGTACTGCCCGTCGCCGTCGATATCGAACTGGTACGTGTTGGCCTCGCCCGGATTGATGAGCACGCAATGACCGAAGAAGTCGGCCAAATTGTCGATCTGATCCTCCGTGTACTGCGTGCCTTCCGTTTGCGCCCACTCGTAGATCGGACGCGCATCGCAGAAGTCATCGATCGCACTCCCCAGAGTCGAGTACGTGAACTTCGCGCCGCCGTTGAAGACGCCGAGCTTGTCGAAGTCGAACTCGTGTTCGACACCCATTGCGAACGTGTCTTGATAGTGCGACTTGAGACTCGTCGGAGCGAAGCTCTTAGCGTCGCGCGACTGGCCGTACTCGTTGTTCTGCGAGTAGACCGGCCCGAGCGATATCAAGCCTGTCGGGATGCCGGTCGACGGGTCGACGCCCGAGTACACGAACGCTTCGGAGGTGTTCGTCGCACCGTCGGCGCCGCGGCGAGCAACGTTGTTCGGCACGGCGAGGTGATAACGGCCCGCGCTGGCATACAGCTTGGTCGACGAATCTCCGAACACGTCCCAAGTCACGCCGAGACGCGGAGCGATCTGCGTGTCCTTGTCGATGTACGCGACGCCTTCGCTGTTGTAGTTCGTGAACTGCTCGTTGCGCACCCCGAGCTCGATCATCACGTTGTCGGTGACCTGCCAGAGATCCTTGATGTATTGAGCTCTCTGTTCCGCACGCGGCCTGGACAGGTTCAGTCCGACGTCGCGCTCGACGTAGTAGCCTTGCAAGCCCAGGCCACCCGCAGAGGCGGGCGAGCCGACATTGAGCGGTTCGTAGATAGGCTCGTTCGGGTCTGTCGCCTTGTAGTAAGTCCAGCGATAGCCGCCGGCGAATGAGAAACCCAGGGCTCCAGGGTAGGCGATGCCATCGTTCGACGCGCCGACGAACGACTCCGCCTCGACCGAGTCGTACCCGATCTTCAAGGTGTGTGCGCTGCCGAGTCGATATTCGACGTCGAGGCGCCAGGATGTGGTCTCGTCGAAGCGGCCGTCCAGGTACGCGGCGGCGGGGGAGTTCTGGCAATTCCCGTACGTCAGCCCCGGCGCCTCCGCGCCGACGGTCACGAGAATGGTCGGGCAGTCTGGATTGTAGTCGCCAGGCCCACCCTCGTACTCGGTCTTCGACTCGCCATACATGCCGGAGACAGTCAGGTTATCCGTGATGTAGCCGGTGTAGTTGCCGATGTACGTGCGAGTGTTGCGATCGCGATTGTAGGTGCTCACGACGCCGCCCGTGCGCGACAACGTGGCGTAGTCGAAACCGGAAAGCGTGTCTTCTTCCTTGATGCGGTCCTGCAAGCCGGTGATCGACAGCGTGTGGTTGTCGCTGATGTTCCAATCGATGCGGCCGAGCCAGCGCGGTATTTTGTGCTCGTATTCGGTCCAGCCTCTCGTGCGCGCAGTCGCCACGGAGTTCGCCGACGCCGCCGTGGCGTCCGCAGCACCCCCGCCGCCTTCCGTGCCGCCACCGTCGACTTTGATGTACTCGCCAGCCACGTAGAAGAACAGGCGGTCCCGCAGAATCGGGCCGCTCACGAATGCAGACAGCGTTTGGCGCGTCTGCAGATCCTTCGCGCGATACTGGTAGATCTGACCTTCGTTGCCCCACTCGAGACCCGACCGGCCGTTCGGACCGTAGTAGATATTCTTCGGAGTCCCCATCCACGCTTCCGGACGATAGATGTACTGGCTTCCGAACTTCCAATCGTTGGTGCCGCGACTCGTGGTGACGCTTACCACGCCGCCGGTGGCGCGACCGTATTCCACCGAATAGCCGCCGGTGGAGACCTGCACTTGGTCGATCGCGTTGAACGGCAACTCCGTATAGCCGAACTGAGTCAGCGACTGAGTTACCGGGAAGCCGTTGATGTAGTACGCGTTCTCGGAGGCCGACGAACCAGAGAACACCGGCACATTGCCGTAGCGCGAATCGCCCTGGATTGCACCGGGAGCGAGAAGCGCGACCTGCGTCAGGTTCGGGGTCACCGGGACGTTGTCGAGGAATTCCTTGGTGATCGTCAGCTTGGATTCGACAGTCGTCATGTCGATCGCGTTGACCGCCGAGCCGAACACCATGATGGTGTCGACTGCATCGCCGACGAGGCCGACTTCGGTGCCCTGCCCGACGACGACTCGAATGTTCTCGCGAACGGTCGTCGTTCCATCGCGCTCCAGGGTGACCTTGTAGCGGCCACTCGGCAGCGCGCTCGCGGTGTAGCGACCGTTGGCGTCGGGCGTGACAGAAATTTTTGCACCTGTCTCGACGTTCTCGATCACGACCACGCCGCCACCGGCGCCAGCGTTGCCATAGATGCTGCCGGTCACACTCTGTGCATGAGCGCTGGACATCAGGCACATGCCAAGTGCAACTGACGTAATCAACACAGTCTTCTTCGGGCACGCCACAAGTGCGCGCCGCACTGCGTGCCTTAGTTCATTGCTCAACATTACATGCTCCTCCTGCGAGAGGTCGTTGTTCGTGGTTCTGGGCAAACCAACCGCGAGGCACTGATTGGAGGCTCCCTAGTTGTTTTGCTCGTGGCCTCGCCGATACATCTCTCAATGATCGTGGCCACAGCGTGGTATCGAGCTTACAACTGCGTTGTAAGCAAAGAAAGACACGTTGCGCGCGCGGCAGAGCGGAAAGCGAGCTTCAGAAAGTGGTTGGATACAGTGACTTAGAGGTGTCGGCGCACGACTCGAAAACAGAATCGAGCGCCTCGTTGTATACCGCGGTGGTGCGAACGCGACACGGAGTAGCGAGATCGGGCGGCCGCTTGGGAAGCAGATTGTGCGGCAAAATCGAGCAACCGAAGCCTCGTATCAACCGTTAGTCGCACTCGGCATTTCGCATCGCGGAAGAAAAATATTCGTAGGAGAGTTCTGGTGTATGCAACGAGCGATTGCCTCTGGCTTCGTTCAGCGGTTCGAGACAGTCGACGATCTGCGGGTCGGGTGAGCTCAGACGAGCTCCATCGCGCGAAAAAAATTTTT
>JBDZVE010000005.1:76895-114951 GCA_040255535.1 Lysobacterales bacterium | reverse complement strand
TCTCCAGCAATTCACAGTTTGAACTCGTCTCGCGCGGGATTTTCCCCGGACAGCAGTGTGCGAAAGCGAGGATCGAAAACGCATACGACTCGCACGCTTTGCTTCCAAGTGGAACTTGCGTTCCGACTCAGTGCATCCACTCTTCCTGCAGCACTTCCGCCTTGCCGTCGGCGACGCGCACTTCGAGCGAAGGCTTATCCGGCTTGCCTTCGGCGAACAGCTCGTAGATCACCGCACCATCGGTCTGCGTGCTCTCGATCACGCGCACCGGCTCGAATGCCTGCTCGGACGCCGCTGCTGCTTCGCGCGCCGCTTCCGGTGCTTCCGCCCACGGGATGTCGCGCTGAATCTCGACGATCTTGTATCCCTCGCCTTCCTGTAAAAGGTCGAGCTCCACTTCCGAACCGTCGACGCGCCTTCCGCCCACGTCGTAGTACACGCGACCGTCGCGCTCTTTGCGCTCGGCTTCTTCGATCTGCATACCCGGAACCGCATTCGTGACGATGCTCAAGACCTCAGGGGGCAACTCGGAGGCATCTACTTTCGTCACCGTTGTTTGAATGCCCGTCTGCTCGTTCGAAGCGGCCGGCGCGGGCGCCGCGGCATCGTTCCGCTGCTTCTCGCACGCAGTCAGCAACGGCAGCGCCGCACAGAAAATCGCTAAGCTCCAATACTTCATGCCGCTCTCCACTCCCGGTCGAATACTCTCCGAAACGCAGCGCCAGGATGAGAAGGATGGCCTTCGCGGGCGCAGTGTTCTCGCGCTTGCGTCGACTATTCTGAGCCTTCGCCGCGCGCCAACCACTCGATCAGAACATTCATATTCCGCAGGTACTCTGCCGTCGAGATCGACATCGTCCCCTCGGGGGCTGGAAACGGCGAGGTATCCGTCGCGTCGCCGACGTAGGTCGTTGCGAAGTTGCCGGATGCAACTTTCTTCTGCGCCGGCCCGCGGTAGGGATGGCTCGTCTGCGGGAGCGGCGCGGGCCAGTAGCCATCGTCATTGAGCGTGCTCAACGACTTCTGTGCCTGCTCAGCCAAGTTCGCCTCGTTCGGCGCCGCATATCGCTGCGCGAAGAAGCGCGGAAACTCGACGAGCCCCGTGCCGGGCACGAGCGGCGAGCTCTTCGCGAGCATTTTCGGATCGGCGGTGCGCATTTGCTCGTAGCGCTTGCGCAGCGCCGCGACATCGATCGCACGCGTGCCGGAATAATGGCCGATCGTGTCGCGCGGGTCGTAGTCGACGTAGTACTCGCCGTTCGCGACGTTCGAGCCGCGGCGGTGCACGTACAGCGGTCGATTCGTCTGCAGCTCGACGAACGTCGGGTGCGTTCGTCCTTTTGCGTCCGGCTTCGGCAAGCGGACGCGCTCCAGCCACTCGATCGCTTCCGGGACGCGCGCGAGGAATTTCGTGTCGCCCGTAAGCTCGTAGAAGGTGATGAGGTGATCGATGTTGCTTGCCGTCGTGTGCGTCGCGAGCGCGAGCGGCTCGTACGTGCGCGCGGCGGCAGGTTTCACATCGAGCGTGTATTGCAGCGCCCAGCCCGGATTCGGCTGGCCCTGCTGCGAGATCAGGAAGAAGTTCATCCCGCGCGTAATCGCATCGAGCAGTCGCTGATCGCCGAGCACCTGATAGCTGAGCAGCAGAAAGGAAATGTTCTCCCAGGAAACATCGTCGTTGAACGTGAGATACGAGGTGTAGTCGGCGTTGCCTTTCTTCGAAAATTCATGGCTCAGCGGGTAGCGCTGCGGCCAGCCGCCGATCGGATACTGGCTGTCGAGCACGAACTGAATCGCGCGATCGAGCGCCGGCTTGTACTTCGGATCGAGCTTCTCGACGTACAGCCGGAGCAGGAACGTCGCCGCATCCGTCGTGACTTGGTCGTCGAACGTCGCATTGCCGTAGTAATGCTGAAACTCTTCGAGACGCCACGCATTGCGTCCGATCGTCGCGTACCATTCCTTGAGCGATCGGTCGCCTGCGAAGTCGACGAGATAGTTCCAGCCGCCGCTCGGATGCTGTCCCCAGATCAAAGCGCCCGCGACTTGCTCGGCCGCACGGTAGTAGTACTCATCGCCCGTCGCGTGATACGCATCCAGAAAGACGTGGCCCATGCTCGACGTGCCGGGCGGCTGCAGCCAGATCATCGTCTCGCGCGCTTCCATCTCGCCCCAGCGGCGCGAAAAGTCGGGCAGGTAGTTCCATAGATATCCGCCGCGATACGCGACCTTCTCGACCATGAAGCGCGTGGCACGCTGCATGGCGGCTTCGACCTTCGCCCGCTTCGCGTCAGTGCTCTCGCTCGCGTAAGCCGAAAGCGCGCAGATGCTGCAGAACACGCCGAGCAAGGCCACGAGCGCCCGCGTTCGAAACCTCAACTGCGCAACGACACCCGCCATCGACATCCCCCCAAAAATGGCCTTTCCAGGCCGTGACACCGGTGACAATGATGTGGAAGAGTTGCGTCGGACGCAAGCCGAGCGCTCTGCGGGCGGCCATCCCAATCGTCTTCAGAAGCGCCTTACGCCCTCCCAGCAGCGGCCGGGAAGGCGTTCGGCGAAGGCGTGTGGACGGGGTTAGATGCTGTCCCATCAATCGGTTATTCGCTCGCCGCGCAACCGCACGGCTTGCCGCCTTTGCAGCCGCAGGTGCATGGCGATGCGTTCGCGCGCTCCGTCGTCCGGACCTGGCAACCGCACGCGCAGCCCGCGCCGGCACACTGGACACACTCACATCGATGGTTCTCGATCTGTTTCATGGCAATGACTCCTCGGTTGGTCGGAACTAGGGAAACCGGCTGGTTTCTGGAGCGCATTCTCGACCGTTGCCGTGTACTCGACTTGAACGAAACGGCTATTCTTCTCTTCCCCTTCAGGTCCACCCGGTTTGAGCACCCGCCCACCAATCTCGTCTCAACGGAGCGATCGCCGCGAGCGCGCGATCGGACGTGTGCTCTTGTGGAAAGGGGGCAGCCTCTGGATCGGCCGGAACGTGGGGCATGCGGAAACGCACGCTCACTACGCGATTCAGGTCACCTTGGCATTGGATGGCGAATTCCTGATCCGGGCTGTGGACGGCGAGGAGTGGCATAGGAGTCGAGGCGCCATCGTGCACTCCGATGTTCGGCACGAGTTCGATGGGCGCGATTCCACGCTTTGCGTGATCTTCGTCGAGCCGGAAGGTCTTCAGGGGCGCGCGCTTCGAGCTCGGTATGCCGCGCCGCTGTCAACGGACTTGGCAACCGGCGATGAAGCAAACACGGCCATCGAGTCGCTTGCCGCGGCATTTGCAAGACGCGGCAACGATGCGTCGCTGCTCGAGAGCGCTCGTGCGGTTCTCGATCGCCTTACAGCAATGCACGAGCCCGTGTCATCGCCTGACTCGAGAGTCACGACCGCCATGGAGTGGATACGCGATCACCTGAGCAGCGAGGTGTCCCTCGAAGAAACTGCGGCGAGCGTTCACTTATCCCCGAGTCGATTCCGCCATTTGTTCGTCGCGCAGACCGGGATCTCGTTTCGCGCTTACCTGCGTTGGGCTCGCGTCGAATCGGCGGTGGGCGCTGCGTTTGCAGGCAAGAGCTGGACGGAGGCAGCACAAGAAGCGGGATTCGCTGACTCGGCGCACCTGAGCCGTACGTGCCGCCGCATGTTTGGGCTGAGCCCGAACATGCTCGTACCCGAGTGAAGTGCTCCACACTGCTCGGCGGTGCGGCTCGCCATAACCCGGTTCGGCCCATGGGCACCGGCCAGCTCATCGCAGAGCAAGACCGGCACGCGCCCGAGGACTTTCGTGGCGTCGCATGTCGGCAACGTTTCCCGTACGGCGTCCTTGGGCTAGATCGGCGATAATCCCGAGGCAGCCACAAAAGAAGACTCGCGAACACAAAAGAGCTCGTTCACTACTTCCTTCGCGGCCTGCGCGCTCCCTGTTCCATTCGCCGCGACCGTTCTTCCTGCGCAAGCTCGCGTTCGTTTGAAGACCGCCGCGGTCCGCAATCTACTGCAGCAATCTATGCGACTCGACCGACACGCCTTTTTCCTCGTTCTATCGCTCGGAATCCTGAACGCACTCACGCCGTTCACGATCGATCTGTACCTGCCCGCTTTTCCGCAGATCGCGGCAGACCTGAACACGTCCGTGCTGCGGATGTCGCTCACCGTCTCCGTGTACTTCATTGGGTTCGCCCTCGGTCAGATCGTCTACGGGCCGTTGCTCGACAGATTCGGACGGCAGCGGCCGATTTATATCGGTCTTTGCGTTTACCTACTGGCGACGGTCGGCTGTATGACTTCGATCTCCTTCGAAAGCTTGCTGATCTTTCGATTCATTGCCGCACTGGGAGGAAGCGCCGCCTCGGTCGGCGCGATGACGATGGCTCGCGACTACTTCCCTCCGGAGGATGTAGCGAAGGTGTTCGCGCTCCTGATGCTCGTCTTGAGCGCCTCGCCGCTGCTCGCACCGAGTATCGGGAGCATCATCGTCACGCACTTTGGGTGGCGGCCCGTGTTCGCGATGCTTGCGGTGCTCGCGCTGATCGACATCGTGCTCGTCGCGTGTGCTTTCCCGCGCACCTACACCCCAGACCGAAGCGTCTCGCTGCGCTTCGGCCCGATACTGCGCACGTTCGGCCACGTGCTGAGCGAGCCGCAATTTCGCACTTATGCGTTTGCCGGCTCGCTGTCCTTCGCTGGATTGTTCGTGTTCGTCTCCGGCTCTCCCGCCGTTTTCATGGATCACTTCGGTATGAGCGCGACGGCGTTCGGTTTGATCTTCGCGATCTTGGCGGGAGGAATGATCTTCGGCGGGCAGCTCAATCACGGGCTGCTGCGCTTCAGCGAGAGCGGCACGATCTTTCGGTGGGCTTTGTATCTTCAAGTCGTCGCAGGTGCGGCGTTTCTGCTCGGTTCGCTGTCGTTCGATTTGGGCGTCTGGAGCACGGTCGGAATGCTGTTCGTTTTTCTCTTGTGCGCCGGCATCACATTGCCCAACGCCGTCGCACTTGCGCTCGCGCCTTTCTCGAAGAACATCGGCAGCGCCTCCTCACTCGTCGGCTTCCTGCAGCTCGGCAGCGGCGCGCTTGCAGCGGCGATCTTGGGACTGCTCGATGTCGAGGGATCCATGCCGCTTGCGATCGTGCTCGCCGCGTCCGCCGCGGCCGGACTCGCTGTGCTCGAGAGCAGCGCGGCCAAGCGCGTCAGAGCCGTCAGCGAAGGCGCGGCCGGATGAAGCGCGTTCGCTCACGAGCTCCGATCACGGCTACCGCGCCTGCAATTAGCCGAATGCATGCGACGAACGGCATGAAGGTGCTACGAGAGACGGCCAGGACGGACGAACGACGATCGATCGCCTTGCGGAACGTGGAAACGTGCGGCGAGCGATGCGATGACGATCTATAGTTGCCGCATGTCATCCGCGATCGGCTTTGGAGACAAGGTCGAACAGCCACGGCCAAGCGGCTTCGCGCTTGCGCTCGGCTGGCGTCGGCTGCTGCTGGCGCTCGGCGTGTCGGCGCTCTTTGGCGCGGCGAATAGTTTGCCGGCGACGATGCCACCCGCCCACGTCACGATGGGTCACGCACTCGTCGTGAGCCTGATGGCCGTGCTGGCCTTCGGCCTGTTCGAACAGCGCCCAATGCGGCTGCCCGCCTGGCTACCGCGTTGGGTGCTCCAACTCGTGGGTATCGTTGTTGCGATTCCGGCCGGAGTGCTGCTCGCACACTCCATCTCGATGGCAATCGACATTCATGCGGCGCACGAGAAGCCGCAAATGATGGGGCTCATCGTTCTGTTCGTGGAAGGTCTGCTCTTCGGACCGTGGATCGCGCTCGGTGCGATGGTTCGACAACGGGAGCTCTTTGCGCGTCATCAGGCGCTCGTGTTCGAGCTCGAGCGCAGCGAGCTCGAACGCGCAGCGCTCGATGCGCGGCTGCGGCTATTGCAGGCGCAGGTGGAGCCGCACTTTCTCTTCAACACGCTCGCCAATGTGCAGGCTCTGGTAGATGCAGGCTCATCTCAGGCATCGAAAGTGCTCGCGAGCCTGATCGCGTACCTTCGCGCCGCCGTGCCCCGAATGCACGCGCAAGCGGCAACGATCGACGATGAGCTGGCACTCGTGCGCGCCTACCTGGAATTGATGCAAATGCGCATGCCCGATCGACTGCAATTCGCGCTGCACGTCGATCCAGCGGCAGCAAAGCTGCAGTGTCCGCCCATGACGCTCCTCACGCTCGTCGAAAATGCGGTACGTCACGGCATCGATCCGAGCGAGATCGGCGGGCACATCGACGTCGAAGTTTCCGTACGCGACGATCGTTGTTTCGTGCGCGTGAGCGACACCGGCGTCGGCTTGCAGAGATCGGCCAGCGGACTCGGCACGGGTCTTTCGAACGTGCGTGAGCGGATGCAGCTTGCGTTCGGCGGCGATGCGCAGCTTCGCCTGATCGGAATGGAGCCGCATGGCGTTCGTGCCGAGTTGAGCTTTCCTGCGCGAGCCGCGCCCGGATGAACGCCGCGGCGTCGGACCGCCCTGCCGGTTCGCGCCGTCTAAGCCGTTGTCGGTTTTCGTACCGCCCGTTCGTCCTAGTACCGAGAGTTCGCTCAACTGACGAAAGCAATGGAGACAAGCGATGGCTAAGAGCGCAATTTGCCTTTGGTACGACGGCACCGCAGAAGAAGCCGCCAAGTTCTATGCCGAGACTTTTCCAGACAGCGCCGTAACGGCGGTCCACCGTGCCCCCGGCGATTTTCCGGACGGCCAGGAAGGACAGGTGCTCATGGTCGAGTTCACGGTTCTCGGCATACCTTGCCTCGGTCTGAATGGCGGCCCGGCTTTCAAGCACAGCGAGGCGTTTTCATTTCAGGTCCTGACCGAAGACCAGGCGGAAACGGATCGTTACTGGGACGCCATTGTCGGCAATGGCGGCGCCGAGAGCGCGTGCGGCTGGTGCAAGGACAAATGGGGATTGTCCTGGCAGATCACGCCGCGCGCGTTGATGGAAGCCACGACCGATCCCGATCGTGCGGCTGCGAAACGCGCGTTCGAGGCGATGATGAAAATGAAGAAGATCGACATCGCCGCGATCGAAGCCGCACGACGCGGATAGCCCGCGCGAGCGTGTGTCGGCGCATTGGATTGCGGAAGCGGAGCACGGAGCGGTCGCCTTCGAGCGCTGCTCCTGCTCCAGCTTGAAAGCATTTCGCATGCTGCGGAGAATGCCGATCCTCACCGCGACTGCTTTGTCACATGCTGGCTCCTCATTCCGATTGCGAGGCGATTCATGCCGAACGGCAGCGCAACAGAGAGGTGGCCGCCGCTTCCATACGAAGCATGGCGCGATACCGAGGCGACATTGCATCTGTGGCTGCAGATCGCGGGCAAGATCCGCCTCATGCATTCGCCATGGGTGAATCACTCCTGGCATGTGACGCTGCGAACCACGACACGCGGCCTCGTGACGCGTCCAGTCTGGCACGAGAGCGCGGCATTTCAGATCGAGTTCGATTTCATCGACCATCATTTGGCGATTCGCGCCGATGACGGGCGTACCGCATCGCTCCCGCTCGAGCCGCAGTCGACGGCGACGTTCTATCGCCAGGTCATGAGCACACTCGATGAGCTCGGCTTGTCGGTGAAGATCAACACAATGCCGAACGAGCTGCCGGACCCGATTCGGTTCGATGCGGATGACGTGCATGGTGCGTACGATCCCGCATACGCAAACCGATACTGGCGCATACTCCTGCAGGCCGAGCGCGTGCTCGAAACCTTCCGAGCGCGGTACATCGGCAAGAGTAGTCCCGTCCACTACTTCTGGGGGAGCGCGGATCTCGCCGTGACTCGCTTCTCCGGTCGCGAGGCGCCGCCGCACCCGGGCGGCGTACCGCACTTGCCGGATTGGGTTGCACGCGAAGCGTACTCGCACGAAGTGAGCAGCGCCGGATTCTGGGCCGGCGGCGAACAATACCCGCGCGCCGTCTTTTATTCGTATGCCTATCCGGAGCCCGCCGGCTTCTCGAGTGCGAAAGTCTCCCCGAGCGCGGCGTACTACGACGACGCCCTCAGAGAATTCGTGCTGCCTTACGATGAGATGCGCAAAGCCGCGTCTCCAGATTCAGCGCTGCTCGAGTTTCTGCAAAGCACGTACGAAGCGGCTTCAGACCTCGCCGGTTGGGACCGTCGAGCGCTGGAGCGGCCTGCGGAGCTCAGACGCTGATACGAGACGAGGAATCTTTGGTCTCTAGCGGCATGTCGACGTAAAGAGTTTCGTCGATCGTTCGGACGCGCTGGTCGAGCGGCTCCTTCCCTCGGTCCCTCTTGCACCGATCCATCACGCTCCGCGCCGTCGGCGGCGCGCTCGACCGTTGTCGCGTGCCTGAAGGAATGTTTCGATGCCATCGAGCAGGCGCTCCAAGCCGAACTCGAACTGGTCTTCTATCTCGCGCTCGACATTCTCGTCGGAATCGGTTGCGCTCTCCGCAACGATACGCCCGAGTGCCGGGAATCGAGGATCCTGAGTCGCTCGCTCGAGCACCCAGTTGAAGTTTTCTGACCATGCGCCCGGCGCACCGACGAAAATCTGCGCCGCCGCGCGCACGTGTGCATCGATGAGCGTAATGGCGCCGAATAGCTCGCCGCCACGTAGGCTCGTGGAGGAGAGCGCCGTCATGGCCGCGTTCAGCCACGCGGTCCAGTTCGGACCGACGGCGACTCGCTGCAGCACGGTCTGAAGAAGCCACGGGCGCCGCCTGAATAAAGCGAGCTCGGCCTTCGCCCATTTCGTCAGCTCGCGACGCCAGTTATCAGCGCCGCAGCGCGGCGCCCTTTCGAACGCCGCGTCGATCATCAGATCGAGTAGCTCCTCTTTGCTCGGAATGTGTCGATACGTCGCCATCGGTGTGACGCCGAGCTCATCCGCGACTCGCGCCATCGTCAATGCATTCAGTCCTTCCGCATCTACGAGCATCAGCCCGGCTTGCACGATCGCTTCGAGGCTGAGGCCGGCTTTCGGCCCACGGCTCGGCTCCGATGGACCCTCCCAGAGCAGGCACATCGCAGTCGTCCGTGACGCCTTATGTCCGGCCCGTTGCGTGCGAAGTTTGCGGCGACGCTTGACCATCTGTTTGCGTCAGGCATACCCTGTTGCTAACTGTATATGTCATATACTATTCGATGTGTGCCGGGCGAGCCAGGCCGCCAAACACCTGCAAGTAGAGGAATGCTCATGAACGACTCACAAGCACGGCGCCTACTAGCGATCGCCGGGCTGTTGATCGGCCTCGGAGTCCTGGGCTCGGTGCCGCTCTACTTTGTCTACTCTGGGCCTCCACCGGCATCGAACGTGCTCACGCGGGCCTTGATTACCCTGTTCGTGTGCGGGCTCATGATCGTGTTCTTTTCGACGTTCTCCCACTTGATTCGTCGCGCCGATTCGGAAGCTGCTTGGCTCAGCTCGATCGTTCAATCCGCTGGGACCTTGTATATCGGCATCATCTTGGTTGCAGCAGCATTCGAAACCGGCGTCGTGTTCGGTCAGCCGGACGGAACGCTCGACCCGACGATCGATGGACCTCTCGCCCATGCGAACGTCCTCATGCATGGATCCATCAAGCGGCTTCTCACGAGCGTCATCATGTTTTCGGCCGGCTACGCGGTGCAGCGCACGCGAATCTTCCCGAAATGGGCGGCGTGGAGTGCGTACGTCGTAGGTCTGTGCAATCTTGCATACGTTCCCTCGCTGTTCTTCGGCACCGACGTGACGAAGTTCTACAGCGCGATCGGTTGGGGCAATACAGCGCTGGTCGGCAGCTTTATCGCGTATTGGATGGTCGCCGTGGGTATCGCCGCAATGAAGAGGCCATAGCGGCTCATCCGTTCTCCAGCGAAGACGAGGCACTTGAACGGACGGGGGCCTGTTGCAGGGATTCGTCGACGACCGCCGGCGCCCCGGTCATGCCGCTCAAGCGTACACGCATCTCCCGCTGCAATAACGCAAGCGCGATGAGGGTCTGCAGCACGACTGTCGCAACGTTCACATACCACATGTGCTCGAGCTCGAACCAAGGCTGCGAAGATAGCCAAATGGCGGGAACCACGAACGTGATGAGGCGAGTTCCGGAGCTGAATAGCGCGGGCACGGTGTTGCCCAATGCTTGAAACAGGCTCGAGCACGTCGTGTTGATCCCGGCCATGACGAAGTTCCACGAAACGATCCCGAGAAAGACCGAGCCGACCGTGACGACCTCCTCGTCGCGCGAGAACAGTCGAATCAACAGTTCGGGTCGCCATTGGCAGAAGATCGTGAGCGCGAACATCACGGTACTGCACATGAAGGCGGCCGTACGAAACGTCTCACGCACTCGTTCGGGCTGTCGCGCACCGAAGTTCTGACCTGCCACGGGCGCAGCCGCGAACGCGAGCGCGAGCGCCGGCACGAATATTCCGTACATCACGCGCGACCCTACGCCGAAGCCCGCTTGCGCTGCGGCGCCAAAACCGCTGATCGCCCAATACGTAACGGCAACATAGATGAAGATAAGGGCAAACTCACCGCCCGCCGGCAAGCCAATCTTCAACATGCGCGACCACACTGCGAGTTGCGGTCGCCACTGCCGGCGATCGAACGCGACGTACTTCTCCAGGCGAATGAAGTACGCGGCCAGAAGGATGATGCCGAACACGACGGAGAGCGTCGTCGCGAGACCGGCACCCGCAACACCCATAGCATGGCCCGTCCCCCAACCGGCAATCAGCACCGGCGCTAGCATCATGTTCATGACGAGCGTGAGGATCTGCACGATCATCGCCGGCTTCACGATGCCGGTGCCGCGCAGCGCCGACGCCATCGCGACCGTTGCGTACTGCAGCGCGAGGCCGGGCATGAACCAATGGAGATAAGTCGTGCCCTCGCGGACGGTGAGGTCGTCCGCCGCGATCGTCGCAACGTACGCCTCCGAAAGGAGATAGCCGAAAAGAAGCGTGAGTCCGCCGCACAACACGGAAACCGTTAGCGACTGATTGAAGATGAGGTTCGCGTCCCGGCGGTCGTTGCGGCCGACAGCATGCGAGACGAGCGCGACGGTCCCGACGCCGAGCACCTGCGTGAGCGCAAATACGATGAACGTCGCATTGCCTGCCGCACTGACACCCGCGATCGCGTGCTCTCCGAGGCGCGCGACGAAGTACAGATCGACGAAGTAATAGAGCGTCTGAAACACCATCCCCGTGCCCATGGGGACGGCCATCATGACGAGATGGCTCGCGATCGAACCGCGCGTGAGATCTTTCATTCGAGACCCGATGATGTTGGAAACAAAAACGCCCTCCCGGCCGGGACCGGAAAGGCGTTTGTAGGCCGACGTTAAGTCCGTGAGGCCAGCGTGTCGCGTCTCCCCTTTGTCCTGCAGCCTTGCTACGCCTCAGAGTCCGTGACTGTGCAAGAACGGCATGCCGGCCGCGATGTTCTCGAACGGCCGCGTCGTTTCGTCTTCGAGGATGTACCAGCGAACCGCACCGGCTTCGGCCGCTTCGAAGAGCGCAGGCCAATCCAACTTGCCTTCACCGACGACGGCGAACGCTTCATCGCCGAGCGGGCCGCTCCAATCGGAGCCGTCGAACGGCTTTACCGTCTGCGACTTGGACATATCCTTGACATGCAATGACCATATTCGATCGCCATAGCGCTGCAGCAGCTCCACTGGGTCCTGAGCCCCATAGGCCGTCCAAAACACATCGAGCTGCAGAACGACGCACTCCGGATTCAACGCCTTCACGAACCGATCGAACATCTTTCCTTCCGGATCGTCTCCGTGAAATTCGTAGCCGTGGTTGTGATAGAAGACCTTCATGCCCGCGGCCTGCGCAGCGGGGCACATCGCATTCAAGCGCTCCGCCGCCGCCATGAGCTTCGCTTCGTCCACGACGTCGTTCTGGCTTTCTTTGATCCAAGCCACACCGATCTGCTTCGCGCCCAAAATACGGCCGACGTTCACCGCCTCTTCCGGCGGGCCCTTGAAAAGCTCACCCAAGTGGAAGCTCACGACTTTGAGGCCTGCTTTGTCGAACTCGGCGCGCAACGCTTCCGGTGTTCGACCGTGCAAGCTGTACGGCTCGATGCAGTCGATGCCCAGCTCCTTCACGCGTGCGAGCGTGCCGGGAAGATCCTTCTCCAGCTCGTTCCGAAACGAATAGAGCTGCACGGCAAGCCGGCACTCATCGCTTGCAGCCACGCTTGCCGCAGGCGCGGCTTCGGCCGGCGCGCTCTGCTCGGCGACGCTGTCGGATTGACGTGAGCAACCCGCGAGCGCCAACAGCAGCGCGGAAGAACAAAAGGCGATAGCGGTTCGAATCGTCGTCATGCGGCCCCCTCTCGAGTGAGCGGAGGAATGTGCAGGACAACTCGCGAAGAAGCAAGCTGATACCTAGGTAAAGACTCGTTAAGCCGCGCGAGGCTCACGCGCCGGCCCGTATTCGTGCTGTAGGTCGGAATTTATTCCGACCCTTCTAGTCGGATTGAAATCCGACCTACAAAGCGCGCGGGGAAGCACCTACTACAAGGTCTTAAGCCGGGCTCGCGAGCTTCAGCCCGACGATGCCTGCGACGATGAGCGCTACGCTCGCGAGCCGAAGCGCGTTGGTCGATTCGCCGAACAGAACGATGCCGAGCACGACGGTCCCGACCGCGCCGACACCGACCCAAACGCTGTAAGCCGTTCCCACCGGAAGCGACTTCATTGCGATACCGAGCAGCCACAGGCTGATCATCATCGAGATGACGGTCCACACGGTCGGCCACAGCCGAGTGAATCCTTCCGTGTACTTGAGCCCGATCGCCCAGCCGACCTCGAACAACCCCGCGACGACGAGAACGATCCAAGCCATGTCTTGCTCTCCTCACAGCCCAAAAGCCGCAGCTCGGGCGCCGCCGCGGATACGCCGGTAACGTACTCGAAACGAGCGAGGCCTGTCTTCGAGCGTTCTTGGAAGCGCCAAAAGTCGAGTACGTCCTGCTAGAGCTTTCTCAGAACTGTGCCTTATCTTTGCTCACGCACTGGATGACGAGACGATCGCGGCCGATGCTTTGAATCGCCTTCTTCGTCTCGTTCATTGCGAAATGGCAGGCCTCGCGCGTCGCGAACTCCTGACTGAATCCCGCATTGGGTGTCGAGCTTCCGCCTTGAAAGAAGATGACGATGAGAACGTACATGTCGTGCTCCGTGGGTGACTTCAAAGTAAACGAAGCTCGCGTCACGCCGCCGACGATCCTTTGCCGTCTACAAGGCGGCGCTCCTTGAGACCAACACAACGGGTGACCGCATCGGCTGCAGACGTGCTCGAGATGCCTGCAGGAGTTTCTGGGGCGACCACTCGATGCGCGTAGCGCTTACGCCCAAGATAGAGACCTTTCCCAGAATCCGTAGCGTAGTGCCTGGCGGCATGTCGACTTTTCGATTCTCGTCGATACATAAAGCGCGATGACCCATCATGAACGGCGGCACGTGTTGCAGCGTAGGGCGGAAACAGGTCCGATGGCTGCCTGGTGCCCAGCCGTCCACTATCGCCGTCATCGCGCCGTTGTGCCCAGCGACAATCGTCACGAGCCGCATGACGTCGCTTCTTTTTCGCTACGTATACATTCAGGTGGCGTGCGTTCTCGCACGCCCGCCTGCATGCGAGTCGGCAAGCGTCATTAGGCGCGGTTTAGAGCAAAGCCGACCAATGCGCCAGCCGCCAGTCCCACCAGCGCTGCGGGCCAAATGCTGCCCGTCGCGAGCAGCCCAATCAGGGCACCTGATGCGAGCCCGACGAATGCCCAAGCTCCGCGTCGTTGCTGCGCCTTGAATCTTGCTGCCCGCTGCAGCTTTTCCTCCTGCGCCTTATCCAAGCGTTCGCGATGAGGTGCGAGCAACGCTCCCGCTGCCGTTTCGGCTTGTTGCTTATCCATCCCGTCTCCTCTTATCGCCTGAACGCTTTCGCTCTACCCAGCGGGGTTTCGAGCCAGTCGCAGACAAATTCCCCCTCTCGCAACCAGGACAATGATAACCCCTTCAACTGCGGAGAATCTTGTCCATGGCTTTGCCCTTGGCGAGCTCATCGATCAGCTTGTCCAGATATCGAATGTTCCGCATCAGCGGATCTTCGATTTCTTCGACCCGAACCCCGCACACGACGCCCTTGATGAGCGCGCTATTCGGGTGCATGGCCGGTGCCTGCGCAAAAAAGGTTTCGAAATCGACTTCTCGTGCGAGCTGCCGCTCGAGTCCGGCTTGGTCATAGCCCGTCAGCCAGCGGATGATTCCATCGACTTCTTCCTTCGTGCGGTTCTTGCGTTCCGCCTTTTGAACATAGAGCGGATAGACGCGCGAAAATGGTGTCGCAAAGATGCGATGCCTAGGCATCGTTGTGCTCCTTGTGAATCGATCGAGTGCGTGGGCTCAGCTGAGCTGCCGCCTCGCGATCGCAGGTTACACGCGCTTTGCGGTTCTCAGTCGGTCTTTCATATCAACGTACGCTGTCTCGATGAGCTGTCTCAAGGCCATGTCATCGACTTCACGTTCGGGTCTGAGCTTCACATGGCGCATGAACTTGCCGGTGCCCTCCAGCAGCCTGCTCGGATCGGGCAGCTCGGCGCCGAGAAAGAATCCCACGTTGACGTGAGCAGTGAAAGCATTGACGTAACCGAACGCCGCATCCTCCACGCACGCGGTCGGATGACCGTCATGCAGCAGCTCCCGAACATCCTCTCCGCACGCGCGCATGACCTCGAACCAACGCTGCGCGATATCTCCCAACGCGCCGGAATGCTTTTGCATCCAGCGCTCGATTGCTGGATCCCGCCTGACTGCACTCGGAAACAGCATGAGTCGACTCATGGCATTGACTTCCTCGTAGCGCGCGCAGCTCCGGCGAAGAAAATTTTGTTCAAAAGCGAACTCGAACGCTCTTTGCCCCAGCGCCCGCGATATCCGCATTGTACCAGGCGAGGCAAAGAATAAGCGCCGCCTAGTTGACTTAGTCATTGAATCGTATGGTGCGTCAACTAGGCGGATTGCCAGTTGACAGCTAGAAGGCTCGCTCTATGCGACTGGAGATCCGGTCTGTTGCTTCCTATCTCCGCGCCGCCGCGCCGCCGCGAGAATTCTTCTTGTCTCGAAACAGTCGGGTTCGGCCACCATGTGGCCTCAAAGGCGAGAGGGTCTCTTGCCGTCAACTGTCAACTCATCAACCTGCGCGCAGATCTTCAGGCAACGGAATCTTCCTGATCCGCTTACCTGTCGCTGCATAGATCGCATTGAGCACGGCTGGCACCGCGAGTGGAGCCGCCATTTCTCCCAAGCCGAGCGGCCGCGTCTCCGGGCTCTCCATGAGATGCGCTTCGATCGGCGGGCATTCGTTCATGCGCAGCAAGCGATTCTCATGCAAGTTGCTGTGCTGAACGCGACCGTTCTTCACGGGAGCGCCGCCATAGAGCAAGGCGGTGAGGCTCCAGACGATACCGCCGACGACCTGTTGTTGCGCCCCCGAGGGATTGATCACGCGGCCGCAGTCGATCGCGGCAGTGATCTTGTTGATTCTGAGCTTGCCGTCCGTGACGGTGACATCCGCAATCGCGCAGCAGTAGCTCGTGGCATAGGGGCACAAGACCATGCCCATACCTCGCCCTTTCGGCAGCGATGTCGTATAGCCCGCTTTCTCCGCAACGAACGTGAGCAGCGCGCGCATACGGTCGCTCGAAAGCGTGAGGTCGCCGCCGATGTACACCTCGCGCCCCGGCTTGAGGAGCGACAAGCGAAACGCGAGCGGATCTTGCTTCAACTCCGCCGCGATCTCATCGATGAAGCATTCGCTCAGTGCGCGGCCATGCGCGTCGACGCCGCGCCACGCCGAAGACTGTAGAAGCTCCTCTGCGCCTAGGTTCTCGAAGTCGTAGCGTAGATTCGGAATGTCGTACGCCATGCGGGGCAACGACGGATCGGCATACCGTGCCGCCCACGTATACGTTCGAACCTCCTTTTCATGAAGCGCGTACACACGATTCTCCTCGTCCAGCGCAGCTTCGTATTCCAGGTGCTGAAACAAATGAACGAGATTGCACTGCTGGTCGTCCTCTCGCGTCCACATCATCTTCACGGGCACGTTGCCGGCCTCGCGCGAGATGTATGCCGCTTCCACGGCCATGTCCGTGTAAGCACGCCGGCCGAATCCTCCGCCTGACGGGAGCATGTGCAGCTTCACGTTTTCGGTCGGCAGATCGAGCAACCGCGCCACTTCGCTGACGACGAGGCCGGCCGACTGCGTGCCGAGCCATAGCTCGCATTCATTCGCCCGCACGTGCGCGGTGCAATTGAGCGTCTCCATGCAGGAGTGCAGCTGATGCGGGTAGACATAGGAGGCGCGCAGCGTCTTGCGTACGCGTGCGACATCTGCGACAGCGTTCTCATCGCCGATGAATCCGGTCGGATCCGTACGCTGCATCGCGTGCTCGGCTGCGATGCGCTCGAAATCCTCGCTGCTATAACGCGCGTTCTCGCCTTCGTCCCATTCGACCTCGAGCGCCTCTCTCCCCTTGAGCGCGGCCCAGAACGAATTCGCCAGCACGACGACTCCCTCGCGAATGTCATGCGGTAGGAAGCTCACGAACTGAAGTCCGGCGATCGGTTGCGTCGTGAACACTTTGCGCACGCCGTTGACCTTGAGCGCTTCGGTCGCGTCGTAGCGCTTGAGCTTGCCTTTGAACACCGGGCAGCGCGCGATGAGCGCGTACTGCATGCCCGGGATTCTGATGTCGATGCCGTACTCGAGCGTGCCGGTCACGATCTGAGGGATCAGCTTCGCCGGCTTCGGCTGGCCGATGGTCTCGAACGCGCGCTCTTCCTTGAGCTTCACGCCGGTCGGAATCGGCAGCTCGGCAGCAGTTGGCGCGAGCTCGCCGAACGACAGCCGCCGCGAAGAGCGTCTATGCAAGACGTGATGGTTCTCGGCGTAACATTCTTCTGGCTTCGTATTCCACAGGCGCGCGGCTGCGCCGATGAGCATCTGCCGCACGGTGGCACCCGCTTCGCGCAGCATGTCGTAGGTATAGATGAGAGTGCAGCTCCCTCCAGTACCGTAGCCGCCGTATCGATCGTTCTCGTACCGGGCCAGGTCGACGAGCGGAAACTCGATTTTCACGCGCTCCCAATCGGCGCACAGCTCCTCGCAGAGGACTTGCGCCATCGCCGTCGCGACGCCCTGTCCCATCTCGTGCTTCGTGAAGTGATAGAGGACACTGCCGTCGGGTGCGATGCGAACGAAATCGCCAAGCGGCGTTTCGCCGCCTGGATGCTTCGACACGGAAAGCTCGGCGCCGCTCGCCCGCCACGAAACGACGAGTGCGCCCGCCGCCCAGGCTGACGAGGCGAGGAAATCTCTTCTATTCATGCGATGCAGGCTCGCTCGTTGCGATGGCATGCTTGATCGCGGCGTGAATGCGCGGGTACGTGCCGCAGCGACAAAGATTGCCGGACATCGCGCGGGTGATGTCGTCGTCCGAAGGATTCGGGTTGTGCTCCAGAAACGCAGCGGCATGCATGATCTGTCCGGCCTGGCAGTAGCCACACTGCGGTACATCGAGCGTCTGCCATGCGAGCTGTAGAGGATGACGTCCGTCGCGAGATAGCCCCTCGATCGTCGTGACTGCTTTATTTCCGATCGCGGAGATCGGCATTGAGCAAGAGCGGACAGCGACGCCGTCCACGTGCACCGTGCAGGCGCCGCACTGACCGATGCCGCAGCCGTATTTCGTGCCGGTGAGCTCGAGCGCATCGCGCAACACCCAGAGCAGCGGTGTCGCAGGGTCGTCGATCTGAATCGCGTGCGTGCGACCGTTTACGTGAAGCTTGATCGTCGGCATGGCGGGTCGACCGTTCCAAACATGCGCTCAGCATCCAAGATGACGCCATGGGACTCTTGTAAGAAATCGGCTTCTCGCCCCCGCCTGTCGCACGTCGGGCACGGCTCGTCGTGCGGGAGGATCGAGGGGGAAATTGGCGTGATAAAGGACTGCCGCTTACCTAAGCGGCAGGTTGACGGTTAACAGTTGACAGTTGACGGTCAGAGAAGCAGCTCGGAGCAAACGCTCAATATCTGAGCCAAGCGCCGAGTCACAGGATCTCGATCCTCATGAATCCGACGCTCGTTCGACCCGACATGCGCTATTGGCGCATCGATCCCGATCCGCGTTTGCGGCCCGGCATCGTGTGCTACTTCGTTGCGCTGCCCGCGCTGGAAGCGCGCGCGGCTCCGTATCGGGAAGAGCTGCTGCTCCCCGACGGCTATTCGGAGATCGTGTTCAGCTTGACTTCGCAGTTCGAGCGTTCACCTCTCGGGGAACCGCAGAAGCGCTCCACGATTTCCGCCAGCTATGTCGTCGGCGGCCGCTCGCACTCCGTGCTCACGCGCAATCTCGGCGATCTCACGATCATCGGCGTGAAGCTCGAATCGAGCGCGCTGAGAAAGCTCATCGGAATGCCCCTCTCGGCGTTCAGAGACACGACCGTCTCGCTCGCGGACCTCGAGCAGCAGCCGTTGCTCGATCTCGAAGATGCACTTGCGGACGCGCGCTCCATCGAGCGAATCACCGCGCTCTTGAATCGATTCTTTCTCGCACGCATGAGCGTCTTCGAGGCCGGCGATCGGCTCGTAACCGAATCGCTGCGCCAAATCCGTGCGCGGCAAGGTGCCCTACCGATCGTCGAGTGGACGATTCAGTGCGGCGTGGACATTCGCCACTTCGAGCGCCGCTTTTGCGCGTGGACGGGGATGACGCCGAAACGCTATGCGCGCATCGTCCGGTTCAAGTACGGCTACCATCGCTTGCTGCTCGGAGAGGCGCGTCGCGGAGCGGCAGGGCTACACTTGGAGCACTACTACGATCAATCGCATTTTTGTCGCGACTTCAAATACTTCATCGGCGTGACGCCAACGTCGTGGCGGACGCGCGCGATGGCGCAAGGCATCGACATCAGCAATCACCTCATGGAAGGTGAATTTCGCTCGGGCTGATGAGTTCGGCGCCGCGCCGGCGTCTGCGCATTCCTCTCGCCGCCGTCAGCAGCCGTTCGGCCACAAGATCGACGGCAGGGAGGATATCTTCGAGCCGAAACGGCTTGTTCAAGATCGAAACGGCAGCGGCCCCGCACTTGCCCACATCATGACCTGAGCTCGTCAGCACGATCGAAGGAATATCGAATAGGCCGCTCAACGACCAGACGAGGCGTGTTCGCTCCTCGGCGTTTGCGATCTCCAGATCGACGATCGCAAGATCCGGCCGCTCCTCGGTCGCGAGCACGAGCGCCTTGCTGTATTCGTAGACCGGCCCGACGATCTCGTGGCCAGCGGTCTCCAACTGCTCCTTGAGCGCAAGCGCAAGGAGCGAGTCGTCTTCGACGATCAATATCTTCATGTGGGCATCGGTTCCTGCTATCGCACACTTTAGTAACCGCACCGACGTCAGGCGAGTTCCATTCTTATGTCGTGTCGTCCGCAAATGTGAGTGTGATCTGTTCCGGAGGTCCCTCACCCAATCTCTCCTGGAACGCATCATCACCGCGCCGGCACGAGGTTGCTCCACGTCTCCGTGAGCACATCATCGCCGCTTTGAAGAAAACCGCGCAGCTCGGTCGGTTCGGAGGGTTTGAGCTGTTTCACGCGCACCGCCATGCGCCAAGCGCCAGTAGCCTCGACTTTGTAAGCGACGCTTTCGAGAACCTCTCCGTTCAACGGCGCCGTCACGACGGCTTTCACGCTCGCATCGGGCGGTAGCTTTTCGAGAGAGGGACCCTTGAAATCGACGATGAACTGATGCTCGTTCTCGCCGAGCTGCGCGTAGCCGCGACCGACGCGTGTTTGCACGACCCATGCGCCGGGCGGGCGCTTCTGTGCCGCGCCTTGCCATCGAATCCGATACGCGTAATCGAGCGGCTGGCCGAGCGGCGGAAGATCCTCCGGTACCCAATAGGCAACGATGTTGTCGTTCGTTTCATCGGGCGTGCTGAGCTGAAACAGCTCGACGCGCCCCGCACCCCACGAACCGACGGGCTCGACCCATGCGCTCGGGCGCAGCTCGTAGCTCGCTTCGGGATCTTCATAGCTGCTGAAACTTCGATCCCGCTGCATCAGGCCGAAGCCTTTCAGCTCCCGCATCGAGAACGACGTCGTCAGTGGAGACTTCGGATTCAAGAGCGGACGCCAGATCCACTCGCCATCGCCGGTCGCAATCATCAAACCGTCGGAGTCGTGCACTTCCGGGCGAAAGTCGGTTCGATGCGGCTGATTCTCGCCGAAGAAATACATGCTCGTGAGCGGAGCCATGCCCAACGTCGCAACTTCATCGCGCAGATAGAGGCGCGCTCGCACGCTTATCACCGTCTCCTTGCCAGGATGAACGTCGAACTGGTACGCGCCGCTCGAGCGCGGCGAATCGAGCAGCGCATAGACTCGAAGCGACTTCGCATTCGGTGCCGGCTTCACGAGCCAGAACTCGCTGAAGCGCGGAAACTCCTCGCCGCTGCCGCCGACGGTGTCGATCGCCAGACCGCGCGCGGAGAGACCGTAGCGCTGACCCGCGCCGAGTGCCCGAAAGTAGCTCGCGCCCAGGAACACGACGAGCTCGTCCTTGTACTTCTCGTTGTTCAATGGATAGTGCGCGCGAAATCCCGCGAAACCGAGGTCGCCCCATTTTTGGGGCGCGAGCTTGTTCTGGCCGTAATCGAAATCCGAGCTGCGATACTGGATGTGGCGCACGCCCTGCGCGGTCACTTCGTTGATGAGCACCGGCTCCATCTGGAACTTGCCCAGGTGAAAGAACATGACCTCGAATGGCACCTTCGCGTCGCGCCATAGTGCGCGCTCCGGGCGAAAGCGAATGTCGCGATACTGGTCGTAGGTGAGCGCCGCCAGCTCGGCGGGCGGCTTTCGCGTCAAGGGTGTGTACGGCTTGCGTGCCTGCTCCGCGGCCCGGGCAGCGACATCGTCGAAGTCGAAAGCCATCGCAGGCATTCCGAGCAGCGTGCCGAGCAGAAAGATGACGAAGGCGCAGCGAGCGCAATAAATGAATCGTGCAGTCATTGGCGGTTCGTCGCAGATGTCGGAAGAAAGCGAAGCAACGCAAGATAACACGCACACTGGCACGTACGTTCCATAAGCCGGTTGACTGTTGACAGTTGACTGTTGACGGCCAGAAAGGATCACAGCAGCCCTCCCACGGTATTTCTGGCTAGAGATACTCTCGCGGCGACGCGGCGGCGCGGCGCAGAGAAGAATGAGTGATCCTACTTCGCCGCGCCGCTGTGCCGCCGCGAGATCATCTTCTACCTGACTGACTCTACTGCGGACCGAGTGCGAGTTGGTGCGCGGCTCAGGTCTTCGGATCGCCGGAGCCGACGTCCTTCTTGAGCTTCTTGTCGCGGCTCGCTTCTTCCACTTGAGTCTGCGGTGCCGGCTGCGGATTCATGCCACCGAGACGGAGCATGACGCTCATCGCTCTCGCAGTCAGAACCAGTTGTAGTTGAAGCTGATGCTGATGCGGTCCTTCTTCGTGGGGTTCGGTGGGACTTCGTGCCGGAGCCAACTTTCGAATAGGACGACGTTGCCGGTTTCCGCGGGAATGCTGACCCACGGTCGATTCTCCGCTCGCGCATCCGCCCGGCGCGGCGGCGCAGCCATGAATCGATCGAGACGCGGGTCTTCGAATTTCAACGCGGGGCTGCCTTTCGGCGTTTGCACGTAGTACGTGCCGCTGATCGTGGCGAGCGGATGCAGGTGCAGTCCGTGCACGACTCGATGCGGCATGATGTTCACCCAACAATCGGTCATTGTGAGCTCGCGGCCTTCGAGGTCGAGCTCGAGCGCACGCGTGAACGCGGCAACGTGGCGATCGAGCTTGCGACGTAGCAGATCGAAGGTTGGCGAGAGCTCGTACATGCGGCTCACCGAGTTGTATGACGTGTATCCGCCGGGATAGTTCTTCGCGGACCAGCGCCTTCCTGACTCGTCGTCTTGCTCCAATTGCCGGCATTCGCGGAGTAGACGATGATTGAAGGCGCGCCAGTCGCCCGCCAGTAGGCGTCGAGAATAGACAAGCGTGGGGAAAAGCGCGCGAATCGTCATACGTGCATTCTATGAGCCTTGCGCTTCGAGCGACAATCCATTCAGCATAGGCGCATGGCGAAGGTGTCATAGAACGAAACCAATGGGCACTTCTGCTGCGCCGGCAAGCAAGCGCGCGAAAGCCACGGGGTCCGAAGCGGAAGCAGAACTCTTGGCGGATTACACATGATGGATCGCAATGAGCTCGACGCGTTCGCCGCCCAATACAAGCTTGGGCGCGAAGCCGTCGATGCGGCACTCGAGATCAGCCGGGCGCGCCCGACGAGCGATGAGCTCTGGCGATTTGCGATTTCGCTGCTGCGTCTCGCGGGCGCACTGTCGATCGCGGCTGGCATCGTCTTCTTCGTTGCGGCGAACTGGGAAGAGATCGATGTGCTCGCGCGCTTCGGGCTCGTGGAAGCGCTGCTCGTCGCGAGTGCCGGAGTTGCGTTGTGGCGGCCGCCGCCGCATGCGCTCGGCCGAGGTGCCCTGCTGTTCGCGTTCGTCATGGCCGGCGCCCTGCTCGCGCTGTTCGGCCAGACCTACCAAACCGGCGCAAACGTCTACGAGCTGTTCCTCACCTGGAGCGTGCTTGGGCTGCCGCTCGTCATTGCCGCCCAATGGAGCGTGAGCTGGGGTGCGTGGGTGCTCGTGCTCAACGTCGCGCTGGGCCTTTTTTGTAGCCTGCGGCCGGAGGATGGATGGTTCTGGTTCCTGATTTCGGGAACCCGTCTCGATGCGGCTGAGCTGTTGCTCGCCCCGATGATGGTGAACCTCTCCCTGTGGGGATTGCGGGAGTACGTCGAGGAAACACGCTGGTCCGCCATCGCTCCGCCGTGGCTTGGCAGGCTCGTGCTCGCATGCGCCGTCGGATACGGTACGTGGGCCGGAACGATCGTCATTCTCGGCGAGAACGGCAATACCGGAGGCGACGCGCTCGCACTGCTGTTCGTGATCATCGCGTTTGTCTGCGTTGCGACTTATGCCATTCGCAAGCGCACCGACGTCTTTCCGCTCGCAGCGCTCGCCGGCAGCGCGATCGTCTTGACCACGACCGCGCTCGCAACGGCAGTCGAGATGGACGATGAAGTGATTTTCTTCCTGCTCTCTATTTGGCTGATCGCGAGCTCGACCGTGAGCGGACGACTGCTGATGAAGCTCGTGCGCTTGTGGGCTCGGGAGGCAGAAGCATGAGCGATCTCGATGTGCTCAAGCGCGCGCTCGTCTCGCGCGGCTTGATGGCGGAGGGGCTCCCCACACCTGCGCCCCTGCCATCCCATCGCCCTTGGTTCGTAAGTCTCGTGCTGGGCAGCGCGGGTTGGCTCGCGGGCGTCTTTGGCCTGATCTGCATCGGCCTGATATTCAGGCCGGATACGGCGCTCGAGCTCACTTCCGCGGGAGTACTGATGCTCGCAGCCGCGGGTGGTCTTTACGCGCTCGATCGCGAAAACGCGTTCTTCGATCAGCTCGCACTTGCGCTCTCGATCGCCGGGCAGCTCGCAATGACGGGCGCGGCGTGGGACATCACGAACTCGGTCGCCGGTACTGTGGCACTCGTCGCGCTCATGCAGGTTGTCCTCGTCTTGCTGCTGCCGAACCGGCTCGCGAAATTCCTCGCAGCCTTTTTCGCCTGCATCGCCTGGGCATTCGCAGTGCGGTTCGCCTGGTGGGATGCCGAAGAGTTCAGCCTGCGGCTCGTGCCGCCCGCCCTTGCAAGCTGGTTCGTCGTCTGGATACCGGTCATCGCCGGCGCGCACGCGCTCGTCCGGACGGAAGCGCGCTGGATGGCGAGCGGCATGCAATACCTTGCACGACCCGCTTTGACCGGTCTGCTCTTGAGCCTCGCATTTGGAACCTGGGCATCGCTCCCTTTCAGCAGCGCGCATCTCTGGTCTGCATCCGTCGAGACCGATTGGCTTGCGATGTGGCCCTTGCTTTCCGCGGCCGCCGCCTTGTTTGCAGCGATATGTGCATTCCGGATTCGAAATCGAGCGCTGATCGGCGCAGCGATCGGCGGCGCATTGCTGCACGTCGTGCACTTCTACTTCCTTCTCGGTACGACCCTGTTGATGAAGTCTTGCATCATGCTCATCGTCGGCGTGCTCCTGTCCGTGACCGCAGCGCTCCTCAGCCGACGCACGCGCGATCCGTCGGGAGCAGAAGCATGAGCGCGCGCGTAGCTCGAGCGCTCATCGCACTTGGCGCGATCCTCGTGCTTGCGGCCGTGAATTTTTCCATCTATGGCAAGGAACGCACGATTGCGAACGGCACGACGATCTATCTGGAGCTTGCGCCGGTGGACCCGCGCTCATTGATGCAGGGCGACTACATGGCGTTGCGGTTTCGACTTGCGGAAGAGATCGGGCAGGCCAGGCTTTCCGGAGCGATCTCGGAGCGAGCACGACGCGCACCGCTCGAGGTCGACGCGCGCAGAGTCGCGAAGCTGAGCGCCGGCAATCAGGGCAACCCTGCCATCCGCTACAAGATCCGCAATGGCGCGGTCTGGCTCGGCACGAACGCTTATTTCTTCGAAGAAGGCTCAGCGCAGCGCTTCGCGCGTGCCAGATATGGCGAGTTCAGACTGGATCCAGAGAGCGGCGAAGCTGTCCTCGTCGGACTGCGTGACGAGGCGCTCCGAGAACTGTGAGCTGGAGCACGAACCAAAAGCCCGCTTGCGCCATCATTTCGCCCGTCTGCATTCTGTCGCACGCCCCCTTGTCCTTAGCTCGTGCGCAATGGAGGCTCGATGAAGTGTCCTCGCTGCACTACGCCCGACCTGAAACCGACGATGATCGAGGAGTATCTCCCGGCCATGGCCTGCGGGGATTGCGAAGGCAGCCTCGTTTCGTTGCTGTACTACCGGCATTGGGCGGAAACGCAGAAGCCGCCCGAAGGTGCGCCACTCGGAACGAAAAAGATCGAGACGGAAGACTCCACGGCGGCGCTCAAGTGCCCTAAGTGCGCCCGCATCATGACGAAGTACAAGGTGAGCGGTACGGTTTCGAATCGATTGGATGTGTGCCCGAGCTGCGATGAGGCGTGGCTCGACAAAGGCGAATGGGAGCTGCTCGAAGCGCTGCAGTTGAGCCACAAATTGCCGGCGATCTTCACCGAGGCGTGGCAGCGGCGCATTCGCAACGAGCTCAGCGAACGGGGTATCTTGATACGCACGATCGGAGCGGAAGATGCCGCAAAAGTCGAGGAGTTCAGGAAATGGCTCGGGATGAGCAAGAACAAGACGGATATTCTCGTTTACTTATATAAGTGAGCGAGCGCGTTCCACCGCTTCGCCGCCAGCCTGCACGTCAACGGAAGGAACTTTGATGCGTTCTCGGCATTCCTCGGACACGAGGCGGCCTGAGGACGGCATCATAGACAGCGGACACCGGATCACCGACTTCAAAACGAATCGCGACTACGCGATCGGTGTTGCGCGTGCGTTCGGCGGCGCGCTGCTCTTCTCTCTACCCATCTTGATGACGATGGAAACCTGGTTTCTGGGTTTTACGATGGATCGATTTCGACTCGTCATACTGATGCTCGTCTTGCTGCCGATCCTCGTCGGCCTTGCCTACTACTCGGGTTTCGAGGATTCGACGCATCTCTTCGATTCGATCCTCGATGCGTTCGTCGCGATCGCGGTTACGACTTCGATGGCGACGATCGTTCTCCTCCTATTCGGCGTGATCGAGGCGGGCTCACAAGCGAACGAATGGATCGGGAAGATCGCGCTGCAAGCCGTGCCCGGCAGTATCGGTGCGCTTCTCGCGCAGAGCCAGTTCGGGCGGCGTATGCAAGACGAGGATCGTCAGAGTCGCGAGAGCGGCGACTTCGGCGAATACTTCTTGATGTGTGCCGGAGCGTTGTTCTTGGCGGCAAACATTGCGCCGACCGAGGAAGTGCTCGCCATCGCGCAGCAGATGTCGCCTTGGCAATCCGTCGTGCTCGCCGTGCTGTCGCTCGCGCTGATGCACACGTTCGTCTACGCAGCCGGATTTCGCGGTCAGCACGAGCGGCCGCAGGATCAATCACTGGCGGCCACATTCGTGAAGTTCAGCGTCAACGGCTACGTGCTCGCGCTCGCGATCAGTGCGTTCATCTGCTGGACGTTCGGACGATTCGACGGCCTCGCATTGGAAGAGGCGGTGCAAGTCATCGTCGTCTTAGGCTTTCCCGCTGCCGTCGGCGCCGCATCGGCTCGTCTCGTCCTCTAGCCGAGACCCAGGGAGCGGACGTGGCTGCAAAGACATCGCGAGCACGCACTCAGCGCGAGACGACACCGCTATTGGAATGGATACTCGGCGGAATCGGTCTAGTTCTGTTCGTCGCCGCGATCGCCTTTCTCGTTTACGAGGGATCGGGTTCGGAAGATCGGCCTGGCGATGTCGAGATTCGCATCGAGGAGATCATCGCGACCGATGATGCATACCTCGTGCGGTATCGCGCCCGCAATCTAGGCACACAGACGCTCGTGGACCTGCACATCAGCGCGCGAGTATTCGATGGCTCGACCGAGTTGGAGCGAGTGGACGCGGGGATCGACTACTTGCCCGGGCGTTCGTGGCGCCGAGGCGGCTTTTATCTGCGTGAAGATCCGCGAAAGTATCGCGTGGACATCAGGGTGGGCGGCTATCAAGAGCCCTAGCCGAGGCTGGACCAATCAGCCAAACAACCAGAATCGTTTTCGCGCCACATTCCTGCGACTGGGCTCGACGACGTCGGTGACATCGCCGTCGATGAGACGGCTGAACAACGCGTCGGTACCGCTGTCGCGGCCCAGATCGTACTCCTCCTTATAAATGGGAACGACTGCATAGAAGACGATCGTCTTCTCAGGCGTCTTGAGCTCGTAGAATTCCGTCGGCACGAGAAGCGATGGAACGATGAGAGCGGCACATTGCTTCGTCGTTGCCGCATAGGGATGCGCTCCGTCCTCGTTCGGAATCAAGTGTCCCCATCCGAGCCATCCGCCTTCTTCGTGCGCGCGGCGCGCAAGGCGCTGCATCAGATGCACCGGCCACGCCCACCGCTGCTCCTCCGGTAGCTCAGGGCCCAATTGCCACTCCCGAGGCAAGGTCATCATGAGCTCCAGATTCGCGGGCGTATCGGGATTGGGGACGTTCATCGGATGCACGCTCATGCCGGATGTGATGAGCGTGTGAACCGGCCGAGTATCGGTCGGCGCCACGTGCACGATGCGCAGCTCGAACGAGTCCTCGTCACCCAAACGATAGACATTCGCGATTGCCCCTAGATGGCTCTCGATGTGAGCGCCGATTTCGTTCGAAGGGGAGCCGTCACGGTCAGTCATGGGAATGTACACTAGCTATAGGTCGGGGCTCGTCTCAGCCCATTTGCTTGCGCGGCTGCATTCACGCGCTTCTGGCAATCGCGAGCGCCGAGCGTCGCAGCAGCAGCGAATCGAGCGAGAACCGCCCGGCGCCATACGTCGCGAGATACAGCCCGATCGCGACCAAACACGCGGACGCAAACGCCCCCCGCACACCGGCAAAACGATCGACCATCGCGATCGCCACGATGAAATTGATCATACACAAGATGCCCGCCCATCTCGTCAAAATGCCGGTGATGAAGCTCAGGCCCACGAAAAACTGAACCCAGACCGACAGCCTCGCCATCAGCTCCGGCGCGGGAAAGCGGAACTTCGTCAGGAATTCGACGAACTCCCGCATGCGCTCGGCGCTCGCGATGTTGTCCCAAACGCCCCAGATCAAGAACGCTCCGACCATGATTCGCATCGCAAGCAGCGCGTAATCGGCTAAGGGCGCCGCTCGATGCAAGAAGATGATTTCGCGCACGCTGTTCTCCTGGTGTTCTCGCGCGACGCTTCGCACGGCCGAAGCTTAGCTGCACCGTGCCGTCGACGGCAAACGCACCACAGCAATGCGCGGCGCGCACTGTCGGAGAGGGGAGCGGACACCTCGAATCCGGAACCGGGTCTGCGACACGGCGGTTGATCTCATGTGTAGAGAAAACAGCGAGGATAGTGAATGATGCGCCGACCGATCACAGCTGTCGCGCTTGCGTGCGTACTCGCAATTTCTCAAGTCAACTCGCAGCAGAATCCGCGCACTTCGGAAGATGTCGACCGCGTGTTCGACGCCATCGACCGCGACAACGATGGCCGCATCAGCAAGCGTGAAGGCGAGCAAGCCGAAGTGACTCGCGGTCGCTTCGAGGGGATCGACGCAAACGAGGACGGCTACTTGAGCCGCGCGGAGTATCGCGCTCGCCCGCGAAAGGAGCAGTTCGAATAACGGCTCGTCGGCTCCTTACCTGCGGCAGAGCTTCCTTTAATCTCACAAATCATCGATCAGTGTCGTGGCGCTGCGACGCTGCGAGCAGAAAGTGCAATCGAATCGGAACCGAATCGCGCGCAGTGTGATTCAGATGATGCGTGTAACTATCCGCTGAGGAGTTCCTTTATGCGTTCGAAGATTTCACCGCTCGCGGCTGTCATCGCTGCAAGTACGTTGGCTGGGTCGCTCGCTCTCGCGCAGAGCGAGGAAACGCCGCCGCCCAGCTCGAGCACTCAAGGTTCGATGCCGCAGGAGTCGAGCGACTATCCTGGTGATTCGTCAACGAGGGATCCGGCCGGAGCTCCCGGCGAAGCGACCGGCTCGATGGGCGAGGGCGCAAATGCCGCCGCGCAGATCGACCAAAGGAAGGTCGAGCAGTTTGCGGACGCCTATGTCGAAGTACAGACGATCCAGCAGAAGGCGAACGAGCAACTGGAAGGGACGACCGATCCCGCACAGGCAGATCAGGTCAAGAGCACCGCACAGTCCGACATGATCGCGGCAGTTGAGCGTAGCGGCCTGAAGGTCGAGGAGTTCAACCAAATCGTGGCGAGCATGGCGGCTGACCCGGATCTGCGCACGCGAGTGTCTGCGGAAGTGCAGAAACGCATCGGCGCGAGCGGTGCGCCGGGCGCGGGCACGTAACCGAGGTATACGAAGAGCGCCCCTTAAAGCCCTCCCTCGCACGGCGCGAGGGAGGGTTTGTCTTTTGCCTGGCCTACATGGACGTAGGAAGGCTGGCTGGGCTATGCGACGCGGCCGAAAGCGTTGCGTACGGCATCTCTCGCCGAGCACCCTTGCTCGAACAATGGACGCCATGCATCCCAATCGATATCGTCCCATTCGACCGTATCCAGCACGTTGCGGAAATCGGAGTGGATGACCGATAACACCTCGTGCTGCCACACGTGCCAACGTTCCTCCGTGCCGATGGATTTGCCCGATGTCGGGGGCGATACGACGTTCTGTTTCACGGTTCGTTTGCTCAGCTTCAAAACCAAACCTCTCAAGCGGGCTCACTAACGCAATGAGGCTTCGTGCAGTTCCTTGGCTGCGCGCGGATTACTTCTGATCGGTGCGCGCTCGAATCCCTCCACAATTCCGCACCCTTTCGAAGGTTCGAAACGCTGCCGGGGGATTCGAGAAAGCAGCGCAAAGAATGTTAGGGCGGCGGCCGTGACCTATCAGTCGCCGGGAGGTTACGTTCTGGTCGCGACAAGAACATTAAGATTTAACGCGTATTTCCTTTACGGCTAATCCGCGCTCGCAAAGGCGAGCCACGCGTGATCCATGCAACGTGTTATTCCGGGTGTTGCACGATTGAAACCGCTGCATGGCATACGGCGCAGAGACTGGAGCGTAGACTGTCTCGCGCTAGCCACGCGCTGCTTTCACTGCCGCAGCGCGACAGACCGGGGCCGCGTTCCCGCTGCGCATTTTCGCGATTTTCTTGTTCAGGAGTGCCGGTGAGGCCGCCGGCCACTGACGACGGGACGAGGCGAGAGTCGTCGTTTAGTCCACGACCAATTTGTATCCCGCGCCAGGAGCGGTCTGCAGAATCTGCGGATTCGAGGGATCGACTTCGATCTTGTGGCGCAGGCGGTGCACGAGCTGCTTGAGCAATTGGCGATCGCCGGATCCTTTGTGACCCCACACCTGCATGAGCAAGCGATCGGAGCTCACCGTGTGCCCCGCGTTTGCGATCAGCATTTGCAGCAATCGAAGCTCCAGCTTCGTAAGCCGCACGGGTGAGCTCGAACCGACTTGCACCGTGTGCTCATCGACGTCGAGTGCGATGCGGCCGGCTGCAAGGGGCGCCGCGTTCTCCATTCCCGCTCGTCGCAGCAGTGCCTTCACCCGAGCCAGCAAGGTGCGAGGGCTGAACGGCTTCGTCAGGTAGTCGTCCGCGCCGAGCTCGAGCGCACGCACGAGATCTTCCTCCTCTCCGCGCACCGTGAGCATCATCACCGGCACGCGCGACTTCGCACGAATCGTTTCGCACACCTGAAACCCGCTCGCACCCGGCATGTTGATATCGAGAATCACGAGGTCGGGCGCCTCCGCATCGAACGCACGCATCGCACTCGGGCCATCGCTTGCTTTCACGACGAGGTAGCCCGCCTGCGAAAGCGTAAACGCGATCAGCGCAAGTAAGTCTTTGTCGTCGTCAGCAATGAGGAGTTTCATGGTTTGCGTTATTCCGTCACTGCATCCGTCGCCGTACGAGGCAACGCCACCTCGAACCGCGTCTTGCGCTCCGCCGTGCGCCTCGCCGTGATACTGCCGCCGTGACGATCGATGATGGATTTGACGATCCAGAGACCCAGACCGAGGCCACCCGGCTCGGGTTCCTGGTCCGGGCCGCGATGGAAGCGCTCGAACACGGAGCCCGAGTCGATTTCGGGAACGCCGGGACCCTCATCTTCGACCCAGAACGTGACCCGCTCGTCCTGCTCCCGCGCACCGACGCAGATCGCGCTTCCTTCGGGCGCGAACTTGCTCGCATTCGCAAGCAGGTTGACGAGCACTTGCGTGAGGCGCGGGCCGTCTCCGTCGATGCGCGGCAGCGATTCGGGAATGTCCACGATCAATGTCTGACGGCGCTGAAGCAGCAGCGCACCGATGAGCGCATTCGCATCCTCGATGAGCTCGCCGAGCGCGACGCTCTGATGGCGTATGCCGAGCTGCCCCGACTCGATGCGCACGCTCTCGAGCAGGTTGTCGATGAGCCGCGTCAACCGCAGCGTGCTGCGCTCGAGCGAGAACACGAGCTGCTCGAGCTCCGCTTTCGGCATCGACTCGAGCCCCTCGCGTAGAAGCTCGATCGACGCGAGCTGCGCTGCAAGCGGCGTGCGAAACTCATGAGAGATGTTCGCGAGCACCGAGTCGCGTGCGCGGCGCACGGCCTCCAGCTCAGTTTCGTCGCGGATCACTTGGACCTGCCATTCATCCACGGGTGCGGCGCTCGTAATGACGGTCGTGCGCACGTTGCCGCCCTCGACCTGGAGCTGTTCGGTGGCTTGGGCGTTGCCTTCCACGCGAGCTCGCAAAATCGGGCAGCGCGTTTCGCATGGGCGCTGGCCGTTCTCCAGACAAGGCTTCAGGACATCGCCACAGAATCGACCGATCGCTTCTTGTGCGTCGATGCCGAGCAGGCGCGCAGCTTGCGGATTGAGATAGCGAATGACTCGCGAGCGATCGACTGCGTATACGCCCTCGACGATGCCGCTCAGCACGGCTTGCGCTTCCGCCTCGCTTCGGCGCAGCGTGTCGGTAAGCTCGACGAGATTGTTGCGCATGTCCTCCATCGTGCGCGCGAGCTTGCCGACCTCTTTCGTGCCGCCGACAGGAATCGACGTCGAGAAGTCGCCTTGACCCAGACGCTCCGCCGCTTCCGTCAGCGTGCCGACGGGTCCGGTGACTTGCTGCCCCAGCAAGATTCCCGCGAGCACGGCGAGCGCCGCGAGCACGATCGCGGTCGTGAGCAGACGCTTGATGAGACTGCCCGCGGCGGCATCGATCTCACGGGTCGGCAAGCGCGCTTCGAGCAACGCGATCGCTTCGCCGGTCGATGCAAACACCGGAAAGCTCGCAGCGTAGAGATCGGGCTTATCGATTCTCATGACTGCTGAACGGCCGTCGGAAAGTCCCGCAGAATGCAGCCGAGTGAATTCGCTGGTATTTGGGTCCTCGACGAACAGCCGATAGTTGATGAGCTGAATCTGAAGGCCGACGCGATCGGAAAGCAAAGTGCTCATGCGCTCGTCGAGCTGTCGCACGACGTATAGCCGCCGTGCGGCGCTGTCGCCGATCGTCGCCGACGCGCCGAGCAACGCGTAGGTCGAGGCGGCCGGCACGGCCATGAAGCGCTCGCCCTGCTCACTCGCGGCGGTCGCGATCTCCGCCCACGGCAGCTCGACACCTGCTTTCGCGAGCAGCGTAGAGCCTTCGAAGATCGCGCAGGCGGCAATCGTCTCCGATGTGCAAGAGCGTCTCAGGAAAGGCTCGATCATCGCTTGATTGCGGCTGCCGGCCAGACGCTGCAGCGTCTGCCGCTCGGCGATGCTGCGCGCCTCGGTGAGCGCGTCCTCGACGAAGCGACGCAAATCCTCGCGCGCCATCGCGCCCGCGAGCTGCACGCGCGATTTGCCTTGCTGATCGGCCAGATCGCGCAGCGAGCCGATCGCGGAAATCGAGATCCCTCCGACAACCAGCACGACAACCGCAACGTTGATGATCGCGATCCATACCCCGAGACTTGCCCGAGACATGTCGACGCGAAGCCGATCCAGGAATTCCTGGAGTCGCGAAACCATATCGAGACGAGAAATCATGTCCGGTGAACGGTGAATGGCGGACGGCGGACGGTGAAGATCAGGAATTCGATCGCTGTGCCATGCAAACTACGCATACGAGTATTTGCCTGAAGTGATCCGAAGCGAGCTCTTTGCTTTTCACCGTCCGCCGGTCACCGGTCAGCGCTTCCTGTATCCCGTGCGCCATTCGACGAAGGTCTTGATGATCAGCGTCACGACCGCAAGCAGCGTCAGGAGCGATGCCACCGCAAACGCGCTTACGAAATTGTACTCGTTATATAGGATCTCCACTTGAAGGGGCATCGTGGTCGTCAACCCGCGGATGTGACCCGAGACGACCGAAACCGCGCCGAATTCTCCCATCGCCCGAGCGTTGCAGAGGATGACGCCATAGAGAAGGCCCCAGCGGATCTTGGGTAACGTGACGTGGAAGAACGTCATGATGCCGCCCGCTCCAAGCGTGATCGCGGCCTCCTCCTCATCGTTGCCGAGCTGCTCCATGAGCGGTATCAACTCGCGAGCGACGTACGGAAAGGTCACGAACATCGTGGCCAGCACGATGCCGGGCACGGCATAGATGATGCTCAGGTCATTCTCTTGGAGCCAGAGCCCGAACCAGCCTTGCGTGCCGAAAAGCAGCACGTAGATGAGGCCCGAGATCACCGGCGAAACCGCGATCGGCAGGTCGATCAACGTGATGAGCATGCTCTTGCCGCGGAACTCGAATTTTCCGATCGCCCATGCCGCGGCGATGCCGAAGACCGTGTTCAGCGGTACGACGATCGCCGCAACGGTGAGCGTGAGGCGAATGGCCGCGAGCGTGTCGGAATCCTTGAAGCTCGCGAAGTACATCTCGTAGCCCTTCCCGAGCGCTGTCGCGAAGACGGTCACGAGCGGCGCAAATAGAAGCGCCGCAAGGAAGACGAGCGATATCGCGATCAGGGCGCCTTTGACGACGGTACTGAGGATCGTGTCCCGCCCGGGCCGGCTCGCGATTTCCGCGAGCATCTCTCTCGTGGGTCCGACCGCCATCAGCGTCCCGCCGCGATGACTCGCCGGCGCCCCCACGCTTGCAGCAGATTGATGGACAACAACATGATGAACGACATCACGAGCATGATGAATCCGAGCGCCGCGGCGCCTGCATAGTCGAACTGCTCGAGCTTGATCACGATGAGGAGCGGCGTGATCTCGGTCTTCATCGGCAAGTTGCCGGCGATGAAGATAACCGAGCCGTACTCGCCGATTGCGCGCGCGAATGCCATCGTGAAGCCGGTCAAGAGCGCAGGCATCACGGCCGGGAAGATGATGCGTCGAAATACATAAAAGCGCCCCGCCCCGAGCGTTTCGGCCGCATCTTCCAAATCGCGCTGCACTTCGAGCAATGCGGGCTGCACCGAGCGCACGACGAACGGCAAGCCGATGAGTGTGAGCGCGACGACGATGCCGATCCACGTGTACGCCACTTTGATGCCGAACGGCGCGAGGTATTGACCGATCCAGCCGTTCTCGGCGAACACCGCGGTCAATGCGATGCCCGATACCGCGGTCGGCAACGCGAACGGCATGTCGATCAATGCGTCGATGATCTTGCGGCCCGGAAACTCGTAGCGCACCAAGGTCCAGGCGATGATGAAGCCGAACACGCCGTTCAGCGCCGCCGCGACGAAGGAAGCACCGAAGCTCAAGCGATAGGACGCCAATGCGCGCGGATCGATGAGCACACCCACGAACTCGCGCCAACCCATCGTGCCGGTCTTCGCGACCAACGCCGCGAGCGGGATCAACACGATCGCACTCAGGAAGAACGTCGAGAAGCCGAGCGTGATCCCGAAGCCCGGAAGAATGGAGGGGGCGCGGAAGTTCATGCGCGCTCCACGCGGGCAGCCGGGCTGCAGGCGACAGCCGGGCTGCCGGCTACAGACGACAGGCTACAGGCTACAGCCAGAGGGAGACGCGGCGCGCTCGTGTCCGCGTTAATTTGTATCGCATGCACGTGGCCCTCGACATCGTGTAGACGCGAGACACGATCGAGCTCGCTCTGGCTGTAGTCTGTAGTCTGCAGCCTGTAGCCAGCGGAGCGAGCGGCGCGCGCGACGCTCACCTTCTCGCTCCCGTCATCCGGTCGAATGCCGCGCCGTCCGCGAAGTGCGTTTCGTGAGCTTGGTCCCAGCCGCCGAAGGCTTCGTCGATCGTGAACAGCTCGAGCTCGGGAAACTGGTCGCGATGTTGGGCCAGTACTTGCGGATCGCTTGGGCGGAAATGGTGCTTCGCTGCAATCGTCTGGCCGGTGGGTGTGTAGAGAAAGCGAAGGTACGCTTCGGCAACTTGGCGTGTCCCGCGGCGGTCAACGACCGTATCGACGACTGCGACCGGCGGTTGCGCCAGAATGCTCACGGGCGGAACGACGATGTCTACTTTGTCCGGGCCCAATGCCTGCACCGCGAGCAGCGCTTCATTCTCCCACGCAAGCAGCACATCGCCGATGTTTCGTTGTACGAACGTGTTCGTCGAGCCGCGTGCACCGCTGTCGAGCACCGGTGCATGAGCATAGATGGCAGCGACGAATTGTTCCGCCGCTCGTTGGGCCGCACGTACTTCGTCCACCGCGGCAGGATCGTCGAGCTTTGTCCAATCCCCCTCGAGCTCGCGATACAGCACCGCACCCCACGCGGCCAGATAGTTCCAGCGCGCGCCGCCCGAGGTCTTCGGATTCGGCGTGACGACCTCGACGCCCGGCCGCACGAGATCGGGCCAGTCGCGGATGTTCTTCGGATTACCGTCGCGAACGAGAAATACGATCGTCGAAGTGTAAGGCGAGCTCGCATGCGGGAAGCGAGTCTGCCAATTGGCGCCTAGACGCTTGCCCTTGCGCTGAATCGAATTGATGTCGTAGGCAAGTGCGAGCGTCACGACGTCGGCCTCGAGGCCGTCGATCACGGCGCGCGCCTGACTCCCGGAACCCCCATGCGATTGCTTGATCGTGAGCGTCTGCCCGGTTTCCCGGTGCCACTGCGCCGCGAACTGCTCGTTGACCTCTCGATACAACTCCCGGGTCGGATCGTAGCTGACGTTGAGTATCGAGACCGTGTTCTCCGAATCATCCGATCCGCCGCAGCCTGTCAGCGCGGCGAGCAAGATGAACGGCAGAACCAGGAATGACTTAGCGGTGGATCGCAGCACGCTCACCCACCGCCGCCGTTTCGCGAATGGAATCGACGCGAGCGCCCGGCTCGGCGTCTTTCGATGACCTGTAGACCAGCATGATCGAGTGCGCAGCCGGCGCCTGAAACAATGCGTCGAACTCGTCTCGAACTTGCCGAATGCTCGAGATGCCGAGAATCAGCATCTGATCCGGGGTTTCATTCAAGCGCCGATGCAGCTCCTCGGAAGCGCTACCGAAATGCAGCTCCGTGCGCATCTCGAGACCGTGCACGGCTTGCGCTTCGGTGCGTGCATCGAGCAGTGAACGAACTCCGACCGGGCGCTGCAAGTCATCGCCCGCGCCAGGGAGGATACCGAGATAGATCGCTTCCGCAGGCACATGCCGAAGCAGACTTGCGGCGACGGCCAACGTCGAACGTCGTACCTGATCGTCCGACCAATGAATCAGCACTCTTTGCGGAGCCGCGACTTGCGCCGGCAACACGAGCAGCTCCTGTGCGCCATTGCGCAGGAGCCACTCGATCTGGCACGCAACGTTGTTCTGAGCCGAAATCACGGCGACCCCCGAAATCGGATCGCTCGCCTGCACGCTCGGTTCCGCTCGAGCGAGCCCCGCCTCGACGCGAGCGGCGATACGCGTCTTCATGCGGCTTGCAAGCTCCGTGAGAAACGGATGACGCACGAGCCGCTGCACGGCATCGGCCGATGCAGCACAGGCGGTATAGCTCGACAGCGGCGTCGGCAGCACATGGATACGGCGCACGCCGATCGCGACCGACTGATGCAACGTCACAGGAAACGCGCGCTGCTCGTGCTGCGTGCGCGTGACTTCGAGCGTTGCGCTCGACGGCTGCGCCTCTGAGCTCGTCGATACGAGCTGCGCATCCGCGGCGCCGCTCGAGATACGCACGCGCATCCGCTCGAGCGCACCGGTGAAGACGATCTCTTCGATGATGCCGTTCGCGATGAAGTTCGTGCGCAGCGAATCGCGCGTAGGCGCGAGCTCGACTTCTTCCGGCCGCAGCACTGCGACGACCTCGTGCTCACGTGCATCGTCTACTTTGTCCGAGTGGTGAGCCTGAACCGGCATGGCCCCAAAGCGGATGCCCTGCGCCGTTTGACGCGCGAGCAGCAGGTTCGCCGCGCCGAGGAACGTTGCGACGAAGCGAGTCGCGGGGCGCGCATACAATTCATCGGGTTTGCCCGTCTCGAGCAAGCGGCCGAGATTCATGACACCGATGCGATCCGCGAGCGCGAACGCCTCTTCCTGATCGTGCGTGACCAGTACCGTCGTGATTCTGAGCTCGCGCTGCACTTGGCGAATCGTACGGCGCAGCTCTTCGCGAATCTTCGCATCGAGCGCACCGAACGGCTCATCGAGCAGGAGCACTTGCGGCTTGTGCGCGAGTGCGCGCGCGACTGCCACGCGCTGCTGTTGACCGCCCGAGAGCTGAGTCGGCAATCGGTCGTCCATGCCTTCGAGCGCGACGAGGCGCAGCAGCTCCTTGCGGCGCTTCACGCGATCGGCGGCCTTCATGCGCCGCACGCGCAACGCGAACTCGATGTTCTCGCCGACGCTCATGTGCTTGAAGAGCGCGTAGTTCTGAAACACGAGGCCGACGCCGCGGTGGCGCGCGGACACGTGCGTCACATCCTGCCCATGCAGAGTGATGCGACCGTGGTCCACGCCGCTCAGTCCCGCGATCGCCCGCAGCAGAGTGGACTTGCCGCTTCCGCTCGGCCCGAGCAGCACGAAGAACTCCCCTTCCGCCACTTCGAGCGAGACGTCGTTGACGACGGGCGCCCCTTGATACCGTTTGGTGACTTGGTCGAGCGTGATCGACATAGATGGCGGACTTTAGCCAGCGCGCGGTATGAAGGTCAGTCGTGCGGGAGTAACAAAATGGTTATAGGCGCCAGGAAAGCGGCGATGCGGAACCATGCCGGACGCATCCACCGGAACCCGGGCTTCGTTCTCAACGAATCCGTAATGGTGCGGGTTTCGGGCGCGCGGTGGAAATAACCTGCCGTTCTGAGGTCATCACCTCAGCGCGGGCTCGATCGGTCGCTCGACTGGGCTCGCGGCGCCTGCCGACCGCCCTCTCCCGCAAGGGAGAGGGCAGTTCAAT
>JBDZVE010000005.1:40879-76795 GCA_040255535.1 Lysobacterales bacterium | reverse complement strand
TTGAGCGTCGCGATCTGCGCCTCGTGCTTGATGGTATCTAGATCGCCGCCGCCTTCCGCCATGCGATTCGCTCGATCGAGCGCTTTGCGCGCTTCCGAGACGTACGTCGCTGCCACGCCCGCGCGCGGCGACGCTTCCACCTGCGGAACCACGGCGCGCGCCGTCTGCAGCTCTTCGATGTTCTCGGGCACGGACGCGCAACCCGCGAAGATCGCGGCAAGCGCACCCCACAACATGATTTTCTGAATTCGGTTCATGATCGCCTCCGTGTGCGCGCTATTGCATGTCGGTCGAAGTCGGGCCGCCACGCTCCGCTTCCTGTCTCAGCGTGCGAATGCTCGCTTGGAGCTCCTCGGCCGCACGACGGGCGGAAGCGCTTTGGTTCCGTGCCACGGCCAGCTCTGCGAACAGCTCGGCCTGCTGTGCATGCCGAACCGCGGGCTGTTCCTTCTCATCCTCGAGGGCGCGGCGCGCCTGCTCGAGTTGATCGCGGGCCTTCTGCAACTCGAGCGCGCCCTGCTCGTCGGTGCCTACTGTCTGTTGCGCTTGGCTCACGGCCGTTTCGCTGCGCGCGACACGATCCTTCGTCACCTCGGATACGCCGCCACATCCGACGAACAGGACCGAGGCCGCGAGGACGATGGGCGAGGCGCGTAGTAGCTCGATCTTCATGGGCGGGGTCTCCATTGGTCCGTTGCCGCAAGATTCTTCGTAGAAACGCGCCCTTTCTTCGCGTAGTTCCGCGGCGACAGTTCGGAAACATTGCATCGACACGCCGCAACGAAGACACTTCACACGCGTGTAAAACGGAGAGCGGTCGATGTACTACAGCGTGGAGAAAAAGTACTCAGTGCGTACGCGAACACCGCGTCCTCTCGGCGGATGGTTGAGATATCCAGCTACTCTGCTGTTCCTTGCGCTCGCCGCCGCATGCACGAGACAACCAACCGAACCTCAGGTCGGTCGCTACCGCGCCACGCTCGAGCTTCCCGGCGGAGAAGCGCCGTTCGGCCTCGAGGTGATGAAGCAAGAAGGCGGATTCGTGCTCGCGCTCGTGAACGGCGCCGAGCGAACGCTCGTCGAGGACGTGACGGTCGAGAATGGCGAGCTCACCGCTTCGTTCCCCGGCTATGAAAATTACCTGCGCGCTCGCTTCGGCCGCGATCGGCTGACTGGAAGCGTCACCTTGATCAAGGCGGGCGGCAAAGAGCAGGTCATTCCCTTCAAGGCGGAGCGCGGCAAGACCTTCCGATTCTTCCAGAAACCTGCGTCCGACAACGCCGATGTTGCCGGCCGGTGGGCAGTCACGTTCACGAGCGACGACGGGGAAGCGTCGCCGGCCGTGGGAATCTTCGAGCAGGAACACGACCGAGTCGTCGGCACGGTCATGACGCCCACGGGCGATCATCGCTTTCTCGAGGGTCAAGTTCGGGGCGATGAGCTCAAACTTTCGACGTTCGCGGGCGGACTTGCCTATCTCTACCATCTGAAAGTGACGGACGACGGTCGACTCGAAGGCGACTACTGGCAGGGCCTCGCGTGGCACGAGAAAGTCTCTGCGGCACGAGACGACAATGCCACGCTCGATGGCGTCGGGCGCGTGCCGACGATGCAATCGGAAGGCGGCCGGCTCGATTTCACGTTCCGCGATCAAGACGGGGAGGAGGTCTCGCTCAGCGACGAGCGCTTTCAAGGCAAGGTCGTCCTCGTGACGATCGGCGGCACGTGGTGCCCGAACTGTCACGATGAAGCGAAGTTCCTCGTTCCGTTCTACGACGAATACAAAGACAAAGGCTTCGAGGTCGTCGCGCTCATGTTCGAGCGTCATGGCGATTTCGAAAAGGCAGCCGCCGCCGTGCGAGGCTATCGACGCGACCTCGACATCGACTTCCCGACGCTCGTCGCAGGCGTGGCCGAGGCTGACGATGTAAGCAACAAGCTGCCGATGCTCTCGGGTGTATATGGCTACCCGACGGCGATCTTGTTGGACAAGCAAGGGCAAGTGCGGGACATTCACACGGGCTTCTCGGGCCCTGCGACAGGCAGGCACTACGAGGAGTACGTGGCAGAGTTCACCGCCAAGGTGGATGAGCTACTCTCTGAGTAGGCGCGACGCCGAAGCGCGGCGCTGTGTAAGGTGTAAAGTGTAGAGTGCCGGAGCGTAGCCGCCGCTGCCCCTCTGACCTTACACGTTACACGTTACACCTTACACACACACGAGCATACGTATGCGAGTCGGTTTGATCGGATTTGGATTGGCAGGGCGATACTTTCATGCGCCGCTGCTTCGAGCTGCGGGATTCGAGATTGCCGCAGTGGTCAGCAGTCGACGCGATGAAATCCGCGAGGTGTTGCCGCGCGCGGATGTGCTTGCGAGCGATGCCGAGCTGTTTGCCCGGAAGGACCTCGATGTCGTCGTCGTCGCGACACCGACACAGGCCCACTTCGCGCAGGTGCGCGCAGCGCTCGAGGCGGGTAAGCACGTGGTCGTCGACAAGCCTGTGACAGTCACTTCGGCCGAAGCGCGGGCGCTCGCGCAGCTCGCACGTGAGCGCAAGCGAGTGCTCACGGTTTTTCAGAATCGACGCTGGGATGCGGACTTCCTCACGCTGCGAAAGCTCATTGAGGACAATCGGCTCGGCGACATCAATGGCTACCATGTGCGCTGGGATCGTTTTCGCCCGGAGCCTTCGGCGAGCTGGCGCAACCTTCCCGAGCCCGCGTCGGGAATGGTGTACGACCTCGGCTCGCACCTCATCGATCAAGTGCTCGTCTTGTTCGGCAGGCCCGACTGGCTGCAAGCGGATGTATTCACGCAGCGGCCCGGCGCACGGACGGAAGATGGCTTCGAGATTCTCATGGCGAAAGGCGCGCTGCGGATCACACTCGGCGTCAGCTATCTCGCAAGCGATGGGGGATGGCGCTATCGCGTCCACGGGTCGCAAGCTTCGTTCTTGAAAGCCGAGCTCGATCCGCAAGAAGATCAGGCGCGTGCAGGCATCCAACCCGACGACTCGCGCTACGGCGTCGAAGAACCGCGCGTATTCGGCAAACTCGTCTACGGAGCGACGGGCAAAACGGAAACGTTTCCTTCGGAGCGCGGCTGCTGGGTCGAATTCTATCGTCAAGTGCACAAGAGCATCGTTGACGGCGCTCCGGCACCCGTCACCGCGGAGGAAGCGGCGGATGTCATCGAGCTCATCGAGGCGGTCTACCGCAGCGCGCGCGAGGGCAGACGCGTAATCCTGTAGAAGCGGGTCGCGATAGGTCTGAAGACGCGCGCCCTACTCGTGGGCGATTCGGGGTATGCTTTCTCGCGTGTTTACTCTCTAACCGCTAACCGCTACCCCCTGACCGCTTCCGCCTATGCCTTCCTTCGACATCGTTTCCGAGCTGAACGCGCACGAAGTCACGAACGCGGTGGATCAAGCGAATCGCGAAGTCGGCACGCGGTTCGACTTCAAGGGCACGAACGCAAAGTTCGAGTTGAACGGCTTCGTCATCACGCTGATCGCGCAAGCGGAGTTTCAGCTCAAGCAGATGTTGGACATCTTGCGCCTGAAGCTCACGAAGCGCGGCATCGATGTCGCATGCATGAAGGTCGATGAACCTGTCATGTCGGGCCAGACCGCGAAGCAGGTGATTACGCTGCGCCAGGGAATCGACGCAGAGATCGGCAAGAAGATTCAGCGCGTGATCAAAGATTCCAAGCTCAAAGTGCAGGCCGCGATTCAGGACAAGCAGGTTCGCGTAACGGGCAAGAGCAAAGACGACCTGCAAGCGACGATCGCGCTCGTGCGCGGCGCAAAGCTGGAGCTGCCGTTGCAGTACCAGAATTTTCGGGATTGAACGCGTCCGCGTTCAATCCGTGTAACGTGTGAAGTGTAAGGTGTAACGTCAGAAGCGCCGGCGCACGCTCCAACCATTTGTATGGTCTGAGACGTAAGTCCGAGGAATGGCGCGGTGCCTCTGACCATACACTAGACACCTTACACGTCCCGCGCAGTCGCGCGCGACATCGCGAACGCGTCTGCGTTCAATCCGTGTGATGTGTAAAGTGTAAGGTGTAACGTCAGAAGAGACTGGCGTACGGGCCTTAATACGTTGCGCCCTTCTCAACCTTTCGAACGTGGTGTGACGTCAGAGAATGGCGCGGTGCCTCTGACCATACACTTTACACATTACACCTTACACACACATTACACATTACACATCGCGCGCGGTAGCGCGCGACGCATACGCGCGCCACTCCTTCCCCACGATCAATCTCGCGCCGCGGCTGAACGTCCAGTACGACCACGCCCAGTGGATGAGCACGGAGAGGCGGTTGCGAAAGCCGCTCAGGCGATAGATATGCACGATCAGCCAGAACCACCACGCGAATAGCCCGGTGAGCCTCAGCTTTCCGAACTCGCTGATCGCGCGGCTGCGTCCGATCGTCGCCATTTGCCCCATGTCGTGATAACGGAAGGGCTTGCGCGGCTTGCCTTTGAGGTCCGCCTTGATCGTTTCGGCGAAATAAATTCCCTCCTGCATCGCGACGAGCGCAACGCCCGGCAGCGGCTTGCCGTTCTCGTCCAGGCAGCGAGACATGTCGCCGGCGACGAACACGTCCGGGTGGCCAGGGATGTTCAGATATTCGTCGACTTCGACTCTGCCGGCCCGATCCAGCGTAACGTCAGGCAACGATCGCCCCAGATCGGACGCACGCACGCCCGCCGCCCACAACACCGTCGCCGCCGCGATCTTTTCGCCGCCGATGCTCACACCTTCGGCCGTGATTTCCGTCACGGGAGCGCCGGTCCAAGTCTGCACGCCCAGCGATTCGAGATCGCGCATCGCGCGTGCCGCGAGCTTCTCATCGAAGCTCGGTAAGATGCGATTGCCTGCCTCCACGAGGATGACGCGCGTTTGACGCGGATCGATGCGCCGAAAATCCCGCGCGAGCGTATAGCGGCTCATCTCGCCGATTGCACCCGCCAGCTCGACGCCGGTGGGGCCGCCGCCGACGACGACGAACGTGAGGTATCGACGCCGCTCGTCCGCATCGCCTTCTTTTTCCGCCGCCTCGAAGGCTTCCAAGACTCGCCGCCGGATTTCGGTCGCTTGCGGCAGCGTCTTCAACCCGGGCGCGTACTGCTCCCACTCCTCGTGACCGAAGTACGCGTGCTGAGCACCGCAGGCGAGCAAGACATAGTCGTACGCGAAGTCGCCGGAGTCGGTGACGACCTTGCGCGCGTCGACATCGAGGCGCTGTGCTTCGGCTTTCACGACCCGTACGTTCGGCTCTCCGGCAAATACGCTTCGAATCGGCACCGCGATGTCGGCGGGACTCAATCCCGCCATCGCCACTTGATAAAGAAGCGGCTGAAAGAGGTAATGATTCTCGCGATCGATGATCGTCACGGAGACATCGCGCAGGCGACGCAGCCGCTTTGCGGCGTTCAGTCCTGCGAACCCCGCACCGACGATGACGACTTGCTTCATGTCAGGCGCGCTGCGGCCCATTTCACGATGGGCTCGACTCGTGCCGAGACGAGCTTGAGCGCGGCGGCTTGGTCGACCCAACGATACTCGTTGTGCTCGGGACGACCGAGCTCCTCGATGACCGGCAAAGAGACTTCGATCGTCGATGTCTTCGCGAGATAGTAGCGAGCGACCTTGCCGCGGCTGTACGGTCCCGTCTCGACGTAGTCCTGACCCCAAGCGAAATCGAGATCCTCGATCAGCGTTTCCTCCTTCACCTCGCGCACTGCGGCGCTCAACGGCTCCTCACCGGCTTCCACCATTCCCTTGGGAAAATCCCAGTGAGTGAATGCGCGTAGCAACAAGTAGCGCCACCCTTCGGCCGTATCGCGCACTACAACGACACCGGCGGATAATCTCGTCGCGCGGGACATGGGAGCAGTATATAGGAGGCGTCGAAATCTGGGCTGCGGACGTCAGCGATTGACCGAGCCGTCGCGGCATTGTCCTCTCGATTGATCTAAACTACACCATAGACGCCGACTATGCTTGTATACGATCCCGCAGTGGAGTCGGCGGGCCGTTTTCCGGCGACCGCACATCCACTCACCCGTACGCGTACACGCTCCGACACCGATGAACCTTCGAGACCTGCGCTATTTCGTCGCCCTCGCCGACACAGGGCATTTCGGCAAGGCCGCGGAACGCTCGTTCGTCAGCCAGCCGACCTTGTCGGCGCAGATCAAGAAGCTCGAAAACTATCTGGGCGTGCAATTGATCGAACGTCAGCCGCGGCGCGTAACCTTGACCGAGATGGGCGCGCGCATCTTGCCGCTTGCGCGCCGCATGCTGCAGGAGAGCGATGAGATTGTCGCGCTCGCGCGCAACGAGCACGATCCGCTCTCAGGGAAACTGAAGGTCGCGCTGATTCCGACGATCGGCCCGTATCTCTTGCCGCTCGTCATGCGCAAGCTCCGCAAGCAGCTACCCCGTTTGAAGCTGATGCTTTATGAGTATCAGACGCAACCGCTGCTCGACAAGCTGCGCGCAGGGGACATCGAGCTCGGAATCCTCGCGCTGCCCGTACCGCTCGACGGGCTTGAAGCGCGCGAGCTCTACCAGGAACCGTTTACGGTGGCGGTGCCGAACAATAGTCCGCTTGCCAAGAAGTCGAGCGTGAAGGTGGACGACCTCGGCGGCGAGACGCTGCTCCTGCTCGAGGACGGGCATTGCTTGCGCGATCAGGCACTCGATGTCTGCGGGCGGATCGAGGCACGGGAAAGCGAAGACTACCGCGCCACGAGCTTGGAAACGCTGCGCCAGATGGTCGCGGCGGGGCTCGGCGTCACGCTGCTCCCGGAGCTTGCGACGCGGGGACCGTTCGGCAGCGGACAAGGGTTGACCGTGAAGCACTTTTCGCGCCCGGTGCCTTCCCGGACCGTGGGCGCGGTATGGCGGAAGAGCAGCGCCCGAGGCGATGCCGTGCACGCGATTTGCGGCGTGATCGAGGCGACGATGAAGGAGGTGAAGAAATAGTGGCATTCGGAAGCATGCGACTCGCGGCGGCCAAGGGGTCTCACGGCCGAGCGCTCGGCACGATCACATATATATGTGTGCTGCTTGTGCTGCTTGCCGGCTGCGCCAAGCCCTCGGAGCCGATCGAGGTCACGGATGCGCGGGCGCCCGCAACGCCGCCGAACGCCACCGTCGCAGCCGTGTACATGGAAATCACGGCGCACGAACCCGACCGCCTTGTGGGTGCGAGCTCGAAGATCGCCCACAGCGTCGAGGTTCATCACACCTCCATTGAGGATGGCATCTCGAAAATGCGTCCGGTGGAAGCCATCGCCTTCGACGCCGACCAGACGGTTGCGTTTGCGCCGGGCGGCACACATTTCATGATGGTCGGAATCAGCTTTCCCTTCGAACCCGGCCAGACATTCGAGCTCGAGCTGCAATTCGAGCGAGCAGGTGTCGTCCGCGTGGAGGTTCCGGTGATAGCGCCGGGCGACGATCACGCGCATCATTGATCGATGCCGGCCCATATTCCCCCAGCGCTGACGCCCGCGCACCTGCACGACGATCAAGTCATCGAGCTCCTGCAGTCGGGCGCACATGCGCAGCTTTTGATCGCGCACTTCGGCGAGTTGGAGTACCGGGAGCTTTCGCACCTAGCGAAGCTCGCGGCGACACGGCGCAAGCTCCGCGCTCCCACGGTATTCATCCTGCCGGGAATCATGGGCTCGCGCTTGGCGATGAAGCGTGGACGCACGCTCGATCTGTATTGGCTGCATCCGCATGCGATCGCGCAAGGCCAGCTCGCCCAGCTTGCGCTGCCCGGCTCGCCGGCGCTGAAGCCGATCGGCGTGATGCTGCCGGGTTATCTCAAGATGAAGCTCATGCTGGAAGTCGCCGGCTTCAAGCCGATTCTGCACGCATTCGATTGGCGCGCAGATATCGAGCGCAACGCGCGCGGGCTCGTACGGGCGATCGAGGCGTGCGGAGGCGCCATCGTCATCGCCCACAGCATGGGTGCGATGATCGCGCGAGCTGCATTGCGCTTCGATAAGAAGCGGCGAATGAAGAAGCTCGTCCAGATCGGCGCGCCGAACGAGGGATCGTTCGCGCCCGTCCAGGCGTTGCGCGCCGTGTATCCGACCGTTCGCAAGGTCGCGGCGCTCGATCGCACGCACAGCGCCGAGCAGCTTGCGCGCGATGTTTTCCTCACGTTGCCGGGGCTCTATCAGCTGCTGCCTTCTCCTCGCGCGGGCGAGCTCAACCTCTTCGATGCGACGAACTGGCCATCCGATCTCGGCCCGAACACGAAGCTTCTCGACGATGCCCGTAGAGTCAGGGCGCGCCTGCCGAAACCCGATTCGCGATGCTACGTCATCGTGGGCTATGGCCAAGACACGGTCGTTTCCGTCGAAAGAACGGGCGAGATGTTCACCTACGACATTCGGCCCGAAGGCGATGGCACCGTGCCATCGGGACGCGCGGGTTGGGACGGCGCTCGGACGTGGTATGCGCGCGAAATTCACGGCGCGCTCTCGACGAACACGACCGTGCTGTCAGCGCTCATCGAAATTTTGCGGGGCGGAGAGACGGCGGCGCTCGCCTCGCGTCTTCCGAAGCAGAGCTCAGCCCGCGCCCGCCGCATCACGGATGCGGACCTTCGCATACACGCGGTTGCGAAGGTCGATTGGGATGCGCTCACGATCGAAAGCCGCCGCCGCATCCTCGAGCCGATCTTCACGCCGGAATTCGCGGCGCCGATTGATTGACGCGCTTACGTCAAACGTAGCCCATCAAAGGCCGCATGCTCTCTCCCGATTGAACGATTTCTCGGACCGGTTCCACGAAACGGCAATTCCTTGCCGATCCGTTTGCCGCACACACTCAAGCCTTGCCGCTCCCCGGACGATACGGTGATTGCACGCGGTAAGCGGGCGATTAAGTTGCTCTCGCGAGGGACTTGCTCGCCAAGCTTGCTGCCTTTCAACGGTCCCGTCGTTGGGCGGGATAGGTAAAGACCCGCCGGCCTTTACCTAGCTTCGAATTGAATCGAAGCCTGCGTATCCGCATGAAGCGAGGCATCCGTGTCGAGACATCTTTCCCATCGAGGCATGCTCCTCGCCGTGCTCAGCGCAACGATTGCGACGAGCAGTTGCGGCGGTAGTGGCGGAAGCGACGGCGGCACTGCTTCGAATGCCGCGCCGCCGAACACCGCACCCGTCGCGGTCGCTCGGCCCGTGACTCAATCCGATCTCGAGATCGCCAAGACGATCTACGCGGGTACGCCGCGAACGCCCGAGGGTTTTTACGAGGATTCGAGACCAACGGGCCCGGAATACGTCTCGACGGCGCACCTCAAGAATGCCGATATCGAGGCGACAGGCCCGTCCGATCCGCTTCATGAGCTTTGCACCGACGATTGGAACCAAGCGCTCGAGTGGTCGGAGACCCACGCGCAGAGCGAGCCGACTTACGCAGACCTGGTCGCGACAAATGAAAACGCGCGCTATTTCGAATTCGGGCGCGCGCGCGCCGGCACGCCCGAGCTCTACGAACGAGATCGCGTATTCAAGTGTGCCTACGTCGATCGTGCCGCTGCGGATCTTCGTGTCCCGGAAGGTGCGGCCGGTCAACTCAACAAGCGTCCATTGACCGCTGCCGAGCTGCGTGTGCTCAGCGAATACCTATGGCAGTTCACTTCGTACAACAACTTCGGCTACGCGGTTCTGAAGAGCAGCGGCGAATCGAGCCCGGGGACACTTACACACACGCTCCATATCGCCGCGCTCGTCCGCAATGGCATCTCGGCGGAATGCGATCGCATCGAAGTGCTCGCGTGGCGCCATACGCTTGATGTCGCGACGGGCGCGCTTGCGCTGGACCTCGACACAGAGCTCAGCTTCGGCGCGCGCGAGAAGGACGGCATCGTCGAGCTTTGCGGCGAGTAGCGCGCCGCCTTTTGGCCTACCTGCGGGCGGTCCGGCGGTAGTCCATGGTCCGCCTCCCGAGGCCCATCAGATCCTTGAACGTATCCTGGTCCGCCTTCACGCGGAACTTGATGAAGGGGCCCTGGGCGGTGTAGCGCGCCGCCTCGAAATCCTCATCCTCGAAGCCCGCGAAGTTGTAGCCGATCGAAACCCACGTGTTCGGCGCGACGGAGATGCCGAGATCGACGCCGATCGAACGATCGCTCACGTTCGAGCTCAGCGAAGACAGCATCGTGCCGTGCACGCCGACATCGAAGCGCCGCGTGAGATCGCGCCGCATATCGAGACCGTACAGAGTGGACATGCCGCTGTACCGCTCGCCCTCGAACGTGCTGCGCACATAGCGAGCGCCGAGCTGAACGCCGAGCTGCGTCCGCGAGTCGAGCTGCACGTTCGAGTTTAAATTGTCGATGACACGCGCGGATTCGAACTCGCCAAGCGAGTCCGTGTGCGCTTCGTGCTTCAGATCGAGGCGATTCAAGATGATCCACCGGCTGTCGACCGGACGATAGGCCCACGCAAGCTGCACGTCGGCGGCGGTGGCCTCGTTTCCGTTTTCGAACGTGCTATCGAACCACTGCGTCGCGAGCGAGAAGGCATGACCGGCCTTCGGCTCTCGATAGAAGCCGCCCGATGCGACCCAGCGATCTTCCGCGTCGGAGTCGCGATGCTCGAGGCGCGAAGTGAACGTCCACAGGTCACCTCGATAGAGCGCGCCGATGAATGTGGCAAGATAGTCCCCGCTCAGCGAGCCTGACGCCATCGGAACATCCGCATCGAATGGCTGCACGCTGGCACCGCTCACCGTCTTGCTCTGATCGAGACCGAGATCGAAGCCCCAGCGCTCCGTCGCTTGCCAGCCTTGCGTCAGGCCGACGTTCGCAAAGACTCTGGGTCCATACTCGGTCGCTTGGCTGTTCATGCTCGATTGAAGCTGCGCGCGCTCCCACGGCGAGGTGCGCACGCCCACGCGGGTCATATCGGCGTCGAACCGCTCGCCGTTTGCATGCTCGTACTCGGCAAAGAAGGTCGTATCGGCGCGCCAGTGATAGTCGATACCGGCCACTGAGCGATCCGGGAAATCGACGCTGCCGTTCTTGCCGCCGAGCGACAAATCCTGCGCCGCACGCAGCGTGATCAGATCTTGAAACAGATCGATGCTGCCGTTGATGAACGCCTGCTGAGATTGCGTCTCGCCCGATTGCGCGCCCGCGTCGGCGACATGCCGCAAGCCGATGCCTCCGGTGTAATCCTCCGCCTCGTAGCGCAGCTCAGTGCTCACGAGCTCGCGCTCTGCACCTGTATCGAGCGCTTCTTGACGGAACGTCTCCGCTTCGATCGTCAACGCTTCGTTGAAGCGATAGCGACCATCCAAACCCGCTTTGCGCGTCCCCGTGTCGAGCGCGAGCTGTTGACCGACGCCAAAACCCGAATCCTGTTCGCGTACGTACACGCGCGCATCGAGCTTCTCGCCCACATGCTTCAACTCCGTCACGTATGCGTTCGCACTGCCGCTTCGCTCCGGATCGTTCGATTCGCTGCGCGCGATCTCCGCGCGCAACTCGGTCGCGGCGCCAAGCCGCCAGCGCAAGTCGGTCCCCGCGATACGCGTCGCGCCTGCCGTTGCGCCTTCGCTCAGATAGCTGCCCCCAAGCTCAATCGTGTCGTTCGCGAGCTTCACCGAAGCGCGGCCGCCCGCCGTCAGTTCCGCCTCTCCGCCGCTCAGCACTTCGTATTCGGCGACGATAAACACCGGATTGAAGCCGGCGTCTCGACTCGGCACCGGTTGCTTGAAGAACAGCGTGCCGTTCAAGTAGTCGATGCTGTAGTCGATGTTGCGCGTGAGCGTGCGCGTTTCGACGATGACCTCCGGGCGAATGCGATCGCGAATCTCGATCCGCACCTTGTCCGTGTTGATGATGATCGGCTTGCGCGAGAGGCGGTACAGCCCGGAAGTACCGTCGCCTTGCAGCTCATCCTTCACGTAGCCTTGTTCCGATTCCGCAGCGAACGCGGTGTAGCCGAAGCGCTCGCCCGCATAGTCGGATTTGAATCCCGTGAACGTGCGGCTGTAGCGCGAAAGCTCGGTCACGGTGAGGCCTGTCTCGAAATCGCCGAACAGGGCCGCGAATTGCCGACGCTCGAGCTTCAGGAAGAGCTTGCGTGCGGTTGCAGCTTCGAAGCGTTGCTCGGTCGTATCGCCGTACAAAGTGTAAAAGCGGTCCGGCTCGACCGCGCCGAGTAAGCGATCCTTCTCCAACGCGTGCTCGCGTGCCGAGTCGTAGGCCGCCGTCAACAGGTACTCGCCTTTAATCGTGCCTTTCGCGAAGAAAGCGATGCGGCCGTCTTGGGCATAGCCCTCCTCCAATCCGGCGTCGCGCGCCGACTGCATGTTGTCGGTGATGTATTTGTGCGCGCTCGTGCCTTCGGCGATGCCGACGAGAATCCAATCGCGCGCGGCGGGCTCGAGCCATACGCGAATTTCTTGTTGCTGCCGTTCATTGAAGCGCAAGCGAACGACCGCAGTGCCCGCTTGGGTCGTAGGCTCGAGCTCCAAGCGTGCGAGCCCGTCGCCGTCGACCCTGAAGGTGGGTTCGCGCGTTCCGGTCGCGACGAGCTTGTTGTCGTCGATCGAATCGACTTCCCACCAGGAGCGGTAAGGCGCTTCGACGCTGTAGACGCCTTGCGTGCCGGGACGTGCCGGCTTGCCGTACGCATCGAACATGCGCAGTGCGATCGTCGGCTTCGTGCGGCCATCAGCCGTCAAGTAGGACGCCTCGCGCACGAGCTCCGCACGCACTGCTCCGCCGGAGTAGTGAATCGTGCGCGTCAAGCGTTCGAGCTCTCGATCGTCCGCGTCGCGCACGACGGCAACCAGCTCATTCAACCCGTCGCGCAAATCGACAGCGCGCCAGCGGCTCAGGCTCACCGTTTTTGCGGCATTGCTGGTGGTTCCGTCGAAGTTCAACGGACTGACCGGCGAGCCATTGATGAGCAGCTCGACACGTTGCGCGGGCGCATGCTGGATCGCCACCTTGATCGACGGGATCGCCGGAATCTCGTCCGCCGCAGGTGCGACCCACGACACGCCCGGCTCGAGCGCTTCGACATCGATGGCTGCCGCGGCAACAGGTTGAGTCGCGCGCTCTTGACTGGGCGTCGGCGCCGGCGCTTTCGCATCGAGCACGCCCATCGTCATGACAGGCTCCGAGGTCGCCGAGCCGGTGCGCACGGTGAAACCGCCTACTGCAGTTACGCGAAACCCTTCGAGCGAGACCTCCACGCGACTTTTCATCTCGGCATCGTGCTCGGCTCCACTCTGCACAAGCGGCTCATCGGAATCGCGACCTTCGCTCGTGACGCGTGTGGGATCGATCTCGAGCTCCGTCTCGAGATAGTTCGCGACTGCTTGCGCGCGCGCCTTCGACAGCGCGTCGCTGTTCGCGCCATCGGTCCGGCCCCCGGATGCGAGCCGATTATCAGTATGACCGATCGCAGTCAGCCTCAAATGGCTCACGCCGCGCCACTCCTCGATGATCTTGTCGAGCTGCGCACGGCCGGCGGGTTCGATCTCGGTGTCTTGCCCCTCGAATAACGAAGAGAAGCGGTAGGAAGCCGACTCGTACGTCATCTCGCCGCGGAGCACGAGGTTCTCGACGGGCGCGGTCCTTTGCGACGCGGCGGCAGGCGTGTCGAAGAGCGCGACGGCTTTTAGCGAGAGACCACCGCTCGCATCGGTGCCTTCCGCCTGCGTCTCCAAGATGATGCTTCTATTTTCGTTCGCGCCGATATCGCCGAGCGGGACGGTCACGATATCGCCGTCGACGCGGGCATTTGCCGGCCTGCCGTCACCGAAGCGGCTGCGACCTGCGATCAGCGAGAGTCCCTTCGGCAGCATGAGCATGAGCCTCGCGTTCGTCACGCCGAGATCCGTGGCGTTCACCGTCGCGCGATGACGCAGCGTAGCAGCCTCGGCGAGCTCCGTATCGAGCTTCAGCGTGAGCGTTCCTTGCGGCGTGGGCGTTCGCTCCAGCACGAAATCGCTGCGCCACAAGGCGCCGCCCCGCACATCGACGAACTGCGAGTACGCGCGCCCCGCATTTCTCACGCGATCGGCGCAGAGAAGCGCGCGATGCGTTTGCGGAATCGTAACGGCATCGATCTGCACGACGTGCGAGCCGGGGGCGACGTCATCGAAATGATACTTGCCGTCTTCGTCCGTGATCGAGTAGCGGCCGTCTTCGAGATAGACGCGAACACCCGCGACACCTTTGAGCTGCTGCGTCGCGCGACTGCAATCGCCTTCCACGACTCGGCCGAGCACGATCGCGCGTTCTCTGAACAACTCTTCGCGCAGTTGAATCGTCGCTTGCGCGGTATTCGAAGCAAGATCGTCGGGACCGAACGCGCGGGCCGAGTTGACGAGCTGCTTGCCGCGCGCGCCGGCCGTGACTTCGACGACGTAGCGAATCTCGATTCGTTGACCGGCACCGAGCGCACCGGTCGTGAAAGTCAAAGTACGCCCGTCCTCCGAAATGATCGGATCGTCCGTGACGGCGCCCGCAATCCGAGTCGAGCCGCGCACGTATCGAGCGCCGAGCGGCAAGTAGTCCTCCGCTCGTATGCTCTGCACGGACGCCGTCGTCGAGACGTTCTCGACGAAAATCGTGTACTGAACGAAATCGCCGACCGATGCCACGGTCGCGCTCGCGCTCTTCTGCACGAAGAGCTGCGTCGGCGCCGCATCGACCGGTAGATCGACGGCGAGCGGTACGGATCCCGTGACCGCGAACACCTCACCGAACGAGCCGACATCGATTCTGAACGGTGCGCCGGGCGTTCGGCCCAGATCCGCGCCCGACATTCTCGACGGAAATGCATGACCCGCAGGCGGATCGACTTCGAGGCGATAATTCCCCTCTGCGACGAGCGGAAAGCGGAAGACGCCCGCCGGCAGCGTATAAACCGTTCCGCCCGAATCGGTCACCGCCGCGCCCGTGATCATTTCGGCTGGATACGTGCTGACACCGTCGTCGCCATAGACGCTCGCGAGCGCATCGGTTGCTGCATCGATCAAGCGCACCCGCGCACCATTGATCGGGGCACCGGTCATCGAATCGAAGATGAGTCCGTAAGGGTCGACCATGGCGGTCGCACGGCTCGTGTCCGCCGAATCGTATGGATCCACGTAGAGGGAGCTGACCTCGGCATTGCGTTCCACTTCAAGCACACAGTTCGCTGCGTTCGCGCTGCGCGCTTGGGTCTGGATGTAGCCGACGAACACACCCGTCGAAGGACCCGTCTCCGTGAGGCGCAGCGTTTCGCGGTCGCCGCTCGGAGCAGCGATGGCAATATCCGTTTGGTCCGCTACGCTCGCATCTCGGTTCTGATCGGCATCGATGAGTCGGACGAATATCGCATCGCCGCCGTGAACCGTCGACGTCTCTACGAGCGACACGGCCTGCGTCAGATCGATGGTCGCGCCGCTCGCAAGCCTCGGTGCGGGCAAAGCGACGATGTCTTCCGAGCTCACGCAGTAAGTCGGTCCACCAAGACCTTGCGCTTCGCCCGCAGCGGCGGCGAGACGAAGGATCTCGAGCTTCGAGCTCGAAGGCAGCGGCGAGACGATCGCGACGACCGTGTTGGTCTCGATGCTCGTCGCGGTTCCGCTCGCATCCTGATAGGTAATCGACGCCGAGCTTTCGATTCGGGTGCCCGGCGCAGTGACCGACTGCGCAAGCGCCGCGCTGCAAGCGAATGCAGCAGCGAACATGGAACAAACTTGCAAGGACGCGCGCAGCAGTTTGCCAAAGCCGCGCGCCGCCGTACGCCGCTGCAAAAATGAGCAATCGCGCACATTCGTCTCGCCCATAGACGCGCCGAGGGCGGAACGGCTATTCACCGTCCCGCCCGCGTCGTGTGTCTGAGCATCGAATGGCGGACTGTGCATAGGCTCACATCGTCATGAGCCGCCGCACAGCGGCGTGTGCTTGCGCATCGACATCGCTTCCTTAGAGGATCTCTACGCGGAAGCGCACGGTCGCGGTTTCACCCGCCGGAATGTCGGGTCGAGCCGTGCCGCCGATCGTCAGCGTACCGCCCGCAACGGAGCAACCATCGCTGTCCGCAGCCGCGGTGCACGTCGTCGTGGCTCCGCCGCCGCTCACTTCGATCTGGATGTCCTCACCGCCGAAGGCACCCGTGCTGATCGACGTGTTGGCGTCGATCGCATCGGTCAAGCCCACGTCATCTGCAGGAGCCGCACCGGTATTCGCGACGGCGATGACGTACTCGAGGACCGCGCCGGGAATCGCCTTGGCGTCGGCGCTTGCGCCGTTGAACGGATCGCTGATCACCGCAACGGTTTTCGTGACGAGCAGTGTCGCCGAAGAAATCGTGTAGACGTTCGTATCGCTTTCGATGCCGTCGTTGTCGGCATCGCCGAAGACGGTGTCTACGGCAGCGGTATCGGGCCCGGACGTTTCGACCACGGTCGTCCCCGGTGTTCCGTAGGTGGAACCCGTGGGTTCGATCGCCGTCGCCTGCAGGTTGACGATCGCATCATCGCCGTTCGCGACATCCGCGGGCATGTTGGCGACGATGAACACCGTGACGCTGCTGTCCTCAGGGAGAAGCGCGATATTCGTCGCCGTATCCACGCCAACATCGTAGGTACCTGGGGTGTACGAGCCGTTCGGTTGAATCGCGGAATCGACGAATACGGTGAGTCCTGCGACTTCGAAGTCGTCTCCGGTTGCGACGTTCGTTCCGACGAGCGAAAAGCCGAGCGGGGCGTTCGAGGTATTCGATACCGTGAATGCCCGCACGACCCCCGTCGCACCCGGTACGGTCGCCGGTGCACCCGCGACATCGGCAACCGACATGAAGATGCGCCGGTCGACGAGGAAGGTCGTGTCTACGCCGGCGCCCACGCCGGGCGTGCTGTTGCCGGTGGGCGAGCTTTCGATCGGGGTTTGCGCGACGTCACCGACGCTGTACGTGACCGTGGCTCGATTGTTCACCGAAACGCCCGCGCCGGTACCCGCCGCGTAAGCATTCGGTAACACCATCGATGAGCCGACAGCACATACCGCGAGGGCGACGTTCTTGACGTGCCTTGCGATGCTCATTTCGATTCTCCTGTTTTCAGAACACAGTTTTGGCAAGGAATTGCGTTGTCACGAGGTGAGCCCTTGCCAGACTCGCTTCGTGAGATTCAAAGCTCGGGTTCAGTTGACCGCCGCGCGATAGCGCACGAACGCGGTCGCGCCCTTCGGGAACGGGGCGGTATAGGTCCAGCGAATCGCGCGGTATTCGTCGGCGCGAGCGACGCGCGCTGCGCCATCCGGATCCGTCACGCGCAACTCGTTCGCCGGCAAGAACTGTTTGCCGTCGACGGAAAACGTGATCTCAGTGCCGACGCCCATCGCGGAGCTCGCGACATAGCTCATGTGCTCCGGTACGGGATTCGCGATGACGATGTTTTCCGCGGGCGTGTCGCAGACGTTCTTCGCGGTAATCGTCCAGACGACCTGTTCGCCCGGTACGATCTTGTCGGCCGGTACCAGCCGCGTCGCGTTGTGGCCTTGCTCGTCTACGTACTGCTGTTCGACCTCGGCTGACGTAGCCAGCTCGATGCATCCTTTCTCTTGCGCAGCCGCCACGCTCGCAGATGCAAGGAGCGCGAAGGCCAACAGTGGGCCGCCCTTCCAATTCGCCGCTTTCAGTTTTCTCATCGTCGTCTCCTCGTTCTTTGCCGTAGCTCGTTGCCCGTAGCCAAATGGTCAGTTGATCGTCACCGCGAACTCGATCGTCTGGGGCCCTGAAGCCGACGTGAGATCGCCGAGGTTCACCCGCACCTGAGGCGCAGGCGTCGTGACGTACTCGCCCGCATCGTCGTTGCCGCCCGCGTCAGTGAGCACCGCGTTGTTGAGCTCCAGTGAGCCCGGAACGTAGGTCGTGTCGTTCGGAATCAAGTCGGTGAACATCGCGCCGACAGCGGTACCCGATCCGCTCGGTGTCACGACGATCTGATAGTTGATGCGTGCGCCCGGAACCGGACGCGTGCCGCCGAATTGATCCTGAAACGTCTGCGACTTGACGGCGGTGAGCTCGAAGCTTTGCACCAGGTATTCGCCGAACAGCGTTGCCTCGGCGCGCGTCATGCCGGCGACGGCCTCCACGCCGCCATCGCCGCCGGAAAAGACGGTGCCCGGATCGCCGAAGCCGGTTCGAGCGCGTGCGGTGAGTTGGCTGCGACCGCGCGAACCGTCGGTCGCACTCAACGGAATCGAGTTCAAGACGAGCACTCGTACGCTTGCGTCGGCCGCGAGCGTCGGATCGTTCGTACCGGGGACATAGGCGGTATCGGCGGCTGAGAAATCGCCGCTGTCGTCCGTGTCGAAGTAGATCGCGGGAACGGCAAGCTCCGGATCGAAATCATCGCTACCGACGCCGGCGCTGAGCGCGACGAGCTCGAACGTCTCGGTGCCGTTGCCGGTGTTCGTGACGGTGAAGACGAGCTCTTGTTGGGCGGCGCCCGCGTCCGCGGATACCGTGGGGCTCGCGATCGTGATGACGGTATCGAGAATCTCGGCGACCGTGACGGTGCTCGTGTTGGAGGAAGCAGACAGCGTCGAACCGCCGATCTGATAGCTCACCTGCGCGGTGCTCTGAATGCTCGTTCCCGCAGCGGTGCCGAGCGCGTGGGCATCGGGCGCCACGGCGCACAGGGCGAACGCTGCGGCGATCGCCGCAATCGAACGAGACAAAGACATCGATCCTCCGCTGAGTTCTTATTCGGGGCACCCGCTTCCGGAGGACGTGTCCTTGTGTGCGTTCCTTTAGATTAGATTCCTCTCCTGCCTTCTCCGAGCGACGGGTGATCCCTTACGGCGTCGCATCTTTGTCAAACGTTTGGCGGCGAATGTGCGGCCGTTCGCAATTCATTCGGAATGTATTCAAGTTCGTGAGGGAAGTGACGACGGCATCGCGATTTCGACGGGTTCTTGACGCGATTCCGTCGTATCGAGCGAGAGCTCGTGTGACATACGTCGCATAGATAAGTGTGCAGCGTGCACGGGGGCGCGCGTGAAGCATGCACGCATGAGCAAATCAGGATGCGTCTGATCGGCCGATGCTCCCTAATCCGAGGCCGTGCGCCGAGAAGAACGTACTTCTCGCCTTTGATCTGCGCTCCACATAACAGCGTCAAAATGTGAACGCCTCCGATTTCCTTCAGTACTACCCCTAACTACGCTGCGAGATCTGAGCTAGTGGGGCAGTTCTTTAGGTGTCTACGACTCGCACGAATCGACGTGGATGGCTGCGCGGAATCGCGTTCGCGCTCGTCTGCCTATCGTTTGCGGGAGCGAGCTGGGGCGCGACGATCAGCGGCACTGTGTTCGAGGATCGAAACTACGGCGGCGGCGAAGGGCGCTCTCGGGCGGAGTCGGGCGGGACTGGCCTTCAGGGCGTCGTCGTCGAGCTCTACCAGCGCAGGGGGAACTCCAACAACTATCACTATGTGAGCTCAACCACGACGAACGGCGCGGGAGCGTACTCATTCAACACCGGCTTGCTCACCACGGGCACCTATCGGGTACGCGTCGTGAACGGCACCGTGCGCTCATCACGCTCTTCTGGTTGTTCCGCGTGCGTACCCGTACAGACTTTTCGCACCGATGCGAGTGACGGAAGCCCAGCGCCGATTAGGAACCGGGTCGGCGGCGAGAACCCCGCATTGAGCGATGCGCCTCGGAACGCAAACGGGCAGCATTTCTCTCAATTGGCGGGCGCCGGCTGGACGCCGCAATCATTTACGGAAGTCTTCACGAGCTGGTTGACGCTCAATGTCCAAGGCGTCGATTTCGGCTTCAACTTCGATGTCATCGTCAATACGCGAGACGCAACGGACTGCAGTCCGAGCGGGAGCGGGAACACCTTTTATCCGTGCCAAGGCTCACTACGGCAGTTCATCATCAATGCGAACGCGCTGGGCGGCGAGGGCTCTTTGGAACAGGACGGGAGCCGGCAAGTAGACGGGACGACCTCCCGATTGCCGCAGGGCTTCGAGACCAGCATCTTCATGATTCCGGACGGCACGACGAATCCCGGACAAAGCGGGTATGCGAATCAACTCACAGGCGGGGTTGCCGAGATTACGCTTGCCGGGCCTTTGCCGCCCGTCACCGGCGCGCGCACGCGGCTCGACGCCAGCACACAGACGATCAATGTCGGAAACACGAACGGCGGCTCGATCGGAACGGGCGGCACGGTAGGCGTAGACAACATTCCTTTGCCGACGATCGCGCGGCCCGAAGTGCAGTTGAACTGCGCAGCAGCGGGTCCGATCGTTTTGAGCGGCAGCGAGCAGACGCTCCTCGGCTTCGCACTACGGCAAGGATATATCGAGCTTGCCGGCCCGAACGGCACTGCGCGCAACAATCTCGTCGGCATGCGTGCCAATGGATCGAGCGCGGAGGCGAGCTCGGCCGCCTACGGAATCAAGTTCTCCGCGCCGGGCGCGAACATCCAGAACAATTTCATCACCGTGAACAATTCCGCGATCCGAAGCGACGGCGGCGCGAATGGTTCGACCATTCATTTCAACGAGATCGCACGCCCGAGCAGCGGACATACGAATACGTTCGACGGCATCCTCCTGATTGGCGGCGCGAGCGATGTGCAGATCCTCTCGAACCTGGTGCGCAATCAAGCGGGCGGCGCGATAGAGCTCGGTTTTGGCGATCCGAGCGACAGCTATTCGAACATTTTGATCGCGAACAACACCGTGCGCGACAACGGCTTCACGTCCGGCACGACGCCATCGTCGGAGCCTGTCGGGATAGTGAGCTACAACTACACCGGCACCAACGTCGTCTACTCCCGCAACCGTATCCTCGACAATGCAGGTGCCGGGCTTCTCATCATGGCCGCAAGCGGCACAATCGTCTCGCAGAACAGTTTCAGCGGTAACGGCGGATTGTCGATCGACCTCGATCCGAACACGCGCGACCCCAATACCCTCGGCGCGCCGAACGGGGTGACTTTGAACGACAGTGGCGATGCCGACAGCGGACCGAATGGCCTGCTCAACTATCCCGTGATCACTTCGGCCATCGCCCTGAACGGGCAGCTCTCCATCACCGGATTCGCTCGGCCGGGAAGCGCCATCGAGCTGTACGTGGCTCAAACCGATCCGAGCGGATTCGGCGAAGGTCTCTCGTACGTCCGAACGCTCGGCGAGGGTAGCGAGGATGACCTCGCGAGCTCGACCGGCAGCTACGGCCCAGCAGCCATCAATGGCGTGGCGCAGGGAACGGACACTACGAGCCGATTCTCCTTCTCGATTCCGCTGCCCCCTGGCATCTCACCCGGGGTCGTGCTGACGAGCACGGCTACGCTCGGCGGACAGACATCTGAGTTTGGCGGCAATATCGTTGTGAGCTCAGGTCCTTTGCTCACGCATTTGAAGACGGTCACGGTCGTTTCCGATCCGTTCAACGGCAGTTCGAATCCGAAGAGCATCCCGGGGGCCATTCAGTTGTATTCGATACAGGTGAGCAATCAAGGCGGCGGAGCGGTCGACGCTGACTCGCTCGTCGTTACCGACACGATTCCACCGAACACGGCGATGATGCTGACCGATGCGGGTGCGTCCGGTTCGGGGCCGATCGCATTCTTGCAGGGGTCGCCTTCGAGCGGTCTTTCATTCACGTTCGGCTCGTTCGACAGCAGCACCGACGATGTGGAGTTCTCGAACGATGGCGGGAGCACGTGGTCGTATACACCGACTCCGAACGCTGAGGGCTACGACCCGGCAATTACTCACGTACGTGTGCACTTACGCGGAGCGATGTCGGCGAATTCGGGCGGAGGCGATCCCAGCTTCGAGCTGCGCTGGCGGGTTCGCGTGAACTGACCCATTTGCTTTTGGATCTAAGCCCTGGCGGAAGCATGGTCAGCCTTACGAGTGGCTTTGTGGCGGGTTGACGAGGTTTCGCGCAACGCGAACACGGCCGTCGTTTTTCGCGATTGATCGTCGCCAACCAAAGACACACGTCGATGCGCGTACGGTCTAGGCGTGTGGCTTATTGGCTGCAGTGAGTATAGGCTTTCTAGACCGTTGAGCCATTTCGAGACGTCGTCAACGCAACGACGTTTTGTTTTCGACCAGGGGCGATGTGAGCGGTGGAACCGACCGATACGAAGGACCCGAATTACTTTCATCGTGTCGTCGATTGTCAGTGGGCTTGTCCCGCGCACACCGACGTTCCCGAGTACATTCGGTTGATTGCTCTAGGTGAGTTCGGCGAAGCGTACCTCGTCAATCGCGAGTCGAACGTCTTCCCCGGGATCTTGGGCCGAGTCTGCGACCGGCCTTGCGAGCCCGCCTGTCGGCGTGGACGCGTCGAAGCGGAACCGGTTGCGATCTGCCGCTTGAAGCGCGTCGCCGCCGATCATCGAGAAGACATCACCGCACGCCTGCCTCGCGCTCCCAAAGAAAAGAACGGCAAGCGCATCGCCTGCATCGGAGCTGGGCCGGCTTCGCTCACGGTCGCCAACGATCTGATGCCGCTCGGCTATGAGATCACCATGTTCGAGAAGTGGGGCTCGCCAGGCGGGCTCATGCGCACGAACATTCCGTCGTTCCGTCTGCCTGCGCGCGTGCTCGACGAGGAGATCGGCTACATCTTAGGTTTGGGGGTGGACCTGCGTCTTGGGACCGAGGTGAAGAGCCTGAAACAACTGCTCGCATCCGGAGAGTTCGACGCGGTCTTCGTCGGTAGCGGCGCGCCGAAAGGCAAGGACCTGGACTTGCCCGGCCGCCGCGCTTCTTCGCACGTAATCGAGCACATCCATATCGGGATCGACTGGCTCGAGTCGGTCGCGTTCGCGCATACGAAATCGATCGGCAAGCGCGTGTTGATCATCGGCGTCGGCAACACGGCGATGGACTGCTGCCGCACATCGCTTCGGCTCGGCGCGACCGACGTGAAAGTCATGGCCCGCAAGCCGCGGCAGTTCTTCAAGGCCTCCGAATGGGAGCTCGAGGACGCCGAGGAAGAGAACGTCGAGATCGTCGTGAACCATTCGCCGAAGGCGTTCGTGATCGAGAACGAGCGGCTCGCCGGCATGATGTTCGATCGAATGGAATACGACATCGACGCGCGCGGGCGCATCGTCTCCGAACGCGTCGTTGGCGAAGCGTTCCTGCCGTGCGACGACGTCATCCTCGCAATCGGGCAAGAAAACGCCTTTCCCTGGATCGAAGATGATCTCGGCCTCGAGCTCGACAAGTGGCACGTACCGAAGGTCGACAAGGTGACCTTTCAGTCGACGTTGCCGAACGTCTTCTTCGGCGGCGACGCGGCCTTCGGACCGAAGAACATCATCTGGGCCGTGGAGCATGGTCATCAGGCAGCGATCTCGATTCACAAGTACTGCCAGGGATTGCCGGTCGAGGAGCGCTTACCGCCGCTGCTCAACTTGTCGAGCCGCAAGATGGGCATTCACGAGTGGGCCTATAAGAACGACTACAATCCGGTCGAGCGTCGGCTCATGCCGCACGTCGACTTGAAGGAACGCTTCAAGAAGGTCGACATCGAGGTCGAGCTCGGCTTCACCGCCGAACAGACGGCGGCGGAAGTGCAGCGCTGCTTGAATTGCGATGTGCAGACCGTGTTCGAAGCGAAGCTTTGCATCGAATGCGATGCCTGCATCGATATCTGCCCGGTCGATTGTCTGACGATTACCGGCAACGGACCCGAGAACGAACTGCGAACGCGGCTGAAGGCGCCTGGGCTGAACACCGCACAACCGCTATTCGTCTCCTCGCCCCTCAAGCATACGGGTCGGGTCATGGTGAAAGACGAGGATGTCTGCGTGCACTGCGGGCTGTGCGCCGAACGCTGCCCGACTGCAGCCTGGGACATGCAGAAGTCAAAGATCAGGATTCCATACGCGAGCGACGAGACCACTCCATCATGCTTCAGTCCGCAGAGTCGCAAGACCGCCTGAACGACTTCGTCATCAAGCTCGCGAACGTCAACGGAACCGGTTCCGCGAGCGCCAACTCCCTGTTGATGAAGTCCATCTTCCGGATGGGCATTCCGGTGATGGGGAAGAACTACTTTCCGTCCAACATCCAGGGATTGCCCACCTGGTACGAGATCCGCATCACGCGCGAAGGCTACGTCGCTCGTTCCGGCCGCGTCGACATCATGGTCGCGATGAATGCGGAGACCTACGCGAGGGACCTGAAGGAAGTCGCCCCCGGAGGCTACCTCATCTACGACTCGACGTGGCCGCGCCCTGCGCTGCTCAAGCGCGAGGACATCACGATCCTCGGGATTCCGCTCGCGCGAATGTGCAACGAAACGTTTCAAGGCGTGCGCGCGCGCATTCTGCTCAAGAACATCATGTATGCCGGCGCGCTTGCAGCGCTCCTCGACATCGAGTTGGACGTCATGCGCAAGCTGCTCGGCGAGAGCTATGCGAAGAAGCAAGCGCTGCTCGATTCGAACGTGAAGGCGCTCGAGATGGGCTATGCGTACGCGAAAGAGCATTTCCGTTGTCCGCTGCCGCTGCGAGTCGCGCGCATGGACAAGACTCAGAATCACATGATGATCGACGGCAACACCGCCGCCGCGCTCGGTTGCCTGTATGCCGGCGCGACCGTCGGCGTGTGGTATCCGATCACGCCCTCGACTTCACTGATGGATGCGTTCAAGGGCTTTTGCCAGAAGTGGCGCGTCGATCCCGAAACCGGCAAGCGCAACTACGTCATCGTGCAAGCGGAGGATGAGCTTGCCGCGATCGGCGCAGTCCTCGGCGCGTCATGGAACGGCGCGCGTGCGTTCACCCCGACGAGCGGGCCCGGCATCTCGCTCATGAACGAATTCATCGGGCTCGCGTACTACGCCGAAATTCCTGCCGTCATTTTCGACGTGCAGCGAGTAGGGCCGTCGACCGGCATGCCGACGCGCACGCAGCAGTGCGATATCCTGCTCGCAGCCTATGCCTCGCACGGCGACACGCGCCACGTGCTGTTGTTTCCGAACAGTCCGGAAGAATGTTTCTACCTTTCGGTGCAGGCATTCGATCTCGCAGAGCGCTTGCAGGGACCGGTGTTCGTAATGACGGATCTCGACATCGGCATGAACGACTGGATGTGCCCCACGTTGAAATGGGATGACAGCTACCGGCCGGACCGCGGCAAGGTGCTCAACAAGGAGCAAATCGAGCAGCTCGATCGGTTCTATCGCTTCTTCGACAAGGACGGCGACGGCATCCCCTATCGCACCTTGCCCGGTGTGCATCCGAAAGGCGCGTACTTCACGCGCGGCTCGGGACACACGCAGTACGGCGCGTACACGGAGGATCCGGCCGAGTATCAGATCGTCGTCGATCGCTTGAAGCGCAAGTTCGATACCGCGAAGAAGCTCGTACCGAGCGCCGTGTTCGAAGGGCGCAATTCGCACGACATTGGCATCGTCTCGATCGGAAGCTGCGATGGCGCGGTGCGCGAGGCACTCGACTTGCTGAAGCGTCGCGGCATTCACGCGGACTACATGCGCGTGCGAGCGTTCCCGTTCGGCGAGGAAGTCGAAGAATTCCTGGCTCAGCACTCGCTCGTGTTCGTCGTCGAGCAGAATCGCGACGCGCAGTTCAAGAGCTTGCTCATCCTCGAAACTGCGGTCGACAAGGCCAAGCTCCGCTCGATCCTGCACTACTCGGGCTTTCCGATGGCATCGACCGTCGTGGTCGACGGCGTGCTCGCCGAAGTCGGCACTCCGGGCAAGCGACTCGTGGGCGTATCCGTCGGCCATGGATAGCGCTTTTCCATTCCCGCCACCGCGATCCCAGTCATGAGCTTCATTGCCAAACCGAAAGTTGCGCACCCCACGCTGCCGAAGAATGAGTTGGGTCTCACTCGCCGTGACTATGAAGGGGCGATGTCGACGCTCTGCGCCGGCTGCGGACACGACTCCGTCACGGCGGCGATCACCGAGGCCGTGTGGCGCTTGTCGATCCGGCCCGAGAAGATCGCCAAGCTTTCCGGCATCGGTTGCTCGTCCAAGACGACCGCGTATTTCGTGAGCGGCGGACACGGATTCAATTCCGTGCACGGACGCATGCCGTCGATTGCGACGGGTGCGATCTGCGCGAACAAGGATCTGTACTACATCGGTGTTTCCGGAGACGGCGACACGCTCTCGATCGGATTCGGCCAGTTCGCGCATGCCATTCGGCGCAATATCAACATGCTGTACATCATCGAGAACAACGGGGTGTACGGTTTGACGAAGGGCCAGTTCTCCGCCTCCGCCGACATCGGCTCGAAGGCGAAGCGCGGCGAGGAGAACGCACAACCGCCGATCGATCCGGTCGTCGCGGCGCTCACGCTCGGCGCCACGTTCGTCGCCCGGAGCTTCTCGGGCGACAAGGAACAACTCGTGCCGCTCATTCAGGCAGGGCTCAAGCACAAGGGCTTCGCACTGATCGACGTGCTGTCTCCGTGCGTCACGTTCAACGATCACGAAGGCTCGACGAAGAGCTACGCGTTCGTTCGGGATCACTACGACGAAGTCGTGCAGGCGGATTTCGTCCCGCCGGCGCAGGAAATCACGGCGCAGTATGCCGCGGGCGAAGTCATGCCCGTGACGATGCACGACGGCAGCCGCATTCTGCTGCGTAAGCTCGATCCGAGCTACGACCCGACGCGCCGAGGAAAGGCGTACAACTATCTTCGCGATAAGCTCTCCCAAGGCGAATACGTCACGGGGCTCATCTATATCGACGAGAAGAGCCCCGAATTTCATCAAGTGAATGGAACGACGGATACGCCGATCAATCAGGTCCCGTACGAAGCGCTGAGCCCAGGATCGGCGGGGCTGGAAAAGATTATGGGCCGCTACCGCTAACACGGGTGTGTAAAGTGTGAGGTGTAAGGTGTAACGTCAGATGGCGCGTACCCACACGTCACACATTACACCCTGCACCTTACACGTCACACGTCGAGCTAGAGCTCGAACAGTATTTCAGATTTCTCATACACCTTGCCGATCCGCTCGCCGTCCCATACGTATGCGAGGGCCGCACCGGGGTGGGGAATCGTGACGGCTTGCGGACGGAAAGCGGCGATGCATTCGCCGCCCGCGTGGCGCACGCTTCGATAGACGAATCCCCATTCGCCGCGGTCGCGGCGCGGCTTGGCAAACGCCTGCGGTGTGCCGTAGTCGATCGGATCGTGCAGGGCGTCGTACTTTCGCGAGCGAAGATCCAACATCGCTTTGACCGGGCGCCCGACGTACGCGCGCATATCGATTTCGCAAGGCGGCTCGCGCGTCGCGGCGAGAAAGCGCCCGCGATGGTATGCGGTTTCGCGCACGGCGGTCTCCAAAGCATGCGCGGCGTAGTAGACCCCATATGACCCATCGCTGAAGCGGCTCGGGCGACCAAGGTGCGTGAACGCGGCCATCACGATGCTCGCACCGGGGCCGCTCACGCGTTCCTTGGGGCTCACGATCGGTGCCTCGCCGGTTTCGTCGCGTAAGCGATCGTTCGTCAGGCCTTCGAGGTACCACGCCATCTCCATCTGGCGCGCGCTCACGATTCCTTCGAATAGATTGATCGGGGGGTGCTTCGCGGAGACGATTCGATAGGATTTTTGCCAGCGCAAGGTGACGTGACGGGGTTCGCTCCGATCGATCATCCGCGCTCCGCGTCCAGGTAGCGGCGCACGTCCGCAAGGTCCACCACCCGGCCCGCAAGCATTCTCTCGAGTGCGGACTTGCCTGCGAATCCCGGCGCCGTATTGGGCTTTTTGACCCAAGCGTTCGCGGCTTCTTCCGTCGGCAGCAGGATGCGCAGGGCCTTGTAGATGCCCATGATGTAGCTGATGCGCTCGAGCGTATCCTGACTCAAGCGAGCAGATCGCTCGCCCTTCCATTTGAAGAACGTCGAACGCGGCGGCGAGCCCAAGAGCGTTCGTTCTTCTTCAGCCGCGAGACCCCAACCGGCGGTGATGTTGAAGAATGCGGTCAGCGCGGTTTGCCCGAGCTCGTCGGGGTCGAAGTGCGCATGCGCATCGCGAGGCTGGAACATAGCGTCAGTCCAATAATGGAGTCATGTATAAAATACTCCATAATTGGACCGAGTTCCAGCCGCGCCACATTGTGCACGGCGGACACTTTGGCGATCAGCAGTCGACGCAACTCGACATAACGCCGTCGACTCACCTCGTTGGTTTTCTAGCCCCTCTTCGACCAGAGCCGGCAGATCGGTGCATCGAACACGGCGCCCACGCGGCGATGGTTCGCGCCGCGCTGCATGCAGCGGGGATCACGCGCCCATTGCACCGCATAAACCATCGGGTCGGTGCTCGCGTTGACCAACTCTCGCAGATGCCGCCGCCACACTTCTCTCGTCTTCATGATCGACTCCAACGTGCCAATCACCAAACGCCGCTTCGCCGTAGGCAGTTCCTGCCTCTCGGTAGGATTCATCGGCCAAAAAATGCTGCCGTTTAGCGACACGGCAAATTTGCGCGCGATATCTAGTTGATTTGGGTGCTGCGTCTCAGCCTCGCGGCCGCAACGGGGAGAAGAGAATCTCGCCAAGCACGCCAAGCTCGCAAAGGTCAGAATAGGAATATCTCTCGCGGAGACGCGGAGGCCGGAGAAGAAATGATTTTTCTAGTTTCCGATCTCCGGTCTTACCTTCGCGAGCTTGGCGTGCTTGGCGAGATTCTCTTCAGTCTGCGCGGTGACACGTATGTCTGCACTATTCGATCTCAGCTCCAAAGTGGCGATCGTGACCGGCTCGAGCCGCGGCATCGGTCGAGCGATTGCAGAACGATTCGCAGAGCACGGCGCGAAGGTGGCCGTTTCGAGCAGAAGCAAGGAAGCCTGCGAGGAGGTCGTCGCGGCGATCGCGAGCAAAGGAGGAGACGCCTTTGCGCACGCGTGCAACATCAGCGTGCAGGCAGACCTCGAATCGCTCGTTGCCGCGACGGAGGCCAAGTGGGGAGGAATCGACATTCTCGTGTGCAATGCCGCCGTGAATCCTCATTTCGGGCCGTCTGCCGACACCTCCGAGGAGGCTTACGAGAAGATCATGCGAAGCAACGTCTGGAGCAGCTTCTGGTTGTGCAACCGCGTGCTTCCCGGGATGGCCGCCCGCGGCGGCGGATCCATCATCCTCATCTCATCGGTCGCCGGGATGTTGGGCTCCCCGAGCATCGGCGTGTACGGCATCTCGAAAGCCGCCGACATGGCGCTCGCGCGGAACATCTGCGTCGAGTGGGGCGCGAAGAACATTCGCGCAAACTGCATCGCACCGGGCCTGGTGCGAACCGAGTTCGCGCGAGCGCTCTGGGAAGATCCGAAGATTCACGATCACGTCGTGAAGTCTTATCCGCTCCGCCGCATCGGCGAGCCGGACGAGATCGCAGGTGCCGCCGTATTCTTAGCCGCCCCAAGCGGCTCCTTCATCACCGGCCAAACGATCGTGATCGACGGCGGCGGAATGGTAGCGAGATAGTCTCGAAGCAAGAAAAAGATATTCACGCCAAGCTCGCAAAGGCAGAAAGCTCACAGATTCGAAGGCAAGAGCAACGAAAGATCATCTCGGTGGCTCCCGTTCCGATCTCTCGCTTACGAGAACTACGCTTGTTCTTCCCTTTGCGAGCTTGGCGTGCTCAGCGAGATGATCCTGCCTTGCGCCCCTAGCCGCGATCAGCGGCAGTCTTGTCCACGGCGACCGGCACGAAGAAGAAGTCCCCGACTTCGTGGCCGGCGCCTTTGATCGATTTGAACTCCGGTTTCTGCACGAACTCGTTCTTCGCGGCTGCGAGCTCCACCCGCTTGCTGATGCGCTTGAAGAGCTCCGGGCTCGAGAGGATGCCTTCGTTCGCCTCGAGCTCATCGAGAAATGCGCGCGCGAATACCGAGTTGCCGCCGCTGCCTTCATCGAGCACGGGATGATCGCCGCCCGAGGACAGCAGCAAGCGCGAGCGCTTCGGCAGCTTGTATTCGATGTACTCCTTGGAATACGCGACGTTGCCGTTCAAGAACAGATAGCTCGGATCGCTCGACAGCAAGCCGGCGTAGCACGAGTCGGCGACGACGAGCACACGCTTTGCGCGAAGGCGCCCCAGGTGTCCGGTGATTTGCTCGTTCGGCACCCAGAACGTGTCCTTTGGAGGCGCATCCGCGTTCACCGGCAGCCAATATCCGCTTTCCCTCTCACCGTTTTGCAAGCGCGCACCGTGCCCGGCGTAATAGATGAGCACGTTGTCTTCCGGTTTGACGATCGCATTGAGATCGTTGATCGCCTTCAGCATCGTGACGTCGTTTGCGTCCTCGAGCACCTGGACCACAAAGCCGTACTTGTCGGCGAGGATGCGCGCGGCACGGGCGGCATCGTAGTGCGGCGTCTTCAGATCCTCGATGGATTGATAGTCCTGATTGCCGATCACGATCGCGTAGTAGCGGCCGAAATTGAGCCCGGACATCGTGCGCACATCGGCGGTCGGGGGTAGGGGCGTCAACAGCTCCTCGCCTTGCGGCGTTCGCGTGCGCGGCAGGGACGCGAGCCGCTCGCTGCTCTTACGCTTATCGCCTTCGAGCTGAGCAATCCACTTCTTCAACGCTTCGATTTCTGCATTCGGCTCGTTGTTGCGCGCCTGCTCGGCCGCCGAGCGTTTACGCAGCTCTTCTTGCAGCGCCTCGAGCTGCTTCCTAAGCAGATTGAGCTGTGCTTCCTTCTCCGCGACCGCCGCCTCGAGCTGCTCGCGCAGCTCATTGCGCTCGCGCTCGGCTGCCGACGCGAAGATGATGCTGTCTTCGGGCACCCCCCAGGCTTCACGATAGAGATTCAGCGCTTTGAGCCGGTCCTGCGGCACGCCAAGGCCCTGCTCATAGAGCGTGCCCAGGTTGAACAGCGCCTGTGAGTAGCCCTGATCTGCGGCCTTTTGATACCAGAGCGCGGCGGCCTCGTAATTGGGCTCGACGCCGAGCCCGCGCTCGTAGATCTCACCGACGTTCGTCTGCGCCTCCGCATCGCCCGCTTGCGCGGCTTGCATCCAAATGTGCAGCGCGGATTTGAGATCCGCGCGGTCATAGGCAACGTACTCCCCGCCGCGAATGGAGCACTCCGCGACGGTCGTGCGAAGCGGCCGTCGCGGCGTCAAGTAACTCATGTTGCCGAGCTGGCGCACCTGCCCCGGCAACAGGCAATCGACGATCTCGAGATCGGAGCGTTTGACGAGGCCTTTGGTCGCCGCCGCCTTTTCCGCTTCGGTCGGTGCGGCGGATGCAACGGCGAACGGCACGGACGCGAGGGCGAGCGCGATGCAGGCGGCGAGCACGGATCGTGTGTTCGTTTTCATAGCGCTCCCGGGCTATGGAAGGATCTCCGTCTCCCTCCAGAGAGGTACGGACTCAGAAGCTCCTCTGTATCCTAAGCCCAATGCTCACGTCTTCGAAGCTGATGTATTGAAAGCTCTCCAACCGCTGATATTCGACATAACCCGAAATGCCATGGGCGAACTGGGCTGAGAAGCCCGTGGCAAGGCGCCAGTACGAGCGGTCCGGATTGTCGGTCTCGACCAAGATCGGGGGTGTGCTGTTTGCGTTCGGATCGCCGGCGAAGCGCACACCGAAAACATCGACATCATCCTCGAACTCGCGCACGTAGTCGATACGCACGTGCGGCAGCAACACGCCCCACGAGGTATTCAGCGCATACGTCGTGCGTAGACCCAAGTTGCCGGTCAGCGAGGAAAAATTCTGCTCGTCGTAGATCAAGTCGAGCCCTGCTGCGCCTCTTTCCGTGAATCCATCGATCGTCGCATCGATGTAGAACAAGCCGAGCGTCGGGGAGATCGTGAATCTGCCAAGCAAAAAGTCGTAGCCCCCGGATATGCCACCACTCAACGTCAACCCGTCCGTCGTGCCACGCGCATCGGCCGTGATGAGCCCCGTGCCGTCGACGTACGTGATGTTTCGCGCGGCGTCGTAGTCCGAGCTCGCAACGTTCGCGATCGCGTCCAAGTAGAAGTTCTTGGCCGCGTAAACGGAGCCGTAGAGCGATGCGGCCCACGATGCCGTATCGAGCGAACCTTCGCCGGAAGGATCGAAATCGATTTCCGCCTGTCCGTACGCCAGCGAGACGCCGACGACCGAGCGTTCCGACAGACGATAGTCGATGCCGCCGGTCAGTGCCCATTGATCCGCTTCGAAGCGCGGGCTCGAGGCCGATCGGTCTTTCTCGCCCATGCTGTAATTGCCGCGGATCCAAACGCCGAGCTTGTCGTCGAACAACCCGCCCGCTTCGTCGGCATCGCTGCTCGCGCCGCCGCCGAGGAGATCCTTCACCATTTCCTGTATCTGCGCGAGCGGTACGAGTCGACCGTCGACCATGATGTTGAGCCCCGCGAGGCTGAGCCCGCGGGCGCCGCCGCGCAGCGCGACGAGACGATCCATCACGTTCGCATGGAACGTGTTCGAGAACATCAATGTCTGTGTGCGAGCCGCCGTGAAGTCTTCCGCGCCGAGCGCGTCGAGCGCTTGCGACTGATTCGCGGCCGTGTTGTCGAAGTAAAGGCCGTTGCATCGCTCGCTCAATGCGCGTTGCTCGGGCGTGAGCGAGGCTTCGCTCTCCTGCATCTCGCTGAGGGTCTCGCAGATACGATCGAGCGCGCGCGCCATCTTGAGCTTGTTCGGCGTGAGATTCGGCAGTTCGGCGAGCGATACGCGTTGTGCGGGTGCTGCGACGGTCACGACGACGATATCGGTTGCGGCATTGCCGCTCTGATCCTCCACCCGCAGCATCACCGTGTTCACGCCATCGGGCAGACGCACGCTCAATGTCGCACCGGTTCCGAGCGAGACAACCGGATCCCCCTGCAACGACCATTGATAGGTGAGCGCCTCGCCGGTCGGACTGGACGAGGCAGTGCCATCGAGTGTCACGATCTCGCCGGCCTCACCATCGCTGTCCGCGACGGTTGCATCGGCGCCTGCATTCGCGGTCGGCAGCTGCGTCGAGGTGTCCGCCACGATCGTCACCGTCACTGTCGCCGGATCGCTCGTATTCGTTTCCGGATCGCCGGAGTCATCCGTTACGGTCAGCGAGAAGGTGTACGTGCCGGGCGGCAGCAGCGGCGTCGTCACCGTTTGACCTTCAAGCCGCACGTTCGCGCCAGTCCAAACGTACGTAAGCAAGTTGTCGGGATTTGGGTCGCTGCTGCCGGAGCCGTCGAGGGTCACGGCTTCGCCGGGCTCGCCGGTATCGGTAATCGTAACGTTCTGGCCCGCATTGGCGATCGGACGGGCGTTCGGATCGCTGCATGCAAGCTCCTGCGCCGGATCCTCCAGATTGACCTCGGGACCTGCACTGCCTGTCAGTTGCACGCGCGCAGGCGCCGTCGGCTGCGGATTGCTCAGGCTGCTGAGCGAGAGCTCGAGCTCGATCAAATCGTCGGGACCGAAGGTGTAATCCAGGTTCTGAATCGCGACACACACCGCGCCCGGCCCCGCGCCGCGATAAACGCTCGCACTGAGCGCTCCCGTCGTCTCGCCATTCAATAGAACGGCGATCCTCTGCTCGTCGACGATCAAAGGTGCGCTGCCCGAGATCGCACCGAGCTGCCGTAGATTCACGATGACGGGAGCATCGAATTCAGGAATTCGGACGGCGACCTGCGCGCCCTGATTCACGGCCGGCGGTGTTGCGTTCGCCTCATGCGCAAGCAACGCACCGACAAAGGCCACTATCGCGGCTGAAAGCTTCCCGATCCCGCGGCGCCCGTGCGAACCCATTTCCCGCTCTCCCATGACTTGCCGCAGAGATGCGGCCTGGCTTGATGTTGTAATCGTCGGAGGACGTGATCTTCGGTCCCTATGGATCTTTTGTTCCGACGCGGTTATCTAACAGCTTCGACGCGCAAGGAGCAACGGTACAAACGGGCGGAGTCGAATTTCTTTACATTCGGCCCTCGCAATCTGGACCTTCCTGTATCGGCCGTCGGACCGGGTTTCACGACATTGCGGCGTTTCCGCCGGGTTTTCCTTCTCACAGGGCTACTCATCCCCTCATGCATCGATTGCCCGCGCTGCTCACCTGCCTGATCGTCCTCGGCTGCAGCTCGAACAGCGAACGCATCGATGCGTTGGCGCAGGCGGCCTCACTCGAGCACCGGGTCCTCGAGTTCGATGGCTTGCGCTCTTCTGTATACATGACCTCGGCAATCGAGCCGAATCGGCCGCTGCTGATCTTTCTGGAAGGCGACGGCCGCCCCTGGCACGCTGGAATCGAGCCGAATCTCGATCCGACCACCGCGAACCCCCTGGCGCTCGAGCTCCTCACGCGCACGCCGCGGCCGGCCGCGTATGTCGGTCGACCCTGTTATCAGGGCGTAAGGAGCGCGCGCTGCACACCTGATCTCTGGACGAGCGGACGCTACTCGGAAGAGATCGTCGAAGTCATGGCGCAGACGATTCGCGAGCTCGTACGGCGTTCGGATGCGAGCGAGACGATCATCGTCGGGCACAGCGGTGGAGGGACGTTGGCGGTGTTGATTGCGGAGCGCCTGGAACACGTCGCGGCCGTGATCACGATCGCAGCGAATCTGGACATCGATGCCTGGACCGCGCATCACCGGTACTTGCCGCTCACGGGGTCTCTCAACCCCGCGCGCAGTACGCATGCGCATCCGTGGCGAGAGATCCACATTGAGGGTGCCCGCGATCAGGTCGTGCCGCCCGAAACGACGGCCGCCTACTTCGAACGCTATCCGAACGCGGAACAGTGGGTGCTCGATGAGCACTCGCACGTGTGCTGTTGGCTGGAGGCGTGGCCGGCGTTGTGGCCGAAGATCGAAGCGGAGTTGCGATCGCACTGACGCAATGGGAGAGAAGAAGATCTCGCAAAGGCCGGGGATTAAGACACCCTTGGAACAAGAAAGTGTCGGAATAAATTCCGACCTAAAAGATCCTTCTCATTCCTACCTTGGCGAGCTTTGCGGGCTTTGCGAGAGATCTTTCTTCGTTCTTTAGTCCAGGAAGAAATCCGGCAAGAACTCCTTGTTGCCCGGCGTGACGGCGTATTGATCCAGATCGGTCACGCCGCTCTCCCGCAGCACTTCGTCGTCGATGAAGAAGTTGCCCGTGCAAGTACGCGGGTCGCGGCTCAGAATCGCATGCGCGGCATCCGCCACGATCTCGGGTTTGCGGCCCCGCTTCGAATCGGCGATCGGAATCACGTTCAGCGCAGCGGTCGCGATCACGGTGCGCGGCCAAAGCGCGTTTACGCCGATGCCGAGCGGGCGAAACTCTTCGGCCATGCCGAGCACGCACATGCTCATACCGTACTTCGCCATCGTGTACGCCGCATGATGCGCAAACCAGCGCGGCTTCATGTTGAGCGGCGGCGAGAGATTCAGGACATGAGGGTTGCGGCCTTGCCGCGCGGATTGCGTGAGGTACGGCAACGCCGCCTGTGAGCACACGAAAGTACCGCGAACGTTGACGCCGAACATCAGATCGAAACGTTTGATCGGCGTTTCGGCCGTGTTGCCGAGAAAGATTGCGCTCGCATTGTTCACCAGAATGTCGATCCCGCCGAAGTGCTCGGCACACCTCTTCATCGCGGCGGCAACCGCCTCTTCGTCGCGGATGTCGAGTTGGATCGCGAGCGCCTTGCCGCCCGCCGCTTCGACCTCCTCCGCGGCCGTGTGAATCGTGCCCGGCAACTTCGGGTGTGGCCGGTCCGTCTTCGAGGCAATCGCGATGTTCGCGCCGTCACGTGCAGCGCGCTTCGCAATGGCAAGACCAATGCCTCGAGAGGCGCCGGTGATGAAGAGCGTTTTGTCTTTGAGCATGGTCGGGAGTCGGGAGTCGGGAGTCGGGAGTCGGGAGTCGGGAGTCGGGAGTCGGGA
>JBDZVE010000005.1:28262-40779 GCA_040255535.1 Lysobacterales bacterium | reverse complement strand
TCGGGAGTCGGGAGTCGGGAGTCGGGAGTCGGGAGTCGGGAGTCGGGAGTCGGGAGTCGGGACGCTAAACGTTCTCTCCAGCCGACTGCAATACGCATTAGACAACTTTGGTGCCCGCCCGCAGGTCGGATCAATATTGGTCTCGTAGATTCCGTTCTCGCCTCCCAACTTCCCGTCTACCGTGCTCCCCTCGTCTCATTCCACGAACGCCACCCAGGCCGTCCTCATGATGAGCAATGACACGACAGCGATGAACACTTTACGCACGAGTACGCTGCCGCCACGAAGCGCGAGGCGTGTGCCGGCGATCGAGCCGGCGACGTTGCACACCGCCATCGCCGCACCGATGTGCCACAGCATGAACCCACGGGAAGCGAAGTAGAGAAGCGCCGCGGCATTCGTTGCGACATTGAGCACGCGCGCAGCCGCCCCCGCATGCAAGAAGTCGAAACCGTAACACCGCACGAACACGAGCATGAGAAAACTCCCTGTGCCGGGTCCGAAGAAGCCGTCGTAGAAACCGATTGCAATGATCGCGAACGCACCGATGACATGATGACGGCCGCTGAACGCCCTCGGCGCGTGCCCCGTACCGAGATCCTTGCGCCACACCGTATAGATGAGAACCGCGCCGAGCATCAGCGGCACGAGCGGACGGAAAACCGCGGGCGCGACGCGCGTCGCGAGGATCGCACCGCCAAGGGACGCCACGAGCACGTATAGCGCAAGCGGCGCGAGTGCACGCCAAGGAATCGTGACGCGCATGGCGTAGCGCCACACGGCGCTCGCCGTGCCGAAGATCCCGGCGAGCTTGCTCGTGCCGAGCAACACCGGAGGCGCAACGTTGGTATAGAACGCAAACAAAGCAGGCAGCTGCACGAGCCCGCCGCCGCCCACCATGGCATCGATCAGTCCCGCGCCGAAGGCGGCGATGAGGACGAGGATCAGATCGAGCGAGATCTCCGGCATGCCTTTGCGTCGTTATTGTTGTCGGTATCGATCGCGCAAGTTCTAGCCAAGGATAGCTTCGCGCCGATACAGGCGAATCGCGAGCAGCGCGAGCAAGAGGCCGAGCGCAAGCGTCGTTCCCGCAGAGATCACGACATGCATTGGAGGAATCGGATCGCCGCGCAGGAGATTCGTCCCGAGGAGATGCTGGCTCAAGCTCGGCACGAACATGAGCGGCGCGCTCGCCTTCGTGCCGCTCAACTGCGCGTAAAGAATCGGCGCGAGCGGAACGAACAGCACGACGGAGAGCCACGACTGCGCTTCGCGGTTGCTGCGCGTGAACGAAGCGACGACCGTCATCAGCGCCGCGCCGAGCGGCACGAAGGCGACCATCACACCGAAGATGCCGGCCACGACTTCCCAACCGAAGTTCGCGGACATGCCGAAGCGCTCGAGCGGTATGAAGCGCAAGACGATGCCGAAGGTCAGGAGCGTGAGCAGCAACGACATCGCCATGAATGCGGAGGTCGCGAGCATCTTGCCGACGATCAACGCGCCCCGGCCGACCGGCAAGGAGAGCAGCGGCTCGAGCGAGCCCCGCTCGCGCTCGCCCGCGGTCGTATCGATCGCGAGATAAAAGCCGCCGACCAGCATCGACATGAAACAGAAATACGTCAGCATTCCCAGAAACAGCGCCGCCCGTCCGGCGGGCGTCGCGACATCCAACGTCTGCACTGCCAGCGGCCGGATCACGGCGGGATCGATCCCTCGCACGAGCAGACGCAGCGTTGCGAGCTGACGGCCGTACCCCTCGAGCAGCCGGCGCGCGCGCTCGGCATTCCCCCTCGTCTGCGCATTTGCACTGTCGACGACGAGCTCGATCGGCGCGGGCTCTCCCGCGCGCAAGCGCGCTGAATAGTCCTCGGGAATGATCAACACGAGATCGACGCCCCCGTCGCGCACGGCGCGCATCGCTTCGTCGGCGGACAGCTCGACTTGCTTCGGAGCGGCGCCATTTTCTTTTAGGAACGCGACTAGATTCGGCGCACGCTCCGCGCCGGACACCGAAATCTCGAGCGGCTCCTCCTGTGTCTGAGCGATGCGCTTGGAAGTGATCGTCGCAGTCACGGCGAAGATGAGCGGCGCGAGCAAGACGCCGAAGAAGAAGGCGGACAGGATCACGCGATGATCGCGAATGTTCTCGAGCACCTCCTTGCGGAACACGGTCGCGACGGCGCTCGTCATTCGGCGCGCTCCGCATCCGCTGCACGCACGAACGCTTCTTCGAGATCGGCCGCGCCCGTATGCTCGAGAATCTCGTCCGGCGTGCCGCTGACGACGACGCGTCCGCCCGAGATGATGACGATGTCGTCGCAGAGCGCAGCGACTTCCTGCATGACATGGCTCGAGAACAGAATGCATCTGCCCGACGCGCGCAGCTCGCGCAGGAGCTCGCGCAGCATACGCACGGCATTCACGTCGAGTCCGTTCGTCGGCTCGTCCAAGATGATCGTGCTTGGGCGATGGATGAGCGCCCGCGCCAGCGCGACTTTCAGGCGCTCGCCTTGCGAATAGCCCTTGGCGCGCCGATCTATCACGGCAAGGAGCCCGAGCCGCTCGACGAGCCCGGCAATCGCACTCTCGAGCTCATCGCGGCGCATGCCATGAAGCCGACCGTAATAGCGGATGTTCTCCCGCCCCGTCAGCGTCGCGTACAACCCGCCTGCGTGCGGTAGTACGCCCAACGAACGGCGCACCGCGAGCGAAGCGCGAGCGCAATCATGGCCGTCCACGAGTGCGCGGCCCGAATCCGCGCGCAGCACCGTGCTCAAGATGCGCAGGGTCGTCGACTTGCCCGCACCGTTATGGCCGAGCAGGCCCGTGATCCGCCCGTCCGTTGCAGTGAATGAGACGCGGTCCAGCGCTCTCACTCTGCCGAACGAGCGGCTCACGTTCTCGACTGCAATCATGGCGCGGGGCCCGTGCTCGAGATCATGAATGGCGTTGCCGCGACCGCCTTCGTGCATTCCTCGCCGAGCGCGTCCACCGAGGCGTTCGAGATGAACCGCGCGACGAGCCAAGGCACGCAGCCGATCGCGAGCTGCCCATGACCCTGACCGGAGAGAACCACATGCAGGCTGTGCGGAAGCCCGGCGAGAATTTGGGCACCGTAAGCGGGCGGCGTGACCGGGTCGTTCTCGCCGGACAACACGAGCACCGGAACGTCGCTGCGAAGCGGCGCCGAAAAATTCTCGTCCACCGGACCTCGCGGCCAGACCTCGCAGATCGCTTTCATCGCCGCCATGAAATCGGGTCCGATATACGTGGCCGCGAGCGCCTCCGCCGAGACTCCCTCGGCCGCCCAGCGCGGCGCATCTTCGCTGCAGACGACGCTGAAATGCATGCCGTACGCGAGCTGATCCTCCATGTCGCGCTTGACGATTTCGTACTGCGCGGCAAACGCTTGCGGCCGACCCGCAACCTGCGCCTCGTGGATCAAGAGCGGCAACGTCGAGGCTGCCTCGTCGTTGTAGCTGAGCAGTCGGACCGCACCGTTCAACTCGGCGCTTCCGAAACGCACCTCGAGCGGCGCCGCGGTCAATGGATCTGCGAGCACGAGCTCGAGCGGCGCCTCTCGTAAACGCCGCTTGAGCGCGTCGAATTCTTCGCGCACGGCCGGAAAGGCTTCGTTGCATGCAGCGCTCTTCTCGCATCGATCGAACAGCGCATCGAGCGCCCGCTGCGCTTCGATCGGTATCTTCGGCCCCAACGCGAGCTGCGGCGGCACGACGCCATCTAACACCATCGCACGAACGCGCGTCGGATAGCGCTTCAGGTAGTGTTGTGCGACGCGAGTGCCATAGGAGACGCCGTATAGATCGAGCTGTTCGTAGCCGAGCGCCGCACGCACATCCTCGAGATCGCGCACGGCAACGCTCGTCGTATAAAAGCGAGGATCGCCCGAGAGCGACGCGAGGCATTGCTGCGCGTACTGCTGCATGCGCGCGGGATCGACTTCGGTCAGATCGGCGTCGCCGGGCAATGGACAATTCAGTTTGTTCGAACGTCCGGTTCCGCGCTGATCGAGAATCACGATGTCGCGATCGCGTCGAATGCGCGCGAACGCAGGCGCCATCGCTACGTAGAAATCGCTCGCCGCTTGGCCCGGCCCGCCGCTCAGCACGAACAACGCATCGGGCTCGGCTTCTGTCCTGAGCGCGGGCACGACCGCAACGTGCAAGCTCACGTTCTTTCCACCGGCAATCGCGCGATTTTCGGGGACGTCGAGCGTGCCGCAGCGCGCGGCCACGCTGCCGCTGCCGCTTTCGAGACGACACTCCTCGAGGATAAGCGGTGCGCCGGATGCGGACAGCGCGGCGAACGCACCGAAGATCGCGGTCGACACGAGCGCAACGCGTGTGGCGGTATCGCGCTTGCGATAGCTGCAACGACCGAGATGCACGAGAGCCGCCCCCATTTGATGCGCCATTGCGGAAGATGAGTATTGTCTACCAGGATGCCGAAAAAGGCTGCCCTGTCATTCCGAAGCTCGCCCGCGATGCGAGACGCGGTCGCGTAGACCTTGGAACTCGAGCGCGTTATCGGATGTCTCCGAATAGCAGCACGCTGCGCTCGATGTGCAATCTACAGGGACGTAGAAGGTGCCGATCTCATCGCGAGCAACGCATCGGCCGACTTGCGTCGCGACGGGGTCGGGACCATCCTAAGACGCCTGCAATGTCGACCGAAGCGCTCACGAACTACCCGGGGGATTGTTGTGAACGAAGAAGCGAAGAAATGGATCTGGTACGCGATTCCGGTCGCAGTCGCTCTCGCGCTCGGTGCAGCGCTCTACTTCGGCTATAGACAGAAGGAGCCGGCGCCCGAGCCGCAGGCGGAAGCGGCACCGGAAGCCGTAACGGAAGAACCGGCGATCCAGCACCCGCTCGAGACGGCCGCAGAACCGGAGGAGCCGCTGCCCGCGCTCGAGGAAAGCGATCGACCCCTACAGGAATCGCTTGCGCAAACCTTCGGGGATGCCATCGAGCAGTATCTCGTTCCGAAAGACATCATCCGCCACGCGGTCGTGACGATCGACAACTTGCCGCGCAAGAAGACGGCCGTGCAGATGTGGCCGTTAAAGCCGATGAGCGGGCAGTTCCTCGTCGAGTCGGGCCCGGTGATCACATTGGATGAGAAGAACTTCGCTCGCTATTCGCCGCTGATCGGTCTGCTCGGGAAGGCCGACACCGCGCAGCTCGCCGCGCTTTACCGCCGCTACTATCCGTTATTCCAACAAGCCTATGTCGATCTCGGCTATCCCGACGGCTACTTCAACGATCGGCTCGTCGAAGTCATCGATCATCTTCTCGAAACCCCGGATGTGCGCGGCCCGATCGAGCTTACGCAACCGGGCATGTTTTACGAGTATGCCGATCCCTCGCTCGAGAGCCGCTCCGCGGGTCAAAAGTTGCTTATTCGCATGGGACCTGAGAACGCGGCGATCGTGAAGCGCAAGCTGCTCGAGTTGCGGGAGGAGATCGCAAAGAAGAACGAATAAACTGGGCGGGCGCCATGCGCCGGGGAGGCAGGAGGAACCATGAATAAGCTCGTCATCGTGCTCGTGCTCACGACCGCAGCCGCCTCGTTCGCCTGCATGCACCTCGTGAACGAACTGCGGGAGGAACGCGCACACAGCGACGCGCTGCAGACTCGCATTACGGAGCTCGAACGCAGCGCCGCGGAGCGCACGCAGGCAGCAAGCGTGGCGGTTGCGCAGCAGACATCGCCCTTCTCGCCCTTTACCGGTTCCGTCGCGGAAGGCGAGCCCGCGCCCAGCACGACCGCGAGCATTCCGACCGCGAGCGAAAGCCGCTCGAGCGTCGAGCCGCCGGACTTAAGGGCGCAGATGAAAGAGCGCTTCGCCCGTCAGCGCGAGCTCATGAAGGATCCGAAGTATCTGGAAGCGATGCGCAAGCAACAGCGTACGCACATGGAGGCGAGATATCCGGGCCTCGAGGAAGCGCTCGGGCTCTCCGCGGCCGAATACAGCCGCTTCTTGGATGTTCTCTCGCAGCAGCAAGTAGAGGAGATGGCGAAAGCCTCCGAGACGATGATCTGGGATCCGAGCGATCCCGATGCGATGAAGAAAGCGCAGGACGCGATCGCGCAGCGACAACAGCGCTATCAGCAGGAGATCGACGCGCAGTTCGGTCCCGGTGTGCGAGAGAAATGGACGGAGTATCAACAAACGGTCGGTCAACGTTATCGAGTCGCAGCGATGCAATCGCAGTTGGCGCTCGCAGGCGCACCGCTCAATGCCGAACAATCGAAGGCAGTGCTCAATGCGCTCGTCGAGGAGCAGCAGCGGCAGATGGACGGACAGATCAACGGCAACGCGAACACGGGCAGCGTGCAGCTTGGTTTCCGCCCGTTTCCAACCGCGGACGGGACGGACTGGCTGCAAAAGCAGGAGCGCTCGCATGAACGGGTGCTAAGCGCGCTGCAATCCAGCCTGACCTCGCAGCAGCTCGATCAGCTCGAGCAGATCTTCGCACGTGAGCGCGAGATGCAACGTGCGTCCATGGAGTTGATGCGCGCTCAAGGAGTGGAGGGAGGCAATACCATCTACGCGACAGGCGGCTTCGCGCCGGCGGCCGGACTCTCGTGGAGCGTGAGCCCAATCGAAGTTCGAGAAGCGGAAGAGACGAGCGAGGAGTAGCCCGCCAAAGACGCGATCGATGGCGCAATCGATACCTTGCGGCGATCTCAACGCGGTCGACCGCGTCTCCGATGCGATCGCTGTCCGTCTCGATGCCTTCCGTTCGAGGCGGTCTGTGCAGAATGACGGCGCGGAGCGCCTTGCGCCTGTTCGGGCGATCTCGGAGCGGCATGCCGATGTCGCGGCCGCGCGCCGCGTTCTTGCATAGGCCGCTCAGGCTCTCGCCGCCCGGGCCGAGACCGGCGGTCAGTATCGGCGTGCGCAGTATGCTCGACGCGTAGCGGTGGCGGCGCGGCTTTGAAGCTCGGTACGGGCGCTCGCGGAATCGACCTGCGCAGGAGCTTCTCGATGTCCTTGAGGAGCCCTGCTTCCTCGGGAGCGACGAGCGAGATCGCATGCCCGCTCGCACCCGCACGACCCGTTCTTCCGATGCGATGCACGTAGTCTTCGGGAACGTTGGGCAGCTCGTAGTTCACGACGTGCGGCAGCTCTTTGATGTCGAGACCGCGCGATGCGACTTCAGTTGCGACCAGGGCCTTGATCTTCGCCTGCTTGAATGCCGCCAGCGCCTGTGTGCGCGCCGACTGACTCTTGTTGCCGTGAATGGCGGCCGCTTCGATGCCTTCTTGCTGAAGCTGCTTCGCCAATCGATTCGCGCCGTGCTTCGTGCGCGTGAAAATCAGGACCTGACTCCACCCGCCTTCGCTGATCAAGTGCGAGAGCAGCGCCCGCTTCTGCTCCTTCGCGATCCCGTAGACGCGCTGATCGACCGTTTCCACCGCGGCGTTTCGGCGCGCCACCTCGATCTCGGCCGGTTCGTGCAAGAGCGTCTGCGCAAGACGGCGAATGTCGTCCGAGTACGTCGCCGAGAACATGAGGTTCTGTCGGCGCGGCGGAAGAAGCTTGATGACGCGCTTGATATCGGCAATGAACCCCATGTCCAGCATACGATCGGCTTCATCCAGCACGAACGTATGCACACGCGCGAGATCGACACCCTGCTGTCGTGCGAGATCGAGGAGACGGCCGGGGGTCGCGACCAGAATATCGGCGCCGCGCCTCAGCGCATCGAGCTGCGGATTGATGCTCACGCCGCCGAACACCACGAGCGTGCGCAGCCGCAGGTGCGCACCGTAATTCTTCACGCTCTCGGCGACTTGTGCGGCAAGCTCGCGCGTCGGCACGAGGATGAGCGCGCGCGGATCCCTCGCGCCGGGCTCGGCGTGCAGTCGCTGGAGAATCGGCAGGGTAAACCCCGCGGTTTTCCCCGTGCCCGTTTGCGCCCCCGCGAGAATGTCGCGCCCGGCAAGAATCGCTGGAATGACGCGTTCTTGGATCGGTGTCGGCTCTGTGTAGCCTCGCTCGGCGAGGGCGCGGGTGAGCTCAGGAATGAGGCCGAGCGCGGTAAAGGGCATGTCCAATCCAGTCAGGGAAAAGGGCAGGCACTCTACACGTTGCGGAAATCCGCCGCTCGACGATCCACCTTCGCCGATGCGTCAGGCGCGCGCGCCGATCGAAAGCCGCTCGATCGCACTGCCTAGGGCCTTCGCGACATCTTCTTCGGTGTACGGCTTCGTCAGTAGCCCTACCGGTTTAGCGTGCTCGATGCGGTCCGCGAACTCATCGAACGATGCACCCGTCATCAGCAAGGATGGAACGCCGTGCCGCTCGAGAAGCGCAGCCGCCGTATCGATGCCGTCGCCTCCGTCGCCGACGAGGCCGACGTCCACGATGGCGAGATCGCTCGGCGTTCCCGCCGCGACGGCCAACGCAGTCCGCAACGAAGGGGCGATTCCGCTTACGGAGTGACCGAGATCGCGCAGGACACCCTGGAGGTGAAGGCTGATCAGTGCCTCATCTTCGACGATGAGCACGCGCAGGGTACGAGTGCCAGGCGGTGTCGGCTTCGGAGTCATGCTGCGTCGATCAAATAGGGCCGTGACAGCGCCGGCCCTGATGCAAGGTTTCCACGGGAATCATCGTAGATGCGCGCAATGCTCGGCGGAACTGAAGAGTTCCCGGTGCGAAGCATTATTTGTAAGCATCTTACCTGCAGGATTGCGGCAGCCCGACAGCGACGCCGCCCTAAAATGGCTGATCTCAACCAGCAAGCCCCGGCTCGGCGAAACCCTGAACCCCGCACGCTGCCGCACGCGGGCGGACAGGCGATCATGCATTGACTTAGTATGCGGCTCGGAGCACCAGCGGACGCAGCTATGCGAATTCTGATAGTGGAAGACGAACTCCTCGTGCGCATGTTTGCAGTCGATGCGCTCGAAGACGCCCTATTCCAGGTCGAGCAGGCAGGCTCGGCGGCCGAGGCGCTGCGCTCGTTCAGCCAATTTGGCGAGGAGCTTGTGGCCGTGATCATCGACCTCGGCTTGCCCGATCGCTCCGGGGATGAGCTCGCAGCCGAGCTGCGCGCGCTCAGGGCGGACGTGCCGATTTTGATCGCAAGTGGACGCAGCGAACGCGAGATTCGAGATCGCTTCGCGCACGATCAGCGGATTGGGGTACTCGTAAAGCCCTACACGGCATCCATGTTGATCGAGGCGCTCGAATCCGTCGGCGTGAAAAGCTCGGGCTAAACGGAATTGCCGGCAGGTTAACGGCCAGACGAGACATGCTGACCGTCAACCGTAGGCAATCGTCAAAACAACGTATCTCTCAAGCGGCCTGTTTGATCTTGAGCCCCTCGGCCTGCAGCGTCTCGCGAACGCGCGGACGGGCGGCGATGCGTGCCTGGTAGCGCGCGAGCGAAGGCCATTGCTCGAGATCGATCTCGACCGCATTCGCCCAGTTCACGACAGTGAAGAGGTAGGCATCCGCGACGGTGAAGCGCTCGCCCACCAGATAGCTGCGTTCGCCGAGCTGGCCATCGACCCATCCGAACGTGCGGGCGATTTTCGCACGCGAGGCTGCGCGCCAATCGTCGATCGGCAGCTCCGGGTGGAACAATGGGTAGAAGGTTTTGTGCAGCTCGCTCGTCGTGTAGTTCAGCCACTCGAGCACCCGATAGCGCTCCATCGTACCTACACGCGGTATCAATTCGGCTTCGGGCTTCTGATCGGCTAAGTACTGGACGATGACGGGCCCTTCCGTCAACAACTCCCCGCTATCGAGCTCCAGGATCGGAACGTAGTTCTTCCCGTGCACGCTCGCGAGCGCCGCGCCCGAGCTCGTCGCATGCATCTTCAGATCGACCTTCTCGGTCTCAAATTCGAGCTCGGCCTCGCGCAGCACGATATGCGGCGACAGCGAGCAGGTTCCGGGAGAGAAATAGAGCTTCATAGCAGACTCCTTGTATCCGGTTAATCGGTGCCGCAGAAAGCTAAATGCCGGACGCGAGCTCGCGACAGATCCGTGACGCTCGATTTCCGCGCAGGTCGTCCATCGCTGCGCGTCAGGCATTCGTGAACTGCTCGAAACAGTCAAATTCCATGTCGAGCGTCTATGTACGCTGGAGCGCAAAGCGACGTGCGGGTAGGCTCATCCGCGAGATTACGAGGGGATGCGCTGATGGATGTACTGTCGAACGTACTCAAAGTCACGAACCTTGCGACACATGTGCTCGGGTCGCGCGAGTTCATCGCGCCATGGGGAATCCATGTCGAGGCTCGGCCGGGTGCTGCGGTTCACATCGTGAAGCGCGGTAGCTGCTGGTTGAAGCGCGGCGATCACGAGGTCATTCGATTGAATGCGGGCGATGTCGTGCTGCTCGCGACCGGCGAAGCGCATTCGCTTTCGTCGGACCGCGAGATGCGCGATCTGGAGCCGCAGCAACAAGCGCTCGCGCGCTCGCAAGGCGGAGTCGTACCGCCGCGTCGCGGCGTCGCTGATGTCGCGGTCGAGCCGACCGTGCTTCAGTGTGCCGGCTACGAGCTCTCGGAAGAGGCGGCGCATCCTTTGCTTTCGTTGTTGCCCCCGATCGTCCGCTTGCCCGCGGATCAAACGCAGAGCGACAGCGAGCTCGAGATGCTGTTGCGTCTCATCGGTCAGGAGATCGCGAAGCGTGACGCTGGCAGCGAGCTCGTCGTGCCGCGGCTCATCGATGCCTTGTTCGTCTATATCTTGCGCGCCTGGCTGCGCGAGCAGCCGGAAGGCAGCGGCGGATGGCTCGGCGCGCTGCGCGACCCGCAAATTCGCAAGGCACTCGCGCTGATTCACGACTCTCCGCAAGCCCCGTGGACCGTCGAATCGCTCGCGCGATCCGTGGCAATGTCTCGTGCGGCATTCGCGAAGCGCTTCACGGAGCTCGTGGGCGAGCCGCCGCTCGCTTACGTCACTCGCTGGCGCATGGATCTCGCGGCAAAGCTCTTGCGCGAATCGATGGAGCCCGTGTCGAGGATCGCGGGCCGTGTGGGCTACATCTCGGAGACTGCGTTCGCTAAGGCGTTCCGACGACGCAGGAATGTCGCACCGGGACAATATCGGTATGGCCGAACGCGGCGGAACAGGGAGGCGTTAGGCGAGGATCTGATGCCGGCCTAGTGGCTGCGGCTCCATTCGTCGGGCGGATTCTGCCGACGCACTTCGCGCGGATCGGCAGCGCTGCCTTTGCGATAGCCGCTGTCGAACTTGCGACGGCGAAAGACGTAGATCGTCAACGCGACCGCGAGCGCGATCAGGATCAGCAGCGGCACCAAATATTCGCTGAAGAATTCGATCAACGGACCCATGTTGAACCTCGTTAGGTCGTCGCCGCGGTGCGGCGAATGTACGACCGTTAACGGCTCTGGGCAGCGGATAGTTTCCAAATGACGTGTACGGAAAGGATGACAGCTCCGTTCCCTGTTGGTCTCCGATGAAGATCTCACGCAATGCTCGCCAAGGAAAGAACCGGAAGATTCACTGAGAAAGATGAATTTCTCGCGGCGACGCGGCGGCACGGCGAAGAAGGAAAGATAAATCGGCTTGAGCGCTGCTCTAGTCGTTCGCGCTCCGCCCACATTTAAACGTGGTTGGAAGCAATCGTTTTCGTCGCGCCGGGCGTACTTCTCCCTTCACGCATCGCTAGGCCGGCGTACGAAGTCAGGGCTTGCTCGGTGATTTCCTTCCGCCGCGTCGCCGCGAGAAATTCCTCTTGCTCTCCCAGTGGTACATGGCTCTGAGGCGCCGCATGGCGTGTGGAAGACGACCAGCGCGATTGCCCGCTTTCCGCGCTCACTTGCGCTGCATTCTCATCCAAATGACGGCGACAACGATTGCGATCAAGACGAGCAGTACGATCAGGCGCATGCGAATTCAGCTCCTCTATTCTTTGAATCGATCGGAGAATCGTTGCGTGAGCTCCGCGAGTTGCTCGGGCGAGTCCAAGTCGATCGCCGCGCTCGGCATCGTCACTCGAGTGAGCCAGTCGCGATTGCGCTCCAAGATCGCTCTTGCGCCCGTGTCGCCTCGCAGCTCTGCGAGCTCCGAGAAGTAAGCGTGCGGAAAGATGGCCGGTACGCCGGTGCGGCCGTCGTACACGCTCGCAGCGATCGCGTCTTTGTTGGTTTTCCAAGCGTCGATGAGACGGCGGAGATCCTCCGCCGTCACGGCAATCTGATCGCCGAGCAGGACGAGCACCGCCTCGCAACCGGCGGGGAGCGCCGCGAGCCCCGCGCGAATCGACGAGGACAAGCCCTGCTCCCACTCTCGGTTGACGACCCAGGACGCCGATGTTCGATTGAGCAAATGCGTCATCTCCTTCGCCTTGGCGCCGAGCACCACGGTCACGTCCTGCCCCGCGATCTGCGACGCACTGGAGATGACCCTGTGCAATGCCGGCCGCCCGCCGAGCTTAACGAGCTGCTTGGGCTCGCCGAGCCGGCTCGAAGCACCCGCAGCCAGGATGATGATGTGGGG
>JBDZVE010000005.1:26210-28162 GCA_040255535.1 Lysobacterales bacterium | reverse complement strand
GCGCTCAACGGCGCGGGGCTGGCGGCACCGCAGATCGGCGTATCGCAGCAGGTCGTCATTTTCGGTGTCGGCAAGAACCCGCGTTATCCCGACGCGGAGTCGGTGCCGTATACCGAGCTCATCAATCCCACGCTCGAGGCGCTCGACGATGCCATGGAAGACGGTTGGGAAGGATGTTTGTCCGTGCCGGGCATGCGCGGTCTCGTGCCGCGGTATGCGCGGCTGCGCTATCGCGGGTTCGATCCATACGGCCGACCGATCGATCGCACGGTGAGCGGGTTTCATGCGCGCGTCGTGCAACATGAAGTCGATCATTTGCTCGGCATTCTCTATCCGATGCGGATACGCGACCTGAGAAATTTCGGCTTCAACGAAACGCTGTTTCCTGGACAGGAACTCATCGACGATTGAGCGATTGGTGAAATGAGGCGCGGCTGAAGCGAGTCGCGTCCCGCCGCCGCCTTCCATCCACACGAGGATCGCGCATGAGTGCCGCCCGTCCAATTCGACTGCCGATCAAAGATCATGCGCTGTTCAAACAGCAAGCCTTCATCGGAGGGCGCTGGCAGGACGGGGCCGAAGGGCGCGTCAAGGAGGTCGTCAACCCGGCGACCGGCGAGGTCATCGGCACCGTGCCGAATCTAGGCGCGCTCGAGACGAAGCGCGCGATCGAAGCGGCTCACCAGGCACTGCCCGACTGGCGTGCGCGCACTGCGAAGGAGCGGGCGCAAATCCTGCGCAAGTGGTTCGATTTGATGATGTCGAACCAAGAGGACCTCGCGGTGCTCATGACGGTCGAGGAAGGCAAGCCCTTGACGGAGAGCCGCGGCGAGATTGCCTATGCGGCGGCGTTCCTCGAATGGTTCGGCGAGGAAGCCAAGCGCGCCTACGGAGATGTCATTCCGGGGCACGGTCCAGACAAGCGCATCATCGTGCTCAAGCAGCCGATCGGCGTGTGCGCGGCTATTACGCCGTGGAATTTTCCGTCGGCGATGATCGCGCGCAAGGTAGCGCCTGCTCTCGCAGCCGGCTGCACGATGGTCATCAAGCCCTCGGAACTCACGCCTTTCTCGGCGCTCGCGATGTGCGTGCTCGCCGAGCGTGCCGGCGTGCCTGCTGGCGTCGTCTCCGTCGTCACCGGCGATGCGAAGACGATCGGCGGCGCGCTCACGAGCAACCCGCTCGTACGCAAACTGAGCTTCACGGGTTCGACGGCCGTCGGAAAGACATTGATGGCGCAGTGCGCCCCGACGCTCAAGAAGCTCTCGCTCGAGCTCGGCGGCAATGCGGCGTTCATCGTATTCGATGACGCGGACGTCGAGATCGCCGTCGAGGGCGCGATCGCTTCGAAATATCGGAATGCAGGACAAACTTGCGTGTGCGCGAACCGAATCTTCGTTCAACGCGGCATCTACGATCGTTTCGCCGAGCGCCTTGCAGAAGTGGTTTCGAAGATGAAAGTCGGCAATGGCCTCGAGCGCGACACGCTGATCGGACCGCTCATCGACGATCGCGCCATTCAGAAGGTCGAAACCCATGTGAGCGATGCGCTCGGCAAGGGCGCATCGGTGCTGACCGGCGGCAAGCGCGTCGATGGGCCTGGAACGTTCTACGTTCCGACGGTCCTCACCGGCGTGAAGACAGACATGCTACCGATGCGTGAAGAGACGTTCGGACCTGTGGCGCCGCTCATGCGGTTCGACACCGATGAAGAAGCCGTGCGTCTCGCGAACGCAAGCGAGTTCGGGCTCGCCGGCTACTTCTACAGCACGAACATCAAGCGCGCGTGGCGCATCGCCGAAGCGCTCGAGTGCGGCATCGTCGGCATCAACGAAGGAATCATCTCCACGGAAGTCGCACCGTTCGGCGGCATCAAGGAATCCGGCTTCGGCCGCGAAGGCTCGAAGTACGGGCTCGAGGAATATATGGAGATCAAGTATTTGTGTTTTGGG
>JBDZVE010000005.1:9661-26110 GCA_040255535.1 Lysobacterales bacterium | reverse complement strand
AGGCTCGAAGTACGGGCTCGAGGAATATATGGAGATCAAGTATTTGTGTTTTGGGGACGTCTAGGCGGCGCTCGCGCGGCGCCGTGTGGTGTGTAGAGTGTAAGGTGTGACGCCAGAAGCGGCGCGATGTGCCAGGCACGCGCGCAACTGCGTGTAATGTGTAATGTGTATGTGTCAGGCCAGCATGCTTGCGGAATCACGGGCACCTCTGACGTTACACTTTACACCTTCACACTACACGTCCTTTACACCTTACACATGACACTAAAATGAAAACACGTATCAAATGGATCCAAGACGTCATGTTCGTCGGTGAGTCTGGGTCGGGTCATTCGGTGATCATGGATGGTGCGCCGGAGGCAGGTGGGCGCAATCTGGGCTTTCGCCCCATGGAGATGCTGCTGCTCGGGCTCGGGGGATGCTCGGCGTTCGACGTCATGATGATATTGAAACGCGGGCGCGAGCAGGTGACGGACTGCGTCGTCGAGATCGACGGGGAACGTGCGCAGACCGATCCCAAAATCTTCACGAAAATCGCACTCAAGTACATCGTCACCGGGCGCGGAGTCGATCCCAAGAAAGTCGAGCGAGCCGTCGCGCTCTCGGCGGATAAGTATTGCTCTGCCAGCGCCATCCTGGCCAAGACCGCGGAGCTGACGCATACGATCGAGATCGTGGAGGCGAAGCAAGTGTGAGGTGCGACGTGTGAGGTGTAACGTCAGAAGCAAGCTTTCCTACACACTTTACACCTTACACCTTACACGACAGATACCCGCATCGAGCGACGTCGCTAGCAAAGATTCACTCACATCGACAGGAGCCTCACCAATGAGAAGTAGCGCATCCGCCGTTTGGAACGGCGGTTTGAAAGACGGCAAAGGATCGATTTCGACGCAGAGCGGTGTGCTCGCAGATGCGCAGTACTCCTTCAGCACGCGCTTCGAGGAAGGTCAGGGCACGAATCCCGAAGAGCTCATCGCCGCCGCTCACGCCGGCTGCTTCTCGATGGCCTTGTCCGCGCAGCTCAACAACGCGGGACAAACGGCCGAGCGGATCCAAACCGAAGCAACCGTCACGCTCGAGAAAAAAGCTGACGGATTCGCCGTGACGGCAGTGCATCTGAAAGTGCGCGCGAAGGTACCGGGCGCAACGCCGCCCGATTTCGAGAAGGCTGCGCAAGCCGCGAAGACCGGCTGTCCGATCTCTCGCCTGCTCAAAGCAGACATCACGATGGAGACGAAGCTGGAAGGGTGGACGTAGCCTTGCGGACTACAGGTTACAGGCTGCAGGTTACAGCCAGAGAGTGCTCGTGACCTATAGCCCGCGCGAGCGCGCACGTCAGCGCGCTCGCCTGCGCCCCCACTCGTAGGCAATTCCGCCGCCGAGTGCGCCGGTCGTCATCAGGATCGCAAGAGTCGAAGGCTCGCCGTCGTTGAAGTAGGCGAGCACGAACCCGACGAGCATCGGGATCGTGGATTGCAGCGCGCCCATCATTGCGGATGCGGCGCCCGCGATGTGCGAGTACGGACCGAGACCGAGCGCAGCCGCGTGCGGCGTCACGCGTGCGACGCCGACGAAGAAACTGAGCTGGAACGCTACGAACAGCCACAGCGGCACATCGAACGCGAGCGTCAGCGCACACAACGCCAAGCCGACACCTGCCGGAACCCACACCGCGCGCGCGAGGAGCTGGGAAGGCGTTTTCTTGCGCAGCGCGACGATATTCAAACGGCTCGCGGCCATGAACGCGAAGCCGTTGACGCCGAGCAGCCATCCGAATTGCTGCGGCGACAAGCCATAGCGCTCGATCAGCACCGCGGGCGCGCCGGTCACGTAGGCAAAGAGCGAGGCCATGCCGAACGCGCCGGCGAGCGTATAGCCGATGAATGCGGGATCGCGGATCAAAGTGTGATAGTCGATCGCGACCGCAGGGACGCTGAGCGGCCGCACCGAGCTCGGATCGCGCGTCTCGGTAAGAACGAAATGCATCGCAATCACGAGCAACACGGCAAGCAGCGCTTGGAAGACGAACACGCCGCGCCACCCGAATACGGTAACGACGATGCCGCCCATGCTCGGTGCAAGGATCGGTCCGAGTGAGACGATCGCCATCAGTATCGAGAATGCGCGCGCGGCTTCATGCGGCTCACAGCGATCGCGAATGATCGCGCGCCCGATCACCATGCCGCCGCACGCGCCGAGTGCCTGCAGCACTCGCATGCTCATGAGCATCTCCATGCTCGATGCAATCACGCAGCCGAGCGAGCCGAGCGCGTAGAGCGCGAATCCGGCATAGAGCGGCGGCTTGCGACCGAAGCGGTCGCTGATGGGTCCATAGACAAGCTGGCCGAGCGCGATGCCCATCAAGTAGGCAGACATCGTTTTCTCGACGCCCTGCGTCGCGAACTCGCGCTCGATCGCCGGGAACCCAGGCAAGTACATGTCGATCGTGACCGGCCCGACTGCGGTCATTGCGCCGATAAGCAGCAGCCAGCTCGGTAGCTTGTGAGATGAAAGCACGTGTTGTGTAAGCGGATCGCGACTCGTGGTTCTTGGTCAGTCAGGGCACCCGCCCGCGGCGTTCTTCCGGATTTGATGCCAGAGCTCGAATCGAGACGCGAGCGCGCAGAGCCGGCACACCGGCCGTTCTGACTATTCCCTAACGCCGCTTCTTGTTAGCTCAAGCGCTCGGCGTGATGCTTCAAGTGATCGGCAACGAACGTCGAAATGAAATAGTAGCCGTGATCGTATCCTTCTTGTCGGCGCAGCGTGAGCTTCGTGCCCGACTTGCGGCACGCTTCTTCGAGCAGCTCCGGCTTCAACTGCTCGGTTAAAAACTTATCCGCGGTGCCTTGATCGACCAAGATCGTATCGGGATAGCGCTCCGCAGCGATGAGCTCGGAAGCATCGTACGCGCGCCACGATTCACGATTCGAGCCGAGATAGCCCGTAAAGGCTTTCTCACCCCAAGGGCACTGCATCGGCGCGGAGATCGGTGCGAACGCGGAGACCGACCGGTACTTGTCCCGGTTCTTGAGCGCACAGATCAGCGCACCGTGTCCCCCCATCGAGTGCCCGAAGATGCCTTGCCGATCGTCGCGGCCGACGCCGAGCGAGTGCACGAGCGCGGGCAGCTCCTTCGTCACGTAGCTATACATGCGGTAGCTTTGCGACCATGGCGTTTCGGTCGCATCGACATAAAAGCCTGCCGCGATGCCGAAATCCCAACTGGCATCGTCGCCGGGATAGCGCGTTTTGCGCGGACTCGTGTCGGGCGTCACCAACATCAAGCCGAGCTCTGCCGCGAGTCGCTGCGCACCGGCTTTGATCATGAACGTTTCTTCCGTGCAGGTGAGACCTGCAAGGTAATAGAGCACCGGCACCGCGCGATCGGCCGCTTGCGGCGGAATATAGACGGAGAAACGCATCTCGGTGCGACACTCGCGAGACTCGTGCGAATAGAACCGTTGGGTGCCGCCGAAGCAGCGATGCTCAGAAATGATATTCATGATAGTGAACGGCGGATGGCGTACAGCGGACTGTGAAGAAAGATCAGAAACGAAACAGCCTGTATTGGAGCACGACTCGACTGCAAAGGGGATCTGTGCTCGCCGAGGGTTTGCAAATCTTGCGCAATTCCCGAACCGCCGCGTCTTAATACACGGATCGCGCCAAGAGGGATCATCGTGCAGACTCTACGTCCCTCACGGTCCGCCGTCCGCCACTCGCGCTCTTTATATGGCCACCGAATCGAACATGCTGCCGCTCGGAACGAAGGCTCCCGCGTTCCGACTGCCCGACTACAAGGGCCGTATCGTATCGATCGACGACTTTGCGGCTTCCCCCGCGCTGCTGGTCGCATTCATCTGCAATCACTGTCCGTACGTGAGGCATATTCGGAATGAATTCGCCCGGTTCGCGCGCGAATACCATCCGCGCGGGCTGGCCGTCGTTGCGATCGCGGCGAACGACGCCGAGACCTACCCACAGGATGGGCCCGAGGGAATGGCCGAAGAGGCTGCGTCCGCGGGATACACGTTCCCGTATCTGTTCGACGAAACGCAAAAGGTGGCGCTTGCCTACAAGGCGGCGTGTACACCCGATTTCTTCCTGTTCGACCGCGCGCGCGCTCTCGCATATCGCGGTCAATTCGACGCGAGCCGGCCCGGCAATGACATCCCTGTCACAGGTGCCGACCTGCGCGCCGCCTGTGATGCGGTGCTTGCGGATAGGCCTGTCACGATCGAACAGCGGCCGAGCATCGGCTGCAGCATCAAGTGGAAGAAGCGATGAGCGTGGGGCGGCGTGGAAGCGCTCGTCGCTAGCGGATCGGCAACGTAACCGTCAGCATCGCACCATCTTGCGTCGGCGCGACTGCGAACGCTGCAGGCGTGCCGTTTTCGAGAAATGCGTCGTTGAAGAACGAGGCAAGGAAGTTGCCCATGGCCATCCCGACGAGCGTGTCGGAGGGATAATGCCAACCGGCTTCGATGCGCGACCACGATGTCCCTATCGTGAGGACATGCAGGCTCACATCGAAGGCCAACGTAGTGCGTCGCGATAACTCGAGCGCGTGAACATTGCGTGAGGCGAGCCGGGTGTGCACCGCCGCGGAAGAGGTATGGCCCGAGGGGAAGCTTTCCTTCGACGCGCCGTTCGGCCGCGGGCGATCCGTGAAATCCTTGAGCCGTGAAGTGAGGTTCGCTGTCGCGCTTACGGCAGCAACTTGCACGAGCAATCCTTGTGCCTTGTTCGATATCCATTCGCCGGCTGTTTCGCCTGACGGCATGATGGCAATCGTCGTGTAGTGCACGAACGCAGATACGTCTTGCAGATCATCGCTCCATCGTTCTGCATCGCGCTGCGAGCCGAAGACCGGCGTGTGCTCGCGAGCCCAATCGGCGGTGCGTCGATCCCAATCGTCTATTTGAAAGACCGCAGCGCCGATCAACGGCGTCCAAACCCATGGGTCCGCCGCAGCCTCGCGTGCGGCCGCGCCGATCCTATCCCAACCGGGGGTAAGCGTCGCGTCCTGTCCCCAACCGCGTCCACTTGGCAGCGTCGAGCAGCCCAAGAACGAGAGGCTGAACGCCACGACGACCAGGTTGAATCCGATCTTCACCACCCGCGCTGAACTCGAACGCGAGGGCTCCTGTTCCGATGACCCCAGATCCTTGCCCAAAAGGCACTAGATATCCCCAGGGGTCGCTTCGTCACTCGTGACGCAGCGCCTCGATCGGATCGAGCTGCGCCGCACGCCGAGCCGGGAAATAGCCGAAGATGATGCCGACCGCCGCCGAAAACGCGAACGAGACGAGAATGATGCCGGGGTTGAACACGTACGGTACGTTGAACGCGTTGTTCGCGAGAATTCCAGCGGTCAATCCGAGCACGATACCGATGACGCCGCCGAATGCGGCGAGCGTTACGGCTTCGACGAGGAACTGCAGCAACACGTCCTTCGCCATGGCCCCGACCGCAAGACGCGTACCGATCTCGCGCGTACGCTCCGTGACGGACACCAGCATGATATTCATGATCCCGACGCCCCCTACGACGAGGCTGACGGCGGCCACCGCGCTCAAGAGCGCGGTCATCACCCGCGATGAGTTCGTGAACGCGCTCGTGATCTCCTGCAGATCGCGCACGTTGAAGTCGTCGTCTGCGCCTTCGCGGATCTTGCGCCGCTCGCGCATCAATCGTTCGATGTCGCGCTGCACCTTCTCCGTCGACGCCGTGTCTCGCGCCGAGACGAGAATCGCGTTGACGTCCGAATTGCCGACGAGCCGGCGCTGCATCATGCGCAGCGGCACGAGCACGACATCGTCTTGATTCTGACCGAAGCCGGACTGTCCTTTCGGCGTCAGGGTGCCGATCACCTGACACGAGACTCTCTGGAGCCGAATATTTGCGCCGATCGGGTCCTGATTGCCGAACAGCTCCTGCTTGACGGTTTCGCCGAGAATGCACACGGCGGCGCCGGAGCGCAGCTCCGAGTCCGAGAAGTTGCGGCCGTTCGCGAGCTCCCAGTCGCGCACGGTCAGATATTGGTCGCTCGTGCCGACGATTTGCGTCGACCAGTTCGCGTTGCCGTAGATCGCCTGCGTCGCCGAATTCAAGCTCGGCGCGACGGCGCGAATGCCTGTGATTTCCTGCTCGATCGCACGCACATCGTCGAGCGTGAAGGGCGGTGCAGCGGAGCGCGCTCCGCCGCCGCCGAATCCCTGTCCCCGGAAGACCTGCAGCAGATTCGTGCCGAGCTTTTGCATGTCCGCCTGCACTTGCGCGGTCGCGCCTTCGCCGATCGTCACCATCGTGATGACGGACGCGACACCGATCACGATGCCCAGGATCGTGAGCGCAGAGCGCAGCGCGTTGCGTCGAATCTCGCGGAGGGCGAGGATGAGGGCGTTTACGAACATTGCGGCACTTTAGGCTGTAGGCTGTAGCCAGAAGGGAGCGCCGCGCGGCGCGTTCAGAAATTTCGCGGCGGCACCGCGATCTTTAGGCTGTAGGCTGTAGGCTGTAGGCTGTAGCCAAAGGGGAGCGCCGCGCGGCGCGTTCGCTTCTCTGGCTCCAGCCCCGAACCGCCAATCTCCAGCCCCATTCTCGTGCCGAATCATCTGATGTCCTCGCTCGCGCGCTGCGGCTCGTTGGCGACATCGCTCTCGATCAGCCCATCTCTGAAACGAACGATGCGTCGTGTCCAGGCGGCGATGTCGGGCTCGTGCGTCACCATGACGATCGTGATGCCGCGCTCTTCGTTCAATGAGGTGAGCAGCTTCATGATGTCGATGCTCGTGGCCGTGTCCAAATTCCCGGTCGGCTCGTCCGCGAACAACACCTTCGGTTCCGAAACGATCGCGCGGGCGATGGCGACGCGTTGTTGCTGCCCGCCGGATAGCTCGCTCGGGACGTGCGTCTCGCGGCCGGACAACCCGACTTCCGCAAGCGCGCGGCGTGCGCGCTTGTGACGCTCTTCCGCCGCTAAGCCGCGATACACGAGCGGCAGCTCGACGTTTTCGAGCGCGGTCGTGCGGCTCAATAAATTGAAGCCCTGAAAGATAAAGCCCAGGAAATTGCGCCGTAGCAGCGCGCGCTGATCCGCGGACATCGCGCCGACATGAGCGCCCAGGAAGCGATATGTGCCGCTCGTCGGTGTGTCGAGGCAACCCAAGATGTTCATGCACGTGGACTTTCCCGAACCGCTCGGGCCCATCACCGCGACGAATTCTCTTGCGCCGATCGTGAGATCGATCCCGCGCAGGGCGCGAACCTGCCCCTCGCCCTCGCCGTAGATCTTCGTGACTCGGGACAGCTCGATGAGCGGCGGCGCGGCGGGATTCTTCATCGCGCCGCAGTCGCCTCGACGTCGACGATCACCTTCGTGCCGGGCTCGAGCTTGCGCGCGAGCGCCGCCTGCACGGCAGGGTCGCTCGGATCCATGCGTCCGAGGTTCGCCTTCGGCTCGAGCGGCAGAACTTGTGTCATTCGTCCATCCGACTCGCCGACTCGAAACAGCACGAGCGCGGGCGTGCCGTTCTCGAGAATCCAAACGCGACCGATACGCCGCGTCTCGTTCTGCTGACCGGAGCCTCTGCGTCTGAAGCGCGGCATGATGGCCGAGAACGGATTGCTGCCGCGATTCGCCTCAGCCGGTGCGCCAGGGATCTGCACTCCTTCGGGCGTAAAGCGCAGCGCCGCGTTCGGCACGAGCAGCGTGTCTTCAATGTTCGTCGTGAGGATCTCGGCGGTCGCCGTCATGCCGGGCCGCAACAACAGTTCCTCGTTCTCCACTTCGAGCACCGTCTCGTAGGTCACGACGCCGGTCGAGGTTGCGCTGCCCGCACCGCCGCCCGCCGAAGCGCTCGAGCTCTGCGTGTTGCTCGATGCGAAATGCACCTGCGTGATGTGGGCGGCGAAAACGCGATTCGGGAATGCATCGACGGTGAATGTCGCCTCCTGCCCGACGGCCACCGACCCGACGTCCGCTTCATCGACGGACACGTGCAGCTCCATCTTCTTCAGATCTTCCGCCAACGTGAACAGAATCGGCGCCTGCAGAGAAGCCGCCACGGTCTGTCCCGGCTCGACGGAACGCACGAGCACGACGCCGTTGATGGGCGAGCGAATCTCCGTCTTGCTGAGGTCCGTCTTCACGGCTTCGAGGTTCGCCCGGGCCTGCGCCACGGCGGCGCGCGCGGCCGCGGTCTCACCCCGTGCCCGAGCGACTGCCGACTCCGCGACATCGAGATCCTGTTGCGAGGGCAGCTTGTTGTTGCTGAGCTCACGCACCTTCAGGAGACGCGCGAGATTGGCGCGCGCCTCTTTCTCGCTCGCATCGGTCTGAATCACGCGCGCCTCGGCGGATGCGAGCGAGCTCTCCGCCTGCAGCACTTGGGCGCGCAGACGCGTCGTATCGAGCACCGCGAGCACCTGCCCTGCTTTCACTTCATCGTTGACATCGACATTGACCTCGCGAATCGTTCCGGACAGCTCGCTGCCGATGTCGACTTGGTTGCGCGGCTCGAGATTGCCGGTTGCGGTCACCGTGACGCGTAGATCGCCGCGCGTGACTTCCTGGGTGACATAGCGCGTTGCATCGCCGCCGCTCCTTCCGAAAATCAGGAACAGGACGATGAGCGCAAACACGGCAAGCACGGCCCACTTCACTTGGCCTTTCCAGGGCGCCGGCCGGTTGATGTCCGCGCCGATGTCGGCTGCGAGATCGGGATCTGACTCGTTCGTTTCGGTATTGATGCTCATGGGTTCGCAGGGAAGACGGACCAGCCGCCGCCGAGTGCTTTGTATAGACGGATCAGGTTCGAGGTGAGCTCACCTTCGCTCACCGCCAAGGAATCCTCGAGTGAGATGAGCTGTCGGTCCGCGGTCACCACGGTTTGAAAATCGACCAAGCCCGAGTTGTATTGCATGAGCGCGAGCTCGCGCGCATGTCGTGCGGCATCCACCGCAAGGACCAATGCCTCGCGACGACGCTGCTCGTTCGTCCAACCGAGCAAGGCATTCTCGACCTCCTCGTACGCTGCAAGCACCGTCTGCTCGTACGCGGCGGAGACTTGATCGAGCACGGCGTACTGCGCACGCAGGTTCTGACGAAGCGCACCGCCTGCGAAGACAGGGATGCGCAGCGACAGTCCAAGGCGATCCGTCTGCGAGCCATCGAGCACATCGCTCGCAGTCAGCGATTGCAGTCCGATCGAGCCGCTGAGCGAAAAGGAGGGATACAAAGCCGCTGTCGCCACACCGACCTGCGCGCTCTGCGCTGCAACCCGGCGTTCCGCGGCGCGAATGTCCGGTCTGCGGCGCACGACATCGGCGGGCACGACCGCCACGATCTCGGCAGGTGCGGTGGGCACCGGCAAGCGTGCGGAAAGCCGATCGTGCAGCGCGCCGGGCACTTGCCCGGTCAGCACGGCGAGGCGATTCATCGCCTGTGAGAGAGCGGATTCGAGCGCTGGGATTTGCGCTTTCGTTTGTTGATAGCTCGTCTGCGCCTGTTCGACATCGAGCACGGTGGCAAGCCCGGCTTCTGCACGCCAGCGCGTGATATCGCGCAGCTCCTCCTGGGCCGCAAGATTGCGCTCCGCGAATTCGAGACGCGCTTGCGTCGTTCTGACGCTCGTGTAGTTGAGGGCGACATCGCCGAGCAGCGTGACGAGCGCGTCGCGCAGGTCCGCTTCGGAGGCGCCGAGATTGGCCGTCGCGGCCTCGAAGGCGCGGCGCTGTCCGCCGAAAAGATCGAGCTCCCAGCTCGCATCGACGCCGGCGCTGTAGATCTCGTCGTCGTTGCGCCCGATCACACCCTGTCCGGGATCGATGAAGCGGGCATCCGATTCCGTTCGCGTGGCGCCTGCGGAGGCATCGATCGAGGGAAAAAATGCACCCGCGGCGGCGCCGCGCCGCGCGCGCGCCTCGATCACTCGCGACCGAGCTTGCTCGACCGTCTTGTTGCCCGCAATCGCGCTTTCGATCAGATCCGAGAGTATCGGATCGTCGAACACGGCCCACCACGCCGCGAGCGTAGGTGCGTCGGCGGATTCGATCCGGACACCTGTCTCCGGAAGTGCATTCCACGTATCGGGCGTCGGGGCGTCCGGCGCACGGTAGTCGGGGCCGACCGCGCACCCGGCCACGAGCAGCGCGAAGACTCCTGAGCTGCACGCGCGCCATGCACGGCGCCGTTTGGCGACTGATCTCAACTAAAAGCTCTCCAATGCGCATCGGCCTCCGGCGAGCGATTCTGCCTGCCAGCCGGACTGCCGGACAGACGCGGCGGCGGCTTTGTAGACACTCGAGCGCGGCGCCGGTTCTAAGATGCACGAGGCGGAGCGCTGGTCGCGGAACCTGAGGATCTCACCAGGCCTTTCAACGCACATCAGGCTCGAACGTTGACAGAAGGCCGCTCGAACGTGCGTTGTCACCCGCTTATAACCAACCGCGGCGTCGCGAGTACCACCTGCGATATGCAGTTATGCATCCTTGCCCCACAATTGTGCGTTATCACGGTCAACCTGGGCCGGACCCAGGTCCGTCCATAACGATCCATGACTCGACTTACACACTTACAGCGCCTCGAAGCCGAAAGCATCCACATCCTGCGGGAAGTTGTCGCCGAATGCGAACGCCCCGTCATGCTGTACTCCATCGGGAAGGACAGCTCGGTGATGCTGCATCTCGCGATGAAGGCCTTCTACCCTGCGAAGCCGCCTTTCCCACTGCTGCACGTCGATACGACGTGGAAATTCCGCGAAATGATCTCTTTTCGCGATCAGATGGCTTCGAAGCTCGGGCTCGAGCTCCTCGTGCACATCAATCAGGAGGGGCTCGCGCGCGGCATTGGGCCCTTCACGCACGGATCGGCCGTGCACACCGACGTAATGAAGACTCAGGGACTCAAGCAAGCGCTCGACAAGTACGGTTTCGACGCCGCGTTCGGCGGTGCACGCCGCGACGAGGAAAAGTCGCGCGCGAAAGAGCGCGTGTTCTCGTTCCGCTCCGCCCAGCATCGATGGGATCCGAAGCGTCAGCGGCCGGAGCTCTGGCGCGAGTACAACGCGCGCAAGAACAAAGGCGAGAGCCTGCGCATTTTTCCGCTTTCGAATTGGACCGAGCTCGACATTTGGCAGTACATCTATCTCGAAAACATTCCGATCGTGCCGCTCTACTTCTCGAAAGAGCGGCCGGTTGTCGAGCGCGACGGCGCGCTCATCATGGTGGATGACGATCGCATGCCGCTCAAAAGCGGAGAGAAGCCCGAGCTGCGCTGGGTCCGCTTCCGCACGCTCGGCTGTTACCCCCTCACCGGTGCCGTCGAAAGCCGCGCGGACACGCTGCCCGCAATCATTCAAGAAATGCTGCTCACGACCAGCTCCGAGCGGCAAGGCCGCGTCATCGACCACGACAGCTCGGCATCGATGGAGCGGAAGAAACAGGAAGGTTACTTCTAGGGGGTAATGACCAGGGGGTAGGGGATAGTCAGAAGGACAGACAGTTCGGCACTTATCTCTAGCCTCCCGCAGCATCGCTCTTACTACCCCCTATCCCCTGATCACTATCCCCTAACCACCTCATGGCGCACAAATCCGACCTCATCGCGACCGACATTCAGGCTTACCTGCAGGCGCACGAGCAGAAGAGCTTGCTGCGGTTCATCACGTGCGGCAGCGTCGATGACGGCAAGTCGACGCTGATCGGGCGCTTGCTATATGAGTCGAAGCTCGTGTTCGAGGACCAGCTCGCGGCGCTCGAGGTGGATTCGAAGAAGGTGGGTACGCAGGGTGGAGAGCTCGATTTCGCGCTGCTCGTCGATGGGCTCGCGGCCGAGCGAGAGCAGGGCATCACGATCGACGTCGCCTATCGATTCTTTTCGACCGACCGCCGCAAGTTCATCGTCGCCGACACGCCGGGGCACGAGCAGTACACGCGCAACATGGTCACCGGCGCTTCGACGGCAGAGGTCGCCGTCATCTTGATCGATGCGCGCAAAGGCGTGCTCACGCAGACGCGCCGGCACAGCTACATCGTCTCGCTGCTCGGCATCAAGCACATCGTGCTCGCGATCAACAAGATGGATCTCATCGACTTCTCGAAAGAGCTCTTCGATGCGATCGTGCAGGAGTACCGGGAGTTCGCGGAGCAGATCGGCTTGAAGCACATCACGCCGATTCCGCTGTCCGCGCTCAAGGGCGACAACATGCTCGAGCGCAGCTCGCGTACGCCTTGGTACAAGGGGCCGACGCTGATGCAGTATCTCGAAACCGTCGAAATCGAGGATGACCTCAAATCGAAGCCATTTCGCTTGCCCGTGCAGTGGGTGAATCGACCGAATCAGAACTTCCGCGGCTTCGCGGGGACGATCGCATCCGGCGTCGTGCGGGTCGGCGATGCGCTCCGCGCGCTGCCTTCGGGACGCCAGAGCCGAGTTGCCCGAATCGTGACGCACGACGGTGATCTCGAGCAAGCGGTCGCCGGTCAATCCATCACGCTGACGCTCACGGATGAGATCGACGTGAGCCGAGGCGATGTGCTCGCGGCCGCGGAGGCGCCCCCCGCAGTCGCCGATCAGTTTCAAAGCACGATCATTTGGATGCACGAGGAGCCGATGCTGCCGGGCCGACCGTATCTATTGAAGATCGGGACGCGCACGGTAACGGGCAGCATCACGGCGCCGAAGTACAAGGTGAACGTGAATACGCTCGAGCATCTCGCCGCAAAGCAGCTCGAATTGAACGAGATCGGCGTGTGCAACATCAGCTTGGATCGACCTATCGCGTTCGACCCCTATGCGGAGAATCGCGAGATGGGCGGCTTCATCCTGATCGACAAGCTGTCGAACGATACGGTCGGTGCCGGCCTCCTGAGCTTCGCACTGCGGCGCGCCGAGAACATCCATTGGCAGGCGCTCGATGTGAACAAGCAGGCGCGCTCGGCCCTCAAAGGACAGCGCGCATGCGTGCTCTGGTTCACAGGCTTGTCCGGCGCCGGCAAGTCCACCGTCGCGAATCTTGTCGAAAAGCGGTTGCACGCGCTCGGTCGCCACACCTATACGCTCGACGGCGACAACGTACGTCATGGTCTCAATAAGGACTTGGGCTTCACGGACGCCGATCGCGTCGAGAACATTCGCCGCGTCGCGGAAGTCTCGAAGCTCATGGTCGATGCGGGGCTGATCGTGCTCGTGTCGTTCATTTCGCCGTTCCGCTCCGAACGGCGGCTTGCGCGCGAGCTGATGCAACAAGGCGAGTTTTTCGAAGTGTTCGTCGATACACCGCTCGAAGAGGCGGAGAAGCGCGATCCCAAAGGCCTTTACAAGAAGGCGCGGCGCGGCGAGCTGAAGAACTTTACGGGCATCGACTCGCCGTACGAGCCGCCGGAGCACCCGGAGATACATTTGCGCACGGCGCTCTTCTCGCCGGAACAGGCGGCGGAAGAGATTCTGACGGTGCTGCGCGATGCGGGCATGCTTTATGTCGCGGATGAGCTCGCAGGGTTGTGATTCGCATTCTTGAGCCCCGCCAATGACGGACGCTCGCCTCGAATCGCTGTTGCCTCAGGTCGCACGTATTGGGCGCGATGCCGGCGCGGCGATCCTCGAAGTCTATGCTCGCGAGTTCGACGTTGCGAAGAAGGCGGACAGCTCGCCATTGACGCTCGCGGACATGCGCTCGCACGAGATCATCGTGAAGGCGCTGCACGCACTGACGCCCGAGATACCGATCCTATCCGAAGAGGCGAGCGATATTCCGTTCGAAGTGCGCTCGCAATGGGTGCGCTATTGGCTCGTCGATCCACTCGACGGCACGAAGGAGTTCGTTTCTCGTAATGGCGAGTTTACGGTGAACATCGCGCTCATCGAACGGCACGAACCTGTGCTCGGCGTCGTGTTCGTACCGGTGAGAGATACGATCTACATGGCGACGCGCGCAAGCGGCGCGACGAGTCAGACCGCAAACGAAGCTCCGAGAGCGATTCAGACGACGTCACCCGCGGCGACGCCGCTTCGAATCGTGGGCAGCCGCTCGCATCGTGACGACACGCTTGCCAAGTACCTGCCACGTCTCGAGCCCTATGAGCTCGTTTCCATCGGCAGCTCACTCAAGTTTTGCCTCGTCGCCGAAGGCAGTGCGGATTTTTACCCCCGCTTCGGCCCAACGAGCGAATGGGACACGGCGGCCGCACAGGCGATTGTCGAAGCCGCCGGCGGTGCGGTGATTACGCTCGACGGCAAACCCCTTCGTTACAACACGAAGCCGGAGCTGCTCAACCCTCACTTCCTGGTGATCGGCGACACTTCGCGCGATTGGCTAGGCTTGTTGAGAGCAGACGCCTAGCTGGTCAAGAGCGGGGCTTTCGAGACAGCGGCGCAAGGGGAAGATTCTTGCCTGCTCTTCCTTTGCGAGCTTTGCGCCCTTGGCGAGAGTCAGCCTTTCTTTCGGATCGACGCCCCTTTAGTGGGCCAATTTCGCGATTTCGGGGGTATACAGTTGCCTTCCCCCGTTCGCTGCTGCTAGATTCGGTCCATGCGTACGTCCCAGCAATTGTTCGCCCTGCCCCTTCGCGGCAGCGAGCTGCTGCGTGCGCGCCTGCACCTGCGCCGCTAGGCGCAGCACTCACCTCCGCGCCACGCAAGTGGCGGCTCTCTCAAACTTCATTCTCTTGTTCCATCCGGTATGACCGGATTCGACCGCATGCTGCGCCGTCGCTGGCGGAGGTTTGTCAGATGTTGAAGGTCCCCGAAAAAAAGTATCGTGCGTTTGCCCCTGTCGAGATTCGCGATCGCACGTGGCCGAATAAAACGATCAGCGCGCCTCCCGTTTGGTGCAGCGTCGACCTGCGTGACGGAAATCAGGCCCTGATCGAGCCGATGGACGCCGAGCGCAAGCGGCGCATGTTCGATTTGCTCGTGAAGACCGGCTTCAAGGAAATCGAGGTCGGCTTTCCCGCCGCCTCGCAAACCGATTTCGATTTCGTGCGCGAGCTGATCGAGCACAACCTGATCCCGGAAGACGTGACGGTTCAAGTGCTCACGCAGGCGCGCGCCGAACTGATCGCACGTACGTTCGAATCCCTGCGCGGTGCACGCCGAGCGATCGTGCATCTCTACAATTCGACCTCCACGCTGCAGCGGCGCGTCGTGTTCGGTCTGGATCGGGCCGGCATCATCGACATCGCAGTGAACGGCGCACGGTGCGTCGCCGAACACGCGGCTCGGCAACCGGAGACGGAGTGGACGTTCGAGTACAGCCCGGAGAGTTTTACGGGCACCGAGCTCGATTTCGCGGTCGAGATCTGCGACGCGGTGAACGCCGTCTGGCAACCGACGCCGGCGCACAAGTCGATCATCAATTTGCCTGCGACCGTCGAGATGGCGACGCCGAATATCTACGCGGATCAGATCGAATGGTTTGGGCGTCACGTCGCGAAGCGCGATTCGATCGTGCTCTCCGTACATCCGCACAACGATCGCGGCACCGCCGTAGCAGCGGCGGAGCTCGCGATGATGGCCGGCGCCGATCGGGTCGAAGGAACCTTGTTCGGCAACGGCGAGCGTACGGGGAACGTCGACATCGTCACACTCGCGCTGAATCTGTACACGCAAGGCGTGCACCCGGGGCTCGACTTCTCGAACATCAACGAAGCCGCTCGCACGGTCGAGCACTGCAATCAGCTTCCCATCCATCCGCGACATCCGTACGTCGGCGACCTCGTGTTCACGGCGTTCTCGGGGTCGCACCAAGACGCAATCAAGAAGGGATTCGCGGCGCGGCGCGAGGACGATCTCTGGGAAGTGCCATACCTGCCGATCGACCCGCGCGACGTCGGGCGCACTTATGAGTCGATCATTCGAGTGAACAGTCAGTCCGGCAAAGGCGGCATCGCTTATTTGCTCGAGCGCGACTACGAGCTCCATCTTCCGCGCCGCCTGCAGATCGAGTTCAGCCAGGTCGTACAGGCGGTGGCCGATGCGACCGGCAAGGAGCTTTCATCCGAGCAGCTCTGGGAGCTGCTGCAAACCGAGTACCTCTCTCGATCCGGTCCGTACGCCTATGTGAGCCACCAACTCGCGCGCGATGCGCGCGGGCGCGAGCAGCTCACGTTGAAGGCGCGCTACAACGGCCAGGGCGCAGTGCTGAAAGGCGAGGGCAACGGCCCGATCGATGCGCTCGTCGATGCGTTGGGACTTGCGATCGATGTGCTCTCCTACGAAGAGCGCTCTATCGGCTCGGGGAGCAATGCGCGCGCGGTCGCGTTCGTCGAGATCACGACGCAGGCACGCGCGACGCTATTCGGCATCGGCATTCACGAGAACATCGTGACCGCCTCGCTCGATGCGGTGCTGAGCGCGGCCAACCGCGCGCTGCGGCGCGGTTTGCTCACCGATTCGATGCCCGCGGCGAACGCGGCGAGTTGATGGCGCGCCGGGTTGAC
>JBDZVE010000005.1:0-9561 GCA_040255535.1 Lysobacterales bacterium | reverse complement strand
GGCGAGAAGTTGCGCTCGGCTGCGAGATAGTAAGCTGCAGTCGCGATCATGCCCTGCAGCTCGTCGGTGCTCGGCGCCATGCTCGGCGACGTCGTGACCATGGCTTCCGTCGCAGGAGCGCTCGTTTCAACTGCCGCTTTGCGTCTGCTCGCCCGCGGCTTCTTCGTTGCAGTCGGCTTTGCGGCCTTCTCGGCCGCAGGCTCGTTCGTTTTCGCTCGCGATCGCTTCGCGGGCGTGCCCGGTGTCACGTCCATCAAACATCTCCTCGACAAAATCGTCCGCGTGGGAATAAAGCATGAGTCGTGCCATGGCGCTCGCGGCGACTGCCGCGCGATTTCATTCAACGTGGCACGTGAGCTTCCCAGCTCGATCTCGGACCGATTGTACGGATAAACCGTTTCAGTTGAATGTCGGAAATTGAGTACCGGACCACGTGGTGGTCCGGGGCTCACGCATCATCGTTGCGGTGCACTGCGCGCCGCACGCGCACGATGCGAGTGCAGCGTCGCTATCCGTGATGATGCCCGCCGGGACCGTGGACGTGACCGTGTGCAAGCTCTTCTTCGGTCGCTGCCCGCACGTCTTCGATCTTCACATCGAAGTTGAGGTTCTGACCTGCAAGCGGATGGTTGCCGTCGATCGTCACCATGTCGCCGGTGACCTGCGTGACGGTGACGGCACGTGAGCCATGCTCCGATTGCGCCTGCAGCTGCATGCCGACGTGAACGTTCGCAATCCCTTGCAGAGCCCGGCGCGGCACCTGCTGCACGAGCCGCTTGTCGTACTCGCCATAACCTTCCGCCGGCGTAATCTTGACGTTCACCGAATCTCCGGTTGCCTTGCCCTCGAGCGCGCGCTCGAGACCGGGGATCAAGTTCCCGTTGCCGTGCAAGTAGGCGAGCGGCTCACCGCCTGCGGAACTGTCGATCGTCTTGCCTTGATCGTCAGTGAGCGTGTAGTGAATGAGAACGACGGTGTCTTGTGCGATTTGCATGGCTTCGTACTTCGGCTGCTGAACAAGGAGCGCTCGTAGGCATTCTCATGGAGTGGGGTCTGCCCCGAGCAAGCAAAGACAGAGTCTGCTTCTGGCATCCGCTCGTCAACCCGTTTTTTGGGACGCATCAGCTCGTCAGGCGGGATTTTCCGACCTTAGCGCGAGCGCACGGCTCACATCGGCACCGCTCGGCTGCTGAAACACGCGCAGCCCGAACTCGGGCAGAATGGCATAAAGATGATCGAAGATATCCGCTTGAATGCCTTCGTGGTCTGCCCACGCGGTTTTCGAGGTATAGCAATAGATCTCGAGCGGCAGCCCTGTCGGACCGGGCTGGCGTTGCCGCACGAGTCGAAACATCTCCGTGTGGATGCCAGGGTGGGCTTCTATGTACGCTTGCACGTACGCGCGAAAAGTTCCGACGTTCGTGACACGGCGAGAGTTGATCGGATCCTCCCCTTGCGCGATCAGCTGCTCGTTGTAGGCCTCGATCTCCGCATCCTTGCGATCGAGATAGCTGCGGATGAGCGCAAAACGCCGCAGGCGGCTGCGCTCCGCATCCGTGAGAAAACGCACGGAAGCCTGATCCAAGTGCAGCGAGCGCTGAATCTTGCGGCCGCCTGATTCGAACATTCCGCGCCAGTTCTTGAAGCTCTCGCTGATCAACCTCCACGTCGGAATCGTCGTTACCGTCTTATCCCAGTTCTGCACTTTCACGGTGTGCAGCGAAATGTCGATCGCAAATCCGTCCGCATTCAGTTGCGGCATCTCGATCCAATCGCCCACGCGCAACATGTCGTGCGTCGAGAGTTGCACACTTGCGACCAGCGACAGCAGCGTGTCCTTGAACACGATCAAGAGAACCGCGGTCATCGCACCGAGCCCGGACAAGAGGAGCAGCGGATCCCGATTGAATAGCGCCGAGACGACGATGATGGCGGTGAACAGATAGATGACGATCTTCGCAAGCTGCAGGTAGCCCTTGATCGGACGCGAGCGGGCACGCTCCGGGTCCCGCTCCTCGTACATGCGGCCGAACGCGTTCAAGAGCGCGACGATCGCCAACGCGACGGTCAGCGCCACATAGGCGCTTGCGACACTGCGCACGATGGTAACGATGCTCTCGGACAGCCCGGACACGAACGTGATGCCGTAGTTAACGGCCAACGCCGGCACCACGTGTGCGATGCGCGAAATCACATCGTGCCCGAGAAGCGCATCATCCCAGCGCGAGCTCGTGAGCCGCGCCGCGCGGCCGATCGCTCGCACCAACCATCGTCGGGTGACCAGATTCGCGACGCTGACTGCGAAAACAAGCGCGATCAGCTGCAGGATCGTAATCGCGTAAGGGTACTGCTCGAGTGGGGACAGAAGGTTCTCAATCATCGTCATCGATATTTCAATCGCTCGTTAGTGGTCGAGATGAACGGTTACTGGCCTACGGTCGCCGCACACTCAGCGTGAGGCAAGTAGCGCCTGTGTCCGCCATTCAGTACCGGAAGGAAAAACGCAACCTCAGTCGCACGGCGCCGCTCGGCGTCATCATCGACGCCGCTTCCGATGACGTGCTGGATAGTGACAAAATAGTTGTGCACGGCACTACCGCGAAACTCCACGCCTAGCCACGGCAAGCCGACAAAAAACTCTTTCCGACGTTACGAGCGGCAACCAACAATAAAGCCTTTCCGCACGTCGAGTACGTGCATAACATTTTTATACTTGATGGATGGATCCGTATCGATGTGCAGATCCATCGAGCGAAATCCAAAGCGAAGACTTCGATCGTACTTTCCAGTCGAGCGTACGCACTGGGAGATTATCTCGACCGACTGCGCGTCATGCGCGTGCGGTGCGGATCGGCAATTCAAGCCATCCCTCACTCGACAGTCGCTCCCAAGCCGCTGTGACGTGCGGGGGTTGCATCAACTGACACTTTCGAGGACTCCATGAGGCGACCGCTCGCGAGGCAGCGTCCGGTCCGGCGCTCCCGTCAACTGTGGCCACCCAGTGCACGGTTGCCAGCAATTCCATTCCGTACGGCGTTTGAAATCCATCAATTAGGGATGCGACGCGGTCGACATGCTCCTGGAGTGCTTTGTCAGCATCTGCGCTCAGAAAATCTTCGGCCTCCGCGAGTGCCTCAGCGCAGGGTTCGATCTCCGACTCCACGACGCCATCGCCTACCCCTCGAATGAAATGCCCTTCCATCCTGTTGAGGACATGCCTCAACGTATCCGAGTACGGTCCGAATTCGTTTTTCTCGAAGGCAAGCTTGAGGTCCTCGCCAGCAATCTGAAGGAAGTACGCCAGCTTCTGGACTTCCAATCTTGACAGTCCGTAATTGAGGTTTCGGTAAGTCTCAAGAAGCTTTAGCACTGCAGCTCGTCCACGCGTCATGTTCGGACGCTTGGTCCGCACTTCCATGGATTTGGCGTCAGGCGCACCGGCCGGTTCGAATAGCCTAACTTCGACATCCGGTAATTTGCGAAACGCCTGCTCAATCAACGGACGCACTTCGTTCCAGTTTAGCCCTCCATTCCCGCAACCCAGTGGTGGGATTGCGATCGAGCTTATCTTAAGGCGCTGAATTTGAGAGATGAGGTCGCTCAGCCCATCTCTGATGAACTCCATCTTGGATCTGCCTTTCCAGTGGTCCTTCGTTGGGAAGTTGATGATGAAGTGTGGCTTCACAAGTCCGCCTGTGTCGAAGACGAACATTTTCCCTGGGCGGACATCACGCGCTTTGCAAGCAAGCTCGTAGGCTCGCGCGTTATCCGGCCATTTGTTGCGAAACTGGAGGGCAATGCCTTTGCCCATTACACCAACACAGTTCACCGTATTTACGATGGCATCGACATCCGTCTGTTTCAGCAAATCGCCATGCATGAGGGTGATTGTCATGTTTGATTGTCCTAGAAGTACCAATCGCGGCGAACATCAACTCGAATTCGGAGTCCTGCATTATCAACGATGTTTCGAGCAGCAGCTTGCTTGGTGGTGTCGAATACACCTATGCGAGTGCAGCGATTCAACATGACCCGATGCTTGATAAGAAATTCAGCCATCCTCTTTTCGCGCCTATCCGCGTACTTAGGAGGGACCGGGCGATCATGAAAGTACTGACAAAAACCACCTATAAGTGGAGGTTCAAAAAAAAGATCCCAAGCAACCTTATCGAGATCCGCAAGAGAGGTATATGCACTTGCGTACGGCAGCGTTGCATTTCGGTCGAAAATTACAAACGGATGTCCATCTGCAATCGCGTCCTCAAGGAGGAACTCGAAATGGATGATGTCCTGTTGCTTTAGCGCGCAGCCCTGAACACGCCCCCCGTTGATTGCGTACAACATGGGTGAGCGCGGAGCGTAATAGAACGGAACGTAATCATGAATTACTCCGCCTGGAGGCGTAGGAACCGAGCGAACACCTCGAGCACCTTGCGCGCCCTGATGAGCGATATTGACGTACTGAGCTCCACCGTTCTTAGCGACGAGAGCTCCTTCTTTACAAATTCTCACCAAGTTATCTAGTGCAGTGATGTGGAAAATGCGAACAGGATTCGGAATCGCCATAGCGCTTGCAACGCCTCAGCGCGACTCAGCTCGGGATTCAACGCAGCGATCGGGCTCCATAGGACTTTCCTAGTTCACGCCAAATTTATTAGGCCCAGCGAGGAGAGACGAATCTTCATGGCTTGCTGGCTCACCTCATACTGCTTGGCTAGCGAGGCAACCATTTCAGTAACTCCGAATGTTCCTGCTCGCTCCATGGCCATGAACGATTCGATCAGAAAATGTGGAGGCATCAGTAGCGCGGCAGCAAAGCGATTCGCTTCCATTTCGTGAAGACTCGTACCATCACCTGAGCGGCCGTCACGGAAAAGAACCGTGGCGGTCGTCTTGTCTACGAACATGTCTCCCGGGTGATCAAGCCAGTAGTGACCAAGTTCGTGGGCTATCGAAAATCGCTGGCGTGCTCTCGGATGCTTCGAATTGATACCTATTGTGCTCGCGTTCCCACTCTTGACCAGAACTGCGGAGAGATCTTCCTGGAATTGCTGCCGAATGACATTGAGTCCGAGTGTTTGCGCGATTCTCTCCACGTCGACGGCTGGGTTCACAATCGACATCTTCTCCAGCAGACGACGCGCCTCTCGGTCGACACGCGGGAACGAATCGATTCGCATCTGAATCACCTTTTCGAGTCGATAACCTTCTTTAGAAACCGTTTCACGTCCTCGCGATCAGCCACAGAGACCAAGTCTCGTTCGATCGGCTGAGGTCGCACCGACTCAACATCTGGAAGGAGATCGTGCGGTAAGCATCCGAGGACTTCTGCGAAACGGTAGAGCGCATGCAGAGGCAGGTGCTGCCGCCCGTTCTCAATATTTGAAATAGAGGTTCGTGTGAGCTCGACGTGTTCAGCGAACTTCGCCTGGGAAAGACCACGAGCCTCGCGACGGACGCGGATCCTCTGCCCGAGTTCATCGTATACGCGTTTCACGGACGGGCATCTTGGCACTGACATGCTGTGGCGTCAAATGATGCAAACAGGTTTGTAGGATTATGCATCACGATGGGACAGCGGCAGTTGACATCTGCTCTCCGCCCGTGTGAGTATTCGCACCACGGCCTATTGCCCGCGTGGGGTCGTCTCCGGAGTGTGCGGGCGAGCGAGGCCTGCATCGATGAGCGCGTCCCATCACGAAGTGAAATGCATTGACAAGACCGACCGGTACAGCCCGCACGAGCGGATCCGCGCCATCGGTAGTGTCAATCCCAACGGCAGCAATTGGAAGCTCACCCAGGAAGAGGCTATTGCAGGCATCGAGGCCGGCAGGTGGTCTTTCTTTGTAGACGTGAAGGGTCAAACCGTGCAGGTAGTCGTTGCCGTCAGCCGCTTCGGTAACAAGTATTTGAAGACGGAAGCCGACGGCGAGCATCCCAACAATCTGCTGTCGCTCTGCGAGTGCGTCAGCTGAGGCACATTGCACACGCACCGTAAGGAGATCCCATGCCTAAGAATGATCGTTACGTCGTGAAACACGGCAGTGATTGGGCTATCAAGAAGGCGGCGCGGGAAACGCCCGAAGCCGTTTTCGGTAGACAGTCTGAAGCTGAACGGGCCGCCAAGGCGATTGTGGGAAGCCTGGGCGGAGGTGAGGTGCGAATTCAGGGCCGCGACGGAAAATGGCGCGATTCGGATACTGTGGCACCGGGTCATGATCCCTTCCCGCCGCGTGACAAGAAACGGTAGGCTTAACGGACTTCCGCCCTCCACGCATCGAAAAGCATCGGGTTGGTGAGAGGTGCCAAGAGATGCAGCTCGCGTAGCCGCAGCAGCACAGACTCCGCATACGTGTCGCTTCTAGTCGGCTGTGCCTTACGACCTGCTATCACGAATATCTTGCGCATAACCCCGCTGGTAGTCTAGTGCTTGCATCCAACGGCTCGTGGTTCCTCCTTAGGTCGGACTTCCTCCACATCCCGCCCTGCTAGTCGGGCTTGCCCCTGTCCAAGCCGCCCGCTGGTTCAATTCGTGAATATTTCCATGCAAAGTTCATGATCCGCCTTGACAGGCCATTCGCTGCTGTGAGATCGTTTCGATCCGTGACATTTTCACGGAAAAACTCACGGTATATAAAATGGCCCTCGACCTCAACAAAGATGAGCTGTTCCTCCAATACTTTGAGCGCCTAGTCCGCGCGATCGACCGCCTTGAGTTCGTATTCGAAGCGCCAGGCCTTTCCAAGCAGGTTTTAGGCGTCGAACTGGAACGGGGCGCTCGGGAACTCGACGACACCGGGGGTTACGTCCCAGCGGCCGAACAGGCGCGCGAGCACGTGCGCGCTTCTTCAGCTTGGGAGCGACTTTCTCGCTTGTTCGACTATGCAGTGGAGGGGGTGCTTCCAGACGCCGTTGCGGCGGAGGACGTCGTGCTTGGTGCTGCGGAGGTCTTGGAGTTGCTCGCGGATGAAGACAAGAGAGTCAGCGAAGAATGGGAACAGATCGTTGCGATGGGTGATGCGCGATTCGCCCTCGACGATGGCGACGAGCTTCTGATCGAGCACGTAGCTCTACTGGCAAATGTTGATGAGCGCACTATCCGCAACGCGATAAGCGCCGGCGCACTGCTAGCAGAGAAGGTTGCGGGTCAAGCGCGCATCATGAATTCCTCCGCAAGGAATTGGCTCGGGGCCCGACGCGGTTTCAGACCCACGCGCTCAACCACAAATATTGTTGACCTCACGTCTATTCGAACGCCCGCGGAACTCGGCGCGTTTCTTGTTCGGCGACGCCAGGCACTTGGGCTTGGGATTGAACAGAAGAAGTTGCTGGTACTTCATCCTTTGGTAACACCGAAGGCACTAGTGGCGCTGGAGGCTGGTGCCTTCAGCTTGCCTCTCGATGCGGTGTTTCCCATCGCAGATTACTACCAGCTTGATCGTCGAGATCTTCTCTCGTGCGTGATGCGAGTCTTCTTCCGTGAGGAGTTCGCGGCCCTCGAACAAATCTGCCAATCCAATTGAGTTGGCGCAGTCATGACCCGAAAGACGACATTGCACGCAGCAAAGAGAAAGCAGCAGCGCGGCATCAATGATGCTCAGATCGCGCTCATAGAGACGTTTGGACGATCTGTGTATCAGAAAGGAAACTGCGAATACGCATACTTGCCCGCAGAGACGGCCGCCAAACTCAGAGCTGCTTTGGACAAGATTGATAGCGTACGCCTCGTGTATGGGGCAGATGGCAGCCTCATCACTGCAATACACGAGACGCGGCGACTGAGACGTGCATGAGAACCTGTGAAGATCAATCCGCGATACAACGACGCAAGAGGAATCTTTGCTATCTGCACCCACTAGTCTTAGGAGTTCCTTTGGACACAGCTCAATTCGAAGAATTTCGGCGCACCATTCACACACTGGACCTCGAAGCCTGTACTTCGTGGCCGCAAGCTCTGCTGATGCGTAGGGAGGATGATTGGGCCACCTATTACGCGCCGTTTGATTTCGTAAACAAGGATGCTCGCGTCGTGCTCGTCGGAATCACGCCCGGCTTCACTCAGGCATTAAATGCGTTGCGTTCTGCGCAGGCAGGCTTGAGGGAAGGTCGGTCCACGCTCGACATCCTGAAGAGCGCAAAGACGTTCGCCAGCTTTAGCGGTCCGATGCGTACGAACTTGATCGCAATGCTCGACGCGATCGGCATTCAGCGCTTGCTTGGAACTCACACAACTGCGGATCTCTTCAAATCAAAGAAACACCTTGTGCATTTCACCTCAGCTCTGCGCTATCCGGTCACTCTTCGCGGAGGCAACTACAGCGGCACACCTGGTATCACACGTCACGCCTTTACGCGCGACGAGTTGCGGTGGTTGGCTGAGGAGGTCCGAACTCTAAACTCGGCTGTCTTCGTCCCACTTGGTCCGGCGGCAACAGGTGTCCTTCAACTCTTTCAGAATCAGGATCTACTCAGGCACGAGCAGATACTAGCGGGCTTGCCACACCCTTCGGGAGCCAACGCAGAGCGAATCGCATATTTCCTCCGCAAGAAATCGCGTCAGGCACTTTCGTCAAAAGTCGATGCGGAAAAGCTAGATAAAAATCGTGCACTGCTGGAAGAGCAGGTCGCACGCCTTGTATAGGTATTCCGCCCAACTGAACTCTCGACGAGCAACCAGAGCTCGTCCTTCTGCTGTCAACCTTCGTCACGGGGTACGGAAGGTGACATAGCCAGCATCCCTGCGCTTTAGACACGACTCATTCCTTTTCTGTGCGGAGCCGCTTGCAGGTGGCACCACGCGCGCGCACTGACTGGGCTAGCGCCCTTGTCCCCCCGGTCTTTCCAGCCGCACGTTCTACGGCGTATAGTTGATTAGCGTCATCAGCTGTAATCGGTCTGATCACATCTGAGTTCCACGTCATATCGGACGTGCGCGGCTGCTGAGGCACTCTAGAGCTGCACGGAATGGCATCATCATGAAGTTCACTAAGCTATTGCAGAATATAACTGCACGCTGCGCACTTCCTCTCGTCGTTTGCTTGTCTACTTTGCTCTGCCTGATGTCCTCCGTCGGTGTTGGCGCACAAATCCCAATGCCAGAAGGATTCGATCCTATCCGATTGCAGGGTGAGTTTGCAGTCGCTAGTGACTTGCAACTGCTGCATACGGTTGACTCTATTCCGGATGACATTCGCCTGTTGTTTTCCGCTCTTGATGGTCCACAACCACCAGCGGATTTGGGCGAGGAATGGTCAATTTCAGACGCCCATGTGCCAGGCTTGCCTAGATCGCAGCACATTTTTTCTGCTGTGAATCACACGCTCGCCCTTGTTGTGTTCGTCCAAGGTGGATCAACTGTGGGCTATCGAGCGCTTCTCGCACCGCGACATTCGCGGCTATTCTGTCTGTTCGATCTCGGCGCATTTGGTACCGAGAATATGCGGTTGTCCGCCCTGCAGTCGGAACTTAATCCCAACAAGGACCCTGATTCACCGAAAGCACCAGAGTGCGTGAGACTATTTGCACCATAGCTAATATTTGAGAGTCGGACCGCGTCGATCT
>JBDZVE010000043.1:28114-30807 GCA_040255535.1 Lysobacterales bacterium | reverse complement strand
CCGCGATTCTCCGCTCCAGCGCGTTTTCTGTGTCATTTTCCCCGGACAACAATGCACCATGCGGGGGAGAGTTGGGGTGGGGATGCCTCTTTGGCGAAAACGGAAGATCGGCCGCTATGGGTGGAACGTTCCCGTCTCAGGCGCGGCCAATGTCTGGATAGCCTGCATGGTCCTCAGCAATAGAGTCGGTTCGTGCGCGACCAGAACCTCTTCGGTCGCGTAGCCCCAGGTGACGGCAGCGGAGGCGACGCCGACTTCCTTCGCGGCTTCGATGTCGCGCGTCTCATCGCCTATTGAAATTGCACGATCGCGCGCGATCTTGCTGCGGGCGATCACGTTGCGCAGCTTGCGCGCTTTGCCGAAGAGGGAGGCGCCGCAGTCGTAGCAATCGATCTTCGCGGCGTTCTCCGGGCCGAGGATCGTTCGGACGTTCGCTTCCGAGTTCGAGGTGACGATCGCAATCGTTGCTCCGTTCGCTTTGAGTGCCGCAAGCATGTCGTCGACACCTGCGAACAATCTGATCTGATGGATCTCTCTCGCGAAGCGCCTGCGAGCATCGCTCGTGATCGCGGGCAGCTTCCATGCCGGCACGCCGAGGTATTTCACGATCTCGCGGTTGCTGCGTCCACGCAGCATGCGCAGCTCATCGTCGCTCGCGCTGCGAAAGCTATGCTCGCGCGCAAGATCGTTGAACGTCCGCATCACCCAATCCGCGCTATCCGCGAGCGTGCCGTCGAAGTCGAAGATGAAGAATTGATAAGGCATGACTCAGTTTAGCGCCCTACGGGCGCTGAGCGCTGAGCGCTGAGCGCGGGGCTCTGGGCTACGGGCTACGGGCTCTGGCCAGAAACGGATCAAGAGAGAAGCTGAGGCGACAAAGGCATCACTAGTGTCTTGAGGAAGCTTTACTGCGCGCGCCGCAGAGCGCTCGCGCTTCTGGCCAGAGCCCATAGCCCAGCGCCCAGAGCCCAAATTTCAGAGCCCAGAGCCCGTAGCCCAGAGCCCAGCGCGCAGCGCTCCGCGCTCCGCGCCATCAGCGGCGGCCCGATGGCCTTTCGCGTTCTTTGTGCGCTATCTTCGCCGCTCATCGAAAGTCGGGGGGTTTGATGGACAAGAACACTTACGACGCCATCGTCGTAGGCACTGGGGTGAGCGGCGGGTGGGCCGCGAAGGAGCTCACCGAAAAAGGCCTCAAGACGCTCGTGCTCGAACGTGGCCGCATGGTGAGGCACGGCGAGTATCCGACCGCCACGAAAGACCCTTGGGAGCTCGAATACGGCGGACGACCGACTACTCACGATCTCGAGCGGCAAGGCGTTCAGGCTCGGACCGGGTATACGATCACGCAAGCATCGAAGCACTGGTTCGTCGACGACATCGACAATCCCTACGTCGAGATCAAGCGCTTCGATTGGATGCGCGGCTATCACGTCGGCGGGCGCTCGCTCATGTGGGCGCGCCAGAGCTATCGGTGGAGCGACATCGATTTCACGGCGAATGCGAAGGACGGGCATGGCGTCGATTGGCCGATCCGCTACGCGGATATCGCGCCCTGGTACGACCACGTGGAGTCGTTCATCGGCGTGAGCGGCCAAGCGGAAGGCTTGCCGCAGCTCCCCGACGGCAAGTTTCAACCGCCGATGGAGCTCAATTGCGTCGAGCTGCATCTCAAGCAAGCGATGGAAGAGAAGTTCGGACGCCGCCTCACGATCGGGCGCGTCGCGAACATGACCGCGCCGTTGCCTCACAGCCCGCAGCGCGGCGTGTGTCAAAGCCGCAATCAATGCATTCGCGGTTGTCCGTTCGGCGCCTACTTCAGCAGCAACTCGAGCACGCTGCCGGCAGCGGAGAAGACCGGCAACATGACGCTGCGGCCGCATTCGATCGTGTACGAGCTCATCTACGACGAGAAGTCGAACCGTGCGACGGGCGTGCGCGTGCTCGATGCCGAGACGAACGAGCACCACGAGTTCTTCGCGAAAATCATTTTTCTCTGCGCATCGACGTTCGGCTCGACGTACATCATGCTGAACTCCCTCTCGAGCCGCTTCCCGGACGGATTCGGCAACGACAGCGGCGAGCTCGGGCGCAACATCATGGACCACCACCTCGCCGCGGGCGCGAGCGCGGAGGTCGAAGGCTTCGAAGATCGGTACGACTACGGGCGTCGTCCGAACGGCCTCTACATTCCCCGCTTTCGCAACATAGGCAACGAAAGCCGCGATTACGTGCGCGGCTTCGGTTATCAGGGCCGCGCGGCTCGCGCGGGCTGGACTTCACTCGTCGAGAGGGACGTCATCGGCGCGGACCTCAAGGCGCAAGCCGCGACGCCTGGGCCTTGGCACATCGGCATCGGCGGCTTCGGCGAGATGCTCCCTTACCACGAGAATCGCGTGACGATCGATCGAACGCGCAAGGACAAGTGGGGTCTGTCGGTGCTCGCGTTCGATGTGGAGCTCAAGGAAAACGAACGCAAAATGCGTAAGGACATGGTGAACGATGCCGCGGAGATGCTCGAAGCCGCCGGCTTCAAGAACGTACGCGCCGGCGACCGGGAGATCGGCGTTGGGCTCGGGATTCACGAAATGGGCACGGCACGCATGGGGCGCGATCCGAAAACCTCCGTGCTGAACGCCTCGAACCAGGTGCATGCGTGCAAGAACGTGTTCGTCACGGATGGATCGTGCATGGCT
>JBDZVE010000043.1:25044-28014 GCA_040255535.1 Lysobacterales bacterium | reverse complement strand
GAACCAGGTGCATGCGTGCAAGAACGTGTTCGTCACGGATGGATCGTGCATGGCTTCATCCGCGTGCGTGAATCCTTCTCTTACCTACATGGCGCTCACGGCGCGCGCCGCGAATCATGCCGTCGAAGAGCTGAAGCGATCGAACCTATGAACGCTCAATCCACATTGGACCGGCGCGAGCTGCTGAAGCGCGCTGCTTATCTTTTGGGCGGTGCGATCTCGACGCCCGCAATGCTCGGGATTCTGCAAGGCTGCTCTGCAAAGAAGGCGGAAGCGAGCTGGTCGCCGACGTTCTTCACGCCCGCGCAGGCGGTGCTCGTGACGGAAGTCGCCGAAATCCTGATCCCGCGAACCGACACACCGGGCGCGATCGACGTAGGCGTGCCGGCCTTCATCGATACGATGCTCAAGGACACGTATCCGAAGAAGGATCAGGATCGCTATCTATCCGGGTTGGCGTCGTTCGAGTCGCAGGCGGTAAAAGCACATGGCAAATCGTTCGTGGATCTCAGGCCGGAGCAGCGCACGGCGCTCGTGCGTGAAGCACACGATGCCGCCGTGGAAGCCGCTCGCGCCGATACTTCCGAGAACCGGCGCGACCATCGCCCCTTTATCTTGATGACGAAAGAGCTGGCGATGCTCGGCTTCTTCACGTCGGAGCCGGGCGCGACCCAAGTGCTGCAGTACATCGCCGTTCCCGGCCCGTACCGCGGATGCATCCCGCTCTCAGAAGCCGGCAACGGCAAGACGTGGGCGACGGAGATGAGTCAGGTTTTCTAGCGCCAGGCGCGCTAGAAAACGGTGTAATGTGTAATGTGTAAAGTGTAATGTGTAAAGTGTAGGGTAAGAGAGCGCGCGTTCACGAGGCCGGTCGCTTCTGACGTTACACGTCACACCAGACACTTTACACGGGCGCATGCCCCTCACATCCACACCCGGTATTCTCCGCTGCAATGTAGCAGCGCCATCATGTAGAGCATGCCGTCGTAGTAGCGGAAGTGGCCGGTGGGAGTCGGGCGGTCCCACAGCGCTTTCACGAACTTCATTCGGCGCGGGTGATCTGCCGCGAGGCTTGCGGTGGCGTTCATGGCGACGAGTCCCGTCGGCTGTTCGTCGCCAATCGGCTTGCCGTCGAGCGTGTAGAGATTGACGTAGTCCGCTAAGCCTTGGGATTCGAAGAACGCCTGCAATCGATTGCTCAACTCGATCTGCCGCGGATCTTTCGCCCACCACGACCAGTCCATCGACCAGTTCATCGCCGAGCGCCACGCGTCGTAGCGAAAGTCGACGGCATCCGGACGCCACGGAGCGGCCCACGGTGTGCCGTCGAAGTTGCCGTAGTCCGGCGTGAGCGCTGTTCTCGGATGCGCAGCCCGATAGAGATAGTCGCGGCTGACTTGCGCAGCGTCGCTCCAGAACGCGCGATCGGCTTCGGGTCCGACTCGTGCCCACACTTCATAGAAGGCGGGCAAGTGATACGAAGGGTCCGTATGGTTCTTATTCGCGATGTCGGGCGTAAAGCGAACCATCTTCGCTTGCGCGTCAAATAAGCTCTCCGCGGTCATCTCGCCGCGGTTCGTCATGCCCGTGATGGGCTCGCGGTGGAGCGCATCGCGAAGGAGCCGGTCGGCCTCCGCTTTGTAGTCGTAAATGCCCTCACCGCTACCCCATCGGGCGGCGGCGAAATAAAGCGCGGTGATGAAGTACTCCTCACCGTCCGGCGCGGGCATCTCGTCGATCGGCTCGCCGCTCGGTTTCACGGACCAAGCAAAGAAGCCTCGTGCGGGATGATCGAGCTTCGCGTGATACGTGTAAGTCTTGGCCCAGTTCCAGATCGCGTCGAACTCCTCCTTCTTGTTCATCTGCACCGCGATCATCATTCCGTACGAAAGTCCCTCCGACCGGACGTCGCCATTGTTCACGTCATAGATATAGGCGAGCGGACCGCGCTCGTTCGTGCCGGAGGCGTAGAAGAGCGCCTCGCTTTCGGGATCGCCATGGAAGAGCTGCTGAAACGCCGTGCGAATTCTCTCGTCGATTTCCGTTTGCGGATACCCGGCTTCAGCGAAGAGGTTTGGGTACTTTCCCGCTGCGACGCTGCCGACTCGAGCGCGTGCCTGCGGTTCGCTCGTCGGCTCTTTCGATCCTCCTTTGCAGCCGAGCAGGCTTCCGAACAGAAGCAGGGAAATTGCCGAGGCCGCAAAGCGGCGAGCTTGGTGGATGGGCATCTCTCGTTCCGATCGTGAGAGTGAGCTGTTCTAATATGTATGACGGCGTGCGCTCGTCTTCCCGCACGTAGAGGATAACCGAAATCCGCTCGACGGGTCCGAGGAGGAATCATTCCCTGTCGGTCGCAATCGTCTTGACGACTCGGTCAACCGCGAACTGGAACCCATGGCTTCATTCATTCCTGAGCGCTCGATCGTCCGCCGCATTTGGGGCGACGCGGATCTTGTCCTCCTGATCTTCGCGGGCGGTGCGGCCGAGTTTGCGCTGAACAAGGCGGTCGACTGGCTGTTCTTCACGAATCGGCTCCCGAGGGACCCGATCGGTGGCTTGTTCTCGACCGTTCAATATGCGCAGGAGATCGTGTTCGCGAGCGAGAAGCGGGCGGATGAGACGCTCGCGCGAATCAACGCAGTTCATGCGGCGGTGGAGCGAGCGCGCGGCAGCCGCATCCCGGAGTGGGCGCATCGCGATGTGCTTTACATGCTGATCGATTACTCGCGGCGCGCATACGAGCTCATGAATCGTCCGCTCACGCGTGCGGAACAGCGCGAGCTGTACGAAGGATTTCTCAAAGTCGGGCGCGGGCTCGCGATCTCAGATCTGCCAGCGACGTTCGACGGTTGGTTGGCGGACCGGCAGCTGCATCTAACGAGAGATCTTATCTACAGCGAACACACGCAGCGCCTGTTCGAGCGCTATCGGGCGCAACTCGGGTGGTGGCGTTATCGGCTGCTCATCGAG
>JBDZVE010000043.1:0-24944 GCA_040255535.1 Lysobacterales bacterium | reverse complement strand
GTTCGAGCGCTATCGGGCGCAACTCGGGTGGTGGCGTTATCGGCTGCTCATCGAGCTGCAGGCCGTGCTCGTGCCTCGGCACGTACGCGAGCTCCTGAGCTTGAAGCCGCAGGTGCCGCTGGTCGGCCCGGCCGTGAGCGCATACTCGCTCATCGCGCGCTTGGGTCTACAAGGCCCGCTCCAGCATGTGCTCATCCCTCGCGCATACTGGCATCGCATTGCCGGACTGACGCACGAGCGCCGTGGCTTCGACGATCACTTGTCCTCGATCAGCTCGTAGAAGAGCGCGCCGCGCTCGCGGCCGTCCGCGCTTCGCTGAGCCTGGGCGAATTGCACGAGCGGCGCGGCCGCGATGAGCAGCGAGCCTGCGCCGCTCTCGACATCGAAGCTGAGCGTCATCTTGACATCGCACTTGGGCGCGAAGATCGAATCCAGCTTCGTGCACCACCGATATCGAGGCGGAAATTCCCGGCGTGCGGAGCCCTTCGAATCGTCTGCATCGTAGACGCTCACGCGGCCTCGATAGCCGTACGGCTTGCCATAGGTGAGGATCAAATAGCGGAGCAGCTTCTGGTACTGCGTCACGTGATCGTTCGGCAGCGTCGCGAGCGTCTGTCGATTCTCGCTTTCGAACTGCAATCGTATGCCGCAATACTTCATGCGCTCTTCGAGATCGGACGGTGCCGTCTCGAGCAGCTCGCGCCATTGTCCGCAGAAGTAGTGCGTTATGGGGTAAGCGGTGACGCCGGCGATGCGAAATCCTTGGGCTTCGATGCGATGCTCAGATACGAGCGTGAGCAGCGCTCGCCGGTTCTGCGTATTCGCCCAGCGCACGACGGCGTTGATATCGCAGCTTCCGTCGGGCATCCGTATGCATTGGAAATGATCGTCGAGCTGTTTGCCGTCGTTCCAGGCCGCTTCGATGCTCATTGCGGTCCCGAGCCCATCGAAGGCAGCAAAGCGTTCGCCCCATTGATGGCCGCCGAAGCCGCTTGGCTGCTCGTAGTACTTGGGCGGGGCGCGCGTGGAAGGCAACTCACCGGCGTTCTCTTCCCCGCTCGCCGAAACAACAAGAGCTGCTCCGATCAGGAGAAGCAGGATGCGAGTCGCTCGCGCGACGCCGATTGAAGTTGGCGTGTGTAATCTCACGAGCGTGCTCCCTGACGCATCGCAGTTGTTGTTGTCTCACGCGGTCGGGCGAATATACGCGCCTTCCGACCGAGTTTCACCGGCGATCGTTTACGAGCCCGCGCGCCTTTTCGTGCATCCGCTGCAACTCGAACGCCGCCCAGAGCGCGAGCCCGACCAAGAGCGGCACGACCTCGAACAGGGCTCGGTAGACAAGCACGGAGCCGAGCAGCTTCGCAGGCGGTACGTGCGGCAGCATCAATAGCAGCGCGGCTTCGAGCACGCCGAGCCCCGCCGGCACGTTGCTGATTTGTCCGGCGACGAAGGCAATGCAGTAGATCGCGATGAATGCCGGCCAGCTCATGGCGAGCTCGGGCGGCATGAGCAGATAAAGGATGCCGGTATTGCAAAGGATCTGCGCGATGCCGAATGCGATCTGCAAGAACGTGTGTTGCAGGGACGGAATGCGAATCTGCTGGCCGAACATCGCGATCGGCTTGGAGCGCCATTTCGCGACGAGAAGCCATCCGACATCCTTCGCGAGGCCGAGCGTCGCGAGCACGAGGATCGTGGTCGTGCTCAAGCGCAGCGCGGCGCTCGCCTGTTCGGTGTTCAAGAGGAACGACACGTCGATCAGCCAACCGACGCCGAGGACGTACGGCATGGCCATGAGGGCGATCAAGGCGCCGACCTGCCGCGCGTTGAGACCGATCGCGGAATAGAATCGATAGCGGAGCGCGCCGCCGCTGAAGAGCGCGGCGCCGACCGTGCGTCCCACCGGGTTTGCGATCACGGTCGTTCGAAGCGCGTACCATCTGCGCCGCTGGCCGCTCACGCGCTCGAGCGCAATGCCCTCGTACAGGCCGACGAGCACGTAAGCACCGATCGAACAGGCGAGCGCGCCCGCCACGGCGGGCGCCGGCAGCGAGCGGATCTGCTGCACGATCGCGCTGAATTCGATTGTTTGGAGGCGGTCCCACAGCAAAACCGCGATGATTGCGAGGACCGCGAGGCCGAGCAGCGGGATCCACTTCTGGTACGTCGAGCTCACTAAAGCATCCAACCTCGGATCAAAGGCACTAGAATATAAGGCGGTCTTGGTGCGATCTCGCTCGAAAACGCAGGGATCGCAATCCGTCATCATCTCAAAATGACAACGAGGCGGGGACTCGATGCAACCGGTAGATCGCCAACGGCGCCGTAAGGCTCAGGTGGGAAGCCTCGCGGGCACGAACCTCGAGCGCGCGGGCGACTACAATCAGCGCGTCACGCTGCAGGCGATCCGCGTGAATGGAACGATCACGCGCGTCGATCTGGCGCGCCTCACGGGTCTTACGACGCCTGCGATCGCCAACATTACGAATCGACTCCTCAGCGAGAACCTCATCCTCGAGGTCGGGCGCCTGCATGGAAGACGAGGGCAGCCGGCGATGCGGCTCGCGATCAATCCGGACGGCTGCTTTTCGATCGGCATCAATATCGATCGAGATCACGTCACGGTCGTCGCGCTCGACTTTACGGGCAACGTGCGCGCGCGCGCGACGCAGGAGATCGACTTTGCCCTGCCGGATCAGGTCGTTGCTTTCTCGCGCAAAGCGATCGACAGCATGCTCAAGGGCAAACAAGTGCCGCGCGATCGAATCATCGGCGTCGGGATCGCCTTGCCCGATGACCTCGGACGCGTCAGCTTGCCGCATCGCCCCTCGAGCTACGGGGTGTGGAACACGGTGGACGTAACGCGCCTGTTTGCCGATGTGCTGCCGTTGCCGGTGTTCGTCGAGAACGACGCGACGGCGGCCGCGATCGGCGAGCTGCAGTTCGGGCATGGCCTGCGCAGCCCCAGTTTCTTCTACATATTGATCAGCGCCGCGCTCGGCGGTGCGCTCGTGATCGAGGGCAACGTATTTCGCGGCGCCGACGGTCGTAGCGGTGAAATCGGCTTCTTGCCGCTCCGCTCGCGCAGTACCGAAGCGCGTTCGTTGCAGGAGGTCGTTTCGCTGTCGGCGCTGTACGAGCGCTTGGCGGATGCCGGCTACAAAGTTTCGCGCGCGGACCAGCTCGAAGGCTTGAAGGAAGGCGGGCAGGCGGTCGTTTCGGAGTGGCTCGATGCGTCCGCCAATTTCATGACCGATCCTTTGATCGCCGTCAGCTGCCTCGTGAACCCGAAAGCCGTCTTCATCGGCGGGCGGCTGCCGGCTGAGCTCGTCGATCGGCTGGCCGAGCGGCTGAACCAGCGCTTGCGCAAGCGCGCGGGCGACGTGCCGGTCATTGCCCCCGTGCTGCGCGCGGCGATGGCGGCCGATGCGCCGGCGATCGGCGCCGCGATTCTTCCGCTCAACGAGCGTCTGCTGCCGTCGCGCTCCGCCCTGATGAAGAGCGCGCTCGAGTGAGCTCCGATCGGGCGTCCAATAATAAACAAATTTACTTTCTTTAAAAATGCACGTACCTTTGCGGAGCTTCGCCGAGGTTCCGCGCACGGACTCAAGGCGAATCGCTGAGCGGGGGTGAAGCGACGGTTCGTCCGCACGCGTTACACCACTCTTGGAGAACGCCGACCACAACAAATCACACGGGCGGCGGTTCGGTCGCGGCGGCGGATTCATCGCGCAGGGCGTCGTCGCGGTCTATTCTTCAGTGTCGCTGTCGCGAGCGGCGCCTGTGCGGTGAACATGCGGATGTCGAAGGCTCCAGTGACTTCTCTCGATTTACCCGGTGCGGTTGTCATGTCGGCTTCTTCGGGAAAAGTGCGGCCGAGCACGGTTCAAGTCGGCGTCGATTTCGGCGGCACGAAGATCGAGGCCGCCGCGCTCGATGCTCAAGGCGACTTCCTTGCACGAGTGCGTGCCCCGAATCCGGGCAGCTACGATGCGGCACTCACAGTCGTTTGCGACTTGGTCGCGCGCGTCGAGGAGCAGGCAGGCGCCCAAGGTACCGTCGGCATTGGAACACCCGGCTCTGTCTCGCCGCGCACGAGCACGATGCGCAACGCCAACTCCGTGTACTTGAACGGCCGCGACTTCCAGAGAGATCTGAGCGCGGCTCTCGGACGCGAGATCAAGATTGCGAACGATGCGAATTGCCTCGCGTTGTCCGAAGTCGTGGATGGTGCGGCAGCCGGCTCCAAGGTCGCGTTCGCGGTGATCCTTGGGACTGGCTGCGGCGGCGGGCTCGTCATCAATGGGCAATTGGTGGAAGGTGCGCACGGCGTCGGCGGTGAGTGGGGACACATTCCGCTGCCCTGGCCGACGCATGAGGAGATCGATTCGCCGCCGTGCTGGTGCGGTCAGCAAGGCTGTCTCGAAACTTGGGTTTCGGGAAGCGGCTTGCAGCGGGATTTCGCGAGAGCGACCGGGCAAGCGTTGGATGGAGAAACGATCGTGCGCAATGCGCGCGCAGGCGAAGGACAGGCGCAAGCTGCGCTCGACCGGTATATGCATCGGCTTGCGCGCGGGCTCGCGGTGATCTGCAACATCGTCGACCCCGACACGATCGTGCTCGGCGGCGGTATGTCCAACGTGTCGGAGCTTTATGAAAAGCTGCCGGAGACCATCCGCGGCTATGTCTTCTCGGATACCTGGAATGCCCGCATCGTACCCGCGAAATGGGGAGACTCGTCGGGCGTTCGCGGGGCCGCGCGCTTGTGGGGGCGCTGAGCGGGCGATTTCTGCGTAGAGGCAGCGTAGCCCCGGTCCTCGTTTATTTTCTTGATCCAGCGAAGGCTTGCGTTAGCATTCGCCGCTGCGCAATCGCCGTAAAGAACCTCGCTCGTGCCAAATCCCGTGTCTGCCCGGCCCAATTCGCTCGAGACCGCAGCAAGAACGTGCCGAGCGCTGAAAGCGTGGTTGCTCGATCATGCCTATACGCGTTGGTGGTCGCAGGGCGCGGACCTCGAGCGCGGCGGTTTCTACGAGCGGATAGCGCAGGACGGGACCGGTCTCGTGGAGCCGCGCCGCTCCCGTGTCAATCCGCGACAGATCTTCTGCTACGCCCTGGCTGAAGACCTCGGTTGGCCCGGACCGGCGGAACAAGCCGTGCAGCATGGCCTTGATTATTTCCTGCGCCACTATCGACGCGACGACGGGCTCTTTCGCGGGCTCGTGAATCCCGATGGAACCGCCGCGGTCGAGCGTGCCGTGCTGTACGACCAAGCGTTTGCGCTGCTTGGACTCGCGAGCGCCTACGAGACTTTCGCGCGCGATGAGGATCGGCAGATGGCGCGCGAGCTGCACGATCTGCTGAGGGCGCAGCTCGGCCACCACATTGCAGGCTTCGAAGAAAGTCAGCCGAAGATCTTGCCGCTCATCTCCAACTCGCACATGCATTTGTTGGAATCGAGCCTCGAATGGATGGCGCTCGATCACGAACCGCTATGGGCAAGTCTTGCCGAAGAAATCGTCGAGCTTGCGCTCACGTGCTTCATCGATCCCGGGACCGGCTTCGTGCTCGAATTCTTCGATCGCGATTGGCGGCCGGCGCAAGGTGTGGAAGGGCGTGTCGTCGAGCCGGGTCACCAGTACGAGTGGGCGTGGCTGATGCTGCGCTGGTGCAAGCGCTCCAAAGATGCACCCGCCGCGGGGAAGGCCGCCGAAGTTGCGCGCCGGCTCGTCGCCTCAGCCGAGGCGCACGGAGTCGATCGCACGCGCGGCGTCGTCGTGAACTCGATGCTCACGGACAAAGTCGTGCGCGACGCGCAAGCGCGCCTCTGGCCGCAAACGGAGCGCATCAAGGCCGCGTGCGCGATGGCAGAGCTTACGGGGGATCCCAGTTATTGGGCGGCGGCGGACGAAGCGGCCCGAGCGCTCCAGAAATATCTGAAGACGCCGCTGCCAGGTCTCTGGTACGACAAGATGACGACCGAAGGCACGTTGATCGAAGAGCCTGCCCCCGCCAGCTCGTTCTATCACATTGTCTGTGCGATCCAAGTGATGGATGCGGCCATCACCGGCGCGATGGCCGCTGTGTAGGGTGTAAGGGCTAAAAGTGTAAGCGTTGCGTCGAGGCTCACTTACACGTCACACCCTACACTCGCGCGCAGCGCGCTACGCGTCACGCACCCGCGCGCACGCCAATCCGCTCGCCCATCCGCTCGAGCGGTACGCCTTTCGTCTCGGGGAAGAACACGAGCACGACAACGAACTGCAGCGCCATCATCAGCGCGAAAAAGACGAACGGCAGTGCCTTCGAATGCTGCGCAATCACGGGAAAGAGGAAGGTGATGATCGCGCACATGATCCAATGCGTGGAGCTGCCGACCGACTGACCTCGTGCACGCACCGCGGTCGGAAAGATCTCGCTGATGTACACCCAGATGACCGCACCCTGACTGAACGCGAAGAACGCGATGAAGCCGACGAGCATCCAGAGAAGCAGACGCTCGTTCTCTCCCGAGCCCATGATCGTCGCGACACCGGCAAGACAGATCGTCATGCCGACGGAACCGGTGAGCAGCAGGCGCTTGCGGCCGAGCTTGTCGATGACGGCCATGGCGATTGCCGTAAAGGCGAGATTCGTCGCACCGATTGCAACGGCTTGCAGATCGGCCGAGACGCGGCCGAACCCGGCGGCTTCGAAGATGCTGTTGATGTAATACAAGATCGCGTTGATGCCCGCGAGCTGGTTGAACATCGCGATGCCGATCGCGAGCAGGATCGGAACGCGGTGCGCTCGCCACGATAACCGCGCAGAGGCCGTGTGCTCGTGTATCGCAAGCGAGCTTCGAATCTCGCCCAGCGCGTGCTCCGCACGCTCGACACCGATCCGTTGCAGTGCCGCGAGCGCTTCGGCATCGCGCCGCTTCGCGGCGAGCCAGCGCGGGCTGTGCGGGATGTAGTGGAGCATCGCGAACAGCAGCGCCGCGGGTGCCGCCGTTGCGCCGAGCTTCCAGCGCCACTCGCTCGCACCGAGCTCGAGCTGACCGATCAGGTAGTTGCTCAGGTATGCGACGAGAATCCCGACGACGATGTTCAACTGGAACAAGCCGACGAGCGCCCCGCGCCGTTCGGCTGGCGCAATCTCCGAGATGTAGACGGGCGCGAGCACCGATGAGCCGCCAATCGCAAGCCCGCCGATGAAGCGGAACAACATCAGCGAAGGCCAATGCCATGCGAGTGCGCAGCCGATGCCGGACACGAAGTAGAGCACGGCCGTGAAGCGCAGCGCATTGCGGCTTCCATAGCGGTCGCCGAGCGCGCCCGAGCACAAGGCACCGATCAGCGTGCCGATCAGCGCGATCGACACCGTGGCGCCTTCTCGGGCAGCGGACAATTCGAACAATTGCTTGAGATCCGCGATGACGCCGGCGATGACCGCCGTGTCGAAGCCGAAGAGCAATCCCGCCAGCGCGGCACTCGCGACGCTGCTCACGAACACCATGTTGTTCATTCGTTGTCTCCGCGAAAGGTCCGCGCCCCGTTTCGATCACCGAGCTCGTGCTGCCGAATCCTGGCTTTCAGTCCGGAGCGGCGCGATCGCTCAATAGCTCGCCAGCATCCGCGATTCCACCTCATCCCCGGTCCTCTGAGCATTGTGGGGTCTCAGCGGCGGCATTGACTACTTAAACCAAAACGTTTTATTAATTGGCCGCGCGATCTTAAACCCGACCCAACTTAAAGCAAGCGCTTCGAGTGCTCGCGAGCGAGCCACTCCAGGGAAAACCAGCATGTCGAGCCTTCTTCGCCAGTCGTTTCGATGGTTCATCAGCATCGCCGCACTGCTTCTAGCAGCGGCAAGCCCTGCGCAATGGTACGAGCAGCGGCACGTCTCGATCCCCTACGGACCGTACCATGCACGCTTTCTGAGCGGAGGCGAGGGCCTCGTCGAAGCCGTTATCGCGGACGATGCGACGCTCGCTCCGAACGCGCCGTGGACGATCTATGCCTGGGTGCGCACGCACGAAGTCCCGAAGGGCGATGTTCTACTGGGCGGGTTCGGCGATCCTGCGAATACCGATGGACGTTATCTTGGGCTGAGCGCTGGCCGGCCGATGCTATGGAGCACTGCCGGCGAGCCGTTGAGCGGAGAAGCCGCGATCTCTGCCGGCACGTGGACGTTCGTTGCCGCGACCTTCGACGGCAGTGCCGCTCGTGTCTTTCTTGGGGACAAACAGATTGCGCAGGCGGCGCGCGAATTCGACGCGGCGAGCCCGACGCTACAACTCGCGCCGCATGCAGTGCCGAGCACCCTTCACTTCGGCGGCGAGATTGCGGACTTTCATGTGCTGCCGCGCGCGCTCGCGCCCGCGGATCTGCGCGCGGCGCTCGAAGCACCGCCTGCGTTCGACCTCATTGCCTTTCATGACGTCGGCGTCGGCTGGCCGTGGCAAACGCGCCAGCAGATCGGTCTCTTGGCGCCTCAACCTCCTGCGACCTTGCCGCACAGCGCAGCCCCGTTCTCGAAGCCGGTGGCAAAGCCGGTGCCCAAGGAGCCGGCGCTGCAAACGCAAGCGTCGAACGTGTGGCGCATCGCCGGATGGCGGCTTGCGGAGGCGCCGAAGGTTTCGGCGGCTCCCTCGGCGCTTTCCCGACTCGGATACGACGCAAGCGCATGGTATGCGGCGACCGTGCCCGGCACCGTGCTCACGACATTGATCGATCGCGGCGTGTATCCGGATCCGGATTTCGGCCTCAACAACATGGCGATTCCGGAATCGCTCAACAAACAAGACTACTGGTACCGCACTGAGTTCGACCTGCCGAAATCGCTCGCGGGTCGCGAGCTCACGCTGACGTTCAAGAGCATCAACTACGCTGCCGATGTGTGGTTGAACGGCGAACGCCTGGGCGATATCAAAGGGGCGTTCATTCGCGGCATCTTCGACGTGACGGATGAGCTGAAGCCCGGAGAGAAAAATGTCCTCGCCGTAAAGATCTACTCGCCGCCGCATCCGGGCATTCCTCACGAGGCATCCATCAAAGCCGGCCCGGGCGAGAACGGCGGCGCGCTTGCGATCGATGGGCCGACATTCGTGGCCGCGGAAGGGTGGGATTGGATTCCCGGCATTCGCGACCGCAACGTCGGCCTATGGCAGGACGTCATCTTGAGCGCGAGCGGATCGGTTCGCATCAAGGATCCGCAGGTGATCACGATGCTGCCGCTCCCGAAGACCGATCGCGCGGATGTCTACATCAACGTCCCGCTCGAGAATCGCAGCGAGTCCGCCATCAACGGGACGCTCATCGCGCGCTTCGATCGCATCAGCGTGAGCAAGAACGTTACGGTCGAGCCCGGCGGGACGACGATCGAGCTTGCGCCGAGCGAGTTCGACCAACTCAGGGTCTCGAACCCGCGGCTCTGGTGGCCGAATGGCTACGGCGAGCCGGCGCTCTACGATCTCGAGCTCGAGTTCATGCAGGGCGCGAGCGTTTCGGATGCCAAGAACGTTCGCTTCGGCATACGGCATGTGACCTATGAGCTGTCGTTGTTCGATGAGAACGGCAATCTGCCGCGCGTCGATGTCGACGTCGCCCGGGGGAGCTTGCGCGGCGAGCGCCTGATCGATGTGAGCCACGAGGCGTTGAAGAAATCCCCGCAAGGCTGGGCCGCCTCACTGCATCCGGGTGCGCTCGACTCGCCCGCCGTACGGGTGCTCGAGGACCGATCGCTCACGCCACATCTCGCGATCCGCATCAATGGCGTGCGCATCGCTTCGCGCGGCGGCAACTGGGGCATGGACGATTCGCGCAAGCGCGTCTCGCGCGAGCGGCTCGAGCCCTACTTCCGCTTACACAAGGAAGCGCACGTCAACACGATCCGTAACTGGGTCGGCCAGAACACGGAGGACGTGTTCTTCGAGCTCGCCGACGAGTACGGCATGATGGTCCTGAACGACTTTTGGGCCTCGACTCAGAACTTCCAAGTGGAGCCGCAGGATCCGCAGCTCTTCTTGGCGAACGCACGCGACGTCATTTCGCGCTACCGCAATCATCCGTCGATCGTGCTGTGGTTCGGGCGGAACGAAGGCGTGCCGCATCCGATCCTGAACGAAGGACTCGCCGATCTCGTGGCCGAGGTCGATGGCACGCGCCATTTCACCGGCAGCTCCAACGTCGTGAATCTCGCCGGCAGCGGACCCTATAACTATCGACCGCCGGTGCAGTACTTCAACCAGCACGCACTTGGCTATTCCGTCGAAGTGGGCACGCCTTCCCTCGCGACGCTCGAATCGATCAAAGCTTGGAATCACGAGAAAGATCTCTGGCCCATCAGCGATTCGCTCGCGTATCACGATTGGCACCAGGGCGGCAACGGCGATACCAAGACCTTCATGGAAACGCTCGAGCGGCAGTTCGGTGCGCCCACGAGTCTCGAGGACTTCGTGCGCAAAGCGCAGATGATGAACTACGTGACGTATCGCGCGCTGTTCGAGGGCTTCCATGCGTACCTATGGACGAAGAACAGCGGGCGGCTCTTGTGGATGACGCATCCCGCTTGGCCAAGCCACGCCTGGCAGATCTACAGTCATGATTACGACACGCATGCGGCGTACTACGGCACGAAAAAGGCGAACGAGCCGCTGCACGTGCAGATGAACCTGCCCGACTACCGGCTCGCCGTCGTCAACACTCAACTCGGCGATGCGCCGAATCTGACGCTCAGGCATCGCGTGCTGTCGCTCGATAATCGTGTGTTGGACGAGCGCAGCGAACGATTGAGCGCGCCGGCCAATAGCGTGACGAATGCGAGCGTCTTGAATCTCGAGCCGCACCTCGCCTCGGAAGGTGTCGTGCTCGTAAAGCTCGAGCTTACGGATGCCGACGGCCGCTTGGTGTCGGAGAACTTCTATTGGCAGGGTCGAGATGAGCAGGCCTTGCGCAAGCTCGGCGAGTTACCGAAAGGGCAGGTGTCCATCGCGGCCACTTCGGTACGGGGCGCAGAGGAGGTACGCGTCACCGTCGAGCTCGAGAACGAGAGCGCGCACGCCGTGCTCGCAACGAAGCTGACATTGCTCGATGACACCGGCGCACGAATTCTGCCGGCGTACTACAGCGACAACTATGTTTCGCTCCTTCCCGGGGAGCGCAGAGTGATCTCGATCGACTATCCGGCGAAGCGGGCGGCTGCCGCTCGCATCGCTCTGCGCGGATGGAATGCGGTTGAGAAGACAGCAGCGGTGCGCGCTCTGCGTTGACAGCGCCGTACCTGTGTTGCGCCGACGCCGCGCCTCGTTGAGCAGTCGCGAGGCGCGGCGTCTTCCTGCCTTCCAGGCTGCTCGGGCATCGTTGAGTTGTCCCGGACGCACCCTATCCGACGAATCCTTCCCGCGCGCCACTGTTCCAAGCGATAATTCAATAATCAAATAGAAGAATTTATTGACATTGGCCCTGTTGCCGCCGCAACATCCATGAAGCAGGCAGTAGGGAGGGTTGGGCGAATGCAACGCATTCGGGGCCAACTCGAAAGACTCGTTCAGAACAATTGCACGGCCCGGTCAGAAGGCCGCCGTGCGCGCAGGCTTTTCAGAGGGGACATCACATGAAGAGGAATAGGCTCAGGTTCTCGCAGGCGTCGGTGCTTGCGGCATCCACCTTCGGCGCAGCGGCCGTCTTTGCGCAGAGCGCACAAACGCCGCCCCAAGCGCAGGAAGTCGAGGAGATCATCGTGACCGGCGTACGCGCTGCGCAGCAGGCCGCAATCGACATCAAGCGCGAAGCGTCGATGATCGTCGATGCGATTTCCGCGGAAGACATCGGCAAGTTGCCGGACGTCACGATCTCCGATTCGCTCCAGCGCATTCCCGGTATCCAGATCCGCCGCGACGCGGGCGAAGGCGCGCAGGTCGCCATTCGCGGACTGCCGCAGGTCACGACGCTGTTGAACGGGGAGCAATACCTCGGCGCGAACTCGACGACGACCGTGCAGCCGAACTATGGCGACATTCCGTCGCAGCTCTTCTCGGGTGTGGAAGTGTTCAAGACTTCGACCGCGAGCCTCATCAATAGCGGCCTGACGGGCACGGTCAACTTGAAGACGCGACGCCCGTTCGACATGCCGGGAGGTTTGACGACCTCGCTCGCCGCGGAAGCTTCATACGGGAGCGGCGCGGAGGAGTTCGATCCGCAAGCGAACGCACTCGTCGCGTGGAACAACGACCGGTTCGGCGCGCTCTTGTCCGCCGCGTACTCGAACGTAAACCTCGCGAACTACTACAGCGGCGTGAATGGCGATACGGGGTGGACCGGCCGCGTACCCGAAGGGCCGGCTGCGGATGTCGGTTGGGTCGGTTGGGTCGACGCGGATGGCGACGTCAACAACGACGGCGATGAGGACGATCTGTTCATCGCGTACCAGGGCCACACCGCATTCAACCGGTTCACGGAGCGCGAGCGTCTCGGATTGAACGGCTCACTCCAGTTCCAGCTCTCCGATTCGACGCAACTCATCGCGGACGTGTTCTACACGAACCAGGATCAATTCGTGCGCACCGCCGGCATGGCGGCGGCGAACAAGTGGCAGAACTGGGGTTGGTGGACGCCGCTTCAGAGCCGCAGCACCGGTGCGGTGTTCGAGGGCCGCGATTTTCATTCCACGCAGGTGTATGCGCTCGACACGTTGCGCCTGAAATCCTTCTCGCAAGTGAATCGAACCGACTCCGAGTCGACGAACGTCAATCTCGAGCTCAAGTTCGATAACGGTGGCAAGTTCACGGGCGGCTTCCGCGCGATCTTCGGCGAAGCGGAGAACAACACCGTCAACAGCTATGCCGACATCGATCTCGCGAACGGCACTCAATGGTTGGGCAACGTCGATGGCAACGGCAACTTTCCGTACTACCCCTCGGGCTACCAGAATCCTTACCCGAACGGCTACGTCGGCAACCAGCAGATCATTGCCGACTATTCCGGCGAGCACGTGCGGTTCTCGCAGATCCCGGCGATCGTCTCGAATCTCGAGGCGTACTCGATCGGCGCGCTCTCCTCGGAGAACAACGCGGATCGCGAGGCCGACTTGTCGGTCTTCCGCCTCGATGGCAACTACGCGCTGACCGATCAGTTCTCCGTTTCCGCCGGGCTTCGCTATAGCGAGCGCGAAGCGACTCAGCTCGGGTACGACTATCTCGCGCCCTTCTACGCGAACGCGGGCGCGTCGGACCCGAATGGCTGTCTCGTCAAGTGGAAGGCCACCGACGTCGTGCTCAACAGCACGATTCCGGGCGCATGCACGGCCGGCGACGGCACCGGATTCTTCACGGCGTTGGGCGCGATGCCGCTCTCCTCATTCGGCAGCGACGTCATTCGCATCACGGACTATGGCAACGCGTCGGGCGTACCGCCGATGTTCACGCTCAACCCGGAAGCCATGGACAATCCGCTCGGTTTCCACAACTCCTTGTTCCCCGGCAACGTGAAGGTCGCGAATCCGGGTCAGTCGTTCGGTGTGGATATCGATCAGACGACCGCGTTTCTGCAAGCCAATTTCGGCGGCGGAGATCTGCCTTACAGCGGCAACTTCGGTTTGCGGTACATCAAGACCGATTTGAGCGTGCGGCAGAGCAACGTCGGTGCGCCTCAGCCGTATGGTGCAGCCAACGAAACATCAGGAAGCCTCGTCACGGATCGCAGCTTCAACGACTGGCTGCCGTCGCTGAATCTCGCCTTCGATTTGCTCGAGGATCTCAAATTCCGCATTGGCTATACGAAAACGATGACGCCGCTCAACCTGGAGCAGTGGGGCGGTGCACTGAATCCGTCTTACGCGATCTCCAACGAAGAAGGCGGACGGTTCATCGTGGTGAGTGCCAACTCGACCGGCAATCCGCAGCTCGATCCGTGGCGTTCGGAGAACTACGACGCGTCGCTCGAGTGGTATGTGAGCTCCGACACGCTGCTCTCGCTCGCCGTCTTTCACATCGATGTCGAAAGCTTCATCTCGCCGGGTCAGGTCGAGATGGCGCTTCCCGATCAGGACGGCGTCGTTCGCCGGACCGTGACCGTCAATACGAGCGTGCAGGGCGATGGCGGTACGTTGGACGGCGTCGAGCTGGGTGTGAAGCACGCTTTCACGCAGATGCCCGGTATCTGGAGCAACTTCGGCGTGGAGGCGAATTACACATACTCGCCGAGCAGCTCGGGCCGAAGGGATCTGAGCGGTAACGAAGTGCCGTTCGTGGACAACTCGGAAGTTCAAACGAACCTGGTGCTCTGGTACGAGTCGGATCGCTTCCAGGCGCGCGTCGCCCACAATCATCGCAGCAAGCGCGTTGCACAGCTCGATCAGGTGTGGGGCACCCCGGGTCTGACGCTCTACCAGTCCCCGACGGATTACATCGATGCTTCCGTGACCTATGACGTCACGGAGGATGTCTCGGTGTACCTGCAGGGCCTCAACCTCACGGACGAGTACGAGAACTACTATTTGCAGTGGGAAGATCAGCGAGCTTTCCAGCAGCAATACGAGCGCCGCTTCATTCTCGGCCTCAGAGGCAGGTTCTAAGAGAGCTAGGTCTCCGATCGGCCGCCGCGGATGTCGTAATCCGATCGTTCGCGGCGGCCGTTCTTCTACGATGGAACCATGAGCGACAATCGCGTTCGTGACGTCGTGATCGTCGGCGGCGGAACGGCGGGCTGGATGGCCGCCGCGAGTCTCTCGCAGTATTTCCCCGAGCATTCGCTCTCGATCACCTTGGTCGAATCGAGCGCGATCGGCACCGTCGGCGTCGGCGAGGCCACCATCCCCGCCATTCGAGACTACTACCGCTCTCTCGGCATCGACGAGCTCGAGTTGATGCGCGCGACCCAAGCGACCGTGAAGCTCGGCATCGAGCTCGAAGACTGGGCTCGCATCGGCCACTCGTTCATGCATCCGTTCGGCTTGTTCGGGGCACCCGCGCGCGATGTTCCGTTTCATCAGTATTGGTTGAAGCTGAAACAACTCGGCGACCCCGCGGAACTGGCCGAGTACTCGCTCGCGATTGCGCTCGCGCGTGAATGCCGCTTCACGCGCCCACACCCGCGGCCCGAATCGCCGCTTGCCGTGTTCGACTGGGCGCTTCACTTCGATGCGGCATCGTTCGCCGGCTATTTGCGTAGCTACTCGCAAGCGCGAGGCGTCGCACGAATCGATGCGAAAGTCGTCGATGCGACGTTGCGCGCGGAGGATGGCTTCATCGAATCGATTACGCTCGAGGACGGCACGCGGCTGCGGGGCGATCTGTTCATCGACTGCAGCGGCTTTCGCGGCCTTCTGATCGAAGAGGCGCTCAAGAGCGGGTATGAAGATTGGACGCACTGGTTGCCGTGCGATCGTGCCGTCGCAATCCCGTGCGCGAGTGCGGGCCCATTCACGCCGTTCACTCGCGCAACCGCGCTCGAAGCCGGATGGCAATGGAGAATTCCGCTGCAGCATCGGATCGGAAACGGTTATGTGTTCTGCAGCCGCTTTATCGACGAAGACAACGCGGCCGAGCGCCTCATCCGCAACTTGGAAGGCGAACGTCTCGCGCAGCCGAACGTGCTTCGCTTCACGAGCGGCGTGCGCAAGCAGATCTGGAACAAGAACTGCGTTGCGCTCGGATTGGCCGCCGGGTTTCTCGAGCCATTGGAATCGACGAGCATTTCTCTCATCGAAACCGGTATCGAAAAGCTCCGCCGCCTGTTCCCGGACAAGTCGTTCGATCCCGCACTCGCCGAGGAATTCAATCGCACCTCGCGCCTCGAGCTCGAGCGGATCCGCGACTTCTTGATCGTTCACTACCGTTTCTCTCGGCGCGATGACAGCGAATTCTGGCGACACTGCAGGGCCTTGCCGCTGCCCGAACCGCTCGCGCACAAGATCGAGCTCTTCAAGAAGCGCGGCCACTTCGTGCGCTACGAGTGGGAGACCTTTCTCGACCCGAGCTGGCTCGCGATGTACGCCGGGTTCGAGGTCTGGCCCGAGCGCTACGATCCGATCGCGGATTATTTTCCGACCGAAGAGCTGCGTCGCACGTTGGCCGGCATGCGCGAATCCATTCTGAACGCCGCGCGCTCGGCGCCGACCCACGCCGAGTTCATTGCGCGCCACTGTGCGGCACCGGCATAGCAGGCGCTCCCTGTTCGTTTAAGAAAAGTCGATATAAGAATTCATTGACAGGCATCTCACCGCGGCAGCAACATCGCTTTGTGGGGAAGGGGCGCAACGAACTCAGCACGTTCTCCCTGACGGCCCGCCGCGAGGATGCCGTGAAACCACCCCCGGTTCACAGCGGAGCGTCGGGCCGCCCTTTTTTTGCGTGCGCTCGTCGGCGGATTAACTGGCGCTGCCCGCGGGTATCAACAAAATAGCGCTTGCAGCCGCACTGTCCGCGGTGCGGTATTCAGGAGGATGCTCGGTGAAACAAGTTGCAGGGCTTGTGATCGTGTTGCTCGTCGGTTCGGCTCGCGCGGCTGCGGCCGACTCGGCCGATACGCTTACGTTGCGATCTCCCGACGGACGCACCGTCGTCACGGTGAGCACTCCGGCGGACGCGCCGCCTACCTATAGCATCAGCCGCAAAGGGGAGGTCGTGATCGCGCCGTCGCAGCTACGGCTTGCGCTCGAGGGCGATCGCGGTTTCTACAGCTTCGAAACAACGTCATCCAAAACGCGCTCGGTCGATGAAGTCCATCCTTTGATCGCGACGAAAGCGGCGTCGACGCGCGATCGGTTCAATGAGCTCGTGTTGTCGCTCATGGAGCGCGGCGCGGCGCGCCGACGAATGGATGTCATTTTCCGTGCCTACGACGATGGGGTGGCATTCCGATATGTGATCCCGGAGCAGTCCGGCTTCGATGAGCTGTTGCTAAGAGCCGAAGAGACGCACTTTGCGTTTCCGGCCGACTACGAGTGCTTCGGCTTGAACATCGGGCGCACGACTACGAGCCACGAGGGCGAGCTCGATCCGGTTCGCGCACGCATGATTCGCGAGCACAATTTATACACGCCGCCGTTGACCTGTAAGACGGACTCGGGTGCGAATGCGTTCGCGCTCGCCGAGGCGGACTTGCGCGAATGGAGCGGCACCTATTTCAGCGGGCTCGGAAGCGGAGCGATCGGTGTTTACACACGCCTGTCGAGGCGCCATGACGATCCGGGGCTCGCCGTTCGTCGACAGATGACGGACGGCGGCATCCAATCGCCTTGGCGCGTCGTCATGTTGGGCGATACCACGGGCGCGCTGATCGAATCGACGTTGATCGTGAACCTGAATCCGCCGACACCCCTGACCGACACGAGTTGGATCAAGGGCGGCAAGACGGCATGGGACTGGTGGTCGGGACCGTACTTGCCGCCGCCGCTCAAGGGCGGCACGGACATGAAGACGATCAAGCACTACATCGACTTCGCATCGAAGTCCGGATTTCCATACATGCTGATCGATGAAGGCTGGTGCTTGAACTCGGGCGTGGGCGGCAGCGCGCCGCCGGATGCGGACATCACGCGAACGAAGCCCGGCATCGACATGCCCGAGCTCGTCCGATACGCAAAGGAACGCAATGTCGGACTGTGGTTGTGGGTGCAGTGGGAATTACTCGATCGTCAGATGGACGCCGCGTTGAAGCAGTACGAGGCCTGGGGCATCAAAGGGATCAAGGTCGACTTCATGGATCGAAACGATCAAGAGATGGTCGACTACTACCATCGTGTGATGGCGAAGGCCGCCGATCACGAGCTCATGGTGAACATGCACGGTGCGTACCCGCCGACCGGTCTCAATCGAACCTATCCGAACTACCTGACGCAGGAAGGCGTCATGGGCGCCGAGTACAACAAATGGAGTCGACGCGTCACCGCGACTCACAACGTGACGCTGCCCTATACGCGCATGCTGCTCGGGCCGATGGACTACACGCCCGGAGGCTTTCGCAACAAGACACCGCAGACGTTCGCAATCGTCAACAGCCCGCCGCAAGTTCAGACGACGCGGGGTCAGGCGCTCGCGATGTTCGTCGTGTACGAGAGCCCGTTGCAGATGGTGGCGGACAGCCCGGATGCGTACGAAAACGCGCAGGGCTTCGATTTCATCAAGCTCGTACCGACGACGTGGGACGAGACGCGCTTCATCGCCGGCGAGATCGCTGAGTACATCGTCGTCGCCCGACGCAAGGGTGACGCCTGGTACGTGGGTGCGATGACGAACGAAACGGCTCGGACGATCGAAGTTCCGTTGAGCTTCCTCGGCGAGGAGAAATACGAGGTGCGCATCTGGGAGGACGGCGCGAGCCCGACGACGTTGCGTGAACGCGAGCGCACGGGCATCTCATCGAACGCCGTGCTCGAGCTCGAGCTGGCGCCGGGCGGCGGCGCAGTCGCGCGGATCGTGCGCTAGTGGCGCGCTAATGGTTGACTAGCGGCACGCGGCTACTTGCGCTCGAGTAGCCGTGCGAGCACGGACTTGATGTGTGCGCGGTGCTGCGGCGTGATGTCGCCCAAAACGCCGCGGCGCTCGGGCGGCAAGTGCGCGCCGGGGTCGCCGTCGCGAAGAAACACGTAGTGATCGAAGATCGTTCGCCAAACCTCCCGCTGCGATGGCGATAGATCGCGCACAGTGAGGAGCGCCAGCATCAACGCTTCGTACGGAGAGACGGATTCCGGCACTGCCGCCCCTTCGTTCCACCAATAGTTGACGAGCGCCCCGAAGGATGTCAGCGATTGCACGTGGTGCCACCAGTAGTACGGAATGTAGAGCGCATCGCCCGGATTGAGCTCGGCGACTTCCGCAACCTCGAGCGCGTGCGCAAACCGAGGAAAGCGTTCTAGGTCGGGATTCAAAAGATCGACCATGCTCACCGGCCTTCCTGCCGGCGAGAATTCGAGCGGCCCTATGTAGAGGTTCGGCAGTTGCTCGGGCGGGAAGAGCGTGAAGCGCCGCGTGCCCGCGACGACGCATGCGATGTTGCTTGCCGAATCGGAGTGAGTTGTCGCTGTCGTCGCATTGCCGAGCCAAATCCTCGGAAAGATTTCTGCGCCGAGAAGCGGCATGCGATTCTCGACGTCGAATTGCGGCAGATGCGCCGGGATCGGCGCAGACTGGATGTACATCGCCGGCGCGTTCGGGTTCTCGCGCTCCGCAAGCAAGCGATCGAGGAAGGCCGAAATCGAACTGCTCGTTTTACGGAAGTTGAAGCCTTTGAGATCGATCGAATAGAAGAATCGTCCGCACGCCGACGCTTCCGCAATCAGTGCCTCGATCGGATTGCCGCGGTCGAACCGCTTCAGATAGGCGCACAGAGCGTCTGCGGAGTTGACGCTCGCTTGCACAACAGGCCAGCTCGCCGCGAGTTGCCGCAGGATCGCAGGCCGGTTCCTAGGCGCGATGGTCTCGTTGAACGTCTTGTCCGTGACGTCCCAGTACTCAGGCGTGCTGTGTCGGATCGTGATCAATGCGAGTTCCCCACTTCATCCTCAACCTTTGCAGGAAGGAGATTTTGCTTCAGCCGACAGCTTACAGTCTAAGACCTAGGCTCGCCGGCCGATCGTGCCGGCCCGATGTAAACTGATTGCCCCGGCCGCCAGCACAAGGACCGCGTTCGGATGCCGAACCCTGGACACAGCACATGACGCTCGTAGCCACGCTTACCGAGGTTTCGCGCCGGGTCGCCGGCACCTCGCGCCGGAGCATCAAGATCCGTGAGCTCGCTGAGGCATTGCGCGCGCTCGACGAGCCGGAGATAGCAATTGCCGTACTCTATCTTTCCGGCGAGATTCGGCAGGGGAAGATCGGCGTTCAGTATGCGACGCTTCAGGCGGCGGCGAACCAGCCAACCGCCGTGCAGCCCACGTTGACGGTACTCGACCTCGACGAGTGTCTGACTCAAGTTTCGAGAGCTCGCGGTGCAGGGTCAGCGAAGCGGCGCCTCGAGCTGCTGAGCGAGTTGATCGCGCGCAGTACGCCGTCCGAGCGAGACTTCATCTTTCGGTTGCTGACGGGCGAGATCAGACAGGGTGCGCTCGCCGGTGTGATGATCGATGCGATCGCGAGCGCTGCAGAGCTGCCCGGCGCGCTCGTCCGACGTGCCGCGATGTACGCGGAGCATCTCGGCGCCGTCGCTCGCGCGGCGTTAACGCAAGGTGCGGGCGGTCTCGAGCGCTTTCAGTTGCAGCTTCTCTCTCCGGTCGCGCCCATGTTGGCGCAGACGGCGAGCGACGTGTCGAATGCGCTCGAACAGCTGAGCGGCGAGGTCGCGTTCGAATGGAAGATGGACGGTGCGCGGATCCAGGTTCACAGAGCGCACGAGGCCATACATATATATACCCGCACCGGTAACGAGGTAACGCCGGCCGTGCCCGAGATCGTCGAAGCCGTCCGCGGGTTCTCGGCACAAACGTTCATCTTGGATGGCGAAGCGATCGCCATGACGCCTGCAGGACGGCCGCATCCCTTCCAAACGACGATGCGGCGTTTCGGGCGCAAGCTCGACGTTGCCGCGATGCAGGCAGAGCTACCGATCGAAGCATTCTTCTTCGATTGTTTATTGATTGACGGTGAGAGCATCGCTGATCGCCCGACGCACGAGCGCATCGAGGCACTCGCGCGGATCGTGCCGCAAGCGATGCAGATGCCGCGGCTCGTCACTCGCTCGCTGGAGGAGGCGCAAGCCTTCTACGAAGCGTCGATCGCGGCCGGCCATGAAGGACTCATGGCCAAATCGTCAGATGCGCCGTACGAAGCAGGCAACCGCGGCGCGAGCTGGCTCAAGATCAAGCGCGCGCACACGTTGGATCTCGTGGTGCTCGCGGCGGAGTGGGGCCACGGAAGACGCACGGGCAAGCTGTCCAACTTGCACCTCGGCGCGCTCGATCGCGCGACCGGCGAATACGTCATGCTCGGCAAGACCTTCAAAGGATTGACCGACGAGATGCTCGAATGGCAAACGCAGGCGCTGTTGAAGCTTGAAACGCACCGCGACAGATACACCGTCTACGTGCGTCCGGAGCTCGTCGTGGAGATCGCGTTCAGCGACCTGCAAAAGAGCCCAAGGTACCCCGGCGGCCTCGCACTCCGACTCGCACGCGTAAAGCGCTACCGACCGGACAAGCCGGCGAAGGAGGCGGATAGCATGGACGCGGTCCGTAGGCTGGCGGCGGGGCGGTCCGCGTGTAAAGTGTGAAGTGTGAAGTGTAGGGTAAGAGGCTCCGCCGCTCTGACCTTACACCTTACACTTCCTTTCTGACCTTACACCTTACACCTTACACGTTACACTTCCTTTCCGACCCTACACTCTCCCATAAGTGAGCTTTCGCCATACCCACTCCGCCGGTCCGAATCGGAAGTGCTTGAGCCAGAGTGGGCTCCACACGAGCTGCACGCTCCAGATTGCGAGCACGACATAGTAGAGCTCGTAGCGTTCGAGTTGGCCGTAGAGCGCGAGTCCCGCACCCGTGAAGACGAATAGGCAAATGACGCTGTGCGAGAGGTAGTTCGTGAGCGCCATGCGTCCGACGGCGCCGAGGACGCGGCGCGTTTTGGGCAGCGCGCCATAGCAATAAATGAGCGTGATCGCACCGATGTGACCGAGTGTCATCGTTAATCGGCCCAAGTCGTACGTCAGATACGATGAGACGAGCGCATCGACGCTGAAGTCGGCGCGCTCGAAGCTCACCATCTCGAAGCCGTTGATCGTGAGGCCGAGCGTGTAGCCGGCGAACGCCATCCAGGCATACGTTCGACGCGGCGCCGTGCCTGTGAGCACGCCCATTTTGAGGAGCGCCATTCCGAGCAGCATGAAGCTCAACACGTCCCCGATCCCGTGGCGCAGAAAGTAGGCAGTCTGAACGTAGAACGTACGGTGTGCCATGAATCGAAACGCGCTCGCGTAGCTGCCGCGGATTTCCTCGATCGTACGTTCGATCTGAGCCTGCGACGGTTTGAAGTCTCCCTGGAGCTCGGCGTAGTCGTTGAGCGCCGCTTCGTCGTGCGGCGTGAGCTCCCGCGCGTTGTAGTACTCGTTCTGCGCCGCTTCCGCTGCGTTCTTGACGTTCTGATACGTCGCGTATTCGTACGTCGTAAACCCCCATTGTGCGAGCAACGTGAGCGTCGCACACACGATGAGCGTGCGCGCAGAGAGATTGCGAAGGAAGTAGAGCAGTAGCCCCGTGAGGCCGTAGTAGAAGAGGATGTCTCCGTCCCACAAAAAGAGATAGCCGTTGACGAGGCCGAACATGATCAGCCAGAACGTACGGCGATAGTAAAGCTTCGCAATCGGTCCTGAGGGATCGCGCGCGCGATGGCGCTGCAGAAAGAGAACCACGCCGGCGCCGAAGAGAATCGTGAAAAGACCGCGCATCGTCCCTTCGAAGAAGAGCGATGAAATGCGCCACACGATGAGGTTCTTGCCTTCGTGGCCTCCCCAGTTCGTCGGATCTTCATACGCATACGGCAATCCGAACCCGGCGATGTTCATGAGTAGGATGCCGAGCACCGCGATACCCCGAGTCGTGTCGAGAATATCGATGCGCTCCGAGGCGGAGGTGGGGGTGAGCCCGGGCATGCCGGGCATTGTTCCTTAACTCCCAGCCGCCCCGCCACTCGGCATGCGCTGCTAGCCAAGACTGCGGCATCGTGCCGTGCGCACGAGCGTCAGCATGTGCTGCACCGTGACCCGGTTGCGGCGTTCCAGCCCAAGTGAAGGCGGTACAATGCCCAGGTTGCGGACCATGAGCTTCAAACGATGTCCCATCAACATGTCGATCCGGCTGCGATCATCACCTGGCGCTTGGAAACCATTGCGGTGGTGATCCTTGTCGGCGTGCTGTGCGCGATTCCCTTGGCACCCCTGTCGGGCAGGATTTCGCTCGCGATCTCGCTGGCGGTCATCACTGTCGGCTTCATGCTCGCCTGGCACTGGCCCAAAGCACGTTATCGCAGGCTGACGTATGGGCTCGATGTGGTCGGGCTCACGATCCAAGACGGCGTCTGGTGGCGCACGCAAACTTCACTTCCGCGTGTGCGTATCCAACACTCGGATGTGTCGCAAGGGCCGCTGCAGCGGCGCTACGGCATTGCGACTTTGAAGCTCTACACGGCCGGCAGCCGCTACACGAAGGTAGAGCTCGAGGGACTCCGCCACGACGATGCGCTCGCGCTTCGCGACAAGCTGTTGAACAGAGATGTCGTCAGTGTCTGAACAGGAGTTTGAGCCGCAGCAGCGTTTGCACCCGATGTCGTGGTTGTTCGCCACGCTCGCGCTCATTCGTCAGCTGATCTTTCCATTGATCGCCGCCGCCGTTTTCGGCTCGCGAGACGGTGCGCCTCCGTGGCTCGGATACGTCGTCGTGCCGTTGATCGCCGGTGCTGTTTGGAAGCAGTTCTTCTATCGCTACGGGCTCGGTCCAGCAGGGCTCGTGATTCGCGAGGGGATCTTCTTTCACAACGTGCGCCAGATCGACTATTCGCGCATCGAGAACATCGATACGGAACGCGGTCTGCTGCATCGGCTGCTCCGCGTCGTTGAAGTGCGCGTGGAGACGTCCACCGGCGGCAAGCCCGAGGCGCTCATACGCGTGCTCGGGCTCACCGCCGCGGAAGACTTGCGAAGGCAAGTATTCGCATCGCGCTTCGGCGAAGCTCGCACGGCTGTGGAGCCTGAAAAAGAAGAGGTGCTGCTCCGGCTTCCGACCTGGGAGGTCGTCAAGTTCGGTCTCATCGACAACCGCGGCATGATCGTCGTTGCCGGTCTGTTCGGCTTGCTTCACGAATCCAATACCATCGAGCTCTGGGCTACCGTGCTCAAGGATCGAATGAGCGCCCAAGCGATCGACAGTCTGATCGCGAGCGGTCCCCTCATTCAGATCACGCTCGGTCTCGGTGTTCTTGCGATTGCGTTCGTGCTGGTGCGCTTGTTTTCGGTCGCCCTCGCGCTCGTCACACTGCATGGTTTCACGCTCGTGCGCAGCGGCGCCGACCTGCGTGCGCGCTATGGATTGCTCACGCGCATCGCGCTCACTTTGCGCGTGCGGCGCGTTCAGGCCGCGCACGTGACCGATACGCTTCTGCATCGCTTGTTTGGACGAGTGTCCGTGCGCGTCGATCTCGCCGGCGATATGGGGACGAGTCAGCGAGGCGACGAGGCGCAGAGCAAGGTTCGGTGGCTCGCGCCGCTTGCAGAGCCCGGCTGTGCGCGCGAGCTGATCGGCATAGCGTTGCCGACAGTCGACTTCAGCGCGCCAGCGAATTGGCAACCTCTCTCGCCACGCGCGCGGCGCCGCGTGTTGCGAAGAAGCCTTATCGGTTGGCTGCTCGTGTCGAGTGTTCTTGCGGCCGTGTTGCGAACGTACTTGCCGCTATCGTTGCTGCTCGTTGGCGTGCCTGTATCTGCTTGGTACTCAGCGATGTACGTGCGCTATACGCGCTGGGCGCTGCAGCCGGACGCGCTGTTCTTCCGGCATGGCTGGCTCACGCGCAAGCTTGTCATCGTGCCTCGCGATCGGGTGCAGGTCGTGTGCCTGAAGGAGTCGCCGTTCGATCGGCGTCATCGCATGGCGTCCGTTTGTGTGGACACCGCGGGTGCCGGTCCCCGCTCGGACCAGATCCGCGTTCCGTACCTGGACCTCGACGTGGCGCGCTCGCTCGCGGCGGCTCTTTACGAATCGGCCGCTGTCGAGGGAGGCGTGCCGAGCTATCGAACGAATGCGCCGGCCATCGGAGTTCCCGCGGCATGAAGCGGCCGCAGCGCTATCTCTTCATCATCATGACGGTGCTCGTCGCCGTCTACTTATTGCTGACGCGCCTGCCGCCCGCGGCTGCGTTGGCGCTACTTGGCCTGCTCGTGGTTTACGTGCTCGTGCTCGTCTTCTGGGGCCGCGATCTGTTGTTCGCACGGCGGCACGTGAAGCGCCGCGAGTGGCCGAAAGCGCAGGAGCGC
>JBDZVE010000173.1:3735-5945 GCA_040255535.1 Lysobacterales bacterium | reverse complement strand
ACGCCGTGTTGGCGTCGGCTTGGCGCGCTTTGCGAGATTCACTCTTAAGTGCCGCAAAGGAGTTCACGCGTCCACGAGCTCCTCGCCGGCGAACACGGCCCGCTTGGCCTTGAGGTACGCTTCGACATACGCGCGATGGAAGAGCAGGGCGCGCGCGACGCGCTTCGACGGCGGATGTCCGCTGCTCAGCGCTTGCAGGTTCCACTTGCGCTTCGTCCCCACGATGAAGTGGCGGTACGAATTCATGACATGCCGTGCATTTCGCATCGTGTCGCGTTCAACCCCAGTCTCGATTCTGGATCGTGCGCCGCCGGATTGATTTAGATCAAGGCGCACGGGCCGTCCGCGGGCCCATGATGCAAGCGTCCCTGAGATCCGTAGTTGCCGCAACTGCAGTCGCTGAGAGGTGTCGCTGGAAAATCATGCGTTCGTTCTATACGACCTTGGAAAACGCGCCACCCGAGCGCCGGTTCGCGCTGTTCGATTACGGCTTTCGCCCATTCTTCCTGCTCGCCGGCATCTACGCCGTCGCTATCGTGCCGATCTGGCTCTACTTCTTCGCCCATTCGGCCCCGACCTTCGGCTCGCTGCCTCCGATGTACTGGCACTCGCATGAGATGCTGTACGGATTCGTGGCCGCCGCCATCGCCGGGTTTCTCCTCACCGCTGTGCCGAGTTGGACGGGCGCGCGCGGCTTTGCCGGCACGCCGCTTTACGTGCTCGTCGCAGCATGGGCGGCTGGCCGCATCGCAATGGCAACGGTCGGTTCTGTCCCATTCTGGATCACTGCGATCGCAGAGCTCTCGATGCTCGCGCTTCTCGCAGCGCTCCTCCTCCCGCCGCTCGCGCGCAGCCAGAACCGCAACATGGCAATGCTGGCCGTGCTCGGGATGCTCTGGCTCATCGATGCCGCTTTCCTGGCCGCACTCAAGAAAGGCGATGTGCTGCTCGCCTCACGCACGATGGCGCTCGCGATCGATTTCGTCCTCATCCTCGTCACGATCATCGGCGGCCGCATCGTTCCCGCGTTCACCGCGAATGCGCTGCGTCGGCGCGGTCAAGTTCCGGATATCGTCAGCCGCAAGTGGGTCGAGATGTCCGCGATCGGCTCCATGATCTTGATTGCGCTCATCGATGTCGTCGCGCCGCATGGGCGCGCGAGCGCGCTGCTCGCCGCGATCGCAGCGCTCGTGCATGCCATTCGTCTTTCGGGCTGGCGCAGCTTCAAAACGGGCGGCGAATCGATCTTGTGGGTCTTGCACGTAGGCTACGCGTGGCTGCCGATCGGCCTTGCGCTCAAAGCTTGCTACTTATTCGGCACGTTCGACTGGGCCTCTAAATGGCAGCACGCGCTGACCGCGGGTGTGTTCGGCACGATGATCCTCGCTGTCATGACGCGCGCGTCGCTCGGACACACCGGGCGTCCGCTCGTCGTTGCGCGAGCGATCACCGTTGCATACACCCTGCTAACAGTTGCCGTGTCGGTGCGAGTCCTGAGCAGCGTCGTTCCGCCGCAAGCGTATGTAACGACAATCTGCATCGCGGGCGCAGCATGGACCGCGGCATTCACGCTCTTTCTCATCATCTATGCGCCCATTCTGATCAAGCCGCGCCTGGACGGAAAACCCGGATAACACGGCGCTTCGGTTCCGACGTTCCGCGCTGCGGACTTACTAAGAAAGCGAATACGTAGGCGGCACGGTCTTCTCCTGATATGGCACCGAGTACGGGCGGTGCACGCTCTTGCGCAAGGGCAAGAGGGCGGACGTCATGAACGAGCGCTACAGTAGATCGTCGATCGCCATCCATTGGCTCATGCTCGTGCTGTTGGTGGCGGTATATGCCTGCATCGAGCTGCGTGAGCTGTACCCCAAGGGCAGCGAGCCTCGCGAGATGCTCAAGCAGTGGCACTTTGCGCTCGGCTTGACCGTCTTCGTGCTCGTGTGGGTGCGCATGATCGCGCGCGTATTCGGAACGACGCCGCCGATCGTTCCCGCGGTTCCTCCGTGGCAACGCGCTCTCGCGCACGCAGTCGAATTCACGCTATACGCGCTGATGATCGTGCTGCCGATCCTCGGTTGGATCACGTTGAGCGCGAAAGGCACGACCGTTTCTTTCTTCGGTTTCGAGCTTCCCGCGCTGCTTGCACGCAACGAATCAGTTGCATCGCGCACCAAAGAGCTGCACGAGACGCTCGCAACGGCAGGATA
>JBDZVE010000173.1:0-3635 GCA_040255535.1 Lysobacterales bacterium | reverse complement strand
CGGTGCTGGCACCGCCCGAAGGACAGCGTTGGGCAACGGATGAGCCGCTGCGGGAAGCGATGGAACGTCTTCGCGCGTCAGTCGAGAAACAACTAGCCGCACAGGAGGAGGGCAGTATCGATGCCGCTGGGAGCCAAGCATTGGCCCAGACAGTGGAACGGGAAGTGGCCTATATGATCGAGAACTGCAGGCTGCCGCCGAAGCCGGATGCTGCGCTGCACGTGCTCATCGCCCGTATGCTCTCAGCGGCGCACGATTTGAAGGAGTCGCGCAACGACGCCCAGGCCGCTTCGGAACTTGCCCGTATTTTGAATACATACGGCGAGCATTTCGACCATCCCGGATGGACAGCCCTCTCCGAAGACGGATGATGCCTCGGCGTTCCAAAGGACGCCCCCAGGAACGGTAGGTCACTCACCCGCCCGGGATCACGGAGTGATTATCGAGCGATGTCGGTTCTAGGGCTTCTCTCGTAATCCCATATCTATACACTGCGCCGGATTGGTCGGACTTGTTGCTTGGAATTGTCTGACCACTCTACATGCGGGGCCTGGCCTGAAGCCGATTGGGGCGCGTTCCGAGCGGACGCGCGGCGTTGGGAGCAGTAGCGCCTAAGGGACTAGGAAGTCGGGCCGGACCACGCAAGACACGCGGTTTTCAAAAGACAAAGCTTGGGGGATCCGGATGAACAAAACACGACGCATTCTGGCCGGGGGGCTTGGCATTGCGGGACTGCTTGCCACAGCCAGTACCGTCAACGCTCAAGCCAGCCAGGAAACTAACCTCGAGGAGATCATCGTCACGGGCTACCGCGGCACGCTCCTCAATTCCACGAACGCAAAGCGCGATTCCGTCGGCTTCGGGGATGTCATTTTCGCGGACGACATCGGCAAGCTCCCGAGCCAAAACCTCGCTGAGTCGATCAATCGCATTCCCGGCGTGAAAATCGCGCGCGACGTGACCGGTGAAGGACAGCAGATTTCGGTCCGCGGTCTAGGGCCGAGCTTTACGAAGATCGTGCTCAACGGCAACAACATCGCCGTGGCCTCTGACGGCAATTTGACCGGCACGAACTCGAATCGCGAGGTCGACCTCGACATCTTCCCGACCGAGCTCTTCAGCAGCCTCGCGGTCGCGAAGACACCGACCGCAGAGCACCTCGAAGGCGGCACGTCGGGCTACGTCAATTTACGCACGATGCGGCCCTTCGATAATCCCGGTCAAAACTTCCGCTTCTCTGCGGAAGGTGCGTACACCGACATCAACGAGAAGATCAGCCCGACGTTCTCAGGCATCTACTCGAACACTTTCAACGATACGTTCGGCGTGCTGGTCGGTGTCGTCGCGACGCGCAAGGATTATCGTGTCGACGGCTACGAGACCATCGGCTTCTCCGACGGCTGCGTCGCCGACTACACGGATGTCGAGCAGACGAATTCGAATTGCGATTCGAGCGGGCCGTGGGCCGGCCGCAACCACTTCATGTACACCCCGTATGCGACGCCTGACTACGTCGCCGCCCATCCCGAGCTCGGGCTCGCCGTGGGCGACCGCATCGATCCGATCGCGACCTCGGGCGTTTCCCGCGATGCGCTCGACCGCGGCATCCTGCCGTATCTCGGTCGCGGCATGTACACGGTCGGCGACCGCGATGCCACGAGCGCCTTGGCATCGGTCCAATTTCGGCCGAACGAGCGGATGGACATCGCATTGGACGTGCTGTACGCGAAGACGGACCGCAACTTCGATCGCCTCGAAGCGAATAACTGGGGCCGGCGCAACTGGATTCATCTGGGCGCCGGTTGGATTCCCGAAAACTTCTCGGTCAACTCGGACCAGGTCGTCACCGAAGGCACGATCTACAACACGCACGTATGGGTCGGGCATCGCGCCTATCGCGAAGACTTCGACTTCATCAGCTACATGCCGAGCCTCTCGTGGGACATCAGCGATACGTTCCGCATGGATTTGTCGGCGAGCTACACGGAGTCGGACTTCAAGCGCGACGAGCCGTATTTCCTGTACATGAGTCCCGGCGTGACCGCCCAGTTCTCAGGCTTGGGCGACGTCCCGACGTTCGACTACAGCTTGGATATTTCGCGGCCGGACATCGGCTGGCAGTGGGACGACATTCAAAACGATCAAATCCGCTTCCAGCGCAACTTCCGCGATACGGACACGACCGGTTTGCACGCGGACTTCGCGCTCGGTGAGGAACCGGATCGCACCGGGCTCAAGTTCGGGTTTGCCTACGACGAAGCGTCGCGCGACCTCGTGTTCTACGGCGGCGGCAACAACACGGCGCTCAAGGAAAACCATCTGTTCCCCTCCGATGCCTACGCGAACATCCAGAATTATCTGATCCCCTCGGCCGTGTCCGATCTCGGATCGGTGTTCGACAATTCCGTCGGCTATTCCGGTATCGCGATGCTCGACATCGGCCGCTTCCTGGACGATATCAACTACTACGACTTCGTTCCGACGGAATCCGGAACGGGCGATCAATTCGGTCAAGGCGTGGGCGGCATCGAAGAAAAGGTGTACGGCTTGTACCTCGCGGGCAACGCCGAGGCGGACTTGCTGGGCCGTCCGTTGCGCATGAATGCGGGCGTACGGTGGGTGCGAACGAAGCAGACGTTGACGAGCCTGGCCGGCGACGGCACGGCTTTGACGGAGGCGGAGTACAACAAATTCCTGCCGTCGTTCAACGCGACGTACGACGTGACCGACTCGATCAAGCTTCGCACGAGCGCGTCGCGTACGATGACGCGCGCCAATCCCGGGGAAATGTATCCGAACTCGGTTTGGACCTCGTCCGGCATCGACACCGCCCGGGCGGGTAACCCGAACCTGGAGCCGTTCGAATCCATCAACTTCGACTTCGGCGGCGAGTGGTACTACGGCGAGCTCGGCTACGTCAGCCTCGGCTACTTCGAGAAGGAGATCACCGGATTCACGCGTAACGACACAATCGACGTGCTGTTCGCGGATCTGATGCCTCTATACGGTCTCGACACGACGAACTTGAGCGAGTCGCAGGCGGATCAGCTCGCGGCGTGCGGCGGCCCGAACTCGTGCACGGTGCAGGTCAGCACTCGAACGAACGTCCAGGGCGCCGCGACGCTGCGCGGATTCGAAGGCATCTGGGTCATGCCGCTCGATTTCGTCGTCGAAGGCCTCGGCTTCAATGCGAGCGCAACGAAGATCAAGCAGGAAGCCGACGACGAAGCCTCGATCATCACGGGCATCTCCGATTGGACGTATAGCTGGACTGGCTACTACGAGAACGATCTCTTCCAGGTACGGCTCACGTACTACCACCAGGACGGTGCGGTCGCTTCGGGCTTCCAGGGATACGATGGTACGAACGGCTTCCCGGCTCGCCGCATCCGCTCGGATGATCGTTCGCAGATCGACTTCGCAGCGAGCATGAACCTGCCGTCCGTCGGCGGCTTGGATCTCACGCTCACGCTCGACGGCTACAACATCACGAACGAGCCCATGCGCAACTTGTTCGAGCACAGCGATCTCACGTACGACATCTTCTATCCGGGTGCGACGTACACGATCGGCGTTCGAGCTGCTTTCTAAAACAACATCGATCTCTCAGCACTCCTGTTTGCGGGACGACTGTC
>JBDZVE010000172.1:4183-5961 GCA_040255535.1 Lysobacterales bacterium | reverse complement strand
ATTCATTCTTCTCGGATAAGCGCCCCTGCGGACGAATGGGAGCTGTTTCGGCTTCCGCAACGCGACTCATCCCGCGAGTCACGCGCAGGCACTCAATCCCGATCCGGCGCTCCGAGCGGGAATAGCGGTCGGTAGGGCCGCGCCTCGTCCACGGCTCGGGCGAACGAAGGACGCCCGAGCAGCCGCGCACGGTACGCGCGCAGCACGGGATACGCTTCCGAGATTCGGTGCGTCCAGTCCGCATAGAACAGCGAGGGCGCAGCCGCACAGTCTGCAAGCGTAAAGTCAGCTCCCGCTGCCCAAGCTCTGTCGGCAAGTTGCCCTTCGAGCCAGGCGTACGCGCGCTCGAGCTTCTCTTGCGCGAGCGCCACCGCTTCCGCGCGCTTCTGCGCATCCCCCGTCAACGCTCCGCCGACCGCGTGCTGCACCCAATTCATGACGTGCAGATCGAAGAAGCGATCGAGAAAGCGAACGTCGAGCGCGCTCATCGGATCGCCGGGCAGAAGGCGCACCGGGCCGGGATGCACGAGCTGCAAATACTCGATGATGATGCTCGTCTCGACGAGGCTGCGCTCGCCGTCCACCAGCAGCGGGAACTTTGCGATCGGCCAGCGCCGCAGCCATTCAGCGGTGTGCTGAGGAGTATCGGGTCCGATCAGGCGAAACTCGTGCGCAATGTCGTTCTCGTAAAGCGCGATCCGCACCTTCTGCGTGTACGAGGAGAACGGATGACCATAGAGTAGTAGCGCCATCGTGCAAAGAACCTCCATCAGCTCGATTGCATCGTCCTAGTTAAGACGAAACAACGATGCGAAAGCCGACAGCCGGCGTGACCTTCGACGGAAGCGAGTAGAACAGGACTCGAGGCGAAACGCTAGCGGAAGGATGAGACGTGCACTAGCGCGAGGCGAGCACGACGCCAGTGAGCTCAGCGAGCTTCGCAATGAGCCGTTCCTGAAAATCGGCATCGAGCGCTTCCGCCGCGGGGCTCTGTTGCTCGCGGTGGTGCCAATATCGACCGCTCACCTTCGCGCGCGGCTCGTCGCTCACGGCGAGCCAAGTCTGCGTGAGATATCCCTCCTCGAGATCGTCCGGCGCACTCGGGCCACCCATCTTCGTCGGCACCCAGCCGGGATCGACCGCGTTGCTCAGCACCTTCGGCCACCGCCGCGCGACGGCGAAGGCGAGCGCCGTCACATACAGCTTGCTCTCCGAATACGCACGGTAGGTATCCCAGCGACGTTCCACCCAGTCGATGTCGCGCAGCGAATCGTCGCCGCCGTGATGCATACTGCTGCTCACATAGATCAATCTCTCTGGGCGCTCGATGAGTGCAGTCAACATGTACGGCGCGAGTGTGTTGACGGCCAGCACTTTCGCGTGTCCTTCCGCAGTCGTCCCGCGGCTGGGCTGGCGAAAAATGCCGGCATTGTGAATGACCGCATCCATGCGTCCGATCTTATTGACTTGCTCCGCAAGCGCGCGCGTCTCTGCGGCGCTCGCGAGATCGCCGATGACGACTCCAGCCGCTTTCGGTGCGAGATCCGCGAAGGCCTCTTTGGCGCGCGCTTTGGAGCGCGCATGTAAGACGACCTCATGGCCTTCGCGCATGAGCGTGACTGCCGCGCCGCGGCCGAGCCCATCGGTCGACCCGGTAATGAAGATGCGTCGCACGGATGCTGCCTTCCCGAACGAAACAAACGGCCACGCGCTCGCGACCGACGCGAGGCCGCACAGTAACTGTCGACGCGACTGCGATGTGAGATCTCTCATGCCTG
>JBDZVE010000172.1:0-4083 GCA_040255535.1 Lysobacterales bacterium | reverse complement strand
GTTGCCGGCAAAGTCGAGAAGGCGCCTGTTGCGGAAAAGCTGGCGTTGAGCTCGGCGGAGATGGAAGCGCGCAAAGTGTCCGGCGCCATTCGAACCGACCTCATTCTCTCGGGCGAGATCATGGCGATCGCCCTTGCGACCGTGGCCGATCGCCCGTTGGCGATTCAAGCCGGCGCGCTCGCCATCGTAGGCTTCGCGCTCACGTTCGCGGTGTACGGCGTCGTCGGACTGATCGTGAAGATGGACGACATCGGCGTGCATCTCGCGCAGCGCGAATCGGCGCTCACGACTGCGATCGGGCGCGGGCTCGTCAAATCCATGCCGCACCTCCTCGAAGCGCTTTCCTTCATCGGCACGGCGGCGATGCTTTGGGTCGGCGGCGGCATCATCGTGCACGGCCTCGAGCATTTCGGCCTCGATGCGATCCCGCACTTCATTGACAGGCTTTCGCAGATCGCTGCGCGCGTCACTCAGCTCGGCGCGGTCGCTGCGTGGCTGACATTCGCGCTGTGCGCGGCCGCGGTCGGGTTCGTCGTCGGCAGCGTAATCTTTTCGATTGTGCATGCCGTAAAGGGTAAGCACTGAAGGTCGCTTCCGTCTCGCGCGCGGATCGAGCCGCTCGCGTACATAACACAAGCAATATCTATATAAGTAGATCAGCTGAGAGCCCACTGGGCTCGTGCATGCGGCCGCCTCGAGTTGTTATGCTCGGTGGAGGTCACAGCCACTCGCGCTTGAATTTCCCAAGCCGAGTGAACCCGCACGGGCTCAACTCGAACAATTCGCAGGTATGGCACGTCGACAACCGACACTCGGAGCGGCATCACGCCATGCAGGCGTATTCGCGGTGACTTGTGCGCTGCACGCAGGCGCCCTGTACTGGGCGGTAACGCAAGGTGGAGTGCATCGGACGTCTCTCTGGACAACCTCACAAGTCACATTCGTTCCGGCGCCAAAGCAGGCGGAGCCGCCGCCTCCGCCGATCCCTGTTCTGATGAAAGAGGCGTTCTCGCAGCGCCCGCGCCTGCAAATTCCTCTTCCCACTCTCGAGCTGGCCGTTCCAGCCGAGCCCCGTCGAGCGATTCACATGCCGCCGCCGGACCCGCGGGCACCTCGAGGCGCTGCAGTGCAAGAAGGAGAAGGCGTTGGCCCGTTCAAGAGGCCACGCGCGCTCTCCGGGCCGAGCTCCGGAGATCGATATCCAAACGAATCCGTTCGCCGCGGAGAATCCGGCCGAACGGTCATCAACATCTGCATCGCGGCGGACGGCGCCGTGGACGAGGTAGAAGTCGCGGAAAGCTCGGGCTACCCGCGGCTCGACCAAGCCGCAGTGGGCATTGGTTGGGATTACGTATTCGCACCGGCGACGCGAGGGGGTAAGCCTGTACGCGTGTGCCTCCCGTATGGGATTACCTTCCGGATCGGCAGTAAAGGAGGCGCCCACCATCGGGGTGGTCGGTGACTCGCACGTGTGGACCCCGAAATGGTTGTTTATGCAACGCTTAGCTTGAGGAAAGATTATGTCGCGATTCAACCTAAGTCTGGCGTTAGGCGTGATACTCGTCTCGAGCGTGCCCTCTGCATGGGCGCAGATCAATCCATACAAGAACGGCATGGACAGCATCTCGAGCGCCGGCATCGCGGAAACTCGGATGGTCGACCTGACGATGCCTTCCGTGAACGATCCCGCGGCGGTGGACATGCTCTTCAAGGAGGGCAACACGATCTTATCGGTGCTGCAGGGTCTGAAGGAGAAAGGCTTCCACATCCGCTTCAAGGAGAAACACTTTCGCCCGACGATGACGCTCCTCAGCCTGCCTAAGAGCACGAGCATCGATGATGTCTTGCGCGAGATCCTGGAGCCGTGGAATTTTAAAGTGTATCGCTCGCCCTTGGGCCCTTGGATCGTGACACCGACGAACAAGAAGGTGTCCCGCACGCCCGATGACGAAGCGCACGAGAAGCTGATCGAGCTCATCAACGGGTCGCCAGAGACGAAGTAGCCCGGCCCATCGAATCGCGCGCGATCGCAAGATCGCGCGCTCATGCCGCACTCGTCCATCGCCACAGCGGCGGCGGATGGATCAGCGCGAGCCTCATCAATCGCCCTCCCCAGCCCGTGCGCCGCGCGCGTGCGACTCAGCGCACATTCCGGCTTTTAGGCCCAGCGCCGCTCGCCTCAAATGGAAACCCCGACGCCGCGCATGAGTGTTTTGCTGATCCCGCGGCGATTGCCAACTAGCAAGCCAATCGCGCCGGCCCGGCTCGATGCAAACGTGCGGTGACTCACGTTCGGGTCCAGCGAGCGGCCCATATCCTCAAGCTCATGATCGGCCCCGCCGACCAGTGCCGTTAGAGATCGACGACTTCTCCCGTGAGCCCCTTCGACGAACCTCCTTCTCGTGCACCCCGTGGCCGAGGCTGGCTTGTTCCTGCCTTCCTGGTCGGCTGCGTCCTGTTCGCGTGTCTGCTCGCGTGGGGACTGATCGCCCGGCTCGACGCCTCCTCGCCGAGCAGAGAGGCGGTTCCCATCAATGACTTGAATCAGCTTACGAGTGGAAGCACGGTTTCGCTCGAGGGCGTCGTCACCTTCGTGAACCTCGACGCACGGAAGTTCTTTCTTCAAGATGGCACCGCAGCGCTCGCGCTGCCTCTGCCGGCACACTCCACGGTGCGAGTCGGCGATCGGGTTCGAGTGCGCGGCGACATCACGCGATCCGGCCGGATCGTGCGCGCGTCGAACGATATTCTGCTCGACAACATGTCGCTCAAGGTGCTCGGGCGAGCTTCGCTCCCGAAAGCCGAAGACGTGGCGTTACGAGATCTGACCGATCTGTTCGAGCATCATCTCGTACAAACGACCGGCATCGTCCGCTTCGTGGATACGACCGGCGCGCAGCCGATGCTCGAGCTGAGCGCGAATCGGCCCGTCATCGTCAAGATGCTGAACCCGGAGAAGCTTCCGCACGAGAAATTGTTGGATGCGCGGATACGCGTGCGCGGTGTGTTGACGTACGAGGCCGAGCCAACGAGCTCCTCATATACACCGCACCTCTGGATGACGGATGCCTCATCGATCGAAGTGATCGAAGATGCACGAACCGCGATACCGCAAGCCGCATCCGTCCGAGCGTTGGTCACCGATCCGAAGTGGATGGCGAGCGGTCGACGGGTGCGCGTTCGGGCGCGAGTCGTCGCACAAGAAGGGGAGCGCGCGCTGCTCGTCGAGAGCGGTGGGCTCTCGATCATCCTCGAGACTCGCCAAGCAAGCGAGTTCGCAAAGGGCGAGATCGTGGAGGCGACAGGATGGCCCGTGCGCGGTGTCGGCGTGATCAGGCTCACTCGGGTCACGCTCGAGCCGAGCCTCGAACCACTCGACGAAGGCGCGGCGGACGAAAGCCTCCCGCTCCTCACGAGCATTGCGGACATCCGAAAGCTGCGAAACCTGGAGGCGGAGCAGGCTTTCCCGGTCGACATCGTCGCGACGATCACCTTCAAGCAGGATTACGCAGACGGATTCTTCGTTCAGGATGGCGACACCGGCATGTACGTCGACTACGGCGGCCGCTCCATCTCGCACCTGCACGTCCGTCAGCGAGTACGCATCGTCGGCATCACGCGCAGCGGCGGCTATGCGCCGATCATCGCGCAAGCGCAGGCGACCGTGCTCGGAGAAGCCGATTGGCCCAAGCCGCTTCCGCTGGATACCGAGCTCGCGCCCACCGGGCTATACGACTGCACGTGGATGGAGCTGACAGGACGAATCCGCCGCGTTCGACCTGAGTTCAACAACGACTTGGTTTTCGATGTCGCGACCGAGCTCGGTTTGATCGCGGTCAGAGTCGCGCGGATCAGCGATAGAGAGGCGCTCACTCGTCTCGTCGATGCGCGCGTTCGCGTCCGAGGCGTGCTCGTGAGCGTATTCACGAGAAAACAAGAGCTTCGCGGCTATCAGCTGCTGCTGCATTCGATCGACCAGCTCGAAGTGATCCAGATGCCGGCGGCGAGCGCCGGCGAGATACGTCCGCGTCCGATCGGCCAGATCATGCAGTTCTCCGGCGAGGAATCTCGCAGCCCGCGCGC
>JBDZVE010000171.1:4259-6024 GCA_040255535.1 Lysobacterales bacterium | reverse complement strand
AGCTGGAGCTTCGCGCATCTCTGCCGCAGGCCGCTCGAGAACGGCCGCTCGATTCTCGGCCGCGAGACGGCACTGCAGAACATCGTCTGGGTGGATGGCTGGCCGCGCCTCGCGGGGGGAGGCGACCTTCCGCGCGATACGTTCGATGCGCCCGATTTGCCGCTTCATCCGTGGCCGCAACCTCCGGCCAGAGACGACTTCGATTCCGACACGCTGCGGATCGAGTGGCAGGCACCTCGCGCCGCGATCGATGAGCACATGGCAAGCCTGAAGGCTCGCAAGGGATTCTTGCGGCTGTATGGTCGAGAAAGCATCGTCTCGCTCTTCGAGCAAAGCCTGATCGCGCGCAGACAACAGAGCTTTCACATCGAGGCTTCGACTTGCATCGAGTTCACGCCCCGCACCTTCCAGCAAATGGCCGGCCTCGTCGCGTTCTACAGCACCGATAGCTTCTACTACCTGTTCCTTTCGCACGCACCGCACTCGAAGCGATGCCTCGGACTCATGCGCTGCGAACGGGGCAGCGTGAGCTACCCCGTCGAGAAGGAATATCCACTCGACGATCACGAGCGCGTCTATCTCAAGCTGGTTATCCAGGACGCGCGCATACGCTTCTTCTATTCGATCGACGGCACGCAGTGGACGGCGGTCGCGTGGGAGCAAGATGCATCGATTCTCTCGGACGAGCACGCCGTCCCGTGCGCATTCACGGGCAATTTCGTCGGCATGGCGTGCCAAGACCTCACGGGGCAAGGCCATCACGCCGATTTCGATTGGTTCGAGTATCGGGAACTGGAGTAGATATTGTGATCGATCACACGGGGATCGCGGTAAGCGACTTCAACAAGAGTAAAGCGTTCTACACTGCAGCGCTCGCAGCGTTCGGGTACAGCCTGCTCGTTGAGTTTCCTGCCACAGCGGACTCGCCCAATATCGCCGGCTTCGGCGAGCCGCCCGAACCCGACTTTTGGATCGTCAGCGGCACACCGAACAAGCCGCCGCTTCACGTTGCGTTTCGCGTCGAGAACCGAGCGAAAGTGCGCGCATTCCACGAAGCTGCGCTCGCGGCCGGCGGCCAAGACAACGGCGCTCCGGGCCTCAGAGAGCACTACCACGCGAACTACTATGCCGCATACGTGCTCGATCCAGACGGACACAACATCGAAGCCGTGTGTCACGCGCCCGATTTAGGGTGAGCCTCACAGGCTCGGCATCGTTTCGGATGCGCACGTTCATTCGCTGCGCTTACAGACTTCATCGAGAATCGGAATCCCGAGCTGTTCGCTCACGTTGTGTCGGGTCTTGAGCACGGCGAGTGCTCCCAACGGAAACTGATCGCGTTTGATGAGCTTGCGAAGCGTCGCCCGCTCCTCCGCTCCGAGACGGTCTGCGAATCGCGCCGCGTGATCCTTATCGATCATCGGCCACGTGCGCACGATTTGCTTGTTCTCGATCTGCGCTCGCGTGGGGCACGGATGAACGAGCTGAAACCATTCGCCTTCGAGCCTCAGATAGAAGTCGCGCTGGGCCCAGCGCCTGAACATATCGAGACCGCAGCTCTTCGGCAGCACTTGCTCGTACGCGATCGTGAGAATGTGCGTGCCGCCCATTTTCGATGCATCGAGATCGTTGAAGACATAGTCCTTCGGCAGCGGCGTGACGTCGTACCAGGCCTTATCCGGAATCCCCTCCATCGATAAGAACGCATATCGGTGGTCCTCACCGGATGCATTCCAGCACGCGAACGTCCCTTGCGGATACACGT
>JBDZVE010000171.1:1294-4159 GCA_040255535.1 Lysobacterales bacterium | reverse complement strand
GCGTCCTCGCGGGGCGGCGGATCGCTTCTGGCCGTCACCTGCCAACCATCAATCGTTTTAGTAGGGTATAAAGTGACCTGAGACTTCCGAAAATCTCACAATAACGTGAATATCGAAAGGCGAGATCGAAACGTGCAGTCTTGGACTTCCCTGCGCAGCCCGCTGATCGCCTTGTGCGCGTTCCTTGGCGTACTCGCGTTCGACAGCGCTTACGCGGCCGACATCAGCGGCTCGATACGATTCGCGGACGAGGACTTTGAGGTCGACGTTAGCACGATCGGATCGTCGCTTCGGCTGACCGCGCGAGGGTGCAACAACTTCGACCTCGCGCTCGCATCGGCGACGCCGGGCGGGCTGCTCGAGCTTCGAAATGCGAAAGGTGCGGGGGTAGGCAGCGTCAGCTCGTCGAAAGTCGTCGAAGTCAGAACGTGCCGGGCAGACCGCTATCTCACCGAGCTCGTCTTCGCCTCACCCACGACGACGACCTGGCATCCGCGAGCGGACGAATCGCTCGGGGCGAAGAAGGTTCAGTACACGGCGCGGCTCGCTCCGATCGAGATCCGCTTCGATCCTTCGATCGAGCTCACGATCTTCGATAAGAGCAAGCGGGTGCGTCCGATCAGAGTCGCCGGGGTGTCGAGCGCAGTCGTACAAGGCGGCGCGCAACTTACGTTGAGCTCCGATGCTCTGAATTTCTCAACGGCGGCCGCAACGATACGCAAGCCTGGCGGTTTCACGGGAGCGGACCTCTTCTCGCTTGCTGCAGACGGTCGACTCCTCACGCCGCCAAAGGCGGGCCGCGGCACCGAAATCGCGCTCGTGGCTGACCAAAACGAGCGGGCTGCGCTCAGCCTCTACTATCCCTTGCGGGGACCTCATGTGCTCGCGCTATACAAAGACGAGGCGCAAGGCACGCCGACATCGCTCGCGAGCCTTCGCGTGGATGGAAAGCAGCTCCTGATGCCCGAGCTCACGGTCGTGCGCGCGGACACATTGACGCTCGAACGCGGCCCGTTCGATGTTCTGATCGGCGCCGACACGTTCGCAACCGGCTCGCTCGTGCTCCAGATCGGACGTGTCGGCACGGAAGTGCGGGAGGTCGAGGTCGCAAGCATTCATCCCGAATTGAGCCTCGGGCAAAGCGCCTCGGGCGATGAGCCGCGTCAGGTGAGCTACGGGAGCGTGCCCGGCGGCGTTCCGTTGGAAGTACCCGTTCGCGTGCACATTCCGAATGCGTGGCAGCCTGGCGAGCACGTCGTCGCGGTTGCGGTCTCGAGCGAGGGCGGCTTGCGGCAGCAGGTGCCGCTGACCGTGAACGTCATCGATCGTCACCGCACGACGCGAATCGCTCTCCTTGCCGTCCTCGCGGCGATCGTCCTCGCAGTCGTTGCACGAGCCGTCGCGAAGCGGCACAAGATGCAGTCACAAGAAGCCGCCGTGCGCACTCACTTCATTCAAGATCACTACGACGACTACGCGGGTTATCGCGAACGTGTCGAAGGACTCCTCTCTTCAGATGCCCCCGTATGGGCGGACGTCGAACAACTCCTACGCGAATTCGTCGGTGCGAAGCTGCACACCGGCCTGCCTCCGCAGCAGTGGCATGCGATCAACGAAGCCGCGAAGCGGCAGAATCCTTCCGCGACACTCCAAGCGCTCGAGCGTGCGCTCGCCCGCTTCGCCGCATAGGCACCCCTGAAATCCCGAAGCGCCGTCGTCCTTCGCTGAGTTGCACAAGTTCCCGGGTGCATCGGCACCGAGAGGAGCCATTCGCGCGCGATCGGGCGCCTCATCGGGCTCGATACGCTCCTTTTCATTTTCTCACTCGCCTCGATGTCATTTTCTGTTTAGGCTAGGACGCTCCTTGCAGAGGCTTTGCCTCTTTCCGAATTTACCTGCTGCAGATTCAAGGACCTCCATGACGATTCGCACCCGCCCCTTTGGCCGCACTGGCTGGAATGTCTCCGAGATCGGCTTCGGCGCCTGGGCGATCGGCGGTAACTGGGGCGACGTTGCAGAGACGCAGGCGCGCGATGCATTGCTGGCAGCGCTTGAAGCCGGGACGACTTTCATCGACACCGCCGATGTCTATGGCGACGGCCGCTCCGAGCGAATCATTCGCGACGTCTTGAAAAGCTGGTCCGGACAGCGCCCGGTCGTCGCGACGAAGGCGGGCCGACGCTTGTCGGCTCATGAGGCGAGCGGATACACGCGCGAGAATCTCGAATCGTTTGTGGAGCGCAGCCTCCGGAACCTCGACGTCGAAACGCTGGATCTCTTGCAACTGCATTGCCCGCCGACGGAGGTCTACTATCGACCGGAGGTGTTCGACGCGCTCGACGCACTCGTTTCATCGGGAAAGATTCGCCACTACGGTGTCTCGGTCGAGAAAGTCGAAGAGGCGCTGAAGGCGATCCAGTATCCGAATGTCGCCTCGGTGCAAATCATCTACAACATCTTCCGCCAACGCCCGGCGGAGCTTTTCTTCCGCGAGGCGAAAGCTCGCAATGTCGCCGTCATCGTACGGGTGCCGCTCGCGAGCGGACTCCTGAGCGGCAAGATGAATCGCGGCACGGTCTTCTCGCCCGATGATCATCGCCTGTTCAATCGACACGGCGAAGCCTTCGATGTGGGCGAGACGTTCTCGGGCGTGCCCTATGAAGTCGCACTCGATGCGATCGAAGCAATTCGCCCGCTCGTACCGCCGAATACGACGATGGCAGCCTTCGCGCTGCGCTGGATCCTCATGGAAGACGCGGTATCCGTCGTGATCCCGGGCGCGAAATCGCGGGCTCAAGCCGAAGCGAACGCAGCGGCGAGCGCATTGCCGCCTCTGAGCGCGGAAACGATGCAGGCTCTGCGCGC
>JBDZVE010000171.1:0-1194 GCA_040255535.1 Lysobacterales bacterium | reverse complement strand
GCTCATTCTGATCTCTCGATCAGATTCTCACCGTCCGATTTCAAGAATCTGTTGAAGGCTGTGTTCTGCTGCAGAGATTCTTTCGTTTTCATCTCGACCAGCCAAAAGGTGCCTGCACCAAACAAAACCACCGATCCTCCGGCAAGGAGCCCAAGGTGGCCATCGAGCATGAACGGCAGCCCAAAGCCAACGAGGATCGTCGCCGCCGGGAGCGTGAGTAGTATCAATCTCATCATGTCGCCTCCACGCGGGGGCTCGAAGCGCTTGCGAACCTTTGCCGGCGGTCAACCCGTGAGCTCAATTCGGTTTCCCTCCGGATCCAGAATCACGCTTTCATAGTAGCCGTCGCCAGTGCGGCGCGGCCCGTCGAGCACGGTCACACCGCTTGCCCTCAGCCGTTCCGTGACTTCGCGCACTGCACTCTCCGTTCCGAGTGAGATTGCCAAGTGAGTAAGGCCCATTCGTTCGGCGCCCGCCGAATGGCGAATGGGCGACAGCCGGGTCGTACGCATGACCTCGACCCTCGCGCCGGAATCGAAGCTGAGGAATCGAGATTCGAACCCCTTCGCCGGGTTCGCATAACGTGGCCCGACTTGCGCGCCGAAGGCATCTGCATAGAACGCACAAACGGCATCGAGATCATCTACCCAGAGCGCAATGTGCTCGATACGTGCCATATAAGCCTCAATGGCTGCCCAAGGACTTGTCGACTCTATGAAAAGCTCAAGCGCCCGTTCGCTGGCGAATATATGTGCCAGCTCAACGAAGGAGCTAAGCGCCACGATCAATATACCCCTGACCAGGACACAGGCTACTGAGGTTTGGACAAGACGCCTTCGATAATATCGGTATTTTGCGAATCGATTATTCGCCAAACGCCGCCAATCCTCTGCAACGTATTGACCAAGATGCCCTTGCGCGCCGGGAGCGCGCCACCTTCGGGGGTCACGTGACCTTCGAGCGTCCAGCGACACCGCGCGATGGCGATGTCTGGCGACGGAAAGCGCGCGGCGACTTCCTGGACGCTCAATCGACTGTTCTTGAACATCGTTCGGTGAGTGAATTCGTGCGCCTCCTTGATCTCGAGCCTGCCTTTCCACCAGAGTCCGACGACATTGACGAACTCGGCATCTTCCGCGAACAGCTCGGCAAAGGCGTTCATATCGTGCCGATTCCAGGTCTCGGCAAAGTCAT
>JBDZVE010000170.1:1652-6059 GCA_040255535.1 Lysobacterales bacterium | reverse complement strand
GTCGAGGCTGGAATCCCGACGAGCGCGATCAAGGGCCACATCGACGGTAAGCCGGCGCGCAACAAGGTTACTAACATCGGCTTGAGCTATACGAACGAAGATGTCTTCGGCCACAGCCTGCGCGCGCAGGCGTTCAGTCAAGACCTCGAATCCACCTACGGTGCCGAAGCACAGCCGCTCGCGACGTTTCAAGATCCTGCCTACGGTCCGAACCTGCTCGACCAATCGCAGAACAATTCCGAGAAGCTCGGCTTCAAGCTCACGCTCGCGAAGGAGCAAGTCGCGGGTGCGCCAGTGAATCTCGTCTACGGCTTCGACATGCTCGTCGATGAGACATGGCAGTCGCTGATTCGCACGGGTCGAACCTGGGTGCCGAAATCCCGGTATGAAAACTACGCGCCGTTCGTTCAGGTCGAGCTCACCGGCGTCGACCGACTGACGATCACGGGCGGCGTACGGCACGAAGAAGCGAAGCTGAAGGTCGGCGACTTCACGACGCTCGCATCGGCCGGCAGCCGCTTCGTCAAGGGCGGCGAGCCCGACTTCGATGAAACGCTCTATAACCTCGGCGCCACCTACCAGATCACCCCGGCATGGCGTGTGTTCGCGAACTACGCGGAGGCGTTCTCGATGCCCGACGTAGGCCGTGTGCTGCGCGGGATCAATGTTCCGGATCAAAGCGTCGAAAGCTTCCTCGACCTGACACCGATCCTCACCGAGAACGTCGAGCTTGGCCTCGAGTACAACGGTGACATCCTCCAAGGACAAATCGCCGGCTTTCGCTCCGAATCCGATTTCGGCCAACGCCTGCAGCGCGGCAGCGACGGCATCTACAGCGTGAAGCGCGAGCAGACGGAGATCGACGGCATCGAATTTCGCGGCACGTGGCACGCGACGGACGCGGATCTTTTCGGCCTGCGCTATGCCTCGACGGATGGCCGATTCGATTCCGACCAGGACGGCCGCGTCGACTCCGACCTCGACGGCTCCAACATTGCGCCCGACCGCGTCAATATCAGTTGGGATCGCACGTGGTCGCCGATCGTGAGCTCGCGCCTGCAGGTGAATCATCTATTGGATAGAGACTTCGAGGATGCCGCCGGCGACGTCACCGCGAAATTCGACGGCTACACGACCGTCGATGCGAGTGCGAACGTGGCTGCGTTCGGCGGTGTGATCACGGCGGCCGTGCAGAATCTCTTCAACGAGGACTACTTCACGTACTACTCGCAAACGAATCTGCTCGACGTTCGCTACTTCAAGGGCCTCGGGCGAACCTTCAGGGTCAACTATCACGTGACCTTCTAACGCGCCGCTCCGCGACACTCTCATTCATCGCTTCGCAGCGCGCTTCATATGTTGTGGATCGATCGCATACACCGCTGGACGGGTCTCATGATCGGCGTGCTGCTTGCGGCGCTCGGCCTGAGCGGCACGCTCCTCATCTACGAAGATGCGTGGCTGCGCGCGACCGTGCCGGGTGCATCGGAGTCGCTCGTGCAGGACATCGACACGACGATCGCGGTGGCAGAGCGTTTACTCGAAAGCGAAGAGGCGCTCGTCACCGGCCTTCGCTTTCCGACGGAAAGCCTCGGACTCTATCGCCTGAGCTACGAGAACGGCGCCGGTGCGTACGCGGATCAGTCGGGCACGATCGCCGCACGCTGGGCGTCCACGTGGGATCGGCTCGAATTGTGGCTGTTCGATTTTCATCATCACCTCTTCTTCGGAAGAGTCGGCTCGACGCTGGGCGGTGTGCTCGCGCTCATCGGCTTGGGGTTTGCAATCACAGGGCCGATCCTGTGGTGGCGCAGTAGAAAGAGCTTCGCATTCCGGCTGCTGCCCGCGAGCTTCTCGCGCAATCACATCGTTCGCCATCATCGCGATCTCGGCGTGTGGACCTCGCCAATGCTCGTGCTTGCCTGTCTCACGGGCGCCATGTTGACGCTGCGGCCCGTCGCGAGCTTCGTGCTCGCGCCGTTGCCGGGTTCGGAATCGATTGCCGAATCGCTTGCGCCGCCCACGGTCGCGGGCGGCGCGCTGTCGGCCGAGTTCGACTGGGGCTCGGCTCTGCGGCAGGCTCATCAAACCTATCCGAACGCGGAGCTGCGTACGGTCGGCGCACCGCGCCGGCCAGGGCAGCTCGTTCGCATACGAGTACGCCAGCCGGGCGAATGGCTACCGAATGGCCGCACGGTTCTCTGGTTCGACGGCGCCGACGGGCGGCTGATCGAAGCGCGCGATGCTCGCTCGCTGCCGCTTGCCGGTCGCGCTTTCAATCTCGTGTATCCGCTGCATGCCGCATCGGTCGGCGGCTGGATCTATAAGGCGGCAATGACGATCACGGGCATCGCGCTCACGTTGCTCGGCTCGTTCGCCGTCTGGTCGTTCGGCGGCTTTCAAGCGCGCCGCGCGCGACTGCGTGCAAGCGCAGCCGCGGATCGCGTCGCTGCCTAGCTTTTCCGCTCGTCAGCGCTCCAATTGCTGCATCAGCAGCGTCGCGGTAGGCGCTGCGGGGTCGTTCGGATAGAAGCGCTGAAAGTCGCTGAGCAGATCGCGAGCGGCGCGTCGGTCACCGGCATCGCGTGCTAGCTGCACGAGTCGGACCAAATCGGCGCCCGCGAGCGGACGAAACTCCGGAGAAAACCTCAAGCGCTCTCTCACCATATCGAGCGCTTGCCCGTTCTCCCGTTGCATCAGCAGGCGCGGCAGGATCTCCTGCGCCAACAGATTCGCGAATCGCTGATCCGGCCAGGCCTTGGCATGATCGTAGAGCCAGCGGAGCTCAACGAGCGGTTCGTCGCTTTCCGCGAGATACGACATGACGCTTTGCCACGCGTTCTTGTACGACCCGCCGCGCCACTCAGCATAGATGCGATCGATATTCTTCTGCCGAGCCCGCTCCTGCTGCGCGCCGTCATCTTCGGGCTCCAGCGTTTCGACCTCGTACGCATCCTCGAGGCCGAGCTCATCGCGTCGCTCGTAAAGAAGACCGCCGATCAGCGAGAACACGGCCAGCCACGTGTACATGAACAACGCAATTTGCAGGACCAGCGGCAGCCCGGCCGCGCGCGCCGCAACGGTAATCGCATACAGCACGAGGCCGGACACTACGACGAAGCCGTATTCGCCAGGGACGCGTCGTACCAATCTCCAGCAACGCACCGGGTTCAGCGATTGAGCCAGGCTTCCCGTCGCTCCCTGCACTGCGATGATGGCGAGCAGTACACCGAGACTCAGCACACCGATCAGGACGCCGAGCACGGGCCCGAGCCAATAAGCGGCTGCATCGGAGCCGAAGAAGATGGCGACGACAAAGACGAGTACCGGCAGCGTGCGGCCTGCCCCGACAGGATTCATCATCTCGATGGAAAGCACCGGCGGCTCCATCTTGCCGTCTACTAGCTGATCCAGAAGCACGAATGAATAGCTGAAGAACCCCGTCAGCAGCATCAAGCCGAGCACGATGCCGAACAGCGTCGCCTTGATAGCGAGCAGCAGCAAGATGCTGAATATGATGATGAGCAGGAGCGGCGCCGCACGCAGCGGCACAGCCAGATAGGGAAGCATCCGCTCAACGAGAGCCGTCATCGAGAGTGCTCACGAGGTTCTTGGAGTTGGAGAACCGTGTTCTTCGTTCGAACGCTGCGGGCCGGACCCGTACTGGCGATCTTAGTCGAACCCGCATACTGGTTGCAGGTCGGGAATCCCGCCTAAGACCTAACGTTCTCCTACTTGGGAGTCAACTGGAGCGCTCGGATGGATCTTCCAACCGTAGGGACCGACCACTACGGAGCGCAGCCGCTCGCGAAGCTCTTGCACCCCTGCCGGACAAGAAGAAGGCGAAGCAGCGGCAACGTTATGAACAAATTCGAGACACTCCAGAAGGTGTTGACCCGGCTTCCAGCATGGGTGCGGCGTAGATCGCTCGACGCCCGCACAAGATGCTGTGTACTTGCTTCCCAATGCCACAAGCCGGGAGCGATATTCTTCATCGTTTTGATAGACAGGCACCGCGTGTCCTCGCGCATCGATATAGAAGATGCCGAACTGATTCAGATCCGGTCTGGGAATCGCACAACCCAAGGGAATTTTGAGCTGCAATCGGTCCCGAGCGGGACCTTTCAAAATCTCGAACGAAATGACTTCGACTTCGTACCCAGGACTCGCATCGCTTCCCACGCGTACGCGGAACCGTCGCGAATCTGGCGCTCACGCGCATTCGCATAATCCGTGAGGCGAATGCCGATTACCTCGCCCAGCACGATAGACGCGTACTTCCCGTTGTCTTCAGGTCTAGTTGGACTGCTGCAACCCCACGATGTTGAGCAACCGAACAAGAGCAGCGGAATGAAAATTCGTAGCGCGCTCACTATGACTCCTAAGACTGGTTACGCCTGCATCTAG
>JBDZVE010000170.1:0-1552 GCA_040255535.1 Lysobacterales bacterium | reverse complement strand
GTAGGAAACATTGGCCGACCGGCCTCCTGTTTCGCGTGAAAGACCCCTCACCCTAACCCTCTCCCGCAAGGGGAGAGGGGAGTTCGCATGAAGACGGGAGAGGAAAGCTCCATTTCTTCTCTGACCGTCAACTGTCAATCGTCAACCGGTCTCCCTACAAGGCATCGAGGAGCTGATGTCTCGCTCGCCTCGTGTCCGGCGCGAGGCGGGTGTGCGTATCGATGATCAAGCGCGGGAAGGTGGCTTCGCTGTGATACGCCGGCCACTCCAGGAGACCCTCGCCGTTCGGGTCGCCGGTCTTGATGAAGTTCGCGAAGTACTGCTGCATGAGGCGCGAGACCTTGTAGTCATCCTCGGTCCACGCGTACACCTCGTTCGAGTCGAGATTGCCCATCGCGTACTCGATTTCCGCGGAGTGCACGGCGCCGCTGGCGCCGGGTGCATCGGGTTTGGCGCGCTGCTTAGGCCGCGGGTGCGCATAGAAGTAATAGAACGCAGGCTTCCCGCTCGTCAGTCCGTGCAAGTCCACCCACTTCCACGTGCCGAAGCTCAAGAAGCGATCGCTCGCGAGCTCGGTGAGCGATTGCTTCACCTGCTCTTCCGACGCGGCGGGATACATCTGCTCCACGAGCTCTGCATGCTCGCCATACAGTGCTTCGATCACGCTTCGATAGTTCGCAACCGTGGGCTCTCGATCTTGCAGCAACGCGCCATACCATGACTCTTGCGAATTGGTTCCGGCGAGCAGAGGCACGTGCGCCTGCTCGCCAGCCTCGAACACTGCGCGCGGCGACTTCGGGAAGAAATAGCCGTCGAGAATGATCCTGAACACCGGCGTCTGGATCTTCGCGGCGGCGTTCAGCAGCTTCTCCGCCGGCAATGCACGCAGAGCGGCGAGCGAATTTGCGCCGATGGATTTCGCGAACTGCGCGCCCGCTTGTTCCGCCTCGACGAGCGGCACCGAGCCGCGGGACGACGTGATCATTGCACCGCTCTCGCCGATCGCGCCCGCGATGAGATCGCGCGAGAGCGGCGAGGCCATGTGCGCGCTCACCGAAGCCGACCCCGCCGACTCGCCGGCGATCGTGACGCGTTTCGGATCGCCGCCGAAGGCGGCAATGTTGTCGTGCACCCACTTGAGTGCGGCGTTCTGATCGAGCAGCGTGTAGTTACCCGACGCGCCGTGCGGGCTCTCCTTCGTCAGCTCCGGATGGGCGAACATGCCGAACACGCCCAAGCGATAGTTGAACGTCACCGTGACGATGCCCTTCTGCGCCATGCTCGCGCCGTCATAGCGCGGTTCGGAGCCGTCGCCCGCGACGAAGCCGCCGCCATACATATAGACAAGAACTGGAAGGGGCTCGCCGGGTTTCTCGCCGGAACGGATTTCAGCCGGCGTCCAGACGTTCAGGTACAGGCAATCTTCGCTCACGCCGTTCGAGCGGAAGACCATGTCGTCGAAGATGCGCCGCTGCATGCATTGCGCACTGAATTTCGTCGCCTGCCGTTCGCCTTTCCAATTCTTCACAGGCTGCGGCTCGCGCCAGCGCAG
>JBDZVE010000169.1:0-6069 GCA_040255535.1 Lysobacterales bacterium | reverse complement strand
TCCCAAGGTTTTCTGAACCTTTCGCCGCAAGACACTCTCTGATGATCGTAAACCGCTTGCGAAGGGCACTGGCATGCGCGATATCCAATTCGAACGACGCAGGCACGGAGCCCGCAACCGCCGTTTACGGATACGTAACAAATTGTTGCGTCGCTGTGTAACCAATTCCGGTTCCGCTGCATCAGAAAGAGAGTGAATTTTGGCGCGAAGGGTGCAAGCGATTTTTTGAAGCGATGCTCGCAGCGCGCCAAGTCCGTCCAACGAAAGGAAGAGGTGTCAGATGATTTATCGAACCCCTGCATCAATCGATAGCTCCCTAGGCCTTGCGCATCAGGAGTCCGGTAACGTCATCTACACCAGCCGCGCTCAAGTCGAAGATTATGTCCTTGCCGGCGAGCGCATGGCGCTTCTGTGCGCGTGGAACGGCCGCCAGGAAGTCAACATGGACGGTCGTCGGATCGTCGTCGACGACGATACCTGGCTCGCCATTCCGAGCGGGGAGGCGAGCGTGCGCATCAGAGGTACGGAGAGCATGCAGGCGCTGACCATCCTTTTCCGACGCGGGATGCCGGAGGAGGTGTTGGGCTCCCTCGTCACGCCTGAGGATCGCCTGCTCGAGGATGCGGAGGTCGATGTCGATGCGGCATTGCCATTCCTGCCTAATTTGCAGATGCACGACCGCAGCGTCACGCCGGTGCTGATGTTCATCAGCCGCCACCACGAATCTGGGCTGCAAGATCCGCTCTGGTACGAGGAGCAGCTGGCGTTCTTGCTCGAAAGGATGTTGGCGCGCCATCGGCAGGTGATCACGCGGCTGCGCTCAGTTCCGGTGCGGCGCGCCGCGACTCGGCGCGAGATTTTCCGCCGCATATCGCTCGCAACGGATTTCATCCATTCGAACTTCGAGAAGCCCTTGATGCTGAGCGACATGGCTCGGGCAGCGTACTTGTCGCGGCATCATTTCTTGCGCTTGTTCAAGCATGTGCACGACGTCACGCCGCACGAGTACCTGCAACGCAAGCGCACGAGCGTCGCCGCCCGATTGCTGCGCGGTAGCCAACTCGCTGTAGAGGAAATCGTCAAACAAGTCGGATTCGACTCTCGTTCGACCCTGTTCCGAGCGATGCGCCGATTCCATGGCGTAACGCCGCGGGAATGCCGGCGTACGACCAGTACGGTTATCTCAATGGGCGTCGCGATGGCGGAAGCTTGAGCGTCAAGAACCCGCAGACGATTATCTGAGCTCCTCGTCACGATCAGTTGACGAGGAGCGGTCTTCCCAAGAAGGCACGATCAGAGCGGCGGCTCTTGACCGGGATTCGGATCTTCCATCGGATAGGTTTTAACGCCGCCGCTCTCTGTTTGCGGGGCTGACATCGTTCTCGCAGAGCTCGCTTCAGCCCCGTCGCTCGTTGGTGAGGCGGCTTCCGCCGATGCCGTTCTCTCCCCTCGAACGGAATTCTCGATTGCGGCAAGGAACTGGTCGGCCGGCGCGGGCGCAGCAGGCGCATCGCCCCGAATAATCTCGCTGGCCAGCACGCCGGGGCGTTGATAGAACAGCTCGTTCGACCGGTGATCGATCGTGAGCGCCGATCCGTCCAGCGCGACGCCCGCAAACAGCCCGCTCGCTCGCGAATACGAGTAAACCTGGGCGTTGAGGCCGACATCGGTCGCGGCGGAGCTCTGCCGCCCGACGGGCCCGGCGGCAACCGATGCATCCGCTCCCAACGTAACTTTCCCGCCGACGATGCCCTCGATACCTTGCCGCGAAGTGAACACGAGCACGACGTCAGCAGACTGCACACCCACTTGGAACCCGAAGCTTCCGCCCGTGAGATTCACGAAAATCGGATTGCTCCACTCACCGGTATCTTTGCGGACCACGAGCACGCCCTTGCCGCGGCGGCCTCCGATTCCGAGCCCGACTTTGATCACATCGGGAACGACGGCTACGGCGTACGCCCGTTCGAGCAGCCAGGTTGGGATGTTTTGCTCCGGCATCTGCAGCAGCTCATCGAGCACTTTGGTGGCCGTGAGCAGACGTGCGTCTTGTCGCTCGCCGGCGACTGCGGCGATGCTGAAGAAGAAAAGTAGAGCGATGGCAAGCCGCGCGGACAGAGTTTGCGCTCGCATCTGATGTGATCTCCTCAAGTGCCGTGCACTCAGGAGACTTTAACAGATGAGGATCGTTCCGTGACTCTCGTTATCGAGTGCTGGATTGCTGCCGTGAAGGCTGACTGTTGCGTGTTGCGAGCAACAATTCCTCGAGGCGTTCGCGTTGACCGCGCGCAGTGTAGAAGCGCTCTACGCGTTCTCGCGCCGCAATGCGTGCATCTCGGTCGGCGCCTTCGTCGGCGGCAAGGACCTTGTAGGCTTGCGTGAGATGCTGCTCCGCTTCCGCGTTGCGCCCTTGCAAATGAAGCACTTCGCCAAGTGCGCTTTCGGATCGCGCCGCACGCCAGGCTGGTGAGTTCGTCCGCTTCCAGCGATTCATGGCCGCCGTGAGCAACGCCTCTGCATCGTTGAGCTCGCGCTTGCGAAGCAGGACTTCGCCAAGGAGATGCTCGGACGATGCGACGTACGGGTGATCGGGAGGGAGGGTTTGTTCGTACACTGCTAATGATTGCCGCAATTGTTCCTCTGCTTCGGAGTAGTTGCGGCGCTTGATCAGGAGGTTCGCCAGAGCGGCACGACTGTACGCAGTGTCCTTATGTACGGGACCCAATGTGTCGAGGTTGATTCGGAGCGCTTCACGCGCGAAGCCTTCTGCTTCTTCGGTTAGTCCTTGGCTTGCGCGTACACGAGAGAGTAGGGCATACGCGGCAGCCACTTGCCGGCTCGTCGGGCCATATAGACGGATCTGATTCTCTAGCGATTTCTCCAACAAAGGCGACGCCTCATCCATCCTGCCTTGCCAAACGAGAATCTCAGCTAGGCCGACATTCGCCATTACCCTGTCCGGGTACAGGTTCGGTGTGGTCGCCTCGTAAATGCGAACAGCTTCTCGAACACGACGTTCGGCTTGCTCCAAGTCGTCTTCCCAAAGATGGACGGAAGACAAGTCGAGTAGGACGCTTGCTACTTCCGAGTGGTTCGGACCCAGCAAGCGACGATGTAACGCGAGACTGCGCTCAAAATAGGATTTCGCGCTTGCGATGTTGCCTGCAGCTTGCTCCACACGTCCGAGATTAGTGAGCAACTTCGCATACGTCAGGGAATTGACCGCCTTGTTTGCTTCGGAAAGGGAAATGGCTTCATTTAGGGCCTTTTGTGCGGCCGCCAGATCTCCCGCCTCTCGCAATGACATCGCAAGTTCCGTAAGTATCGATGCTCTACGGGACCCATCCGGATCCGGTAACTGTCGCCGTAGGTGTTCTGCCTCTTCTAAGAAACTCACTGAAAGCTCGTACTCATTCTGGCGGCGGTACGCGCGCCCTATGGCTTCCAGTAGCCGCGCTCGAACCTCAGGATGCTGACTTAGGTCACCCCTGATATTGCGTCCCGCACGATCGAGTAGTTCTCTGGCAGTGACAGTGGAGCCACGCGCTTCGAACGGATCTGATGCCTCGAAAATGCGCAGCATAAATTCCGAGACGCTTTCTGCGCGCGCCCCTTCGACTGTCGCGCGGTCGCGTTCGGCAGCTATCCGTTGCGCTTGGATCGACATTACGACTGCGAAGACAGCGAGGAACACGGCGAAGCCCGTTCCCGCGGCCACGCCGAACGCGTGACGCCGAATGAATCGGGAAGAATAGTAGGTCCAGTTTCCTTGGCGTGCGAATACCGGTTCGCGTGACAAGTACCTCCTGATATCGGCAGCGAGTTGCTCCACGGAAGCGTAGCGATGCTGAGGCTCTTTGCGCAAAGCACGTAGCACAATTGAATCAAGGTCGCCGGAAAGTCGGCGCAACAGCTTATCGACTGAGAGTCCGCGAGCAGCACCGATACTGCTTAGCTTCTCGGGTCCGCTTTCAGCTGCTTCTCTTTTCAGCGCGGCACTCGGTCGCTCGGGATCGGAGATGCAAATCGTGCGTTCCAGCTCGAGCTGGCTTGCGGATGCGGGTACCGAGTAGGGGCGGAAGCCGGTTAGTAGTTCATAGAGCACGACACCTAACGCGTACACATCGCTCGCCGTAGTGACGGCGCGGCCAAGAATTTGCTCTGGGCTAGCATATTCGGGTGTCAGCAAACGATCGTTCATGCGCGTGAGCGCTAGCACGGCAGCCGCATCGCCACTTACATCCAGCAGCTTGGCAATTCCGAAGTCCAGTAGCTTCGGTATCCCTTCTGGCGTAACCAAAATGTTCGCGGGCTTCAAATCACGATGAACTATCAGATTTTGATGCGCGTATTGAACGGCGCTGCAGATCTGAAGGAAGAGCTCAAGTCGGTTTCGGATGTCTAGACGTTGTTGGTCACAGTACCTGTCGAGCGGCTCACCATGGACGTACTCCATGATGAGGTAGGGCTGCCCCTCGTCGGTTTCGCCGGCGTCGACAAGGCGCGCGATGTTTGCGTGATTGAGGCTTGCTAGGATCTGACGCTCAGCACGGAAGCGCTGGCCTAAATCGCCATGTATCGTCGCTGCATCGATGATCTTGACCGCAACTTGCGCGGAGTACTGACGATCGGCGCGCTCGGCTAGATAAACCGTGCCGGTGCCTCCGTGCCCTAATATCGAAACCAGACGGTAGTTATTGACGATTCGACCAAGTACTGCTTTTCGTCGGTCGCGTGTCGTTCTCTCAAGGGCAGCACCCACCGCATGTGTCAACGGAGTGGTCGACTTGCCCCTATCCGCGTCAAGCAATTTTGTAAGCTCTTCGCGCAGATGTGTGTCGTCTCCCGCTTCTCGCGCGATAAAGGCTCCTTGTTCTTCTTCCGTGAGATCTGCAGCGCGCGAGAACAGCTCTTGTAGCCGTTCCCAATGCTCGGGTGTCCCTCCTGTCTCGTCAGAGCTCATAGTCCTTCGGACTTCGCCTCGGCTCTGCGATGCGGACGGATCTGGCTGAGAATCCACGCCTTCGCTAAACGGAGCTCTCGATCCACCGTAGCTTCAGAGATCTTGAGTGTCTCGGACAGCTCTTGATAAGTGAGCCCGCCAAAGTAATGCAGCTCCACCAACTCTGCTAAACGAGCGTTACTGCCCGCAAGCCGCTCTAAGGCCTCATCGATCTCGATGACGTCGATATCCCCGGCCGTGGGCGGCCCCATGTCGAGGCCTTGCATCTCTTCGACTGACCCCGTCGTTGTCGTCGTATTCCCGCCTCGCTTCTCGCGAAATCGCATCTTTGCGTGATCGACCAGGATCCGCCGCATCTGTCGGGCAGCGACCGCGAAGAAGTGAGCGCGATCCTGCCAAGGGATGTCCATTTCGACGAGCTTCACGAACGCTTCATGTACGACCGCAGTCGCCTGAAGCGTGTGCCCCGGCCGCTCTTGGCGCATGTACTTGCGCGCGCGGTTACGCAGCTCCTCGTATATGAGCGGCGTGAGCCTTTCCAATGCGCGCGAATCGCCCGATTGCCACGCGGAAAGGAGGCGGGTCACCGCCTGGCGATCTGGCGGTTGAATCGAGGCTGCGATCGTGTTGCTCAGAGCGGTCTCCAGCACGAATAGATGGACTCGAGATTAAGCCGCAAGCGACTCACTCGCCATTGTTCCATTACGCAGATCTCCCGAGGCCAAGGCTCAGCCTGAATTTACCTACGACGCTCCCTCAATCGGTCTTGGCTCTTGTTGTACGGAATGCCCTGAGCCAAGGGCTGAGCAAACTACTGATTGTTGACGAAAACGCGCCAATGTCCAGTGCACCTGTGACGGGAGTCACACTACCTCGTCGCTTATGCCAGTGAACCAATTTTCCACTTTGACGCAGTTCGCGTTCCTTTGGGAGGGAATTCGTGATGTTTAAGGTTCTAATGATTTCGCTTGGGCTCGGATTGGCCGTGGCTGGGAGCCCCTCGCCAAGTGCTACATCAAAGTTTGACGGTGATCAGCGACTACTAGTCGACGAGAACAGTCGCCCCGGCAGGCCGCTGGCGCAGTTTGCGGATGAGAACAGTCGCC
>JBDZVE010000168.1:5246-6241 GCA_040255535.1 Lysobacterales bacterium | reverse complement strand
CTCTTGCGCGGGATTTTCCCCGGACAGCAGTGGACCTTCGTCGGGACGACGAGATGAGCATTCCTGGTCTATCCCGGACAGCAGTGCGCTTCCGCAAGGATGACGGCTTTTAACGGGGCGTGCTTTCGCCTACCTACTCGTCGCCCTTGCGAGTGCGAGGATCCATCCGAAACCGAGCTGTTTCGGCCACCGTACCGATAGGCATCGTTCTTGGATGCCGTTCTCGGCGGCATCCTCGACGACTTGGACGTGCGGTAACGGCGCGGCGTATAGTGGCGCCCATTCGAACGCACATACGACTTTAGAGCACTGGCTGGATTAGAAGGTGTTCGATAAGGATGTCGCAGCCCTAAGGGATCCGTGATGAGCGAGTCGATCACACTGCTGCTCCAAGCGGCCAAAACCGGAGATGAGCGCGCGACACAGAAACTGTTCGCCGCCGTGTATGGGGAATTAAAGGCTCTGGCGCGTTCGCACCGACGCCGATGGAATGGCAACGAGACGATCAATACGACCGCGCTCATCCACGAAGCATTCATCAAGCTTGCCGGGAAGGAAGGCTTCGCGAACCGCACGCATTTCTATGCGACGGCCTCCAAGGCTATGCGTCAGATCCTGCTCAACTACGCCGAGCAGCAGCGCGCGATGAAGCGCGGCGGCGAAGCCGTGCAGGTGCCGCTCGAGCAGGCGGAGTTCGTCAGCGCGGCGAGCGCGGATGAGCTGTTCAATCTCGAGCATCTCCTCAAGCGCTTGGAGGCCGAGAATCCGCGCCGCTGTCAGATCGTTGAATGCAGAGTGTTCGGCGGGATGACCGTCGAGGAAACGGCCGACGCGCTCGAGCTTTCGCCCGCGACAGTGAAGCGCGAGTGGCAAGTTGCGAGTGCGATGCTGTATCGGGAGCTTAGTTCGGTTGACAGTTGACGGTTGACAGTTGACGGTCAGAAAAGAAGGAGCGGCTTCTGCCGGAACGAGGAAAGGGTTGAGTGCAGCGCGCT
>JBDZVE010000168.1:0-5146 GCA_040255535.1 Lysobacterales bacterium | reverse complement strand
TCGCGCTAGAGCCCCCTCACCCTAACCCTCTCCCTCAAGGGGAGAGGGGAGTTTGAGGTTGACAGTTGACGGTCAGAAAAGAAGGAGCGGCTTCCGCCGGAACGAGGAAAGGGTTGAGTGCAGCGCGCTTCGCGCTAGAGCCCCCTCACCCTAACCCTCTCCCTCAAGGGGAGAGGGGAGTTTGCTTCTGCTACAGCCTACAACCTATAGCCAAGAGCCAAGAGCCAAGAGCCAAGAGCCTACAGCAAGAGCCTAGGAAGCCGCCGTGAGAGATCAAGACCGCATCGAGGCCATCTTCCTTGCAGCTCAAGCGCTCGAGGGTGCGGAGCGTGAGTCCTATCTAGTACGCGAGTGCGCGAACGACCTTGAGCTGCGAGCGCAGGTCGAGTCTTTACTCGCGGCAGCGCGTGAGTCGGAAGCGTACTTCGGCAATCTCCTCGGCGGCGTCAGTGCGGCCGCGCTGTCGAGTGGCGCCGAGCTCGAAGGCGGCTCGAGGTCCTCGGACATGCTTGCCGGCAATGAGGTCGGGCCCTATACGCTGTTCGAGCTGCTCGGCGTCGGAGGTATGGGCGAAGTCTGGCGTGCGCAGCGAACCGATCGGCTCATCGAGCGGTTCGTCGCGTTGAAACTGCCCCATGGCACCTGGCAGCGACGCGGACTCGAGGAGCGGATGGCGCAGGAGCGCGCGATTCTCGGGGCGCTCGATCATCCCAACATCGCACGGCTTCTCGATACCGGCGTGACGGAGCGCGGTCAACCTTACCTCGCGATCGAATACGTCGAAGGCACCCCAATCGATCGCTATTGCAGCGAGCATGGGCGCGACATTCGCGCCACGCTGAAGTTGTTCCTTCAGGTCGTCGATGCGGTTGCCTATGCGCACGGCAAGCTCATCGTGCATCGCGACTTGAAGCCGCAGAACATTCTGGTCACGTCCGACGCTCAAGTGCGTTTGCTCGATTTCGGCATCGCGAAGCTGCTCGTGCAGGATAGCGCTGCCGAATCGGCCCTTACGCAGTTCGCAGGCAAAGCGCTTACGCCCGACTATGCCGCGCCAGAGCAGATTCTCGGCGAACCGATCACGGTCGCGGCGGATGTCTATAGCTTGGGCGTGATCCTGTACGAGTTGTTGACCGGTCAGCGTCCTTACAAGCTGTCACACACCTCGCGCAACGAACTGGAAGAGGCAATCGTCAAGACCGACGCGTCGGCGCCGAGTCGCTCGATTCCGGATGGGCGCATGCGCCGCATTTTGCGCGGCGATCTCGACACGATCGTCCTGAAGGCGCTGAAGAAGGATCCTGCAGATCGTTATCCGACGGCGAACGCGCTCGCCGACGACATCTCAAGGTATCTCGATCGGCGCCCGGTGCTCGCGCGGCCGGACAGCGCGCTCTATCGTTCGCGCAAGTTCGTGCAGCGCCATAAGGTCGGCGTGGCCGGCACGGCCATGCTCGCGCTTGCGCTCATCGCCGCGACGGGCGGTTCGCTTCGCTACGCGCAAGTGACCTCCGAGCAAGCGCGGCGAATTGCGCTCGAGCGCGAGCGCGCCGATCACATCAAGCTCTTCCTGATCGATATGCTGAAGAGCGCCGATCCGAACCTCGCCGCCGCCGACATGACCGTGAAAGCGGTCGTGCAGGAGAAGTTCGCGACGATCAAGGAGAGCTTCAAGGAGGATCCGGCGACGAAGATCGAGCTGCTGCAGGTGTTTGCCGATGTCTTCGAAGTGTTGCGTCTGCTCGATCTGCAGAAAGAGGCATTGGACATGCAGCTCGCGCTCCTCGAGGCCGGCCCCGGCGTAAATAGCACGGCGTACGCAAGCGCGTTGGCGCAGCGCGCCCGCGCGGAAGAGAAGCTCGGGGACTATGAAACGGCGTTCGAGACCGTGCGCAGAGCTCTGAAGATCAATACTGCGTTGGCGTATCGGTGCGGCATCGGGGAGAACTATCACCAGCTCGGCCTATTGCATCACCTCAAGGGTGAGCACAAGGAAGCGGCCCTCTGGTACGAGCAGGCGCTCGATATCCGACGGGCAGAGTTCGGCGAAGAGAGTCTCGAGGTCGCGGATACGCTCTATGAGCTCGGGGTGCTCTTGAGCGAGCTTCAGCGTTATGAAGAGAGCGAAGCTCACTTGCGGCGCGTGCTCGCGACGCGCGAACGCATGCTGGGAGAGCGACACACGGGGTTCGTCGAGGCGTTGACCGCGCTCGGCAGTACTTTGAGTCAGCAGCGGCGGCTCGACGAGGCAATCGCAGTCAATGAGCGAGCGCTTGCGCTCTATGAGGCGATGTTCGGTCCCGACAATCGCTACGCGTACCTCGTGGTCAACAATCTCGGCCACGACTACTGGCGCAAGGGCGATCTCGCCAGCGCTACGAGCCTATTCGAGAAAACGTTGGAGCTGACGCGGAAATTCTATCCGGGGCACCCCGATGAAGGCATCGTGCTCGTCAACTTGAGCGATGTTGCGTATGCCAAGAAGGATTGCGCGTCGGCGCTGGAGCGTTATCGATCTTCTCTCGCGATCTTCGAGGCACACATGCCGGAACATCCGAAGATTCACATGATCCGGCTCAGGATAGGCTTGTGTCTCGGCACACTGGGGCAGTTGGCCGAAGGCGAGCGCTATTTCGCGCCCGCTTTTCTCGCCGTCGAGAGCAACGACATCTTCAACGAGGCCACGGTCCAGCGAGCCGCACGCGAGATCATCGAGGTGTACTCAGCGTGGGGAAGGACGGACAAAATTCCGTTCTATGAATCGTTCCTCAGCAAAAGCGACTGAGAGCGGACGTCGCTTCCATGTCTGCGATGCTCACGGCACTGCCCGGCGCGACGGCGATATAGGACTGGGCTGCTCGCACGCCGTTGACATGCCTAGCTCACGAGCATAGTTTCAATCCGATATATAAGTCCTTGGCTTAGACCGAAAACAAGATCAGCGGGGCGGATATGGAGATCGGTACGGAAACGGTGCTCTCGTGAGCGCTGCGTCGCATAGAAGTATTCTGTTTGTCGACTTCGAGAACGCAGGTAAAGTCGACCTCAGCACTGTTCCGGCAGACGTCTTCGTGCCGTTCTTCTTCGGCGCCTCTCAGAAGTCCGTTCCGACCGAGTTTCTCAAAGCGGCCCTCAAGCTCGGCGACCGATTCTTACCGATCGATATCGAAGGGCAGGGGAAGAATGCGCTCGACTTTCACATCGCCTTCTATCTAGGCGAGTACTTAGCAGCGAACCCCCGCGCGAGCTGCACCATCCTCTCCAAGGACAAGGGATTCGATCCGCTCGTCAAGCATCTTCGAAAGCGCGGATTCGCCGTGCGACGAGTGGCAACCGTTGCCGATGCAGTCGGCGCGAATGCTAAAGCGAAGGGGAAGGCCGAAGCATCCGCGTCGACAGCGGAGCATCCGCCGACGTTCGAAGACATAGTGCAGTGGCTCAAGAACATGCAGGCGCGCACGCGGCCAGCGAAGCGAAAGGGTCTGCTCGCACATCTCAAGTCGCATTTCGGGAGGAAGATCTCCGAAGCGGAGCTCGACAAGCTGATCGATCAGCTGATTGCGAAGAAGAAGCTCAGCGATGCAGCGGGCAAGCTCGCGTATCAGCTCTGAGCGGTGAGTACGTTTGCGCGTGCTCGCTTAGATCGTGATGAAAATACCAAGAAAATCGGAGAAATGATGCGCCGCCTGATCCTTGTCGTCGTGCTTGCCGTTGGAATCTCGGGACCTGTCGTTGCTGAAGCGATGACAAACGAAGATGTCGTGAAGATGCTGAAAGCAGGTCTGGACGAGAGCACCATCGCAGCGGCCGTACGCGGCGCTGAGTCGGCAGAGTTCGATATATCTGCAGACGGTTTGATCGAGCTCAAGCAGGCAGGCGTTCCGGAAGGTGTAATCAAACAGGTTTTGGCCAGAAAGAGCATTGCGTCGCTGAGGCGCGGCACCATCGAGTACACGAACGTCGAAGACGCGAAGGTATTGCCGCCGCCTGCCGCGGTGGCCGTCGGCAAGGAGTATTACACGCGCTATACCTTCATGTACGAAGACGGTGAGCACAGCGCCACGAACTACTGGCGTGGCACATTGGTGCCTATCAACACGAAGGTGAAGCTACTCGAACTGAAGAAGAACCGCTTTACGATTCAACTTGTGGAGAGCGGCGAGGAGATCATCGTCAAGAACAAGGCGAAGTACACGAAGCGCAACGCCCAGCAAGTGGCGAACGAAATGCTCGCGGAGCAGCAGACGCAAATCGATCTGTATGGGCAGAAAATGGCTGAAGTGATTCGCGCCGGTACGCTGCGTCTTGGAATGACGAAGACACAAGTACTGCTCACGCGCGGCTATCCGCCCAGCCACGAAACGCCATCACTCAGCGGCCTTCGCTGGAAGTATTGGAAGGACCGCTTCGGAACGCAGGTGCTTCTGTTTGACGGCGATGTTCTGTTCCAGGGTGCGGGTGTGTATTGACTGCTAGGCATGTGTGGTGACCGCTTCCGATCCGTTGCTGTCAGTCACGAATGCCGGCTATTCCGGCACAATGGTTAGTAGCGCCCTGCCAAAATCCACTGCAGTGCTGCATCTTTGCCTGCGTTGAACAACGACCAATCGGGGTCGATTCGCTGATCGGGGAATACAGCGTCAGCCTCTGAGTCCGGTTGAAACCTGTACTTGAGCATTGAACAAGAGAAACGCAGCTTTGAGAGTGGAAGCGTAAACATATGGTTCTCCTGGTATCCGTTGGGGCGTGCACCCGTGGGCTCGCCAACCAAAATTGCTTCTGTCTCTCTACGGAAATCGGTGATGTTGGTCATGCCAGCCGAGAATGCGCCGCGGCCCGTAATCACGAAAAGGTGTCCAGCACGATTCAATGCGGGCATGAAGATCAGTGTATAAATGAGGTATTCCCTTCCCTTGCTGTAGTTCCCACCTTGGTTCCAGCGCATATCGATGATCAGACGTCTTACCGGATGCCTCCCAATGTATTCCCACAGCTGTGCGGACTGTGTCTCCAGGTCGCGGTAAGAGCGGAAATCCACATAAACCGTTTCCGAGTCAGCCAGGTACGTAAACCAAAGCGCATCCGCCGGGTGCTGAAAGGGCAATGGAACCGGTTCGATAGCGACCTTCCCCGATTCGCTGGCTCC
>JBDZVE010000167.1:0-6315 GCA_040255535.1 Lysobacterales bacterium | reverse complement strand
GATTTTCCCCGGACAGCAGTGGACCTTCGTCGGGACGACGAGATAAGCATTCCTGCTTTATCCTGGACGGCAGTGGCCTACGCCGGGACGACCAAGTATTGAGTCGCGCCAGATTTTTGTTCTTACCTTTGCGAGCTTGGCGTGCTTCGCGAGAGTCTTCTTCCGTAGTGGCTGAGCAAAAAACGTAAGCGGGAACTTACAGGCCAAGGGAAAAGTTATGGTGGCGATGCGCCCCGCCCTCCTTTCTGCTTTGCTGACGACTGCCGTGCTCCTCGGCGGCTGCCAGTCTGCGATGTATCGCGCCTACGAATCGTTCGGGATCGAAAAGCGCGACATCCTCGTCGATCGCGTCTCCGACGCTCGCGACGCACAAAGCAAGGCCAAGGAGCAGTTCGCTTCCGCGCTCGATCAGTTTCGCAGCATCGTCGAAGTCGACGGCGGCGAGCTCGAGCGCACGTACGATCGGGTGAATGCGGAATACGAGCGCAGCGTCGCGCGCGCGACGGACGTGCGCAAGCGCATCGACTCGGTCGAAGACGTCGCGGAGGATCTATTCGCGGAGTGGGAGGATGAGCTCGACGAATACTCGAACCCTTCCCTCAAGCGCGACAGCCAACGCCTGCTCGACGACACGCGCAACCGCTACAGCACGCTCATCAGAGCGATGCGCCGCGCCGAAAGCTCGATGCAGCCGGTCCTCGAAACCTTCCAAGATCAAGTGCTCGTGCTGAAGCACAATCTCAATGCCAGAGCGATCGGGAGCCTGCGCAAGGAGCTCACGTCGATCGAACGTCAAACCGCCGCGCTCATGAAAGACATGGAACGCTCGATCGCCGAAGCAAACGAATTCATCAGCAGCATGAAAACAACGTCAAGTGCAGGTTGACAGTTGACGGTTGACGGTCAGAGAAAGAAAACCTGCCGTGACACTCATGTTGCGCGACACGTCGGCACGTGAACAAGAATGGGCACAGGGCAGCGCGCTGGCGCTCGCCGTTTCTGGCCGTCAACGGTCAACCGTCAACTGTCAACCTTCTGAGTCAATCTTGCCGAGCGGAGGCACTTTCTCCATAGTGCGCGCCTTCCGTTCACTGCCTCGCACGACCCATGCTTCCTTCGATCGAATCGCGCATCGCCACCGAGCTTTCCGCCAAACCCCAGCAAGTCGCCGCTGCCATCGCGTTGCTCGATGAAGGCGCGACCGTTCCGTTCATCGCGCGCTATCGCAAGGAGGCGACAGGGGGTCTAGACGACACACAACTGCGTACTTTGGAGGAACGCCTCGGATACCTGCGCGAGCTGGAAACCCGTCGTGCACAGATCCTGACGAGCATCGAAGAGCAGAAGAAGCTTACGCCGGCATTGCGGGCCAGCATCGAGGCGGCCGAGACCAAGCAGCGGCTCGAAGACTTGTATTTGCCGTACAAGCCGAAGCGCCGCACGAAAGCTCAGATCGCACGCGAGGCCGGCCTTCAGCCGCTCGCCGACGCCTTGCTCGCGGATACGTCGCTCGATCCGGAGCGCGAAGCAGCACGCTATTTGAAGGAACCGTTCAAGACGGAGCACGGCGAGAATCCCGGCGTGCCGGATGCGAAGGCGGCGCTCGAAGGCGCACGCGCGATCCTCGTCGAGCAGTTCTCCGAGGATGCCGAGCTGCTCGGCGCCTTGCGCAGTCACCTCGCCGCTCACGCGCTCCTCGTCTCGAGCGTCGCAACCGGCAAGGAGGAAGCGGCAGCGAAGTTCCGCGATTACTTCTCCTATCAAGAGCCGCTGAGCAAAGTTCCGCCGCACCGCGCGCTCGCGCTGTTCCGGGGGCGCAAAGAAGAGCTGCTGCGCGTGAACCTCAAGCTGCCGGAGGAGCTCGAGGCCGAGAAAACGGCGGGTGCGATGAATGCATGCGAGCTCAAGATCGCCGCCCGCTTCGGGATTGCGGACCGCAAGCAGCCGGCCGATGCATGGCTGCTGCAGAGCGTTCGCTGGACGTGGCAGACGAAGCTCTCGTGGCAGCTCGAAGCGGAGTTGTTGACGGACCTCAGGGAGCGTGCCGAAGAAGAAGCGATCCGCGTCTTCGCGCGCAATCTCCACGATCTGCTGCTTGCGGCGCCGGCAGGCCCTCGCGCCACGATGGGGCTCGATCCTGGCCTTCGCACGGGTGTCAAAGTGGCTATCGTCGATCGAACAGGGAAGCTGCTCGAAACCGCGACCGTATACCCGCACGCGCCGCGCAACGATTGGAACGGCACGATCGCAGCGCTCGCTCTGCTCGCGCGCAAGCACCAGGTCGACCTGATCAGCATCGGCAACGGCACCGCCTCGCGCGAGACGGACAAGCTTGCGGGCGAGCTCATCAAGAAACACCCGGAGCTCCGGCTCACGAAGATCGTCGTCTCCGAGGCGGGTGCATCGGTGTATTCCGCTTCGGCACTCGCGGCGAAGGAGTTTCCGGATCTCGATGTGAGTCTGCGCGGAGCGGTTTCGATTGCTCGACGCCTTCAGGATCCGCTCGCCGAGCTCGTCAAGATCGATCCGAAGTCGATCGGCGTCGGACAGTACCAACACGACGTGAGTCAGACGAAGCTCGCACGATCGCTCGATGCCGTCGTCGAGGATTGCGTGAACGCCGTCGGCGTGGATGTGAACACGGCCTCGGCGGCGCTGCTCGCGCGCATCTCGGGCTTGAGCGCGACGCTCGCCGAGAACATCGTGCGCTACCGAGATGCCCACGGCCCATTCGCGAGCCGCGAGCGCCTCAAGAAAGTGCCGCGGCTCGGCGAGAAAACGTACGAACAAGCGGCCGGATTCTTGCGCATCATGAACGGCGACAATCCGCTCGATGCCTCTGCCGTGCACCCCGAAACGTATCCGGTCGTCGAGCGGATCCTCGCCGATCTGAAGCGTCCGGTGCGGGAGGTACTCGGCGATGCGAGCACGCTCAAGAAGCTCGACGCTGCGAAGTACACGGATGAGCGTTTCGGGCTGCCGACGGTGCGCGATATTTTGCGGGAGCTCGAGAAGCCAGGCCGCGATCCTAGGCCCGAGTTCAAAACCGCGGCGTTTCGCGAAGGCGTCGAAGACCTCAAGGATCTCGAGCCTGGCATGGTTCTCGAGGGTGTCGTCACGAACGTGACGAACTTCGGCGCCTTCGTCGACATCGGCGTGCACCAGGATGGTCTCGTGCACATCTCCATGCTCGCGGACAAGTTCGTGAAAGATCCGCATGACGTCGTCAAAGCCGGAGACGTCGTGAAGGTCAAAGTGCTCGAGGTCGACGAGCAGCGCCGGCGCATCGCGCTCACGATGCGCTCGGATGCGTCCGCCGAACGCACGCGTCCAGCGGGAAGTGCGGGACCGAGCCACACTCGGACGCAGAAGGCATCGAAGCCCCGCCGACCCGAAGCGGTGGAGCAAGGCAGCGGCGCGATGGCGGAAGCATTCGCACGCGCCTTGAAACGCGAACCGTAGGCTTCGCGGCCTGGAAATCTCGGCGCTACGCGCGAACGTAATGTAGGTCGGATTTTAATCCGACCAAGATGTAGGGAAGCGCGCGTCGCAGGAGCATCTGGGCGGGTCGGGACATCGCCCAGCCGACCTATGACGTTTCGCTTTCAAAAGAACCGGCGGAACCGTATGCCCGACTCAACGCTTAGTGATGCCGTTGTTGAGCAGCCGCGAGCTTAAGGAGGATGCGATGGCCCGAGGGACACCCGAAGAACCCGCCGACGTTGTCACGGATGCAGTCGATTTGCTGACGCGCGATCATCGACTGATCGACGAGCTGTTCACGAGTTTCTTTCAAGCTGCGCCTCAACAGCTCGATCCGCTCGCACGTCGCTTGTGCAAGATGCTCCGAATTCACACGCAGATCGAAGAGGAGCTGTTCTACCCGGCGGCGCGGCGCGCGGCCGGCACGGACACGCTCGTCGATGATGCCGAGCGCGACCACGCGGAGGCGAAGCAGGCCGTGATGCGAGTGGAATCGATGACGTCGGACAACAGCGAGTTCAAGCAGGCGGTCGGAGATTTACGAGACCTGATCAAGGCGCACGTACAGTCGGAAGAGGACGAGCTGTTCCGCAAGGTGCGTGAAGCGAAGCTCGATCTCGTCGCCCTCGGCGTCACCCTCGCGGAACGCCGCGACACCTTGATGGATGTGCTCGGCTTGCACGGTGATGATGAAGAAGGCGCCGCGAACATGCGCGACATTCAACGGCCCGCCGCGCAGCGCTCCGGTGTCACGCCGCGGCAAGGCTAGGGGGTAGTGATCAGGGGATAGATCAGGGATAGGGGGTAGGGGGTAGGGGATAGTCAGAATAGGAGCCTATCCCCCATCCCCTAATCACTACCCCCTAGTCACCGCTCGGCGGCAAACGCCGCGACCCACACGAGCGGCGCATTCCAATTGATGGCCACTTCGTTGAGTGCGTAGGCATCGACGTGATCTCGCCAGCACGTTTGCGGTAGACAATGGCCCTTGAGCTCACTCGAGACCGAGTCGCTCATGTTCGTCGAGTTGGGGCCGCCGGACAGTGCGCCGGGTGGCGGCGGCGGGAACGCAGCGCCCTTGTCGTGTGCCCAGTACCTGTGATGCGGATTCTTCATCGGACGCGCGCCGTAGCCACTGACATACGATTGATCGAGCGGGTTGCGGCCCAATAGATAGTCGAGCGCATCGACGACGCGATCGCGGTACACCGTCTTGCCCGTGAGATCGTAGGCGACCCCGAGAACGAGCGCGTGATTGAGGATCGTGGAGTTCGAGCCCCATTCGTAGCGATCCGAGGAATAAGGAATGGCGTAGCCTTCGTTCGCGGCTTGGCGTAGATAGGAGCGCGCCGCGGCGAGCAGATTCGCCCGCGCTTTCGCGAGGTCAGGCTCCCCCAGCCGATTCGGCACGGTCACGAGCGAGATGGTGCCGAGCGTTCGCACTTGCCCCCAGGAAATCTCGCCTGCGCCGTCGCGCGTGGGCGCTGCGAGAAAATGGGGCGAGGCGCGCATCGCGGCCGCGTACTCCTCCTCGCCTGTCGTGATGAACAACTCGGCGGCCGCCCAGTAGAACTCATCCGAAGCGTCGCGGTCGCCGTAGCCACCACCGCCGCTGAAGCCGCCAAACGGCATCAAATCGGGGTGGCGCCGCGCCGCGGCATAGGCGTGCTTCGCCGCCCTCAAGCATTCGGCCGAAAATTCGGCATCGATGTCTCGCCAGATGCGAGCGCACTGCGCGGCCGTCGCGGCCAAATTCAATGTCGCAGTGGTCGACGGCGGATAAGCGTATCGCGGCTTCTTGTCTTCGTGCGGTGCGCTCGGCATCGGCGTCCATTGCTCGCCGTGCACCTTGTGATGCGCCATGCCGGAGACATCGAGCTCCACGAGCTCGTGCGACGGCGGCGAACCGAAGGGGACCGGCTTCGGAATCTCGATCTTCGCGCCCTGCGGTGCCTGCATGCCGAGCATGAAGCGAAGCTCCCACCGCACTTCATCGAGTAAGTCGTTCACGCCGTTGCCGCGCTCGGGAATGGATACCCTGCCGTCGGAGAACGGGCGCTCACCGTCGTCGAGCACACGTCGGGCGCGCTCGTAATAGTTGAGCAGTGTCCAAACGGTGATGCCGGCATTCACGACGTACTTGCCATGATCCCCCGCGTCGTACCAGCCGCCGGTGGCATCGAGCGTGTAGCCGCACCCCGGCCACTCGTTGCCGCGCAGATCCTTCTTATCGAAGCAATGAACGACTTCGTTCGCATGCCCCGCAGGCCGAGCCCACTTCGCGTCTTTGACGTACTTCGCCTCGATCGGGATGCCGCTGCGATTGTGATAGAAATACGCGAGCGCGTCGTATTTCAGCGCATCGAAAATGCCAGCTTGGATGGCGAACGCTCGACTCGTCTCGCCGCCCACAACCAAGCGATAGCCGTCGCCGGCTTCGCGAATGCTGCTGAAATCGATCTGATGGACGTGCTCGGCGGATCCCGCGTTGGTACCAAACACGCGCGTGCGCCCAGACGCCACCGCTTTGCCGTTTGCATCGAGGAGTTGCCACTCGAGCGGCGCTTTGGCATCGCTCTTTACGATCGCGCGCTTCGGACCCTCTGGCTGGAACCCGAGCTGATTGAAACGGATGTTGGGCAGCTCGACGCGATCGCCACCTGCGTGTGCGCCGGTCGCCGCGAGCGCCGACAGCACGAAGACGCCTACAACTCGTCGCATCCCCTCTCCTCGTTCGTGTTTGCCGCGACGATAGCGCCGCCGTTCGCATTGGGCCAGTCAAGAAATGGTTTGTGGCCGCGCAGCGCGTGTCGTTTCCGTCGCCGCAAAGAA
>JBDZVE010000166.1:1580-6320 GCA_040255535.1 Lysobacterales bacterium | reverse complement strand
CTCGAACTCGCGACCTCAACCTTGGCAAGGTTGCGCTCTACCAACTGAGCTATTCCCGCGTACGCCTTCGGGCGCAAGGGCGCCGCAAAGAGGAGGCGATATTCTATGGACGGACCGAAAAGTGTCAAGGAAACTCCTTCGGCCGCACCAACACGACGATATGGCGATCGGTGAGAGCGGTTTCAAGCGCACCGCATGCGGACACGTTGGACGACATCCAGTCGCTCAGCACACGCGCTGTGCCCTCGCCGGATGGCGCAGATCCCTCGCTGCCACTGACATCGGAGCATCAGGCTCGCAAGCGAGTGCCACGCGAAGAGTTCGGCATGACGGCTTAAAAGGGGCTCCTCCCTTGCACGCCCCGGGCGATTTGCTCGACTTTTTGTCCTGACGTCGCACCTCGCGCATAATGAGGGCGTCGAGCACGGCCTTGGCGCCTTCTCTCTTCAATCGTCAGCGACAAAGGGTAAAAGGCACGCTAATTGCTTGATATTACGACTATATTCGGCGCGTAACCAGGGCCGATTTTCCGACCTTGCCTTCGCACACAAGCGTGCCAGCAGCAGATGCATGCAGCGGTTCCATTAATGGGTCCGGTTTACGGCACTGAACGTCAGCACCACAGTGCCACGCGCGGAACGGCATTAGTTGATCTTGTACAGGAAGCACGTTCACCAGTGATTAATTGCAGCTGCCGCGCATGACAGCGTCCTCCGAATTCTTCGTTGAAGATCGCCTCCATTTCTTCCGTCCGCTCACCGGCAAGTACCGCGAGCAGGTGATGGCGTGCCTGCGGGCTTTGTACGCGCGTCTCTATAGCTCGCTCGCCGACTACAGCCGCGTCGTGGAGCGTGAGCACGTGCTCGAGGTCTTTCAGGAAACGATCACGCGCACGCCGGTGCTCGAGGCTTCCGAAGATGACGCGGCGTTGCCGGTGCGCGGCGACCGGGAGCAGGCGAACTGGATGTTGAATCTGTTGCTCGAGTACGGCTGGATCGAGCGGCACGTCGATGAGATCACGTTGACGAGCACGTACGCGTTCTCTAGGGTCGGTCGACTGTTCACTCAGCCGATGCACGAGCTTGAAGGCGGTCGTTTTCGCACGCGCCATCGCAATACGCGCAATACGTGCAATGCGCTGCGCTCGTTTGTCGACAAGCCGGAGCACGAGGCGTCGGACCTGTTGGATGCTTACGAATACTCCGAACGGATCGTCTCGGACTTTTCCGATGTGATTGCCGAGCTCGAAGAGCGCAAGCGCGAGCTGATCCGCGACGTGGAGGCGCAGCAGCTCATACAGCGTGCGTCGGACGAGTTCTTCGACTTCATGGAAAAGCGCTTCATGCCCGATCTGGCGGTCCGCTTCTCCGAGGACAGCGTGATCAAGTATCGAGAAGAGCTCGATGGCTTATTGCGCCGTGCGCGCGCTCAACGGAAGGAGACGAAGGTGCGCGTCGAGCGAGAGCTTCGACGGCTCGCGCCGGAGCTGATCGTAGATCAGCGGCAATCCGTCTACGTGCAGGTGTTGCATCAAATCGAAGGCCGCTTGCATAGTGCAGCCGACACGATGCTGCCGGCGCTCCGCAATTCGCTGCATGGCTTCACGCGCCGCGCGGATATTCTGCTTCGGCAGCTGAGCTTCTCGCAGGCCAGCCAGCACCTGCTGCTGGACGCTTTCGACGAGCTCGCGCGGCAATCACCGGAACAGCAGGATGCGGTCCTCGCCGCGGCCGCCGAGCACATGACCGTGATCGACATGGGCTTTGTCGATCCGGACCATCTGCGGCTGTACAACACGGAGCGCCGCCGCGTCGTCGAGCAGCGGATCGAAGTCGAGATCGACGATCCCGAGGCGCGCCGTCGATTGTTCGTCGAGCAGGCGCTCGAGCGCGCCTTCGCCGTAAACAATCGCGAGCTGTACGAGTACTTGGTTGGCGCGCTGGCAGGCGGGCATGAAGTGCGCACGGCGAGCTTGCCCGTGCGCGATGCGCGCGAGCTCTTGTACGCCGCGCATGCAATCGAGGCAGGCGCGGCAGGGTGGGGCGCCAACGCCGGCTATCGATTCGACGTACAAGAAACCGATCGCCGCGTCCGCAACGAGTACTACGAAGGCATGGATGAGTTCGTCATTCGTGTCGTCGAGGAACGTGTCGAGAATCCCGCACAATGAATCTATCGCGCTACATCGAAGAGCGTCTCGAGCCGAGCGCCGTCACGCCCGAGCAACTGCAGGAGCTGCTCGTCCGGTTGCTGAACTATGGCGTGCTCGTGCGCGAGGATTCGCAGGTCGTGCGCGAGCTTTATGACCGGTTCGTGCGCATCGAAGAGATCGTCTCCGAGGTGTTGTCTCTGTACGGCATTCGCGTGCATCACGACCGCAGGTTCGAGTACGTCCGTCTCTATCCGCCGGGCAGTCGCACGCCGGGCATGGATTTCGCCGAAGAGCATGCGTTCGGCGGCAGTCTGCGCGCACGGCTCACGCAAAACGAAGTCGCGCTCGTGCTCGTGCTGCGGGCGCAGTACGACAAAGCCGTGCGTGAAGGCAAGATCGACGAGCGAGGTTATGCGACGGAGCCGCTCGAGGCGATCAGCCTCGCGATGAAGAAGTGGCTGAATCGGAGCCTCCCCGAACGCCTGTTGGATCGGCGCGAGGTCTTCAAGCGCTTACGCAAGCTTCGTCTCATCGACTACCGCGACGAAGATCAGCTCGACCAGATCGAAGCCTGGATCCGCATTCACCCGATGATCGTGGACTTCGTCAGCACGGAGGCGATCGAAGCCCTTCAGCCTGGGAAAGATCAGCAAGAGAGCGACCCAATCCGTGTTTCTTAAGAAGCTTATTCTGGTCAACTGGGGCAACATCCCCAACACGGAGCTCGAGCTCGGGCCGATCAACCTCTTCTCGGGCGCCAACGGCTCCGGCAAAACGACGGCGGCCGATGCATTGCAGACCCTCATGACGGCCGCGCATGAGAACCTGTTCCAGTACAACCCCGGACAGGAAGAGACGACCCAACGAGGGCGCGGCGGTAAGCGCGTTCGCACGTTGGCCTCTTATATATTGGGCTGCGACGACGGCAGCTATGCGCGCCCGCATCCGACGGACGGCTACATCGCGGCCGTCTTTCATCCGACGCAAGGCGAATCCGCCGAGCCTTTCACCGCGCTCGCCGCTGTGCGCGCGTGGCTCGACCTCTCCGGCAAGCAACCGCTCGCACGCGAGGACCAGCTCGCGTTCTTCGTCCTTCCCGGGACGGAGCTCGGGCTCGACGCATTCATTGCGAAGCGGGAAGTCGTGCTGCTCGATGACATCGAGAAATCGCTCGTGGCGCGCTACGGCAAACGCAGCGTCGAGCGCTACGATCAGAAGCGGATTTATCTGCGCCGCCTCTATGCGGTGCTGCGCGGGAAAAAGGACTCCGTCACGGAGCGTGAAGCGATGGCGGCGGCGCGTGCCTTCTCCCGCTTCATGGCCTACAAGCCCGTCAGCAGCATCACGCAGTTCGTCGCGGACGAGGTGCTCGAGCGGAAGGACCTGGGCGACGCGGTTCGTTCCGTTTCGAGCCAGCTCAAGACGATCCACGACATGGAGCGCGAGGCGCAGGGCTACAAAGAGAGTGCGGCGCTGCTGGAGCAGGCGGGCCACTCCGCGCAATCGTACATCGAAGGTTGGATCGAGCGCGTGACGCTCGACTACTCGCTCGCTCGCGCCGCTTACTTGCAGCGCCAGCAGCAGTATCTCAAGGCGCGCCAGGATCGCGATACGATCGAGCGACAGATTCGCGAGAACGCGGATGAGCTTGCGGCGCTCGAGCAGCAGCGAGATCAGATCCACAGCGCCGTTGTCCGACTGGAAGCGCAGCGCGAGAACATCGAGGCGCTGAAGCGCAAAGACCAACTCGAACGCGATCAGAAGGAGCAAGGTAGAAAGCTGGCAGCGCAAGTGCGCGAGCTGCTGGGTCAAGATCAGGCTCTGCAGCAGAATCTGCAAGCAGTGAACAGCTTGAGCAAGCTCTTTGCAACGCCGTCGCTCGCGAGCGAGCTACCGCACTTGATCGAGCTGCAGGGTCGCCAACTCATCGAGCACGCGCGGTCGTTCGACAAGATAGGCGATTTCGATTTGACTCGCTTCGTGCAACAAGACCTGACCGGCGACCTTGCGGTGCTGGAGGCCCACTTGCAGCTTGCGCGCAGCGCACAGCGAGCACACAACGAGCTGGTGGATCATTGGCGCTTGCCTCAGGCCGACCGGCCGGCGCGACGCGATCAACTCGCCGATGCGCACGCGGCCCGGCGCCGGCGCTACGAGACGCTTGCGGGCCAATGCCAACAGAAGCAGCAAGAAATCGATCGGCTCCTTGCGAAACAGAGCGTCTATCCGCCCTACGTCGAGCGTGCGCTCGCGGCGATCCGCGCCCAGTGCCCGAAGGCAGATGCGCGCGTGCTGTGCGATCACATCGAGGTCACCGACGCGCGGTGGCAATCCGCAATCGAAGGCTATATCGGCGGGGCGCGCTTCGGGATCATCGTCGATCCCGACTACGAAGCAGACGCGATCCGCATCGTGCGCGGGATGCCGGGGCGCGACAACCGCGCGCGCGTCATTCAAGGCGCCAAGGCGCTGCGCGATGCCTCGCGCGTAAATCCCCCCGCCAACTCCATTGTGCACGTGCTGAAGTTCACCCACGGTGTCGCGCAGGCGTACATCATCGCGAGCTACGGCAGCGTGGTCCGAGTGGA
>JBDZVE010000166.1:0-1480 GCA_040255535.1 Lysobacterales bacterium | reverse complement strand
GCATGGCAATCGCTCGACGAGCAGCTTTCGCGCTTGCAGGCCGAGGAGAAGCAGCTTCGCCAGAGTATCGGCGAGCTCAATGAGCGCAGCGGCGAGCTCAAGAGCAAGCTCGCGAATATCGGGCGCCGGATCGAGGAGCTCAGCGAACAGAAGGAAGACGCGCAGACGCAAATGGCCGATGCGGAAGATCACTTGCGCACGCTGCACACGGGCTGGCCGGAGTTCGATCTCGAGGCGCGTCTGCGCTTTGCCGAGGACGAGGCGAAGACGATCGATCTCTCACGCGCGGAGGTGCTGCGCGAAGAGATCATGGGACGACTGATGAAGGCCGAGCGCGCCTTGAGCGAAACCCTCCAAGATCACAATCGCCGCACGACACGCCCTTCCGATGCGATCGTTTACACGAGCTTCGCGGGCGTCTACGACGAGAATCTCTTCAGCGGCATTTGTGAGCTTCGACGAGAGATCGACCGCGTCTTCAATCTCCTCAAGAACAACGTGCTCGTCGAGAAGCACACTCAGCTTCAGCAGCTCAAGCTGAGCTTCAATAACGCGTTCGTATCGCATCTGTGCCAAGCGATCCATCAGGCGATCAGCGAGGGCAAGCGGCAACTCGATCTCTTGAACAAGGAGCTCGAGAATCACCGCTTCGGCTCGGATCGCGAGCGATTCCGCTTTGCCGCCGAGTGGGTCCCGGAATTTCGCGACTACGCACGCTTTTTCGCAGACATCGTGCGCAACCCGGGCGTGGAAGGCGACACGTTGTTCGAAGGGAAGCTCGCGGCGAAATCGGAGGCAGTGCGCGATTCGCTCATGGCGCTCTTGCTGGACGCCGACGAGCAGCGTTCGCAGCGAGAGCTCGAGCGCATTTCCGACTACCGCAACTATTATCGCTACGAAATCTACAAGGAAGTCGACGGCAAGGAGCCTATCGCGTTGTCGGAGTACGGCACGGGAAGCGGCGGCCAGCTCGAAACGCCTGCCTACATCATTCGCGCCGCAAGCATCACATCGGCGCTGCGCTATTCGGAAGGCGTGAATCACCTGCGGATGGTGCTCGTCGACGAGGCATTCTCGAAGATGGACGAGACGCGCTCGCGCGAAGTGATCGACTATCTGACGCGAACGCTCGGGCTGCAGTTGCTGTTCATCATGCCGACGAGCAAATGCGGACCGTTCATGGATCTGATCAGCAACGAGTTCGTGTTCGCGAAGGTGCCGAGCGCCCCGCGAGGCCAGTTGCACACGCGCGTACTCGTGGATCGCAAGCAGTGCAATCGGGACCGCATCAAGACGCTCTGGGCTCAGCATCGACGCACCGTGCAGCAGCAGGCCGAGATGGACTTCATGGACGAAGTGCTCGCAGAAGAGCCGAAGAGCGCCGCGCGCGGATGACGATGAGCGAGCGGCCGCCTTGGCTGTCGCAAGAGCCGGAGTTGCTGGCTCTCATGCACGCAGTGCTGGATCGGTTCGACCAGCA
>JBDZVE010000042.1:28408-33026 GCA_040255535.1 Lysobacterales bacterium | reverse complement strand
CGATTCACAGCTTCAGCGCCTCTTGCGCGGGATTTTCCCCGGACAGCAGTGGGCGGAAGCGAGGAGCCAATTCCCACGCCTGAGCTTCTTTCCGTTCGCCGCGATAGCGCTCAGTAGATCTTCACGCCGCCGAACTTATTGCGGATCTTGCGCGCCAATGTCTGATAGCCCGCAGCGTAGCCGGCTCCGCCCGCGAGCAGCACGAACGGCGCCCATAGCCACGCGAGATTGAATTTACTTGATGATTCTTCTGCGGCCTTGGCCTGCTCCGCTTCCCGTTGAGCCTGCTGCTGAGCCTTCGCTGCCGCTTCGGCTGCGGCTCGAGCGGCCTCGGCCTTCTTCAGATTGTCGAGCTCAGCCTGCAACGCTTCGTTCTGCTTGTTCAGCTCATCGAGCTGCGCTTTGAATTCCTTCTCCGCTTTCTGCGCAGCCGCCTTGTGCTCTTTTTCCAGCGCGCGCAAACGCACGAGCGCCGGCGGTTCGAGCGTCAGATCGTTCGCGGCCACCCAGCCCTCGCGCCCATCGCTGAGTCGTATGTGCGTAAAGTTGCCCAGCTGCTCGACGGTGTCCACCGCATCACCGGTTTCGAGGACCGCGATTCGCTCGCTCTCTCCATCCGGCTCCGCGTGCACGTTCAGCACGAGCTTGTCCGTAACGAACATCTGCTCTGCCGAAGCAGTCGTGGCTGAGATCGCGGCCGCGCTCGCAAACAGCGCCAGCCAAACGGAGATCGATTTCATGGCCAGAACTCCCGTCTTCAGGGCTGCTGCCCTGTTCGCGGTTTAGGTATGTGAGCCGCCGAGTCTACTCTTTCGCGAAGGGACCACGAACCTGCAGCAATCACCCACTCACGAATCAGGCTTTGCACGCCTCGGGGAAACACCCAATGACGGCGCCTTACTCGAACGTTAACCTGAAACTTAAGCTCACTTTCCTTCTCGTCACGCGTGAACTCATCGCGACCATTCTCGCGCCGTGAAGCAATCATCGGCGGACTGTGTCTGTGCTGCTCGCCGACGCTGCTTCGTGCGGCTCAGTTCGAGCCGCTTACGACGACGGAGATCGCCCCCGGCATTCACGTGCGTCGCGGTGTCCACGAAAATGCTACGGCGCACAATCTGGACGCCATTGCCAACATAGGATTCGTGATAGGCGGCGCGGCCGTCGCCGTCATCGACCCCGGCGGCAGTCTCGCGGACGGGGAGCGGCTCCGGCGTCACATTCGCAGCATCACGAAACGTCCGATTCGATACGTGCTCATGTCGCACGTGCACCCCGATCATATCTTCGGCGCCGGCGCGTTCTCGATCGACGAGCCCACGTTCATAGGCCATGCGAACCTACCGCGCGCGCTCGCACAACGCGGCGAGTACTATCGCACGCGTCTCGAGCAGGTACTGGGAAGCGGTGCGGCAGGACCCATCGTGCAGCCGACGCTGCTCGTCGAGGAGCGCGCGACGATCGAGCTCGGAGATCGCACGATCGAGCTGACGGCACATCCGCGCGCGCACACGGACAACGACCTGAGCGCCTTCGATGTGCGGACGAAAACGCTATTCGCGTCGGATCTCCTGTTCGTGAACCGGGTGCCATCGCTCGACGGAAGCCTGAAGGGATGGATCAGCGAACTGGCCAAGCTCGGCGCGCTCGGTGCCGCCCGGGCGGTGCCGGGGCACGGCCCGGCCAGCATCGACTTCGCTTCGGCCGCGCGCGATCTCGACCGCTATCTACAGGCGCTGCTGCGGGAAACGCGTCAGGCAATCGCGCACGGAATCGAGATCGACGCAGCCCCCCGATCCGTCGCGATCGACGAACGCGGCCGCTGGGCGCTTTTCGACGAGTATCATGGCCACAACGTGACTCAAGCCTTCAAGGAGCTCGAATGGGAATGAAATACGCCCTGACGCTCTTGGTCGCCGCGCTTGCGAGCGGAGCCGCGATTGCGCAAGCACCGCCTGAGGACGAACAGGCACAGCGCGCCGAACGATGGCAACAGCTCAAGCAAGCGATCTTCAAGGAGCGCTCGATCGAGAACGGCGAGGACATTCTCGGCCTCGAAGCACCGCCGCGAGCGCTCGACGCCGCGCTCGTTCCGCTCACGGTGAGGACGAGCGGCGCGAAGCCGGTCGAGAGAATCTATCTCATCATCGACAATAATCCCGGCCCGCTCGCAGGCAAGTTCACGTTCGGCGAAGCGGCCGATCCGTCGGTGCTGAAGGTCCGCATGCGCGTGAACACCTACACCGACATTCATGCGGTCGCGGAGAGCGAGGACGGCAAGCTCTATTCGGTTCAAAAATTCGTCAAGGCCGCAGGCGGATGCTCCGCTCCGGCGGGTTCCAACGATGCGAAGGCGCTGCAGGATCTGGGGCAGATGCGCCTGCGACTTCCGCCTGAGGTCGTGCTCGGCAAACCCGTACGAGCGCAGCTCATGATCCGTCATCCGAACTTCAACGGAATGCAAATGGACCAAATTACCCGCCACTACACGCCGGCACATTTCATCAAGACGATCGATGTAACATTCGAAGGCAAGAGCGTGCTCAACGTCGAGTCCGACATCGCGCTCAGCACGGACCCGGTGATCACGTTCGGCTTCATTCCGCGCACGGAAGGGAAGCTAAAGGTCGTCGTGAACGACAGCAAGGGCAATCGTTTCGAACGCAGCTTCGACGTAGCGCCTTCCGAGCGAATGTCCGACGTCAGATAGCGCGAGGAAAAGAACGACTAGCCGCGAAGAACAGATAGCACACAAAAAGGAGTTCCAAAAAAATGAACTTCATGAAATGCCTTTTGTGTTCTTTGTGGCTACTCCTTTCCTTCAGTCAATCGCAGGCTGAGAACGTGCCTGAGCCGGAGGGCTTTTGGAGCGGGCCGGTCAACTCCGCCGTGCCCGACACGATTCGCGGCGGCAAGATCATCCATGCGCGCGAGTTGTCCGACCTGATCGCGAGCGAGGATCCACTCTTGATCGACGTGTCGAACATGCCGAAGCGTCCTGAAGGCATGCCCGCGGACGCACTATGGCTGCCGCTCCCGCACGAAGCGATTCCTGGTGCGCTGTGGATCCCCGAGGTCGGCGGGGCCACGGTAAGCGGCGACATCGACGAGCTCTTCGCATCGCAACTTGCGCAGGAGACTGCAGGCGACCTCGATCGACCGATCGTCATCTATTGTCATGAGCGTTGTTGGCTGAGCTGGAACGCGGCGAAGCGTGCGATCGGCTACGGCTATCGCAACGTGCATTGGTTTCCTGAAGGCATCGAAGGATGGCGCGCCGCCGGTTTCGAAACGGACACCGTCAGCCCGCGACGCCCACCCGAGCCGTAGCGCGGGACCCAATACGTGACGTATCTCATTCTGAAGGTCGTTCATATCCTCGCTGTCGTGGTCTTCGTCGGGAACATCGCGACTGGATTTTTTTGGCACGCGCATGCGCGGCGCACGCGGGATCCGAAAGCGCTCGCACACACGCTCGAGGGAATCATCCGCAGCGACCGTGTGCTCACCGGCCCGAGCGCGCTGCTGCTGATCATTGCCGGCGTCGCCGCAGCGATCGTAGGCGGCTTTCACCTGCTGCGTACCGGATGGATTCTGTGGACGATCGTCTTGTTCGTGCTTGCCGGCGCCCTGTTTTCCACGCGTGTCGGGCCGCTGCAGAAGCAGCTCCATGCGATCGCGAACGCGGTAAACGATGGCGGCACATTCGACGAATCCCGTTACGCGGAGCTTGCAGCGAAGTGGCGTGCCTGGGGCGGAGCGGCAACCCTCGCGCTCGCACTCGCCGTCGTGCTGATGGTCCTGAAGCCGTTCTAGAGTACAAAGCAATCGTGGTCGGCAGACCGCGCGCGCTGTAGATCTGAGGCTGGATCAGCCCAGACACGGTCGATGGGGAGGCGCGGTGCGGCGTGGCGACGCTCCAGTCGGCGTCTTACTCGCGGTGCTTGGCTACGCGCTCGGGACGTACGGCGCCTGGCTCAGTGCGCAGTTCATGCGTTTCGCTGCCGAGCGGCGGCGTGTAGGCAAGCGCGGCATCGAGATCGCCCCGAGCGACGCAACTCGGTTGCGCGTGACCGCTGACGAGAAACCATGTCCTGCGGTCAGCCTCCCCTACTGTCACTGCATGAGCGTGTGCAAAACACAGCGCACGCGACGCGTCATCCACGAGCAATTGCCGCGCCGGCTGCGCCATCAGCCAGCTCGCGCCATCGAACGTTTCCGCCTGATGCTCGCGCCAGCGCGCGTGGCCGAAATGAACGATCGGGCGATCCAGATGCAGCAAATGCTCTTCCCGGAAGCCGACGATTCCAAGCTCGTGCCTCGGATCCGCCGATTGCTCGAGCGCGCGCACGAAGCGCCGTCCCGAGCGGGCATCGTTCATCGCGGGATTCACCCAGAAGCTCACGACGAGCAGTACGCTCGCGAGCGCGGCACCATAGGCAAGTAGCGCGCGACGTGGCCGTGCGATGAGGACGAGTATCAGCACGAGCGCCGCGATGAGCAGCGCCGGGCCGCTCGCATCCATTCCCTGAGTCGAGAGCAGCTCGAGTCGTTCGGATTCGTCGAGGAGCAAATACACGCCCGCGGCGGCAGAAGCGATGCCGATCGCGGCAGCGAT
>JBDZVE010000042.1:19975-28308 GCA_040255535.1 Lysobacterales bacterium | reverse complement strand
ACCTCGATGATGAAGTACCAGAACGGCTTGACGTGATGCCACGCCTCGAAATAGCGCTCGGCCGTTTGTACGAACAGGATCTCGTCTCGATACGCCGCGAGAGCGGGATTGCCGTGCGCAGCGACGAGCACCGGCACGAGCCAGAGGGCTACGGCGCCGAGGAACGCAAGTGCACCCGCCGCCCAGCGGGCGGCACTCCCCTGCGATGCGCCCAACCGCCAGCGCGCGCGAAGCACGAGCCAAGGGATGAAGATCAAGAGCGGCAAGAAGCCGACGCCTTTGACGACCACGCCGAAGCCCGCAGCCGCGCACCCGACGACATACCAGCGCCACTGCGGGCCGAGAAGCAGATGGCGCATCAGTCCATACAAGCCGAGCGTCGTAAAGAAGCAGAGCGTCGCATCGATCTGTGCCTGCCGCGCTTGCCATACGAACTGCACGGTGAGAAGCAGCAGCGTGCCCGCGATCAAACCGACCTCACGGCTCCACAATCGGCGAGCGAGGTCATAGACGAGCACGACGCATCCGAGCGCGCTCAAGAGCGACGGGAGCAAGAACGACGCTCGAAGCGAACCCGTCGCCTCGAGCCCGAGAGCCAATAGCCAAAAGTAGAGCGGCGGCTTATCTGCGTATAGATCGCCGCCCACACGCGGTACGAGCCAATCGCCGCTTGCGACCATGTCGCGCGCAATCAGCACGAAACGCGGCTCGTCGGCCGGCCACGGATCGCGCAGCCCGATGCCCGTTGCGATCAAGAGGAGCGCGATGCCTATCAACCATGCAACGTCGATCCGAACGTCTCGTGTGCTCGATTGCGAGGGACGCAGCCAGCGGCTCGCAAGCATGTGCATCAGGAAGGCTCCTCGACGACGCGCACGTGCGAGGTCGAGCGACGCATCAGCCAGCGTACGCCGAAAAGATCCACGATCCCGACCCACAAGCGATTGCCGATGCCGTATTTCGAGGAGCCGTGCATCCGCGGCCGATGGCGGACGGCGATCGAAACGACCTTCGCTCCTTCGCGCTGAAAGAGCGCCGGCAGGAATCGATGCATATGATCGAAGGCAGGAACATCCAAGAACGTCGCACGGTGAAACACCTTGATGCCGCACCCCGTGTCCGGCGTCCCATCCCGCAGCAGCGAGCGGCGCACACCGTTCGCAACCCGGGAGGAGAGACGTCGCACGAATGCATCTTGACGGAACCGTCGAACACCGGCGACGAGCCTCACGGATCCCGAACGGTCGTTGGCGATGAGCTCGAGCATCAGCGGAATATCGCGCGGATCGTTCTGACCGTCCCCGTCGAGCGTCGCAACCCACTCTGCGCGTGCGGCGCGCACGCCGGTGTGTATCGCGGCGCTCTGGCCGCATCGGGTGACGTGCCGCAGCAAACGCACGCAAGCGACCTCGGCGCGCAGCGCCCGAATCCTCTCGGCTGTCGCGTCCGTGCTGCCGTCATCGACGAAGATGATCTCGAAGGCGGTTGCAGGTGCGAGCGCCGCGACGATTTCGCGCGCAAGCGGAACGACGTTGTCCTGTTCGTTGAATACGGGAACGACCACGGAGAGCGCGAGCTGCTCCGCTTCCTTGGGTTCATGCATGGTCGCTGCCTACACTATCGCGAGGAGAAGGATGCGACGGCTCGAGACCGGTCCTCGCAGTAAGACGAATAGAGATCCGGGAATCAATCGCGCACGCATCGACCTGGGTACCAAGACTGTAATTCCGTCACTATCGTTTGCCCGACCCGTTCAGTTGGCCGACCGCAAGGTCGATGGCCCCTACGATGGTAGTCGGCATGAACGGCTTGCCGATCATCGCGATGGGCATGAGCAAGGCCGCGGCGTCCGTATGCCGGCCGTCCAGGTTTCCGCTGACGAGAATCGACGGCACATTGTAGGTATCGCGCAGGTGGCGAGCGACGTCGAGCCCACTCGCGCCAGCGCGCAAGCGCATGTCGACGAAGGCGAAGTCCGGGCGCTCGTTGGCCGCGAGCGTCTCGGCCTCGGCCGGATCGAAGGCAATGCCTACGACACGGTGCCCTGCCTCCGTGACGATCTGCTCCAGGTGCAAAGCGATCAACGCTTCATCTTCTACGATTAGGACTCGGGCCTCCACGCCGTGACAGCCTGCTCTGGAAAGACGATGACAACCTCGTAGCCGTCGGCGGATGAGCGAGCTTCGATGTGCCCTGCAAGCTGCCTGACGAAGGTATTGATCAAGCGCCTGCCCAAGCCCGATTGTTCCTTCGCATCGGGCGCGATGCCCTTGCCGTTGTCGGACGTCGTGAGTTTCAGCTCGCCCGAGCGCAAACGTTCGAGCGATACCTTGATGACGTTATGATCGTCGGACGCCTGAGCATACTTGAGCGCATTCGTCACGAGCTCATTCACGATGAGCGCAACCGGCACCGCCATTTCGGTCGGCAGCCGGAGAGGCTCGACCGCCACGCTGATCGTCGTGCGCCTCGGATCCAGGATGCTTGCGTTCGTGAGCCCTACACACAAGCCGGATAAATAGTCATCCATCGCGACGGTCAGCGGATCTTCGTCTTGATACAGCCGCTCGTGCACGGACGCGATGGCCATGACGCGCGAGACCGCGTGCTGAAATCGCTGGCGCGCTTGCGGATCGGCAAACTCCAGGCTCTGCAAATTCAGGATGCTGGTAACGAGCTGCAGGCTGTTCTTGATGCGATGATTGATTTCGCGCAATAGCAAGTTGCGCTCGGCAAGTGTTGCACGGAGGGTCGATTCGGTGTCATGCAGCCGCAGCAGGGCGCGTACGACCGCTTCGAGCTCCAGGTTTTCCACCGGCTCGATCAAGAACGTGTCCGCGCCCGCCACGAGCGACTCCACGCGGTCTTGAACCGCCGTGCTCGTCGCCGACTTTTGCAGCACCATCGTCGAGCTCGTGTCGGGATCCTGCTTGATACGCCGGCATACCTCGATGCCGCTGATCCCCGGCAGGTTGACGTCGAGAACCACGAGCGGCGGGTGCTCGCGACGGACGATTTCGAGCGCTTCCTCGCCGGTCGTCGCCTCGAGCACGTCGAAACCGGCCTTCTTCAGCACGCGGCTCGTTGCGTACAAGGCAGCCTCATTGTCATCGACATTCAAGATTCTGGTCTGCAGCGCCTGCATCTTTTTCACCGCTACCGCTTCAAGGGGCCTCTCCGACAAGGGGTGCGCTCCGTCGGCGCGAGCCGTCGACGGCGCGCCGCAAAGCATCAAGTAGAGATTCTTTCGACAAGTTACTCTTCGAGAGCAGCAGCGCGGCACTCGAAAGATCGGCCTGCAACTCCCGAGTGAGCGGGAGGGAAGTGGAAATGACGACCGGAATATCTCGCGTCTTCGGATCCGCGGCAAGCTCTCTCAATACCGCGTGACCGTCCATTACCGGCATCTGTAGATCCAAGATGATGACGTCCGGGTCGTCGCGTCCGGCACGCGCCAATCCTTCCGCACCGTCCTGCGCCTCGATGAGCTCGTAGGCCGGATCGCCTTCCACGATGTGTCGAGCGATATATCGGAATGTCTCTTCGTCATCCACGATGAGCACGCGCGTGCGCTCCTTTGCCCTCGGCGGCTCCTCGCCTCGCGCAAATTTGTACTCCACCGGGATCCATACGGTGAAAGTCGATCCGACGCCGGGAGCGCTTTCGAGCGTGATCTCGCCGCGCAGGAGGCTCGCGAGCTTCTGCGAAAGCGTCAATCCAAGACCGCTGCCCTTGTTCTTGAGCTGAAACTGACCGGCAACTTGCTCGAATTCGCCGAAGATTCGTCGTTGATCTTGCGGTGCGATCCCGATGCCGGTATCGCGCACCTCGAAGATCACGATGCTGCGCGCGCGATCCAGCCTCGAGCTGACTCGCACCTCGCCGCGTTCGGTGAACTTGAGCGCGTTCGAAACCAAGTTGCGCAGGATCTGGGCGAGCTTGCCTTCATCCGTCACGATCAGCACGGGCTCGCCCTCCTCGAATACGAGGTCGACCGACGCGCTCTTGTTGAGCGGCTTCAGCACCCCGCGCAAGCCGCGTATGAACTCGGGCAGGGAGAACTCGACCGGCCGTACGTCGATCTTGCCGGCCTCGACCTTTGCCAGGTCCAGGAGGTCGTTGACGAACTCGAGCAAGGTTTCCGCGGACCGGCGGATGAACGAGATCTGCTTTTCTTGTTCCGGCCGCAGGGCACCGTCGACCTCATCGAGGAGCAAGCGCGACAACGCGAGGATCGAGTTGAGCGGCGTGCGGAACTCGTGGCTCACGTTGGCCAGGAATTTCGACTTCGCTTCGCTCGCGGTACGCAACTGCTCGGCTTTCTCTTCGAGCTCCGCATAGAGAGCGACGACGCCGCGATTCGTATCCTGAAGCTCGTAGTTGAGCCGTTGCAGCTCCTGCTGCTTTTCCTGAAGCTCTTGCAAGCTCAGGATCAGCTCGCGATTCTGCTCGTTGAACGCCTCGCTCAAGTCGGAAGAAGCCGCACCATCGTGCTCGTTCAACCGGCGCGCCGCGTCGCTCGCACTGAGCAGTGCGGATGCCGGCGCACGCTTGCCGAGCTCGATGAAGGCTTCGTTATCGAGCGGTGTCCGATGATCGAAATAGTCCACGAGTCGGCGCGCGGCGATGAGCCCAACGCTGTCCGCAGCGAGCATCTGGGCGGCAGGCTTCGCGCGCCGATCTCGAGCGCTGGCGCAGATGCCGTGCACGCGCGCCACGAGGAGCAGCACGGCTCCCTCGCCCTCGAGGCAAAACTCGATGCGTGCCTGACAATTGCGCGAAACGACCTCGCGCGCCACTTCGGACACGGCGGTCGCAAGCCGCGTTTGATCTTGCGCGGCAAAGCCGAGCAGCTCGGTCAGTCGCTTTGCATGCTGACGCACGGAGACGATGTCATGACTCGTGTTGATCGAGCTTGTCCACAACGGATTCACGATCGCTCTCGCGCCGCGACGAGCACGGCGACATCGTCGCGCTCGCGCCGAAAATCTCTATAGAGCACGCCTGCGATCAGAGTCGGATGACAGGACATGAGTCCGGCATAGGGCTCGATCGACCAACTCGACGTCAGACCGTCCGAGTACATGATGAGGTGGCTGTCGGCGCCGAATGGATACTCGTACTCCTGGATGCGCTGGACTTGATGTCCGGCCGTCCCGTTGCGGGAGATCGTCTTGCGAACCGCGCCATCCGTCAGAATCGCGCCTGCGACATTGCCGATGCCTGCAAACACGACCACGTTCCGTTCCTCGTTCGTGCGCGCGACGGACACTGCGGCGCCGCGAGTGTGACGCAGCGCTCTGTGCACATTCGCCAGGATCTCCGCCGGTGCGGCGCCGCTCGAGCGGCGGAATTCGGCCAGCGCCGCTTGCGATGCCTCAGCGGCGTGCAAGCCATGGCCGAGGCCGTCCACGACGATGTAGGTGCGTGCGCCGACTTCACCGGCGGCGGCCCACGCATCGCCGTTCGCGGCCTCGCCCGGCTTCGCGACCGCGATGGCGCCGAACGGCGCAGCACGTAGATTTCTTTGCTCGGGGAACCGTCCCGCTTCGAGTCGAACATAGATCGCCGTTCCCTTCGCCGGCAGAGACAAGATGTCGAACTCGTGTGCCTGGCGCACGATCGCGCCCATGCCCGTCCCAGGGCTGCCGCTCGTGGAGTGTCCATCCTCCAGGCAACTCTGTACGTTGCGCATTCCCGGCCCGCGGTCGAGCGACAGGATCTCGAGCGCGGGCCTCCGGCTGTATTCGTCCCGACCGACGAGTATGAAGCCTCCGCACCCATGCTTGATCAAGTTCGTAGCAAGCTCCGTCACGACGAGCGCGATGCGGGCACAGCCGCTCTCATCGATTCCGATCGACTCGCCCAGGCCGACGGCCTTACGGCGCGCCTCGCCGACGTGACTCGAATCGCTGACAGGCAAACAGATCACACTACCTTCCAACGCGCGATCGTGATGCGCGTACCCTTGCCGAGCTCCGAACTGATGTTGAACTCGTTCGTGAGGCGCTTTGCTCCGCCGAGGCCCAGGCCGAGGCCGGATCCCGTCGTGAAGCCATCCTGCAAGGCGCGTGCAACATCCGAGATTCCGGGGCCATGATCCTCGAAGGTCAGCCGCACGCCGCGCCGATCGGCAAGATTGATGTGCTCGATCCGAACCGTGCCGCCGCCGCCGTGATCGAGCGTATTGCGGGCGAGCTCGCTTGCGGCCGTGACCAGCTTCGTTTGATCCACGAGCGAAAAGCCGGCCGCCACCGCCCGGATACGCACCTCCTGGCGCACGCGGACGATGTCCTCGCCGCTTCTGATCGGCAGAACGTCAGCGTGGTTCTCGGCCACTGCGCCCCCGGCTCGTCGCGACTTGCTTGCCGATCAGCGCCATGCCTCGCTCGACATTGAGCGCCGTCTTCACACCTGTCAGCGATAAGCCCAGCTCTACGAGCGTGATCGCCACGGCCGGACGCATGCCCACGACGACCGTTTCCGCATCGAGAATGCGTGAGACCGCGGCGATATTGTCGAGCATGCGCCCCATGAAGCTGTCGACGATCTCGAGCGAAGAAATGTCGATCAGCACGCCCTTCGCGCGGGTCTGCACGATTTTCTGCGTCAGATCGTCCTCGAGAGCGATCGCGAGCCGGTCGTGCATGTCGACCTGGATCGTGATGAGCAAGGCATCGCCCATCTTCAGAATCGGGATTCGCTCCATGACGGTGCTCAACGGGCCGTCGGGTCGGCCGTTGCCGCGACGACAGTGCGCCCCGTGCGGCGCAGTGCGACCGCGAATGCGTCCGCCAAGCTCGATTTCGTCACGACGTCGAGATCGACGCCCAAGTGGACCATCGTCTGTGCGATCTGGGGCCGAATACCGCTCACGATGCAATCCGCACCCATGAGGCGGGCAGCAGCCACCGTCTTGAGCAGGTGCTGCGCGACGAGCGTATCGACGGTCGGTACGCCCGTAATATCGATGATCGCGATCTCGGCACCGTAGTCCACGATGCTTTGCAGCAGATTCTCCATGACGACTTGCGTGCGCGTGCTATCGAGCGTGCCGATGAGAGGCAGCGCGAGCACGCCTTCCCACAGCTTGACGACCGGCGTCGAGAGCTCCGATATCTCGCGCTGCTGGCGCACGATGACTTCTTCGCGGCTTTTCTGATATGTCTCCATGGTCAGGAGGCCAAGCTCATCGAGGACCTGCGAGAGCTCCCACACCTGCAGCGCCGCTCCTACCGACTCGCCCCCCGATGAGACGGCGGCGAAGAGCGGACGCTTCAGTGAGAAGACGAAGACAGCGGTCTCCGATGGCGAAAAGCCTTTGAGCGCGCGCGAATGCGAAAGCTCGGTCAACAGTTCCTTGAGGTCGTTGTATGCATTCGAGCTCACGTCCAAGCCGCCTTCGCGAATCGCCCTGCGCAGTTGCGCAAAGAACGTCTTGGCCTGGCCAACGAGCTCGGGTTCCTTGAGTTGATGCGACCCCAGCGACTCGCTCCGCCTGAGATCCTTGGTCCATTCATCGACGATCCGTTGCTCATGAGCGTCGAGGATGCTCGCCAATTGGGTGTTCGAAGTCGCAGGCATGTAGCCCCCAGCGATTGATCGGTAAGCCAAAGAAGTGACGACTCGCGCCGAGCCGTCGAAACGCTAGTTCTACTTGTAGACGAAACCAGTTCGTTCTGCGCGACGATCGCGTCGCCAAGCGTGTCCTCGAAGCTGCAACACCGGAATTCTCGCTGCGAAACGTAGGTAAAGCAGTCGTACCTGCGCCACGAAGCCGAACCGATTTTGTCTAACGACGAGAGCTCCGCACTGTCGACCCGTCAGCCGTCAGCTACAACGCGAACCATGGTCGACCGGTTCCATGTGCATGCGCGCCAGCACAACCAGTCCATGAGCGGGCATGACATCTCCCTCGCTCGTACGTTGCGACGAAGGTGCGAATCGAGGAACTTCGCCGATAGCTCGCCGTTGAATTCTCGATCCTTCGCAGCGGTCGGGATCGGGTGAAGCTGACCGGGTGTGCAATGAACTGCGCAGCGGAACGGTACGAGCTCGATGATTGACGCTGGCCCCGACAGCTCCGCGAAGAACCTCGAGGGCACATGGGGGAACTATGGAGCAGACGGTGAGGCTGCTCAGGTTATCCGGTCATGTCGCGCATCACACGGTCGATTCTCTTCTCGGCGGCGGCTCTTCTGCCCGTCCTCGCATTCGCGTGCGAGGGCGGATGGCACAAGTGCGAAGAGGAGTTCGGCCAGCTCGTATCGTATCGGGCCGAAGCGATCGAGCGCGCCTTCGGCGATTTTCGACCCGTCATGCCGAAGCGCATC
>JBDZVE010000042.1:17564-19875 GCA_040255535.1 Lysobacterales bacterium | reverse complement strand
GCGCAAGAGAAAGGGCTCACGTGGCCCCACGCAAACTGCTCGTCACTGGATATCGGTCGTCGACTCCCTTGCGAAATGCTCGTGGAAGGCATCGCGGCGCAGCTGACGTCGCTTCGCGATCCTCTGTTCAACACGAATCGGATCGACCGTATATGGCCCTCGGATTTCCAGAGGTTTCGCGATCGTGTCTGGCGCAGGGATGATCGGCGCTATCTCGAGGTGCAGCGCTACGGCGGGCTCATGCTCGTCAAGCCGCTCATCGACCGGTACGGCGCACCAAGCGCGCTCTACTACTTCGCGCAAACGCCCTTCGAGATGCACGACGACGATCTACGCCGTTCCGCGCTTCGCTACCAAGAAAGCGCACGCGAGTGGCTGGACGCGCACAAGAGCTCGAAGCTGGATAGCGTAACGGCCGTTGCGACCGATCCGCTCGACTGAAGGAGGAGAATCTCTCGCAAAGCACGCCAAGCTCGCCAAGGAAGAATTGGGACTTTTATTTCCTCCTTACCTCAGCGTCTCCGCGCGTCTGCGAGAGTACTCCTTTGGATACGCTCCTCCCGATCTCTCGCGTGCTTGCTTCCTCTATCCTTGGCGAGCTTGGCGCCCCTTGCGAGAGTTTCCCGTTCGAAAGCCTGACTCAAAACCCCCAGGCCAGCTTCGCGTAGACGCTGCGCTCGATTTGGCCGCGAGCTTCCGGCGAGCCGAACTCGGCATGGCGCGTATCGAGCAGGTTCTGCCCAACGATCGAAAGCTCGAGCTCCTCGGACGCTTGCCATGCTAGCCGCAGGTCCAGCTTCGAATAGCCATCGATTCCTTCACCGGTCACGATGTCGGGGATTCGCTCGACGTCATCGACATAGTAAAAGTGCGCATCGAACTGCAGCCCGTGAGGCAGGTCGAGCAGCGAACGTAGGCTCGCTTGATGCCGAGGCGTCGCACCCTCGTAGAACTCGCCGCGATTGAGATCCATGCCTTTCGGATCGAGCTCGAGGTCGACGAAAGAGTACGTTGCCGACATGCGCCAGTTCTCGAGCGGGGCGTATGTGATCAAGGCCTCGATGCCGCGCGAATCGCCGTCCGTCAGATTTCTGTTCTCGATCGGTACGACCGTTCTGCCGTCGGGCGCGACGAAAGGCGTGCCGAGCTCGAGAGATGCGAGCCCATCGTAGCGGTTGTAAAACGCGGCGAGGTCGAGCGAGAACACGCTCGAAGCTTGCCAACGATAGCCCGCCTCATAGGCAACGAGCACCTCGGAATCGAAGTCCCTGTTGCCGAGCAATAGCCCCTGCGGATCGCTGCCGGGCGGCGTGACCTCGACCGCAATGTCGCGCTCGAAGCGGGTCGGAATGCGTGCTGCACGCGAGATCGCACCCCATACCATGTGCTCTGGCGAAAGGGTCCACGCGAGCCGCACGCTCGGCTCAACCTCGAAATCGCTGAAGTCATTGTCCTCGAGCTTCGTGCCGAGCGTGAGCCGCACATCGTCGCTGAGCGCGATTTGATCCTGCACGAAGCCGCTTATCACCCGATCGTTCGACGTGGCGGGCTCGAGATTGAATATGCCCTTGCCGACGTTGCGATGATCCGTGTGACGGTAATTGAGGCCCCACAAGATTTGATGACGATCGAACAGCGCGAAGCCGTGCTGCACGTCGAGGTCGATCGTATCGAGCTCGTCGAGAAAGCTCGGATCATCGCGGTGCGTGCGATCGTAGTAGAGGCGGGCGCGCCAGTGCGTGTCGTTATCGATCGTTCTGCGCCACCGACCGAGCACATGACCGCCGCTCAACTCGTTGGTCAGCTGTCCGGTCGGTCCGGGCCGCCCGATGACGGCGATCGACGGCGCGACTTGACCTGCCTCTCCGTCGTACGCCGCACCCTGAACCATGAGCTCATCGCGCTCGCCAAGCTCGAAGTCGCCGCGAAAGCCGATCTGAGCCAGATCCCAATCATCATCGCTCTGCGCGCCGGGATGATAAGTGCCGTCGCGTTCCGAGTACTTGCCGAAGAGGCGGAAAAAGCCGTTCTCGCCGATCGTCCCGCCATAGCGCGCCCCTGCGAGCACTTCCTCTTGCTGGCCCGCCCCCGCTTCCGCATACAGGCCCTGCGTATCGCGGCTGTGCTTCGTGATGATGTTGATCACGCCGTTCACCGCATTCGAGCCCCACAAGGCGGCGCCCGGACCGCGAATGACTTCGATGCGATCGATGTCCTGCAACAAATAATCCTGCACGTCCCACGCGACGCCGGACACGAGCGGGGTATAGAGGCTCCGCGTGTCGGTAAGCACGAGGAGCTTTTCGGAATT
>JBDZVE010000042.1:12243-17464 GCA_040255535.1 Lysobacterales bacterium | reverse complement strand
AATTCGTCCGAGCTGTGGAGACGCTTGAACGGCACGAACAGATCCTTCGCATACTCGGGCTTGAAGCCCGCACCGTTGTCGCGCACGTAGAAAACACCGTTGTCCGGGTCGGACAAGCCGAACTCGATGCGCGCCTCCGGCGCATTCCTCGTGAACTTCCAAGCATTCCCGATGAGGTTCTCGAGCGCGATGCGCAGGAGCTGCGGATCCGCCTTCGCGAACAGATCGTCGCTGATCCAAGTCTCTACGTGGCGCTCCGGCTCGCGCGATTGCAGGTCCGCGATGATCGAAGCCACCATCTTCGAAATGTTGATCGTCGTGCGCCGCAGATCCGCACCATTGACCCGCGAGAGACGCATCAGGTCCTCGATCAGCTGCTCCATGCGGGCCGACGCGGCGAGCACGCGCTCCAAGTAGCCGACAGCGCGCTCGTTCATCTGATCGCGGCATTCCTCGCCGAGCAGATGCGTGAAGTTGTTGACGGCGCGCAATGGACCGCGCAGATCGTGCGATATGGAATGCGCGAATGCCTCGAGCTCCTTATTGGCATCCGTAAGCTGACGCGTGCGGTCCTCGACCGCACGCTCCAGACTCGCGTTCAGGCTGCGAATCATCTCCTCGGTCTGGCGCAGCTGCATGTTCTCGTTGAGCAGATGCCGCACGCTGAGCGCCCTTTCGAGGGCGGGCAGCATCGTGCGGAGCGTGAACGGCTTCAGAATGTAGTCGAACGCACCGGCCTTCATCGCGGCTACCGCCGTGTCAATCGAGCCGTGTCCGGTCATCACGATGCCGATGAGCTGCGGATCGATCTCGCGGGCCGACTTGAGAAACGCGATGCCGTCCATCTCCGGCATCGTAAGGTCGGTAATCGCAAGATCGAAATGCTCCTCGCGCATTGCTTGCAGCGCTTGCCTCGCGGATGTGTAGCCGCTGGCCGAGTAGCCCTCGGGTCGAAGCGTGTCGCACATCGCGCGCATTTGTGCGGGTTCATCGTCGACGATCAACAGCTTCGATTTGTATGTTGCGTTCGTATTCATCAGTACCGTTGCGTAGTCCTTTCTTCAGACGTGGCTGCAGCGAGTTGTGCCTGCCCGCTCGTCGACTGCAAGTCGGCAAGAGTGCGACGCAGCTCCGGCAGCTTCGGCGGCTTGCTCAAGACCACATCGACGTGCTCGGGCACGGATTGCTCCGTGTTGAGACGCTGGCCCCAACCGGTCAGCAAAATTACCGGCGTGCGCGGCGAAAGCTTCTTGACGGCCGCAGCTACGCTCCGACCGTCCACATACGGCATGCCGAGATCCGTCATCACGGCATCGAAGGGAGTCCCGCCTCGGTGGGCAGCAGTGAACGTGTCGATGCCGGCTTGCCCGCCGTCGACAACGGTCACGTCGTGTCCTTCTGTTTCGAGAATACGCAGGAGCGCCTCTCTGAGCAGCGGATCGTCATCGATCACGAGTAAGCGTTGTTTTGCGGTGTTGACGATCACGCTCGGCGCGACTTCCACCTGAGCGGTTTGTTCCGGCGCCGCCGCGAATCGGATTCTGAACGTCGTCCCCTGCCCGACCGCGCTGTCGATCTCGATCTGCGCGCCATGACGCTTGGCCATGCCGTAGACCATCGCGAGACCCATGCCCGTCCCGCGCTCCCCCTTCGTCGTGAAGAACGGCTCGATGCACCGTCTTTTCGTTTGTTCGTCCATGCCGGTCCCGGTATCCGTAATCTCGAGCACGACGCGATGGGCCTCGCCGTCCACGGCTCGCGTATGGAGCGACAAAGTGCCGCCCGCGGGCATCGCATCGACGGCGTTGAAGATGAGATTCGTCAATGCGTCGCGGATGTCGCTTTCCGTACCCATGATTCTAGGCAATTGCGGCGCCAGGTCTGTCCGCACTTCGATGACGATGCCGCGCTCTTGAGGCATGTCGCTCCAGCGCGCGCGCGTCAATGTGAGCGCCTGGCCGATGAGACCGTTCAGGTCCACGGGCTTGAGCTCCGCGCTCTGGTCGCGTTGCCTGTAAAACTCGCGCATGCGCGTGACCGTCTGAGCGACGTCCGCAATCGAGCGTTGAATCGTGCTCAAGTACTCGCGCGCCCGCGCGCTCAAGTTCGGCTCGCGCTCGAGCAGGGATTCGGTGTAGAGCGAGATCGGCGAGATGGCGTTGTTGATGTCGTGCGCGACGCCGCTCGCCATCTGTCCGAGCGCGCGCAGGCGCTCTTGCTGCAGCAACGTCTGCTGGCTCTGCCGCAGGTTGTCGTAGGCATCCTGTAGCGCCGTGTAAAGCTGAGTCTGATGGCTCGCCAAGGCGGCGTGCTCGCTCAGCTGCCGCAGGAACTCGCAATCCGGACTGCTGAATGCGCCCGCTCGTGCGCGTGCCGCGATGAGCACGCCGAAGACCTTGCTCTCCACGATGAGCGGTGCAGCCACGAAGGAAAGCAGCCCGGCCGCCGCGAGCAGCTTCGGAAATGCGTACTCGAGCTCACTCACGTCGGGTTCGTACACGAGCACGCCGCGCACGCAGCGAGATAACCCGTTCGTGTCGATCGGCAGCTCGGACTTGGGCTCGAGACTCATGGTCTTCGCATGTGCCATGCTCTTCGCGCCGATCGTCTCGATGACCAGCTTCGAGCCGTCGTATAGGCACACGCAGCCGAAGTCGATCGGCAGATTGTCCTCGAGGCTGCGCAGGATGACTTGAAAGATGCTCTGCAGATCGAGCCGGTCTCCGATCGCACGCGTCGTCCGCTGCAACAAATCGAGGCGCGCGAGCTGCGCTTGCAGCCGCTGCTCGTTTTCCTTGAGCGCAGAATTCTGCGCATCGATTCTCGAGAGCATCTGATTGAACGCCGATGTGAGCACGGCGAACTCGCCTTCCGAGGTTACCGGTGCGCGCACCGAGATATCGCCCCGCTCCGAAACCGCACGGGCAGTATTGGCGAGCGCATGAATCGGCCCGGAAATGCGGTCCTGAAGAACGCGCGAAAGAAAGTATGCGAGCAGGAGCGAGGCGCTCATGACGAGCGTCGCGATGAGACCGTAGAGCCAGAAACGCTGATACACGACGGCGATGTCGGCGCGCAGATACAACGTGCCGAGGCGCTGATTCTGGAGCTCTTGCACAGGCTCAAAGCCCTCGAGATAGTCCGAGGTGAAGTCGAACCCATCGGTACCGGCGTGCACGGGAACGACCTCGGCCGCGCCGTCCTCCGGATAGCGCACGAAAACCTCGCCGTTCTCGTCATACAACACGGCGGCGGTGATGCTGGGCTCGGTCTTGAGCGCGGAGAGCACCTCGTAGGCGCTGCGCTCGTCGCGGAATGCGAGCGCCGCCGTGCTGTTGGCCGCAATGATGCGCGCGAGGGTCGAGACGTTTTCCATCAGACGATTGCGCGAGGCCAAGTACTCGTAGCTGCCGAACCCGAGCGTCATCAGCGCGATCGCCGCCGCGCTCGTGAAGAGCATGATGCTCATCAAGCGCTGGCGAACCGGCCGTGAGCTGCGCGGCATCGCTAGTTCCTCCCTTGCGCGAGGATTTGGGAGCTGCGCAGCAGCTTCGAGCTGAGCCTGAGCTGCGCGGCATCGGCGGCCCGAGGGTTGATCTCGAGGCGAACTCGATTGCCTTCCATGAAAAATCGAATCACGCCGCCCGAGCTCGTGAAATCGCTCGTCTCTCCGACCGTGAGCACCGGCTCGCCTTGCAACTTCGCGAGCGTGCGGCGCTGCTCTTCCCTCGAGCCCTGATTGATGAAGAGGATGTGACAATCGCGCGCCTGATCGACGCTCGAATGCCTGCGGACCTCGATGGACCGACCATTGATGATTTCGCCGTTCATCACGCCGTCGAGCTCCGGCCCGAACGGGTCGCTCCCGAGCACGCACATGAGAAGCGGCGAATCAGGCGTTTCGAACGCGCTCGCAGGCCACTCGACGAACTGAGCGAAATTGAAGAGGAAAACGGCTTTGAGCTGGTATTCGGACGTCGCGAGGGCGAACGCGACGCTCGCCGTTGCAGAAGCGGCGATTGCGGCGAGCAGTCCTAACCAACCCTTTGGACGTCCTTGTTTTGAGCGTGGCTCCATTACGTCTATTGTTCTGTCCGTCGACTTCGATCCGCCTGCCCACGAGCGCAAGCAAACGGCGCGGAGCCGCGACGTTAGCACAGCGTGCGAGGCGCGACCGAGTTGCAGGGTAGTGGAAAACCGCGGGCTACGTAAACGCTCAGCGAGCATTTACGGCATGCCGCTCACACAACCCGCATTCGAAACCGAGCGCACGCTCACTCCAGAGCACGCTCACATGGAAGCATGGGCTTCATGCTATTCAGGGATTCCCCGAACCGCGCCTACAAGGCGTGCAAGCTCGCGGCCGCGAACGCGCCTCACGCGCGTGCATCGCCCACATACTCGAACCGCGCCACGCGCTGACCGTCGCGCTCGATGATTTCGCAAAACATCTCGAGCGGACGAATCCACAAGCCGCGCTCGCCGTAGAGCGCGCGATAGACGACGAATTCGCGCGCGGATTCGGAATCCTTCGCGATTCCGATCACCTCGTATTCGTTGCCTTTGAAGTGCCGGTAGCGGCCCGGTCGCAGCGTCGCAGCCATCACCACATCAGATCGTCGGGTACGACGTAATCCTTGTACGGATCGTTCTCGTCGGGCGGCGTTGCCGGCTCTTCCGCTTGTAGCGAGATGACTGCGCGCGGCTCGCGCTCGCGAATGCGTTCGGCAATCTCGGGCGGCACGGCGTCATAGCGCCCCTCGCAGCGTACGATCACGACCTCGCCGCGAATGATGCGCTCACGCAACCCTGCATCCACGGGAAAACGACGCACCTTCTCCCGATCGATGAAGTTGAAATACTCGTCGCTCTCCGGCTTTGCGATCCGGTGCTGCTCGATGAGCTGCTTGATCTGCGCCCAGCGCTCCTTGCGCGCCAGATTCTCCTGGCGCTTGCGATTGAGCTCCTGCTCGCGCGCCGCCTTCGCCGCACGAGCCTCCGCCATGCGCTTCGCATGCTCGGCCTGTTTCGCTTCCTTGTTCTTTCGATCCAGATGCTGCTGGCGCTCCGCCTGCTTCGCCTGCTTCTTCGTCCCGAGACCGGCCGCCAGCAGCTGCTCGCGTAAGGACATGCTCATGAGCTCAGACCCACCGAAATGAGGAGCGCGCTATCTTACGCAAGCCGAAGCGCGGTGGGGATCGGGAAACGCGGACGTCAGGAT
>JBDZVE010000042.1:8341-12143 GCA_040255535.1 Lysobacterales bacterium | reverse complement strand
GGCCATCCGGGCGCTTTCGGAGGCCCAGCTCACATCGCCCTACAGTCCGCGCGCAGCGAAGGCTTCTCGGCGCACATGGAGCCCGCCGTATCGGCGGCGGACTGTCTCTACGCGGACCTCGGCATCGATCCAAGCAAGTATGGCTGCCAGCACTACGAGGCGAGCCAGCTCATTCGCTATCGGCGCTCGCTCGATTCATCCGCCTATCTGATGTTGTGGAACATCGATTCGCCGACCGAAAGCTTTATCGCGGAAGCCAACATCGTCGCATACCGCAAACTGCTGCTCGAAGCGCTTGCGAACGAATACCCGCCGGAGCATTCGATCGTCGTCTATCGACCCGCCGATTCGTTGCAAGGCGCGCCAACCATTGCGCGCCTGCCGCTCGCACTCTTGCCGACCGCCGATATCGACCCGCATGCCTGCATCGTGATCCCGCCTGCCGCAGAGTTGCTACCCGATGCGGCGAACCAAGCAAGGCTCGCGACACTCGAATCAGCCTGAGCATCTGTCCCAGGGAGCGTTTCGATCTGATTGTTCTCTTCGCCGCGCCGCCGCGCCGCCGCGAGATATTCATCTTGTTTTCGGAAGTATGTGAGTCGAAATTGTGCCATTTGGTACGTGAAGAAAAGGACGCGCGGCGGCGCAGCGGCGCGGCGAAGAATAGGTCGATTCCTATTCCGACTCGATCTCTCGGCGGAGGAGCTCACCTAGGATCGCGATACCTTGTTCGATGCGCTCCGGCGGCACCGTGACGAACGAGAGGCGGAGCGTGTTCGGCTGCGGATCATTCGCGAAGAAGGGGGCACCCGGCACGAAGGCAACATTCTCGGCGATGGCCTTGCCCAGAAGCGCGCCGCTGTCGATCTTGGGCGGCAGCTTGACCCAGATGAACATGCCGCCTTCAGGACGATTCCATTGCACGCCTTCCGGAAAATGGCGGCTCATCGCCGACAGCATCGCGCTACAGCGCGCCGAGTAGAGTTTACGAATCGTCGGCACGTGCGTGTCGAGAAATCCATCTTTGATCGCTTCATAGACGACTCGCTGCGTGAAGCTCGGCGTGTGCAGGTCGGCAGCTTGTTTCGCTTGCACGAGCTTGCGATGGAGCCCTTCGGGCGCGATGACAAAGCCGACGCGGAGCCCAGGCGCCAAGACTTTCGAGAAGGAGCCCATGTATACGATCGTCTCGCGATTCATCGAAAAGAGACTCGGCAGCGCATCGCCCCGATACGACAGCGCACCGTACGGATCGTCTTCGAGCACGAGCAAGCCGCGATCGGATGCGATCTCCACGAGAGCGCGCCGCCGCTCGAGCGGAATGCGCCGGCCGGTCGGATTCTGAAAATTCGGCAAGCAATACATGAAGCGCGCGTCCTTCGTGAAGGCCGGCCCGAGCTCGCTCGTAATCGGCCCGTCGACGTCCGAAGGAACGGAGACGAATTGCGGCTCGCACATCGAGAACGCCTGGAGCGCGCCGAGATACGTCGGCGTCTCGACGAGCACGCGGCTGCCGGCGTCGATCAGCACCTTACCGAGCAGGTCGAGCCCCTGTTGAGAGCCCGTCGTGACGAGCACGTTCGCGGGCGATGCTTCGTATTTCGCGGCAATCCATTCGCGCAAAGCCATAAAACCTTCCGTGGGGCCATACTGCAGGGCCGGTGTCGGCGTGTCGATCAACACGCGCTGCGTATGCTCGCGCAGGCGCTCGACGGGAAACGTGTCGGGCGACGGCAAGCCTCCTGCGAACGAGATCACCTCCGGCCGCTCGGTGACTTTCAAGATTTCACGGATGGCGGAGCTCGTGAGCTTCTGCGCCCGCTGCGAGAATGTCCAAGGCGGCATGGCAATGACGGAATGGTGAGAATGATCATGCGAGTGTACGGCCAAGCGCTTCTCGCGGCGCAGAGGCAGAATGCTGAAGTCTGCGCCGGTACAGCGGCTGGTGGTCGCTTCGTTTCCGGGGAAACGGGTTCAGCCTCGTTGGGGAAATTGGCGGTGGACGGTCAGAAATGTGTCTCCTCTCGGCTTCGAACGCTCAACGGCGAACATCAATGAAGCTCCTCAAACTCATCGCCAATCTCGGGTACGGCAGCCGCAAAGAAGTGGCTGCGATGTTTCGCGAAGGCCGCATCACGGATGCGCAGGGCGAGGTGTTGTATGCAGACGATAAGGTCGAGCATGCAACTGTGCGCCTCGATGGCGAACCGCTCGATCCGCCGTTCCCTCTGACGCTGATGTTGCACAAGCCCGCAGGGTACACGTGCTCGACGAAGGACGCGGGCGCGTTGATCTACGCGCTACTGCCCCCTCGACTTCAGTTGCGTTCGCCCAATCTCTCGTCCATCGGACGGCTCGATCGCGATACGACCGGTCTCTTGCTGATGACCGACGACGGCGCGCTGCTGCACAAGATCGTTTCGCCAAGATCGAAGCTCGAAAAAGTCTACGAAGCGGAGCTCGCGCGCGATTTGCGAGGCGATGAAGAGAAGATTTTCGCGAGCGGCAAACTGCGGCTTCAGTCGGAAAAGGAGCCGCTCGCGCCAGCGAAGCTCGAGGTGCTCGGCCCGCGGCAGGCGCGTCTCACGTTGACCGAAGGGCGCTATCATCAGGCGCGCCGAATGTTCGCAGCGGTCGGCAATCACGTGGAAAAATTGCACCGCAGTCGAGTCGGCGGGTTGACGCTCGGCGCTCTGCCGGAAGGAAAGTGGCGACAACTGACGGATCAAGATCTGCTCGAGTTGTTCGCACGACCAAAATAACGCGCAAGCGTTTTCTTGCCGTCAACTGTCAACCGTCAACCTGCTTGTTCCTTCACCGCCTCGATCACTTTGAATCCATGCGCCTGCGCCACGGTGCGCACGGTGCCGAACTCGCGCGTGAGCACGCTCTCATAGGGCAGATGTCGATTCGCGACGAGCCACAGGCGCCCGCCCGGATTCAACGCTTCCGCAGCGACGGTGATGAAGCGGCGTCCGATGTCGGGACGATCGATTCCGCGTTGCGCGTGAAATGGTGGGTTCGTCACGATGACGTCGTACGCCGACGGCAAGCCCGTTGTCACGTCGTACCAGTGGTACTGCAACGTACGATCCGAGAACGACGCCAGATTCATGCGCGCAAGCTCGAGCGCGCGCCGCTCGGCTTCATATACATCGAGCGCGCGAACATCGGGACAGTGCGTAAGCAGCTCGACCGAGAGATAGCCGAAACCGGCGCCGAGATCGGCGGCACGCCCGGCCAGATCGCTCGGCAGATGCGCTGCGAGCAGCGCGGAGGCGGCATCGATCCGATCCCACGCGAACACGCCCGGCCGACTCATGAAGCGCCCGCCTCCGATTGGACGGACGGCATCCAACTCGCGCCAATGCTCGAGCAGGGCACGGTCGATTCGGTCCACGAGCGGCGAGGTCCAAAACACACGGCATTTGTTCTTGCTCGCAACCTCGACCGAGCCCGCAAGCTTCTCGAGATCGGCTTGCCCGGAACGCGCGCCCTCGCTGTTGCTCATGCATGCGAGCACACGGCCACCTTCTTCGACCAGGTCGATCGCGCGCGCCAACAGTGCGCGCGCCTCGTCTCGTTGCCGAGGCGGCAGCAGCATCACGAGCGGAAACTTGCGCGCGAGCTCGTCCGAGTCGCTCCGCACTTCGAATCCCGCGCGCGCGAGCGCGTCGGCGTCGGGCTTGAACGTCTGCTGACAGACGAGGCCCGGCCACGGCCTCTGGCGCAGTGGCCAACCGTCGCGCGCACGCAAGAACAGCGCGCCGCCTTCCGGCCATGGCAAGCGGCCTTCGATGAA
>JBDZVE010000042.1:0-8241 GCA_040255535.1 Lysobacterales bacterium | reverse complement strand
AGCGTGCAGACCGGGCTATCTGCCCAGCAGTAGCGCACGCGCGTCGCTTCGGCCGCGTTGTCTGCCGTGAGCTTCACGGAATTTCCGTCGATCGACGCGAGCGCGTAGCGACATGAATCGCTTTGCGAGCCGCAAAGCTCGAATCCATTTGGATACGCGCCGCTGTATGCGACGAGCTCGCCTTCGACATCTTCGAAGTCGACAACGACGGCGTCACCGACGCGTCGCGCACTCACGGGCGCGGGACCCGACGGGGTAATCGATTCGCCGTAGATCACATGGCGAGCGGCGCGCGCGAGCCGATATCCGACTTGCTGCTTGTTCGCCGGATGAATGTCCCAGCGATCGCCGAGATCGATCGTGACCGCGAGGCCGGCATTGCCATCCTTCTTGACTGCACGACGCTGCGCTTCGCGCACGCCCGCCCAACCGCTCTCGACCGGCTGCGTCGAAGGTTGACCGAAGTTCGCGAGCTGCACGATCAGGAACGATACATCGCTGCCGAAGCGGCCGCGCCAATCGGCCATCCAATGACGCAGCAGCGTTTCGTACTTGTCCGCTTGCTCGGTATTGGATTCGCCCTGGTACCACACGACGCCGCGCATGGCGTAGTGCTCGAGCGGCGCGATCATCGCATTGCCGATCACGGTCAATCCCGCCGTGACATCCCACGGCGCGCGCGGCGGCTCGCCGACCGAGCTCGGCACGATCTGGTATTCCCATTTGCCGTCGAGCGAGATGGCAGTGCCGTCGGCGAGCTCGAGCTTACGCGGGGCGTCGCCCCAAGGGCCGCCGCGGCCCCAAAGATCGAGCGCGTTCACGACGATCGTGTTCGCACCGGCTTTCAGCACGCCCTTCGGCAAGTCGTAGACGCGATCCGTATCGGGACCCGCGGTGCTGCCCACGGCCCGACCGTTCACCCACGTGATGTCGACGTCGTCGATTTTTGCGAGCGACAGCCTAGCCTTCTGCTTCGCTTGCTTCGCGCTCAACTCGACGCTTGCGCGCAGCCACACCATCCCATTGAAATTTTCGAGCGCGGGCACTCCCCACTCTTCCCAATGGCTGAGCTCGCGCGGCGCGAGCGTCCATTCGCCTTCTTTTGCACCGGTCCAAGGCTGCGTCGCGCCGACGCGGGTGTTCCACCACCGCTCCCAGATATCACCCCAGCGCCGGATCGCGACATCGGGCTCGGTTGCTCTGAGCTCGAGAATCTCGAGCACGTCTTCGAAGCCGCCGGCGGCGCGCAGCGCCTCGGCGCTCATCCAGGGCTCGATACGAGACCCACCCCAAGAAGAGTGGATCAAGCCCATTGGCACATCCACCTGCTTCTGCAATTCACGCGCAAAGTAGAAGCACGTCGCCGAGAACTCAGCGAAGGACTCCGGCGTCGACGGTTGCCAGCGAACGGGCTTCGAGAACGTGTCTCGCGGTGCTGCGCTCGTATCGCGCGAGACAGTGAGGAGGCGAATGGAATCGTTCGCGGCGCGTGCGCTCTCGCCCCAGAAATTGAGCGAGCTGCGCGTCTGCATCTCCATGTTCGACTGACCCGAGCACAGCCATACATCGCCGATCAGCACATCGGCGATCGTTTGGTTTGCGCCGGACTTCGCGCTCGCCGTGAGCGTGAACGGTCCGCCGGCCGGCATTGCCGGAAGCTGCACGCTCCACGCCCCCGTCGCGTCGCCGCGAGTTGACGCTTCCGCTCCGTTGAAGCTCACACGAATTTCATCTTGCGGCGCACCGACGCCCCAGATCCGGATCGGGCGATCGCGCTGCAAGACCGCGTGATCCTGGAACAATTCATCGAGCAAAGTCGACGGAGGATCCGATGCGGCCGCGCCTGTCGAGAACAAGCCGCAAAAAAATAGAATCCCGAGCCCTCGCCAGTTGCTCGACCGCATTGTTGTTCTCCGATCTGCGCCAAAACAGCGTGCAAGTGTTGCACAGGAGACCGGCCACTTTCACGGATGTTTCACGCTCGAATCAGCGGGAGTCTCACGGCCTCCGCGTACAACGCCACCCAAGGGATCGTTCAGCGACCGATTCACGGCACTCGGTGCTCGAGCTCTTTCGTGCATTGCACGGGAGCGGAGCCCGCCCGATCGGCACATTCGCTACCTGTGCCGACGGGCGCACACTTGCCGACGTTCGAACGATCGACGCTCACTCGCAAGCCAACTGGGAGGCCATCATGAACGTCGAGCTCTCGAAACACGCCGCGCGGTTGCTATCCGCCGCGCTGCTCTCCGCCGCGTGCTTCGCCGCACAGGCGCAAACGCCGGTTCACAAGCACTACGATGTTCCCGAAGAGGCCGGCACGCCTTCTCCGACCGGCGCGCTCGCGCCTCGTTTGCAGAACGTCGGCAAGCACGTGTTCCCCGTCACGTGTCGTTCCGAGCAGGCGCAGCGCTTCATGAACCAAGGGCTGAACCTGACGTATGGCTTCAATCATGCTGAAGCCGGCCGCGCGTACGCTGAGGCCGCGCGGCTCGATCCTCACTGCGCGATGGCGTATTGGGGCCAAGCGCTCGTGCTCGGACCCAACATCAACGCGCCGATGGATCCTGCGACGGAGCCGCAAGCGCGCGGGCTCATTGAAAAGGCACTCGCGATGAAGACTCATGCGAGCGAACGTGAACGCGACTACATCGACGCGCTCTCGATGCGCTACACCGGAAACCCGGAGGATCGCACCGCCGCCGACCAAGCCTATGCCGGCGCGATGAAAATGCTGAGCGAGAAGTACCCGGACGATTTGGATGCAGCGACGCTCTACGCCGAAGCGCTCATGGATCTGCGTCCTTGGAACTATTGGATGCGCGACGGTCGCCCGTACCCCGGCACGGCCGATATCGCGAAGACGCTCGAGCGCGTGGTCGAGCGCAATCCGGAGCATCCGGGCGCACTGCATCTTTCGATCCACCTCTGGGAAGCATACGAGCCGCAGAAGGCGGAGGTCGCGGCCGACCGCTTACTGACGCTTGCACCGGCGGCGGGACATCTCGTGCACATGCCCGGGCATATCTATCAGCGCGTCGGCCGCTACGACGATGTGATCAAGGCGAACCAACTCGCGATCCTCGCCGATGAGGACTACATCTCGCAGTGCCGGGCGCAGGGTTTGTATCCGCTCGGCTACTATCCGCACAACATTCACTTTTTGTGGTTCGGCGCGACGATGGCGGGTCAGAGCGAGCTCGCGATCGCATCCGCACGCAAGACCGTGAATTCGATCCCGAAGGAAGCGGTGCAGGAAGTGCCGATCCTACAAACGTTCCTGCTCGTCGAAGACTTCGCGCTCGTCCGTTTCGGACGCTGGGACGAAATCCTGAAGTTGCCTGAGCTCAAGTACGACTCGCTCTTCACGCGCGGCGTGCGGCACTATGCGCGAGGGATGGCGTTTACGCGTAAGCACGACTTTGCGGCCGCTGCGAAGGAGCTCGAGGCCGTAGAGAAGATCGCAGCCGATCCGGAGCTCACTGCGAAACCGGCATCGATGTCGCTCAACCCGCCCGATGCGGTCATGCGCATTGCTACGGAATCGCTCGCGGGCGAGCTCGCCGCGGAGCAAGGCAACTATGACGAAGCGATCGTGCACCTCGAAACCGCCGTTCGCATGCAGGATGCGCTCGCGTACACCGAGCCGGATGACTGGCACTACCCCGTGCGTCATTCGCTCGCGGCCGTGTTGTTGAAAGCAGGCCGGCCCGCCGAAGCGGAGACCGTGTATTGGCAAGATCTGCGCGAACATCCGAAGAATGGGTGGGCGCTGTTCGGTCTTGCGCAAGCCTTGCGCGAGCAAGGCAAGATCGAGGAAGCGAAGGCAATCGATGCCGACTTCCGCACGGCGTGGGCAAAGGCCGATATCGAGCTCACCTCCTCCCGGTTCTAGTCTGGAGAGCGCGATGAGACCGACCGGACTCCTAGTGTTGCTCGCAAGCATCGCGAGCTTGATCGCCTCTTCCGTGTTCGCGGACGGCCCGCCGCGCAATAAACCGCGGCGGGTCGAGCCGGGCACGGAGTACTCGAGCACTGCACTCGATGCGTACGGCGCCGGCTATGCATTCATCGAACGCGCAACCCGCTTCGATCAGGATGCGGCCGCGGCGGAGAGCGCCCGCGCTCGGCAAGCAGCGATCGATGGCGCCAAGCAGGCCTACGAAGATGCGCTGCGCGCATTCGAAAGGGCCGTGCGGCTCGATCCGAGCATGTACGAAGCGCACACGTACATCGGCTATGCAAACCGGAAGCTCGGACAGCACGAGCCTGCGCTCGAGGCGTATGCGTCGGCACTGAAGCTGAAGCCCGACTATGTGCGCGCGATCGAGTATCAAGGCGAGGCCTTTCTCGGGCTCGACCGTTTCGCGGACGCTAAATTCAACTATCAGCGCTTGTACGCGCTCGATGGCGAGCAAGCGCAGAAGCTGCTGATCGCCATGCGAGGTTGGTTGGAGGAGCGCAAGGTCGACGCCCGCTCGGTGTCACAGGATCAGCTCGCCGCGGCATCCGAATGGTTGAACGAGCAGCCGCACACGCGCACGGAGAAGATCGCGACCGAAGGGACCCCTTGGTAAAGGCGGGCTGCGTGCGCCAAAACGAACGCCTCTCCTAGGGAGCGGCAGATGATTGTCGCCCTACAACTTGTGGAATGCCGCGGCTCCTGCCGCGGCGATCTGCGCGTCCTGCTGCGGGAGCAAACCTGACACGCCGATCGCGCCGACGATCTTGCCGTCGCTGAGAAGCGGAATGCCGCCGTCGACGGCCGCGATCCCAGGCAACGACAACAATCGAAGATTGACGCCGCCTTGCGCGAGCGCGTCCTCGAATGCCTTCGTGGGCCGCTTGAAGCGCACGGCGGTTTCGGCTTTCGCGATCGCAACAGGGATGCTGCCGAGCTGCGCATGATCGAGACGCTCCAACAGCACGAGCTGCGCGCCGCTATCCACGACCGCGATGATCGCAGCGAAGCTGTTGGCGACCGCTTCGCGCTCGGCCGCGGCGACGGCGATCTTCGCATCGGCTAGGGAAATCGGTGATCCATATTCGACGATTGTGGGAGTCTGCATGCTGCTACCTCTGCTGTGTTCATCCTCTTGCGGGCGCGGCGAACGAGGAGAAAGGAGACAAGTTTGAGGCCGGTGCCTTCAGACCGGCTGCCCGGACGAATGACTCGAGAAGAATGTGATCACGTGACCTGCCGGCTCACGAATCGTGAACACCTCGTGATCAATTGCAGGTCGAGCTTCGATTTCGGAGGGCGCAAGACCGAGTGACACCGAATCGCCCCACCCACATTACCCCTTGCGCATCGTCGAGCGAAGCGCGAGGCCGCCGAAAAGCACGGTAAGCCCAAGCAATACCGCCGTGCACATGCCCGCGCCCATGAAGCTCTTGCCGCCCGCAGCCGCGATCACGAGCTGGTCTACGTAAAACGTCGGCCACACGATCGCCCAGCGCGCAAGCACCTCCGGCAGCGGGAAGAACATCCCTGACAGATACATCATCGGGAAGTAGATCAGGTTCACGACACCCGTCGCGGCGGAGCCCGACACGGTTGCGCCGATGAAGAATCCGATCGAGCTCGAAACGAGCGCGCCGAGCAAGCTCGCGAGCATGATGCTTGCGATCTGAGAGGTGCTCAATGCGATGTTCCCGAACGACGTTCCGATTAGGATCAGCATGCCGACGACGAGCATCACGACGGCGAGCGCCATCAGCAACTTCGCGAGCAGGTTCGCGCCTAGCGGCATCGGTTGCGCGCGCTTGAGCTTCAAGAACCCGGACTGACGCTCGGCCGCAAGACCCATGCCGAAGCCGAACATGCCGGGCGTTGTCGCGCCGAACACGATGTACGAGGCGAACATGTAGATCGCGAGCGCAGGGTCCTTCGCCGTGTGCTCTTGGAACACGATCGTCCCGACCAAGAGATACAGCATGATCGGCAAGGCGAGCATCGGGACGGCAAAGCCCGGCGTTCGCAGCATCCGCAAGAGCTCGTATCTCGTCTCGAGAAGATACGCGCCGATCACGCGGCCCGCGCTCATAGGAACGTTGCGGGCAGCATCATTGTGCATCAGGGTAGCGATAGTGTTCATTAGGCAGCTTCCTGTGTGAGCTCGATAAAGGCATCGGCGAAACCCGCGCGGCTGACTTCGAGCTCGCGCAAATGAGGATCGCTGACGAGCAGATGACGCGCGACGATCTCGGCATCGCTCGCCGCAATCGCGAGTCTCGAGCCGTCGCTCGTGACATCGACAACACCCGGCCAGCGGCGAATCTGTTCGCTGCTCAGGCTCGTGATGCACCGAATGAGCTTATGCGAGACCAGCGCGCGCACATCTTGAACGCTTCCGGTCGCGACGATCTTGCCTTGCCTCAGCACCGCGACGCGGTCGGCGAGTGCTTCGGCTTCTTCTAGATAGTGTGTCGTGAGAACGATCGAGCATCCCTCCTTCACGAGCTGTCGAATCGTGCTCCACAACGCTTCGCGTGCTTGGATATCGAGACCGGTCGTCGGCTCGTCGAGAAACAAGAGTTTCGGCCGCCCGCAGATGGCAATGGCGAACTGCACTGAACGCTGTTGGCCACCGGACAACTTCGCATAAGGGCGATTCGCGAGCGCGGTCGTCTGCGTCATTGCGAGAACCTCGTCGAGCGCGAGCGGTGCGGCGTAGTAGCTCGACGCGAGATGAATCAGCTCGCGCACGCGAGCCTCGGGCGGAAGCGAGACATCCTGCAGCATGACGCCGAGTTGGCGCCTCGCTTCGATCGCCTCGACGCGAGTCGGATCCATCCCGAACACGCTGACCGATCCCGAATCCGGCTCTTGCAAGCCGAGCAGAAGCGAAATCGTCGTCGACTTACCCGCGCCGTTCGGACCGAGCAGCGCGAACACTTCGCCACTTCGGATCTGCAAGTCGACTCCGCCGAGTGCGATCGTGCTGTCGTATTGCTTACGCACATCGCGCAGCTCCGCGACGACGCTCCGTGTCTTCGAGGCGTCGCCAAGCCCCACCGGCGTTTCGATCGTCACCGTGTCGCTCCGGCGGCGACGGCCATTGAGCACTTGCCCAATGATCGTGTTGCGGACGAACAAGTGATACGTGAGTAGCAGGATCGACACGGTGACTGCCACGATGCCGACAGACTTGACGCTCCAATGCAGCGGCCAGTCGAGGACGATCATCTGGAGCGCGAATACGACCGGCAGATGCGCGAGATACATCCAATAGGACGCATCCGCGAGATAGCGGCGGGCCACGCTTGCGCTCGAGAAGAAACGAAGCGCGATGCCGATGAGTCCGCACACCCATGCCCAAAGCGCCAACGTGTAGCTTGCCGCGTAGGCAAGCTTCGTCGCGGGTTCTACTGCGAACGGGTTCGCAGCCTGTTGCACGAGCCAGAGGCTGAGCACCGTGAGTGAAGCCGCAGCCGCCGCATAGAACGCCCAGCCGCGCTGCCAGATGCAGAGCAGATTCTTCTGCCGGTGCACGATCCAACCGAACACGAACGCCGATCCGAATGCGACCGACCCAGGCAGCTTCGGCACTAGACCCATGTCCGGCGTGGGGATCCCGCCCCACAGGATCCAATTCGGCGTGAGATACAAGCAGACAGCCACCGGAGCCGCGACTGCGATCGGCACCAAATGACTGCGAGCGAGCAAGCGCACGATCGTGTCTAAACGTGCGCGAAACACACCATTGCGATCGAGCTTCGCGATGCCGGCACGAATTGCAAGCACTGCTGCATAGAACATCGCGAGGTAATACAGAAACCAAAGATGCGCTAACGGCAATCCACCGTGCGGCGGCGCGGCGGGTGTCCCGGTCTTCGGCGCCAACGTCATGAACACCACGGCCATCGCGAGCGGGCCGAAGAACATCCAGCCGACGATCAACGGCACGCCGATCCGCATCGCTCGATCGCGCAGGAACGCCGAAGCGCCTTTACGATGGAACATCATGCGACCGAAGAAGCCTGCGATGAAGAAGAACAGCGACATGCGAAACAGATGGATCACGTAGAACACGATCTGCAGCGCCGGGCTTTGCGAGCTGTCCGCGGGAAACCCGACAGCGGCCAGGCCCGGCATGAAGGTCATCGCGGCGTGCAGGACGATGCCCGCGAGCAATGCGAACGCGCGTACCGCATCGAGCGCGTGGAGTCGTTCTTCTGTATGCATGGTTGTACTCACGTCCGGTGTTGGAAGGTGAGTCCAGTCTCGACGTCGCGCGC
>JBDZVE010000165.1:0-6465 GCA_040255535.1 Lysobacterales bacterium | reverse complement strand
AACTCTATGTAGGGAGCCTAAACGTCGCGATGTAAAGCGACGCAACCGCTGTTCGGCCAGTGGTTTCTCCCGCGAAATCAGGGCTCTTTGCTTCTTCATTCCTTCGAATTCTATGCATGATAGGCGACCTTCTTCGAAATCCTTCGTTTGACCCTAATCCCGCATATTCCTGGTCGTCAATACTGGCATGGATAGCGAATCGACCTGAGTGCATCGCGCTCCGCCTTCGGTTGTATAGATGCCACTACTCGCGAATCGTCAAGATCGTTCGCCGATAGCGAGTGAGCGCAGGTTCGCCGCGATCCGTCACTTCCAGGATCACGTGCAGTGTTTTTGGATCGTGCGACCGCTGACCTTCGCGCCATGCGACCTTCGGAATCGTGATCTTCACATCGCGCCGATCCGGACCTTCGAGCTCTGGCGTGCCCATATACGAGCCGGCTTCGCGATAGATAAACCATCGATACGCGAGCGCGTCGCCATCGGGATCGTCGGAGCCTTCAGCGCTGAGCGTGACGCTATCTCCGTACCGAACGTCGATTGCCGCCGGATGTGCGAGTCGCGCGACGGGAGGATGGTTCGCTTCGCTCGGCTCCTTCACGCACCAGTCCATGCGCGCGGCGAACTCGTTTTGATAAGCGCTCCGCCATCGAAAGATCGTCGCGTAGATGGAGTTGTGCGGCTGACCATCGACGCCGATGACCTCATCAACCGCGTTCGTCCAGATCGGACGCGTTTCGGCACGAAGCTGCCACGGACGCTGGCGCGGCGTGTAGCGCTCGTATCGTCCGCCCCAACTGCCGTAGCTCGGATGCTCGGGCGAGCCGAGTCCATTTGGGAATAGATAGAGGAAAGACGGTGTATCGCCCTCCATCAGGTATTCCCATCGCGGATACTCCGCGCCGAGCGGCCCATGATCTTCGATCACGTTCTTCTCGAGCCACTCGTTCGTGACGAGAGAGAAATCGCCGCCATCGAAGCGGCCATGGAACTTGTCTCCGGAGATCCCCGTCCACGTGCCGTGGTGATAGCCGCCGCCATCGTTCTCTTCGTAGCCCGGGCTTACGATATAGAAGAGATCCGGGAACGACGCTCGGATCCAAGGCCCCGAGTCGTCCTGATCCGAGATCGCGTACACGCGCAGCTTCGCGACGAAGGCCGCGAGCTCGGTTTCAGAGCGTGTGTGCGCGACATGCCAGAGTGCCTGCGCGAGCACGTTCGTGCCGCCCCAAGCCGTCACCCAAAGCGGGCGATCGTCCGCCCGGTCGACAGCGGCGATCAGCATTCGAGAACCGGCGGAATCCTTGCCCTCCCCCACGCCTTTCATTCCGAACACAGGAACGCCCGAGGCAATGACCTGCTTCAACGTGCTCGCTTTCGGGAATCCGCTCTCGTGCTTCGCGAGCTGATCTCGCACGCGGCCATAGGCATCGACGATGCGATGAATCCGCTCCGGAGCCGTATGGTCGGGGAGCCACACCGACGTCGTCGCAACGAGTCCTTCGATCTCGTATTTGCTCGAGTGCACGAGCAATCTCACGAGCGATTCCGCATCGTCCGGTTCGTTCTCGATGTCAGTGAGCACGAATAGGCGCGGACGGTCGTCCGCCGCGAAGAGGGGCGGAGCAATGAGGAGTGCGAGGAGCAGAATCAATCGGATCATTGTTTGTGTTGTGGCTCGGCCGACCTACCGCAACGTAGGAGTTGTCGGCTCCAACCCTCTTCGCACCATCACTTCCAACGGCTCGCGCGTCTCACTCAGCTTCACGATCGCATCGGCGCGCGCCGGCATCTCGGACAAGATATGCCGAGTGAGGCGCTCATAATGCTGAATGAAGCGCGCGAGCTCATGGTCGCTCATGACATGCGTCGTCTGACCGGCTGCAGCAATGCGTTCTCCGAGCTTGTGCTCTTGCTCGCGGCGCCAGTCGTAGACGACATCGATGCTCGGCGCCTGCAGCAACAACAGTGCATCGAGCGAGCGGAATAGCGTCTGGTACTCCGCGCGCAAAGCACCGTTCACGTATCGCCGCCAGCGTCCGTCCGCATCCTGTTCGCGTTCGAGGGCATTCACAGGTTGTGCGAGATCCGCGTCATCCTGCGGAATCGCTCCGACGCACCAGCCTTCGAACAGCACGATCTGGACCGGCCCTTGTACACGCGGCCATTCGTCCACCGGCTTGCGATCGTCCCTCGATTTATCGAACGCGGGAAGCGCAATCGTCTGAGGGCGCCCCAATGCCTCGAGCGTGTCGATCGCGAGCTGAACGTCGTGCGTGCCAGGTACGCCGCGCGTGACGAGCAACGGATGAACACGCTTGCCGAGCGCCTCGCGCGCGGAGCGCCCGAGATAGAAATCATCGAGGGACAGCACCGCGCAGGACACGCCGTGTGCCTCGAGCAGCAGACGAAGACTGCGCGCCATCGTCGACTTGCCGCTGCCTTGGCAACCGCAGAGGCCAACGACGTAATGCCCACGATATCGTACCTTTCCATGGATCGTCCGCGCGAGCGGCTCGTGCACGTCCTCGATCACCCGAGCGTAGCTCGCGGGCAAACGTTCGTCCTGCAAGAAGCGTTCTATGTGCATTGGGCTTCTAGACAGAATCTGGCGCAATCCCCGAATTTTTGTTCAGCATGTGGACTGCCGTCACGTTTGCGCTAAACAGCGTAGTACCATGCGGGGCGGTTCGAAGTTGCATGCAGGACCACGAACCGATCGCCTTCAAGCATAAACGACACCGGAGGGATGGATCGCATGAATCTGGAAGTCAGAACCATCAGCTTTCTCAGCAGCGGCGCGCTGTCGGTCGAAGTCAACGGCGGCTTGGGCGGCGGCTCGTCCGACAAGGCCGCGCTCGACGTAGTCAAGCTCTGGATCTACATCCCGGAGTACGAGAAGAAGTCCTCGATCGAGGAGGTCATGAACGCCGCGCTCAAAGTCGCGCGCGAATCGCTCAAGTAGCAGGGCGATGGCGATCGTTGAGGACCATTGACGGTTTCGCGTTCCGCCTTTGCGTGACGTGCGCCCGGCGCGGAAGCGCGATGCGAGCTCGTAGGGAACAAACCTTCTCACGGCCACTCTGATGCTCAAGGAGCCTGGATCTTGGGAGGTCACATGCGACGCCAGTGGTCCTATGCAAGCGCGACGGTCGTTGCGCTCGCAACGATGTTCACTTCGGTTTGGGCGGCCGACTCGCCGACCTCATCCGATCCGCCCGCAGCGGCTGCCGCACGCAATGTCGATCTTCGCATCCCGCCGATCACATCCATCTACACGCCCGAGCAGATTGCCGCACTTCTCGCCAAGACGCGCGACCCCGACATGGACGAGATCGAGGTCGAAGGCCGGCGCGAGCCGTCGGCGCCGGGTACACCCAGGGTGTGGGGCGGAATCGCCGCACCGCTCTGGGCTGTGCTCCATCCTTCGCAAAGCTGGAGGATCTTCGCGCCGCTCCCGCCCGATCAAGTTCATGCGGACTCGGCGCGACCCGTGAGCGCGAAGGTGTATTACGTCGAGCCGACCGCTCGCACCGCAATCGAGCTCTGACGCGTTCAGCTCGCCATGATCTCCTGAATGCGCTGCGCCAGCGCTTCCATCGGGAAGGGCTTCGCCATGAGGTGAGTGCGCGGGCCGAGGTTCTCGATGGATGCCTCGCCTTCGGCGTATCCCGTAATGAAGAGCGTGCGCAGGCGCGGCCTGCGCTCTCTCGCGAGCTCGACCATCTGTCGCCCGTTCAGCCCGGGCAAGCCCACATCCGTGACCAAGACATCGATGCGCTGATCGGAGAGCAAGATGTCGAGGCCGGCCCTGCCGTCGCGCGCTTCGATGACGGCAAATCCCAGATCCGCAAGCACATCGAGGATCAATCGTCGCACGACGTCATCGTCTTCCACGGCGAGCGCGGTCCGATTTCCCAACGCGCGATAGCTGCCGGTGTCGCCGATGCTCGGCTCGGCATGCTCTATCTCGCCCAGGTAGCGCGGCAGGTAGAGGCGAATGACGGTGCCCTGACCGGGAACGGACTTGATCGTGATGTCTCCGCCCGATTGCCGCACGAATCCATACGTCATCGACAGGCCGAGTCCCGTGCCCTGACCGAGCGGTTTCGTCGTGAAGAATGGATCGAACGCCTTCGCGATCACATCGGCGCTCATGCCGACGCCGGTATCTTCCACTGAAACACAAACATACTGTCCGGGCTCCAATTGAAGGGCATCGGATTTCTCGTGCACTTCGACGTTGCTCGTCTCGATCGTGATGCGCCCGCCGCTCGGCATCGCATCGCGTGCGTTGATGGCGAGATTGAGAATCGCGCTTTCGAGCTGATTCGGGTCGCATCGCGTGAGCCAGAGTGCGCCGGCCGCGAACACATCGAGCTGCACTCTCTCGCCGAGCGTTCTGCGCAGCATGTCCTGCATCTCGCCGATCAGCGCGTTCGCGGCGACCGGTTTCGGATCGAGCGGCTGCCTGCGCGCGAAGGCGAGTAGCCGATGCGTGAGCGCGGCGGCGCGATTCGCCGATGCGAGCGCTGCTTTCGCGTAGTAGTCGAGCTTTTCGTATCGGCCTTGCGCGACGCGTCTCTGCATCATGTCGAGAGAGCCGATGATGCCGGTGAGAAGGTTGTTGAAGTCGTGCGCGATGCCGCCCGTGAGCTGACCGATTGCTTCCATCTTCTGCGACTGGCGCAAACGCTCTTCCGCCTGCAGGAGCGGCGTCAAATCGACGCCCTCCGCGACGATGCCGAGCACCGCGCCTTGTTCGTCCTTGACCGGGCGCATGGAAAAATCGAACGTCCGCACACCGCGAGTGAGCACGAGGTCGACCCCACGGCGAAACATTTCCCCTTGCGCGACGCGAGCGACGGCTTGACGCACCATCTCGGGCATGCCGGGCGTCGAGGTAAACCACGGCGTCTCCCAGAAAGGCTTGCCGATCACCTCTTCCTCGCGCGCTTCAATCCCGTGGAGCGACTCCGCGTTCGCTTCGAGCAGCTTCCCGTCAGGATCGATGTAGCCCTGGAAGATGAAACTCGTCTGCAGTGTCGTACGCATCCGGTTCACGGATGCCTGCAGCGCTTTGTTGGCGGCCGAGAGCTCCGTCGTTCGCTCCGCGACGAGCGCTTCCAGACGCTCGTTCAACCTGCGCAGCGTGTCTTCGCTCGAGCGCAGCGCCGCTTCCGCTCGCGCTCGTTCGGTGACGTCGGTCGCTTGCACGAAGATGCCGGTGATCTCGCCAGCGGCATCCCTGAACGGTTGAAAGATGAAGTCGAGCATTCGCCTCTCTTCCAATCGCTTCGGCTCCCGCCGCAGCATGATCGGCATCGATTCTGCGAGATACCGCTCGCCCGTTCGATAGACTCGATCGAGCACGGCGCCGAAGCCCTGCTCGATGGCCTCGGGCAGCACGTCGGCGACGCGCTTACCCAAGATGTCGCGCCGTCCGATCAGACGCAGATACGCTTCGTTCGCGATGGCATAAACGTGCTGCGGCCCTTGCAGCAGCGCGATGGGGCCGGGCGCTTGCTCGAACAACGCTTGCACGCGCGCCAGCTCCGTCTCGCGGCTTCGTTGTGCGAACACGATTTCAGTGGTTTCGTGGCCCTGATTGAAGATGCCGAGAACGGTGCCGCGTTCGTCCCGAATCGGCGTGAAGCTGTAGTTCCAATACGTCTCGTGCACCGTCCCGCCGCGCACCATCGGCAGCATCTGGTCGTAGACCGCTACGCCCTGTGCGCGCTCGAACACCGAAGCGAGCTGAGGGCCGACGATGTGCCAAATATCGGACCATACTTCGCGCGCGGGTCGACCGAGGGCCCACGGATGTTTTTCGGCGGGGATCGGGGCCCAGGCATCGTTGTACAAGAGGATCAGGTCCTCGCCCCAGTAGATCGCCGAAGGGAAGCTCGAGTTCAAGCAGAGATCGAGTGCGACGCGCAGCGGCACGGGCCAGTAGCTCATTGGCCCCAAGGGCGTGCGCGACCAGTCGAGCTCACGGATGCGCTCGGCCATCGCCCCCGGCACAGAGACGAGGAACTCAGGCGTTTCGGACTCTGCGGCCACGAAGTCTCCTACATCTTCTAGTCAGCCCGACAGATCCGCGTGCAATTCGAACGGTTGCCCGCGAGAGGAGGTTCCTGGTGTCGCCGATCAGCGAAGTGATGCATTGCGGACATTCGGAGTGCATGCCCGGATCACGTGAGGCGCATTGGTTCTTGAGATAGATAGAGTATGCCAGTTCACCGCCCTGACGGAGCAGGCATGCGGATAGTACTGGGGCGAGCGTCGAGTCACGTTTCGACGAGAGACTCTCGCCGCGGCGCGGCGGCCGCCTGCTCTACCAACCTTCGTCTCCCTTGCGGACGCGAAGGGCCATCTGAAGCAAGCGCACGGGTCGTGCGCGTTTGGTTCCTCGCGTCCGCAAGGATGACGGCGCTTGGGAAGGGCCACCTCGCGTCCGCAAGG
>JBDZVE010000004.1:113857-116352 GCA_040255535.1 Lysobacterales bacterium | reverse complement strand
CAGCCCTCTCAAGGCTGCGACGAGGGTTCGAATCCCTCTGGGAGCGCCATTTGCCACGCGACAACGTCGCGTCCGTAAATGGCGCGGACAGAGGGATTCCGACCCTCGTCCATAGAGGGTTCGACAAAATCGTACGGAACGATTTTGGACAGCGATAGCTGGCGCGAACGCGCGCCGGCCAGGGATGGAATAGGCGCAATCCCTCTCGGAGCACCCCGCGCGAGCACCGCTCGCGCCCTTAACGCGGCAGAGCGATTCCCGACCCTCGTCCATAGAGGGTTCGACAAAATCGTACGGAACGATTTTGGACAGCGATAGCTGGCGCGAACGCGCGCCGGCCAGGGATGGAATAGGCGCATATCCCTCTGGGAGCACCGCTCGCGCTCTTACTTTCCCCTCGCGCCACTCCCCTCCCTGCGACGTGCATAATGCGCGCAAAGAGCGGGGCCCCCTATGACGCCAGCGGATCGCCGAATTTCTGAACTCATCGATAAGTGGCTCGTCAGCATCGACCTTCATCTGCAGTACGTCGAGCTGAGCGATGCGGCGTACGCGCGCGTCCAAGCGTGGCCTCAGCACGATCGGCCGACGCGCTGGGTGCTCGAAGTCGCACGTCAGAAAGTGCTCGAGCTCAAATCGCATGTCGAAACCCGCCAGGCGATGGGCGACAGCAAATTCGCGGAATCCTTGGAGTTGATGGCCTTCCTTGCGAACCTCGTCGGAATCCAACACATCCAGCGATTCGTACCCCTTGCGGACCCGAACAAGGCGGAAAGCGCCTCGGGCGGCACGCAAACCGTCGAGGCCCCGACCGTCGTTAGAACGGCGCCCCACCGAGCGAGACCCGCGGGAGACGAGACCACGCGCGAGATGCCGCGGTTGAAATCGTCCGCCCCCCCGCCGACAAAAGCGGCCTCTGGTGCCGCAGCCAAAGCGCCCGCGGCGGGCAGAGCGGAAACCAAGGCGCCTCAGCGCGCGAACCCCAGCGCGGCACCGAAGACACCCGCGCCCCAGCAGAAAGCGAGCACGAAGGGAGCCGCCCAGGCCGGTGATCTCAAGAGCAAGATCATCGCGGATGCCGTGCGCCTCATGAAATGGGGCAAGCCATGGCACGAGCTCGCCGAGCTGATCGCCCGTATCGCCGATCGTCCCTCGGCCGGGGAAATTCGCAAGGTGCTGCGTGCGCATCGCGCCGAGATCGAGGAGAAAGCGGGCAAGACCTGACCGGGCGGCCGCGGCAAAAAAAAGGCCGGGCAATGGACACCCGGCCAGTCAGGGGGATTCGAAGAAGCACCGCGCGTTCATCGCGGCGCAAGAAAATCGGAGAAACCTTCGCGCCAGCATTGGCCTGTCGCGTTTTGCAGTGCAAATATATCGCATGCTGCTGTGCAGCACAAGTGGACTTAGGGGCTACAGCAAAAGAAATCTCTCGCTGAGCCACATGAGCCGATCCGACCTCTAACCCGAAGAGGAAGTGATGGCACGTTCCTGCAGCGGCGAGTTGTCTAGATGGCGAGTCGACAAGTGGCTCGCTTGAATTCACGTCTTGTGCTCGACAAAATTTCGGGCCGCGTGCGCAGCGAGCATTCGAGGAAAAGGACGAGCTGAAGCTGCGATCCACGCGACGCGAACGCCGCGATAACACGAACGATCTCGCGAGCATCTTCACGCGAAGGCTCTGACGTTCTGTCCGCCACGGAACTTGGCCGTGCGCGTCGCAGTCACAGAACACATTTCCCCAAAGGGCGCACCATGATCGAAATCAGTCATCTGACGAAACGGTACGGTGCCTTGACCGCGGTCGACGACATCTCGTTCAACGTCGAGGCCGGGCAGGTACTGGGCTTTCTCGGCCCGAACGGCGCGGGCAAATCCACAACGATGAAGATGATCACGGGCTTTCTGTCGCCCACCGCGGGTTCGGTACGCGTGTGCGGCCACCCCGTCGAGAACGAACCGCTCGCAGCCAAGGCGTGCATGGGCTACCTGCCCGAAGGCGCGCCCAGCTATTCGGAGATGTCGGTGCGTGCGTTCCTCGAGTTCATCGCAAACATTCGCGGCTTGAGCGGAGAGCGTCGCCGCTCGCGACTCGATGACGTCATCGCGCGTCTCGGCCTGAGCGGCGTGCTCGAGCAAGTGATCGAAACGCTGTCGAAAGGCTTCCGCCGTCGCGTCGGCCTCGCGCAGGCGCTGCTGCACGATCCCCAAGTACTGATCCTCGATGAGCCGACCGACGGCCTCGATCCCAATCAAAAACACGAGGTGCGAGCGCTGATCAACGCGATGTCGAAGGACAAGATCATCGTGATCTCGACGCACATCCTCGAGGAAGTCGACGCCGTCTGCAATCGCGCGATCATCATCGCCGGCGGAAAGATTTTGGCCGACGACACGCCCAAAGCACTGGCCGCGCGCGCGCCCTCCGGTCGCCTCGACGATGTCTTCCGACAGATCACGACGGGCGTGAAGCCGTCACAAGAGAAGCAGGAGGCCGC
>JBDZVE010000004.1:94385-113757 GCA_040255535.1 Lysobacterales bacterium | reverse complement strand
ATGAAGAAGGCGGACTGATCATGACGAACCGCACCACGACCACGACTGTTGGAAAGCGTACCTATGGCGCCGGCGCGCTCGTCGCGCTCGCCGTGTTGTTCATCGGCGTGACGATTCTGATCACGTTCCTCTTCCGGGGAGCGCGTCTCGATCTCACCGAGAGCAAGCTCTATTCGATCTCCGAGGGCACCGAGCGCATCGTGAGCTCGCTCGATGAGCCCGTGAATCTCTATTTCTTCTTCTCGCAGGAGTCGAGCGCGCAATCGCCGCAGCTCCGTGCTTACGCACAGCGCGTGCGCGAGCTGCTCGAGGAGATCACCCAGCGCTCGAAAGGCAAGCTGCGCCTGAGCGTCATCGATCCCGAGCCGTTCTCGGAAGAGGAAGACCGTGCGGCCGAGTTCGGGCTGTCGGCCGTGCCGATCAACGCGAGCGGCGAGACGCTGTACTTCGGCCTCGCGGGCACGAACTCCACGGACGGGCGCGAGATCATCGGCTTCTTCCAGCCCGATAAAGAGGAGTTTCTCGAATACGACGTCGCGAGCCTCATCTATCGCCTCGGCAACCCGAAGCGCCCGACGGTCGGGCTCATGTCGACGCTTCCCGTCGACCCCTCCTTCGATCAGATGAGCGGGCACATGCGGGAAGGCTGGGCAAGCATTGCGCAGCTACGCGAGCTCTTCGACGTGCGCACGCTCGCAACGGACGTGAGCACGATCGCGGACGACATCGACGTGCTCCTTCTGATTCATCCGAAGGATCTCTCGCCGTCGACCCTCTACGCGATCGATCAATACATCATGCGAGGCGGCAAGCTGATCGCGTTCGTGGACCCGCAATCCGAGAACGACACCTCCGGCGCGCAAATGGGTATTCCGATGGGGCCGCGCGCCTCCTCGCTCGGGCCCCTCTTCGATGCCTATGGCATCGAATATGACTCGCAGCGCGTGCTCGGCGATCGCGAGCTCGGGCTGACGGTTTCGATGCGCCAAGGCCAGCCTCCCTCGCAGCACATCGCGATCGTCGGCCTCAATCGCGCGAGCATGAGCTCGAAGGATGTGATCACCGCGGCGCTCGATGCGGTCAATGTCATGACGGCAGGCGCGCTCAAGAAGAAGGATGACGCGCAGATCGACTTCGAACCGCTCATGCAGTCGAGCACGAACGCGCAGCTGATCGATTCGAGCCGCTTCGCCTTCATGCAGAACAGCGACGCCCTGCTCGATGGGTTCAAAGCAACGGGTGAGCGCTACACCGTCGCCGCGCGCATCCGCGGCAAGCTCAAGTCGGCCTATCCGAACGGCAAGCCCGATGCGGGCGAAGGCGGCGACGGCGATGCGGCTCAGCACCGCACGGAAACCGCAGAAGACGCGAACCTGATCGTGGTTGCGGACACGGATCTGCTCTCGGATCCGCTGTGGATTCGCACGCAGAACGTCTTCGGCCAGCGCTTCGCGGTGGCTTGGGCCAACAACGGCGACTTCATCGCGAATGCGCTCGACAATCTCGCGGGCAGCAGCGACTTGATCAGCATCCGCGGCCGACAAAGCTTCTTCCGCCCGTTCACGAAAGTGGATGAGCTGCGGCGCCAGGCCGACGACCAGCTTCGCGCGAAGGAGCAGGAGCTCGATCAGGAGCTGCGCGAAACCGAGCGCAAGCTGACGGAGCTCGAATCCGGCCGCAGCGCGCAAGGCTCGCTCGTGCTCTCGCCCGAGCAGGAAGCGGAGCTCGAACGCTTCCAGCACGAGCGCGTGCGGATCCGCAAGGAGCTGCGCGACGTGCGCCGCAGCCTCGATCTCGAGATCGAACGGCTCGGCACGTGGCTCAAGGTACTCAACATTGCGCTCGTCCCCGCGCTGATTGCCATTGCCGCGCTCGTGCTGGCATTCGCACGCCGCCGCCGCCTGCGAGCGGGCCGGGCAGCAGCACATACAGCTTGAGGATGATCACGCGATGAACTCGAAGAATCTCGGCGTACTCGGTCTCGTTGCGCTCGCTGCCATCGGCGGCGGCATCTGGCTCGCAAGCGAACGCTCGTCATCGAGCATCGAGAGCGCGAAGGCGCTCTATCCGGGCCTCAAGAAAACATTGAACGATGCGACCGCAGTGCGCATCCACTCCGCGGGTGACAAGCTTGCCGTCGAGATTGCGCGCAAGGACGATACCTGGGGGGTGACGGAGCGGCATGGCTATCCGGCGGATGAAGCGAAGCTGCGCAAGCTGCTGCTCGGGATCGCGAACGCCGAGCTGCGCGAAGAGAAGACCTCGAATCCGGAGCATTACTCGAGCCTCGGCGTCGAAGATGTGAGCGAAGCGAACGCGACCGGCGTGCGCATCGAAGTCGCGGGCGTCGAGCCTGCGGTCGATCTCATCGTCGGCAAGCGGGGCTTGGGCGTCGACTCGCAGTACGTGAGAAAAGTCGGCGAAGAAAAGAGCTGGCTCATCGACGCGAGTCTCGACAGCTCTGCGAAGCCGGAGGACTGGCTGCGCAAGTCGGTGCTCGACGTGAGAGCCGATCGAATTCAATCGGCAACGATCGAGACGAAAGGCGCGAAGCCGTATACGGCCGCCAAAGATTCGCGCGCAGACGCCGACTTCGCGGTCGAACCGCTGCCGAAGGGCAAGGAGCTCAGCTCATCCAGCGCAGCGAACAGCCTTGCAACGGTCTTGGCGGGACTGACGCTCTCGGACGTGCGGCCTGCGAGCGAGCTCGAAGGCAAACCCGAAGCGCACGCCACCTATCGAACGTTCGACGGCCTGATCGTCGAGATCGATGGTTGGCCGCTCGAAGAAGAGCGGTTCGTCGTCGTACGGACCCGGTTCGATGGCGCGCTTGCCGATCGCTTCAAGACGCCCGCTGCCGAGCAAAGCGAGGACGCGGACGAGAAGCATGACAAGGAGGACGGAGCGAGGGAAACGGCGGCATCTGACACCGCCGAGGCGAGCGATGCGGCTCACGCCGACGAGCCGGCGCCGCCGAACGTGGCCGATGAGGCCGCCAAGCTGAGCGCATCGCTCGAAGGCTGGGCTTTTGAGATCCCGGATTACAAGTACGAGGCGATCTTCAAGCCGCTCGAGGACATGCTAAAAAAATAGCGGACGGTGAATGGCGGACGGCGGACGGAGCGAAGGCCTGCAGTGCGCGAACGACGCTCAACGGCGCTTCGGCAGCAGCAGCACTCGTGTATCGGTCCATCGATCGTGCAGCGCTCGCCTGTCACGATCGATCCATACCCATAGAAAGGACACAGCGATCGGCAGCAGCGCGATTCCGTTCATGATGTTGCGCGCGCCCTCGCCTGGCCAGTCTTTCCAAATGAGCCAATAGCCCGCGAATAACGGGCTTAGCAGCGCGAGCAGAATGCCCATTCGCTTGAGGGCAATGGGCCAGCTCACATTCGCACCGTTGACCTGCTCCAGCCTGAGCCGCCAAGCCAACATGCCGAGCGTTTGACCTCGCCTCGTCCAGAAATAGCCGAAGAACCCGACCACGACCAATACCTGCAAAAACCAGTAGGCGTAGGCGAGCACGCCGACCTCTGCAGGCACGAGCACGCGACCATCCAGAAAGGGAACGAAGAAGAAAGTGATCACGGCGAGCACCGCGAAGGCGAGAAGCGAGTCGTAAACGATCGCGCCGAGACGACGCAACAAACCCGCATTTACCGCTTCTTGCTGATCCGCCATCTGTTATCCGCCCTGCGCGTAACGAATCATTTAACGCGTGCCACGGCAATGAACGTGACGATCGCGAGCACGATCGTCGGCCCCCAGCCGATCACGAAGGGGGAAAGCTCGAATACCGCGCCGCCGCTTTCGAGCATTTTGGCGAGCAGCAGAAAGGCGACCCCGATCATGATGCCGATGACGGTGCGGGCGCCGGTGCTCGTGGAGCGCATCGGACCGAACGCGAACGGCACCGCGAGCACGACGATAATTGCGACCGCCACCGTGCGCGCAATGCGGGCCCAAAAAGCCGTTTCATACGCGCGCGCTTCCAGTCCGTTCGCCCTCAAATGTCTGATGTATCCATAGAGGCCCCGCACCGGCAGCGAGTCCGGGTCGAACACGGCGAGCCCAAGGAACTCGGGCGACAGCGTCGTCTCGAGCTCGGCGTGTCGTGCCTCGGACGGAATGACGTGGTCTTGTTCGATGATGGACTGCCGAAAATTGTCGAGCCGCCACTTGCTGTCGGCACCGATGCTCGCGCTGCTCGCGTGTCCCATCGCGGTGAGTCTTCTCCGGTCGTCGAACTTGAACACATACACGCCGCCGTACCGATTGTCCGCGGATTGCTGGCGCACCGCGACGATGGAGCTGCCGTCTTTTGCCCAGGCACTGCGATTGCCTGCCATGCTGACATCGCGATACTGCTCGAACATCTTCATCTGTCGCGCATATTGCTCGAGCGGCGGCGCGAGGAACTCGCCGATCGCGCCCGTCATCACCATCAACACGAGCCCCGCAGTGGCGGCCCAGAGGCCGATGCGAAGCGTGGATACGCCGGCAGTGCGAATGACGATGAGCTCGAGCGAGCGAGCCAGATTGCCGAGTGCGAGCAGCGAGCCGATCAGGGAAGCGATCGGCAATAGATCGAATGCGTACTTCGGCAGGTTCAAGAGCGCGAACAGGAAGGCATCGTCTACGCCGAACGTACCGACGCCGATGTTGTCCTGCTGCGAGACGAACAGATAAAGACCGCTCAAGATGAGCAGCACGAGCACGACCATGAGCGTGTAGCCGATGATCGCGCGGGCGAGATAGCGGGCCAGAATAGAGGTCATTTGGACGCGCCCGCCGTTCGTTTGAACAAGCCCGGGCTCTCGCGCGCGAGCAACCATAACCCGATGCAGAGCGCGACGCCGTGCACCCACCACATCCCGACATACTCGGGCAGGACGCCGCTCTCGAGCCAAGCGCGGCTCGCCAGCAGGAGCTCCGAGTAGACGAAGTAGCCGAGAATCGCGATGCCGATCTTGCCGAAACGCCCCTGCCGCGGCCGCAAGCGGGCAAGCGGCACCGCGAGCACCATCAGCACCAACGCGAGCACCGGAATCGAGATGCGCCACTGCAATTCGGCGCGATCGCGCAAGTTGCTGGAGGCGAGCAGCTCGCGGCTCGACTTCATTTCAGAGTCGCTCGAGCTGCGCACACTTCCCTTGACCGAGATCGGGAAGCCCGCCTCACTGAACTCCATCAAACGAAAATCGCCCCGCCCGGGCACGCCTTGGTACATCTCGCCGTCGTACATCACGAACAGCTGCTCGGTCTGCCCCGCCCCGCGCTGCTCGGCGCGGGTGGCAACCCAGACCTCGAGCTCGCCTTCTTCGCCTCCTGTCGGTTGCCTGGCTCGATCGACGAATACATGTACGTTGTGCAGGATGCCGAATTCATCGACGCGCTCGGCATAGAACACGACGCTGCCGTCGCCGAACGTGCGAAATCGCCCCGGCTCGAGCATCCCGAGCTGCGCATCTCGATAGGCGCCCGCTCGAATCTCTTGCGCGCGGTGGAGCGCACTCGGAATGGCCCAGAACGACAGCCACACGAGCAACGCGGCGACTGCGAAGCCAAGGACCGCGATGGGCTTGTACAGCCGTGCCGGTCCGATGCCGCACGCCTGAATCGCCGCCATCTCGCTTTCATAGTAAAGGCGACCGAGCGCGAGCATGATCGCGAGGAAAAAGCCGATCGGCACGATGATCGTGAGATAACCGGCGGACGTGAGCCCAATGAGCGCCAGCACGACGCCCTGAGGAAACTCGTTCGCGGCCGCCTGTGACAGCACGCGCGCGAGCTGATTCGACAGCAGGATGACGAGCAAGACGAACGTCACGGCGAGCCAAGTAACCGCGACCTCGCGAAAGATGTACCGATCAAGTATCCGCAGAAGGATGCCTTTGCCGCTTCGCGGCCTCCGAAGCGCGGGCGCCTTTCGGCGGACCTGTTTCGGGTAGACTAATGCGCTTCAACGACTGCCCATCGAATTGCGCTGAACGATTCTCAGGGCGGTAACTTAAGCGAGGCGCTGCGGGCCGTAAACCCGTCCGAGCGAGAAATCGGCGGCGTCTCGAATCCACGCGAGGAACGTTCATGGAATTTTTCGTCAGCACTGCCGCTCCGTCCCGCCAACGCACCGATTGCGCGATCGTGGGCGTCTACGACAAAGGTGCGCTATCGGATACCGCGCACGCGCTCGACCGCCGGATCGGCGGCCGCATCGCCCGACTCGCAAAGCGCGGCGACATTCGGGGCAAGGCAGGCGAGACACTGCTGCTCACCGACATCGATGGCGCCGCAAGCGAGCGAATTTTGGTCGTGGGCCTCGGCGCGCGCGGGAGCTTCAAGCGCAAGCAGTACCGAAAGGCCCTCGCGTCGGCGCTCGGCGTGCTCGCACGCACCGGCGCTCGAAATGCCGTGAGCTATCTCGGGTTGGAGGAGATCTCGGACGGCGACATCTATTCATTGGCCCGTGCGGCAGCCGAAGTCGTCGGCAACGCGCAATATCGAATCCCCGATCACAAGACCGCGAACAAGCGCCCGAAGTCGATGCTGACGAAGTTCGGGTTCGCGGTCGCGAACCGCGCCGATCGCAAGGACGCCGAGCGGGGGCTCGCGCACGGCCAAGGCATCGTCGCGGGCATGTCGCTCATGCGCGATCTCGCGAATCATCCCGCGAATGTCTGCACGCCGAGCTTCTTGTCGAACGCCGCAAAGACCCTCGCGCGCGACTACGGCTCGATTCGAGTGCGCGTGCTGAACGAGGCGGAGTGCCGCCGTCTCAAGATGGGATCGTTTCTCTCCGTCACGAACGGCAGCGAAGAACCCGCACGGCTAATCGTGCTCGAGTACTCGGGCGCGGCTCGCAGGGAGAGTCCGACCGTTCTGGTCGGCAAGGGCGTGACGTTCGACACCGGCGGTATCTCGCTCAAGCCGCCGGCGAACATGGATGAGATGAAGTTCGACATGAGCGGCGCCGCCTCGGTGCTCGGTACCTTCAAAGCCGTCGCGGAGCTCGAGTTGCCGATCAATCTGGTCGGCGTCGTGCCCGCCTGCGAGAACATGCCGAGCGGACGCGCGACGAAACCGGGCGACATCGTCAAGAGCATGTCCGGCCAAACGATCGAGGTCTTGAACACCGATGCGGAAGGCCGCCTCATTCTCTGCGATGCGATCACGTATGCACGCCGCTTCGACCCCGACGCGATCATCGACATTGCAACTCTGACCGGCGCTTGCGTCATCGCGCTCGGCAATCACTACTCTGGATTGTTCAGCAATGACGCTGAGCTTTCCGCCGCGCTCAAGGCCGCGGGCGAGCGAGCCGACGATCGCGCTTGGCCGATGCCGATCGGAGAAGAATACGCCGAGCAGCTCAAGAGCAACTTCGCCGATTTCGCGAACGTCGGCGGGCGCGAAGGCGGCGCGATCACGGCGGCCTGTTTCCTCGGCAAATTCACCGAGGGGCTGCGCTGGGCGCACCTCGATATCGCGGGCGTCGCGTACCTCGGCGGCTCTCAAAAAGGCAGCACGGGCCGCCCCGTGCCGCTCCTCGTCGATTACTTGCTCAACAAGTAAACCGGTCTCGGACGTGAGTCGGGTCGATTTCTACGTGCTCTCGGATCCTGGCGCCGATGCGGCGTGGCGCTGCGCCTGCCGACTGATCGAGAAGGCCGTCGATCTGGATCATCGCGTGTACGTGCAACTTGCGACGGCGGCTGAAGCGGCACGCCTGGACGAGTTGCTCTGGACGTTCAGCGACCGGTCGTTTCTTGCACACGAGCAATGGGACGGCACGTCCGAGCCCCACGGCCTCGTCAAAGTGCTGCTCGGCCAATGCCCGGGGCCGCGCTCGCATCGACAACTGCTCGTGAACTTCAGCGGCGCTGTCCCCGAGGATCTCGAAAGCTACGCGCGCATCGCGGAGATCGTCGACACGGATCCCGAGCGAAAACGCCTCTCCCGTGAGCGCTACAAGCACTACCGCGACCGCGGCTGCACGCTGGAAACACACAACGTGTGAGAGCGCGACCGCGATTGCGGTGAGTGCGGACCCGGATCTCAGCGATCTCGCTGCGTCCTGCACGAGGGATTCGCCTTCCTCCGCGATCCGCCCTCCGCTCTCCGTCGTCCACCCCTATAATCCCGGCTGGTCGCCTTTCAGTCTCCCCCATGGAAAAAACGTACGATCCCAAGCAAATCGAGCAGCGCATCTACGAGCGATGGGAGTCCCACGGTTGGTTCGCGCCATCCGGCGAGGGAGAGCCCTACTGCATCATGATTCCCCCGCCGAACGTCACGGGGACGTTGCACATGGGTCATGCGTTTCAGCACACGCTCATGGATGCGCTGACGCGCCTCAATCGCATGGACGGGCGCAACACGCTGTGGCAGCCGGGCACGGATCACGCCGGCATCGCGACGCAAATGGTCGTCGAGCGCCAGCTCAATGCCGAAGGCAAACACCGCCGCGAGATCGGACGCGAGGCATTCGTCGAGCGCGTTTGGAAGTGGAAGGCGCAGTCGGGCGATACGATTTCCCGTCAGGAACGTCGGCTCGGCAACTCGGTCGACTGGTCGCGCGATCGCTTCACGATGGACGAGGGACTCTCGCGCGCCGTCACGGAAGTGTTCGTCAGCCTGTATGAGCAAGGGCTCATCTACCGAGGTAAGCGGCTCGTCAACTGGGACCCGGTTCTGCACACGGCGCTCTCGGATCTCGAAGTTCTGGCCGAGATCGAATCGGGCTCGCTGTGGCACTTGCGCTATCCGCTCGAAGACGGATCCGGCCATCTCGTCGTTGCGACGACGCGCCCCGAAACGATGCTCGGGGATACGGCGGTCGCCGTCCATCCGGAAGACGAGCGCTACCGGCATCTCATAGGTAAACGTATCCGCTTACCGCTGACCGATCGCACGATTCCGATCATCGGCGATGCCTACGTCGATCCCGCATTCGGGTCCGGCTGCGTCAAGATCACGCCGGGCCACGATTTCAACGACTACGAGATCGGCAAACGCCACGACCTGCCGCTCATCAATATCTTCGATGCGAATGCGGTGCTGAACGAGGCCGTACCGGAGCGTTATCGAGGCAAAGAACGCTTCGAGGCGCGCAAGCAGGTCGTCTCGGATCTCGAAGCGCAAGGCCTGCTCGAGAAGATCGAACCGCACAAATTGCCGGTGCCGCGCGGCGATCGCAGCGGCGCAGTGCTGGAGCCGTGGCTCACCGATCAATGGTACGTGCGCATCGCGCCGCTCGCGGAGCCCGCGATCAAAGCCGTCGAGGACGGCCGCATTCGGTTCGTACCCGAGAATTGGTCGAAGACTTACTTCCAATGGATGCACAACATCCAAGATTGGTGCATCAGTCGCCAGCTCTGGTGGGGCCACCAGATTCCGGCGTGGTATGACGAGGAAGGCCATGTCTACGTGGCACGCTCGGAAGCCGATGCGAAGGCACAGGCGCGCGCGAAGCGAGGCAAGGATGTCGCGCTCTCCCGCGATGAAGACGTGCTCGATACGTGGTTCTCATCGGCGCTCTGGCCGTTCTCGACGCTCGGTTGGCCGGAACAAACGCAAGCGCTGAAGACGTTCTATCCGACGAACGTCCTCGTGACGGGGTTCGACATCATCTTCTTCTGGGTCGCCCGCATGATCATGATGGGGCTCAAGTTCACGGGCGACGTACCGTTTCGCGAGGTCTATATCACCGGACTCATTCGCGACGAGCACGGCGATAAGATGTCGAAGTCGAAGGGCAACATCATCGATCCGCTCGACCTCATCGACGGCATCGACCTCGAGTCGCTCGTCGCGAAGCGCACGAGCGGCCTCATGCAGCCGCATCTCAAGGAGAAGATCGAGAAGAATACGCGCAAGCAGTTCCCGCAGGGCATTCCCGCCTACGGCACCGATGCGCTGCGCTTCACCTTCTGTGCGCTCGCCACGATGGGGCGCGACATCCGCTTCGACTTGGGAAGGGTCGAGGGCTACAAGAACTTCTGCAACAAGCTCTGGAACGCCGCGCGCTACGTGCTCATGCAGGTCGAAGGTGCGCCCTCCCCCGCCGCAGCGAGCGCATCGAGCGCCTCGCTCAGCATCTTCGATCGCTGGATCCGATCGCGCCTCGGCACGGCGATCGAAGCGGTTCGTGCGCGTATCGCAGAGTATCGATTCGATCTCGCGGCGCAAGCTGCGTACGAGTTTGCATGGTACGAGTATTGCGATTGGTATTTGGAGCTGTCGAAGCCGACGTTGCAATCCGAGAGCGCGACTTCGGAGCAGAAGCAGGCGACGCGCGAAACGCTCGCCGTCGTGCTCGAAGGCGCACTGCGCCTCCTGCACCCGCTCATGCCGTTCATCACCGAAGAAATCTGGCAAGCGGTGGCGCCGCACGCAAACGTTCGCGGCGAGACGATCATGCTCCAGCCCTATCCGAAACGCGCGGACTTCCCGAGAGACGTCGCTGCCGAGCAGGCGATTGCGCCGATCCAAGCCGTGATCTTGGGCGCGCGCCAAATCCGCGGGCAGCTCGATGTGCCGCGCTCGCGTCAGATGCCGCTCTTCGTCAAGACACCGAGCGCGGCAGAGTGGCGCGAAATCGAAGCCAACGCAGACTTGATCAAGCCGCTCGCGAATGCGACCGAGCTCTCACGCGTCGAAGACGAGCGGCAACTGCCGCCCACGGCGATGCAGATCGTCGAAGGGCATATCATTCATGCACCGCTCGCAAGCTTGATCGACGATGTCGACGTCGAGCTCGCGCGGCTCGCGAAGCGCAAGACGAAGACTCAGCAGGAGCTCGCGAAAGCGCAAGCGAAGCTCGCGAATCGGAACTTCGTCGCGAACGCGCCGCCCGAGATCGTCGAGCAGGAGCGAGCGCGCATTGCGGATTTCCAGAAGCAGGCCGCCGAGATCGAGGAACAAGAACGCCGTGTCGCATCACTCAAGCATGCCCCCTGACCGAACCGCTAAGCGCTGATCTGCCATGGACTCACCCGTTCCAACCCTGATCACTCAGGCCGACCCCGTGGAGCTCATCAGCGGCACGATCGAGCAACTGAATCGGGTGATTCTGGGCAAAGAGCACCAGATGCGTCTGTGCATCACTTGCCTGCTCGCACGCGGGCATCTTCTCATCGAGGACATTCCGGGCGTCGGCAAAACGACGCTCGCGCACGCGCTCGCCGAGTCGCTCGGCCTGTCGTATCAGCGGATCCAGTTCACGAGCGATCTCTTGCCCGCCGATGTCATCGGCGTCTCCGTGTTCGATCGCGAGACGAGCGCCTTTCGCTTTCACAAGGGACCGGTGTTCTCGCAGCTCGTGCTCGCCGATGAGGTCAATCGCGCAACGCCGAAGGCACAAAGCGCGCTGCTCGAAGCGATGGAAGAACATCAAGTCACGGTGGACGGCCAAACGTATCCGCTCGCGGCGCCCTTTTTCGTGATCGCCACGCAGAACCCCGTCTATCAGATCGGCACCTACCCTCTGCCCGAATCGCAGCTCGATCGCTTCCTGATGCGCATCGAGCTCGGCTACCCGGACGCGACGCTCGAGCGGCAACTCCTGATGGGTCAGGACCGGCGCGATTTGCTCGCAATGCTGGCGCCGACGCTCTCGCCGCAGCAGGTGCTGCTCATGCAGACCATGGTGCCGAAAGTGCACGCATCGGATGCCCTGCTCGACTACGTGCAAGCGATCGTGCGTTTCACGCGCGAATCGCCGCAGTTCGAGGCGGGGTTGTCGCCGCGCGCTGCCATCGCGCTGCTCCGTGCAGCGCAAGCCTGGGCGCTCATCCACGGTCATCTGGGTGTCGTGCCCGAGGACGTCCAAGCCGTTCTCGCTGCCGTCGTCGGACACCGACTCAAGCCCAAGGATGATTCGATCGCAAGAAGTGCGTCGGAAGTCGGCGAGCTCGTCCTGAAGGCAGTAGGCGTTCCGTGATGCGCCGATCGATGCGCCACCCGAGCGCGTTCGCGAGCGACTGAGAAGAGCACCGTATGTCGAGCACGTCGAGCTCGCACGCTGCTGCACCTGCACGTCTTCTCGGCAAGCGCTCGCTTCGGCGATCGTTGAGCAGGCTGATCCGTTCGCTCTCTCCGCATCCGCGCATTCGCCGCTGGACACGCAAACGCCACGGCGTCGACCCCGATCCGTTCACGCTGCCCGGGCGACGCATCTATATCTTACCGACCGGCCTCGGCGTGACGTACGCCTTCATGCTGTTCGCGATGTTCTTGGGCGCGATGAACTACGGCAACAACCTCGCGCTCGGCCTCGCGTTCCTATTGGGCGCGCTCGGCTTGACGGCCATGCATCACAGCCATCGCAATCTCGCGGGCGTGCGCATTCAGTCCGCGGGATGCGAGCCCGTGTTCGCCGGGCAGATGGCGCGCTTTCGCATCGCGATCGAGAACCCCTCGCCTTTGACGCGCTACGAGCTCACCGCCAGCAATGAAGAGGGCATCGCCGCGCCGCAACGCATCGAGCCGGGTGCACGCGCGGTGCTCGAAGTCATCGTGCCCGCAGAAGCGCGCGGGCTTCTGCCGCTGCGCTATTTCGAGCTTGCGACGCGTCACCCATTCGGATTGTTCCGCGCCTGGTCGGTGTTGCACATGGATCTTCGCTGTATCGTGTTTCCGCGGCCAAGTGCCCACGGTAAGCCGCCGCCCCTCGTCGAAACCGACACGGGCGGCGCACAGGATCTGTCGCGCGGCGATGAGGAGTTCGCCGGCTTGCGCAGCTTTCATCCGGGCGATGCTCCTTCACGCATTGCGTGGAAGGCTTACGCGCGCGAACAGGGACTCCAAGTGAAAGTCTACGCAGGTACGGAAGTGACCTCCCATTTGTTCGATTGGGACACGCTTCGCGGGCTCGGCGTGGAAGCGAGACTCTCGCAGCTCTGCCGCTGGATCGAGGATGCCCACGCTGCGGGGCATGCATTCGGCCTCAAGATCCCCGGCACGCACATCCCCGCGAATGTCGGCGCCTCCCATCGACAGCGATGCCTGACTGCGCTCGCGCTCTATCAGTCCGATGAGCAGCAATCTTCTGAGAGTTGAATCCCTTTCGCCGTTCGGGCGCAAGCTCTCGTGGGTCATCGCGGGTCTCGCGCTTGCCGTCGTTCCGCACGTGCCGCACTTGTCGGTCTGGATTCTCGTGCTGCTCGGCGTCGCGATTGCCGCGCGCCTCGTGACCGAGCTCAAAGGATGGGCTCTTCCGCCCAAGTGGCTGCGCATCCCCATCGCGTTCGGCGCCTTGTTCGGCGTGCTGCTGACATATCGCACGCTGAACGGCGTCGAGGCCGGAACGGCGCTGCTCGTCGTCATGGCGGGCATGAAATTACTCGAGACCCGCAGCATTCGCGATCTGACGGTCGTCGTCTTTCTCGCCTACTTCGCCGTGTTTTCAGGATTTCTCTACAACCAAGAGCTGCTGCGCTTGCCGTACATGCTTGCAACCTCTTGGCTGCTCACGGCAACGCTCATGCGCGTGCATCAAACGACGCTCTCGATGCCGGTGCGAGAAGCGGTCGGTCTCACGGGCAAGATGATGCTTCAGGCGCTGCCGCTCGCGGTGCTGCTCTTCGTGTTCTTCCCGCGGTTGCCGGGCAACTTCTGGGCGGTCCCCGCGCGCTCGCAGGCGAGCAGCGGCCTCGACGATGAGCTCTCGCCCGGCGATGTCTCGGAGCTCAGCATCTCCGGCGCGATCGCGTTTCGCGTGAAGTTCGACGGCGAGCTGCCGCCGCCCAGAGAGCGTTATTGGCGCGGACCTGTGCTGCATGATTTCGACGGACGCACTTGGCGCCGAGCGCGGCCACTCTACATTCCTCAGGCCGTCCGGCCGATCGGCACGACGTATCGCTATCGAGTCACGCTCGAGCCGCATCAGCGCTCGTGGATCTTCGCGCTCGATGTCGTGACGGACTGGCCGTCCTCGGCTGTGCGCACCTCGGATCTGCAGCTCGTCACGCGTCAACAGCCGATCTCGACGTTGACGTCGTTCGATCTCGAATCCGCCACTCACTACGAAGTGGCGGCGCCGCTGCCGACGGCGATGCGGCGGGCGGATTTGCGCTTGCCCGAACGGCGGAATCCGCGAACGCTCGAGCTCGCGCGCACGCTGCGCGCCGAAGCGCCGAGCGATGAGGCATTCATCGAGGCGGTGCTCTCGATGTTTCGCGAGCAGGAGTATTTCTACACGCTCGAGCCTCCGCGTCTCGAGCGCGACTCCATCGATGATTTTCTATTCAACACGCGGCGCGGGTTCTGCGAGCATTTCGCGTCCGCTTTCACGACGCTTGCGCGTGCCGCGGGCATCCCGGCTCGCGTCGTGACGGGCTATCACGGCGGCGAGTTCAACCCGATGGGCGGCTACTTGATCGTGCGCCAATCGGATGCGCATGCATGGTCGGAAGTGTGGATCGACGGCAAGGGTTGGATACGCATCGATCCGACGGCGGCTGTCGCGCCCGAGCGCATCGAGGGCGGAATCGACGCTGCGATGCCGGAGGACGAGCCCGTCCCCGGCCGTCTCATCCGCAACAGCCGAGTGCTGTCGAACATCCAACTCGCGTGGGATGCCGCCAATACGTTCTGGAACAATCAGATCATCGAGTTCAGCGCCCTGCAACAGAGCTGGCTTGCAAACAAGATCGGGTTGGAGGAGCTCGGTTGGCGCGAGCTCGGGATCGCGATGGCGCTCACGCTCGGCGCGTTCTTCGCGATCCTCTCCGCTTATCTTGCCTGGCGATTCCGCCCGCGCAGCCGCGATCCGGTGTTGCAGGTTTATGAAGAGCTGTGCCGCAAGTTTGCGCAGCTGAATCTACCCAGGCTTCCGCACGAAGGGCCGAACGATTATCTCAATCGGCTCGCGAGCGCCGAACCGAAACTCGCGCGCCAATTGTCGGAAGTGCGCGATATCTACGTCGGCCTGCGCTACGGACCGTCGCCGGCCCCTGCGAACCTGAGCCGGCTCAAGTATCTCGTCAACAGTTTAGGGACTAGCGGTTAGGGGATAGGGGATAGTCAGAGCAGAGACACTCGCAGCAACCTCTGACTACGCCCGATCCCCTAGTCACTAATCCCTTCCTGCACGGTGCGGGAGCACCTCTGACTACCCCCTATCCCCTAGTCACTAGTCCCTTCAGCAATGCTGACCTTCATCCTCATCCTCGCCCTCGCATTCGGCACCGCACTCTGGTTCGTGCTGATGCCGTTCGTGCGTCGGCGGCGGCGGCTCGGTTGGGCCCGGCTGCCGGTGCCTGCTGAATGGCGAGCTTGGCTGCGCACGCATATGCGTTTCTACGAACGCATGCCGGCCTCGCTTCGCGATCGGCTGCACGCGCTCATGCAGATCTTCGTGCGCGAGAAACTCTATGTCGGCTGCAATGGCTTGGTCGTGACCGAGGAAATGCGTGTCGTGATCGCCGCATACGCTTGCCTGCTCGTCGTGAATCGACCCGGCGTGCCGCGCTCGCACTTCTACGACGAGCTCATGTCGATTTTCGTCTATCCGACTGCGTTCATCGTTCACGAGTCCGATGAAGAGGACGGCATCGTGACCGAAGGTCACCGTGTGCTCTCAGGGCAGGCATGGGACATGCGAAGGATCATTTTGTCTTGGGCGGATGTGCAAGATGCCGCGCACGAGCACGTAAACGTCGTGCTCCACGAATTCGCGCACTACCTCGACATGGAGGACGAAACGATGGATGGCGCGCCGGGGCTAGGCAGCGCAGCCGAGTACGAAGCGTGGTCGAGCGCGTTCTGGGAAGCCTACGACCGGCTCACCGAAGACGTCGATGCGGGCCGCGACACGCTGCTCGACCCGTACGCCGCGACCGAGCCCGCCGAGTTCTTCGCCGTCGCAACCGAAACGTTCTTCCATCAGCCGCAGGAACTTCGCTCCGCTCACCCGAAGCTCTACGAGCAGCTCACGAAGTACTATCGCCTCGATCCAGCAAGCTGGACTGCTCACGAGCCGAGTGTGCGGCAAGCCTAGATCCAGCGCGCCCGCCATCCTCCGCTAAGAAAATCTCTCGCGGCGACGCGGCAGCGCGGCGGCGCGGCGGCGCGGCGAAGAGACAGATTAGAACGGGTACGCAGAATCCCGATTCGTTTCGACTATTTTGCTTGCTCCGCGCCGCTGCCCCGTCACGAGAAATTTTTTCTTCGGCTTAGCTAGGAGGGCGTTGCGCGCGACACGCACCTCACCCTACACAAGGCTTACCCTCCGCTTGCACTCGCTGGCACCGGTTCCGGCGCCGCGGCACCGCGTGCTGAGAATCTGAGCAGCGCCGCGCCGGCGGCGAACAAAATGACAATCGACAAGATGGCGATTCGCGAATTGCCGGTCACCAACGCAGTCGTGCCCATGAGCAGCGGGCCGAGCACCGCCGCGAACTTGCCCATCATGTTGTAGAAGCCGTAGAACTCGCCCGCGCGTTCCGGCGGGACCAAGCGCCCATAGTACGAGCGGCTCAACGCCTGGATGCCCCCTTGTACGCACCCTATCGCTGCCGCCATGATGAAAAACTCCCTCGTCGTCGTGAGCAGCGTCCCGTAGATCGTCACGAGCGTGTAGATGGCGATGCAGATGAAAATGCCCACGATCGGGCTCACGCGTTGACCGATCCAGCCGAACAGCAATGCGGCGGGGAAGCCGATGAACTGCACCATCAAGATCGCTTGAACGAGACCCGACGTTTCGAGGCCGATCGAGATTCCATAGTCGACCGCCATCTTCTGAATCGTGTTGACGCCGTCGATGTACAGCCAGTACGCGAGCAAGAACAGCCACACTGCGCGATAACTTCGCACTTCGCGAAAGGTCCGCACCAGCTCCGAGAAGCTCTCTTTGACGAGACGAGTCGAAATCAGCTTCGACCCGCCGCTCTCGCCGGACGTGCGCTCGCGCACGAAGGAGAACGTCGGGACCGAAAAAAGCATCCACCAGACCGCAACGGTGACGAACGATGCCTTCACCGCGGCCGAGGCATCGGCAAGCCCGAAAAAGGAGGGATCACTGATCATCCAAACGTTGATGACGAGCAGAATGCCGCCGCCAAGATAGCCGAATGCATAGCCCGCGCCCGACACGGCATCGATGCGCTCGCGCGGCGCGACATCGATGATGAGCGAGTCATAGAAAATGATCCCGCCCCAAAAGCCGATCGACGCGAGCCCGAACAACAGCGCGGCCCAGGGCCATTGGCCCTGCTCGACGATGCTGAGCGCCGCGGTCGTCAGCACGCCGAGCGCGGTAAAGAGAAACAAGAAGCGGACTCGAGAGCCGCCGCGATCGCCCAGCGCGCCGAGGAACGGCGCCATCACGGCGAGCAGGAAGCTCGCGCCTCCGTTCGTGATGCCGAGCCAGAACGTGCTCTCCTGCGCCGAGACGTCCGTGCTCCAATATTGCTTGAAGAACACCGGGAAGAACACGACCATGACGGTCGTCGCGAACGCCGAATTCGCCCAATCGTAGAACGCCCAGCCGATCACGGGCTTTTTGAGCAACGGGCTTTTCATGGAGTCTTGGCGAGGCGCGGCGTTCACGCGGCGGCCGCCAGATGTTCCCGAGTCTCTCGGAAATCGAGTCCCGGCCAGCGCTCGAGCGTGAGCGAAAGATTCACGCGCGTCGGCGCGAGATAGACGAGCGCGCCCGCATGATCGAGCGCGAGGTTCTCGTAGGCCTTCGTGCGGAACTCGTCCAGCTTCCGCGAGTCCTCGCCGTAGACCCACCGCGCCGTGAACACGTTGACATTGTCGAACGCGGCTTGCACGCCATATTCGTCTTGCAGACGGAACGCGACCACGTCGAATTGCAGCTGACCGACCGCGCCCAGGATCAAATCGTTGTTGCGCAGCGGCCGGAACACCTGCGTCGCGCCCTCTTCGCACAATTGATCGAGCCCCTTCTGCAGGGCCTTCATGCGCAGCGGATCGCGCAACACGACGCGCCGGAACAGCTCGGGCGCGAAGTTCGGAATGCCCGTGAACATGATCGACTCGCCTTCCGAGAACGTATCGCCGATGTTGATCGTGCCATGGTTGTGCAGGCCGAGGATATCCCCCGCGAACGCTTCATCGGTTTGCTGGCGATCGGACGCGAGGAACGTGAGCGCATCGTTGATGCGCATCTCCTTGCCGAGGCGCACGTGGAAGAGCCGCATGCCCTTCTGATAGCGTCCCGAGCAGATCCGCATGAACGCGATCCGATCGCGATGACCCGGATCCATGTTCGCTTGAATCTTGAACACGAAGCCCGAGAGCTTCTCCTCCTGCGGCTGCACGATGCGGCTCGTTGTCTCGCGCGGCAGCGGGCCCGGCGCGTGGGCAACGAATGCGGACAGCAATTCCGCGACGCCGAAATTGTTGATCGCGGAACCGAAGAAGACGGGCGTCTGCAGGCCCCGACGATAGAGGTCGACCTCGAACTCCGGCGCCGCCCCGCGCACGAGCTCGATCTCATCGCGAAACGCGGCGGCGCGTTCCCCGAGCAGCTCCGTCGCCGCGGCGCTCATGAGGCCGTCGATCGTCGCGTGGGTTCCTGCCCTGCCCTTCTCGCCTGCCTGATAGACGTAGATGCGGTCCTCGAGCAAGTGATAGATGCCCTTCAACTCGCGTCCCATGCCGATCGGCCACGTGACAGGGGCGCACTGGATCTTCAGGATCTTCTCGATCTCATCGAGCAGCTCCATCGGCTCGCGACCCTCGCGGTCGAGCTTGTTGATGAACGTCATGATCGGCGTATCGCGAAGCCGGCACACTTCCATCAACTTGATCGTTCGCTCCTCGACGCCTTTCGCACAGTCGATGACCATGAGCGCGGAGTCGACCGCCGTCAGCGTGCGATAAGTATCTTCGGAGAAGTCCTCGTGACCGGGCGTGTCGAGTAGATTGACCATCCGCCCTTCGTACGGGAACTGCATGACGGACGAGGTCACGGAGATGCCGCGCTGCTGCTCGAGGCGCATCCAATCCGAGGTCGCATGGCGCGTCGCTTTGCGTCCCTTCACGGCGCCGGCAAGCTGGATGGCGCCTCCGAAGAGCAGCAGCTTCTCCGTCAGCGTCGTCTTGCCGGCGTCAGGGTGAGAGATGATCGCAAAGGTACGGCGGCGGGCAATTTCGTCGTTGGTCGATGGCATTGAGCGGAGCAGGACAGGAAAGGCGCGCGATTGTAGCAGCCGCCCAGACGTGTGGCGGCCTGCAGCACTGCTGCAGACGGTGTGAGGTGTAAAGTGTGAGGTGTAAAGTCCGAATCGCACCGCGAGCGCGGTGCCGCGGCTCCGCCGCGTCTGACCTTTACACTTCACACGCGCGAAGCGCCCCTACACTTTACACGGCGCGGAGCGCCCATCACACGCGCGGA
>JBDZVE010000004.1:79719-94285 GCA_040255535.1 Lysobacterales bacterium | reverse complement strand
AACCGATACACCAACGCATCCTCCCTCCCCCCCACCGCCTGGTAATAGGCCTTGCGGATGCCGATTTGGCTGAAGCCCAGGGAGACATACAGCGAGATCGCGGCTGGGTTGGACGGGCGGACTTCCAAGAAGACATCTTGCATCTGGGCCGCGCGTGCGCGCTCGAGCAAGAAGAGCATCAGTCGGCGCCCGATGCCCTGCCCGCGCAGGTCACCGCGGACGCAGATGTTCAGGATGTGCGCTTCTCCCGCGCCGTACGACATGATGCCGTAGCCGCCGATCTCGCCGTTCACCTCGATGACACGGCAGAGATAGCCGACTCGGATGCAGTCGCGAAAGACCCCTTCGCTCCAGGGAAATGCGTATGAGGCACGCTCGACGGCGATCACGCCGGGCACGTCGGTCAAAGTCATCGGCCGAAACCGGATCGAAGCCGCTTCGCTGGGAGGCTTGAGCTCGGCGCTCATGACGGAGATCCGCCCCCCAGCCCTTCGTACGTCTTGACCGCGAGCATGAGGTCGCTCCACGCCTTGCGCTTCTCGCCCGGGCTGCGCAGCAAATAAGCTGGATGGTAAGTCACGATCATCGGTCGCCCTCCGGCGATTCGATGCAACTTGCCGCGCAGCTTACCGATCGGCGTATCCGTCTCCAGCAGGGTTTGTGCGGCTATACGTCCGACGCAAAGAATGAGCTTCGGGTTCACGAGCTCGATCTGCCGGAACAGGTAGGGAATGCACGCGCGAACCTCTTCGGGGCGCGGATCGCGATTGTTGGGGGGGCGCGACTTGAGGATGTTCGCGATGAAGACCTGCTCGCGCCTGAACCCGACCGCCTTCAACATGGAATTGAGCAACTGACCGGCGCGGCCTACGAACGGTTCGCCTTTACGGTCCTCATCCGCCCCGGGCGCTTCGCCGATCACCATCCAATCGGCCGCACGGTCTCCGACGCCGAAGACCCCTTGCGTGCGCGAGACGTGCAGAGGACAGAGCGTGCAGCTCCGCACTCGTGTCGCAAGCTCGTCCCAAGACAGTCCGGAAACATCCGTCGCCAATAGATCCCCGGCGGGCGTTGCAGACTCGACCTCCACGGCAGTGCCGCGCTGGGGCTCGAGCTCGACGGCCGCAGCAGGTTCCTCGTGAGGATGCGCTGCGGAATGACCTCCACCGCGCCGCTGCCACACGTCGATCTCGAGCGCGCTCAGGTATGCCAGTTTCCGAGCATTCATGATTTGCAAACAAAGAACACGACAGAGAATGCGCGTACGAACCGCAAGCTCGTAAACGGCCGCACCGTGCCCCCATACGCACACATTCGCGTCATCGCCGCCTCAGCCCTCGCTCGAGCGCTTCTGCTTGCGCCGGATCTTGCGCCACGCCCAATGCGCGGGCGCCGACGCCGAATACATCGCGAAGAGCGTAAACAGCGATTCGGGTGCGAGCGCAACGATGACGAACACGAGCGGGATGATCGAGGCATACACCCAGCGGATGCGTCCGCGAACGTCGATGTCTTTCCCGCTCCAATAAGAGAACTTGCTCACCATCAGGCCGCCGATGATGATCGTGATCAGGAATGCGAGCACGAGCGCCGGGAGACCCCGGACATCGTGCGCGCTCACGACCCATACGAAGCCGGCGACGGTGCCGGCGGCGGAAGGGCTTGGCAAGCCCTCGAAGTAGCGTTTGTCGACGAGCGCCGCGCGCGAGTTGAAGCGGGCGAGACGCAGTCCTGCCGCGACTGCAAAGAAAAAGGCGGCGAGCCAACCGAACCGATACCAAAACTGGCCGTAGTCCGCGATGCGCTCGATGCCCCATTGATACACCACGATCGCCGGCGCAAGCCCGAACGCGACCATGTCGCAGAGGCTGTCGTACTCCTTGCCGAAGTCGCTTTGCGTCTTCGTCCACCGAGCGACGCGGCCGTCGAGCCCGTCGAACAGCATCGCGACGAATATGCCGATCCCGGCGCGCGAGAAGTTGCCGTCGATCGCCGCGACGATCGCATAGAACCCGCCGAACAGGGTTCCGGTCGTGAACAGGTTCGGCAGCCAATACACCCCGCGCGCCGGCGGAACGTCCTCCTCAGGCAAGCTTTCCGTCTGATATTCCGTAGCCATGGTCGCGGGTGTGGTTCACTGAAGCGGAGAAATCGGTCGTGAGGGCTGCGTCAGGGCGTGTTCGTGAATGGTTCGCACCGCCTCGGAACTACACGCTCGCGATCCGGAAAGGCATGATAGTGGCCCTCGGCAAGACCCGCCATCTCGCCGTTGGCGCGATCGGCTGTGATGCGTTTCACAGCGAAGCTCGGGCGACGACAGCAGGATGCGCGCGAACTATGGGCTTAACTCGTCGGAACCTCCGTTGTTTCCTGTGCCTGGCGCTGCTCGCGCTCGGGCTGCCCGCCCATGCCGATCGTCAGCAGGACCCGGAGCTCGGCAAGCTCTTGAGCCAAGCCCTGAGCGCAGGAAGCTGCTTCGAGGACAAGTTCGAAGAGCAGGTATGGCACGCGGCCATGGAACCGAAGCTCACGAAGCTGGTGAAGGATCCGCAAGAGCGCACACAGATCCTGCACCATGTTTATTGCGAGGCGCAGCGTCTCGATTTGCCCCCGGGACTCGTCATGGCGGTGATCGACGTGGAGAGCAGGTTCGATCGCTGGGCGGTGTCCTCGGCGGGTGCGGTCGGCCTGATGCAGATCATGCCGTTCTGGCCCCGTCAGCTCGGCATGACGAACCAAGAGCTCGTGCGCATTCCGCAGAACATTCGGATGGGCTGCACGATCCTCAAATTCTACTTGGAGCGCGAGAAAGGCGACTATACCCGCGCGCTCGCACGCTACAACGGCAGCGTCGGGCGGCGTACGTACGCGGATCTCGTGCTCGTGCGTCTCGCCAACCGATGGCACTTTCAGTGAAGCCAATCCGGTTGACTGTTGACTGTTGACAGTTGACGGCCAGAAGCGGCCCCGTGCGATCGGAGGCCGACAACCGTCAACCGGTGCCGAAGCCGACGGGAACGTCGTCGAGCCGATCCAGCTCGAGCTCGATCACATCGACAGCCGTGACTTGGGCCGCAGGCGGGCCCTTCCATAACCAATCGATCAGCGCCTGCGCGGCGTGAGGCTCCGCGACGATGAGCACCTCGACGCGTCCGTCGGCAAGATTGCGGGCATAGCCTGCGCAACCGAGCTCGATCGCCTTCTGGCGCGCCGAGGCACGGTAAAACACGCCTTGCACGCGCCCGGAGACGAAACAGCGCCTCGCTACGACCGTAGACATCGGATGGATCGACGGTCCGCTTCAGCTCGCGCCGTCTCTGCCGCTCGGCTGTGCTGCATCGAGCGCTTCGGTCGCCTTGCTCCGGGCGGCAATCGCATCGCGGCGGGCATCGCGATACGCGCGTCGTTGCAGGTTCGTCTCCGCGCGCTCGAGCAACGCTTGTGCCTCGCTCAGCGTGCTTGGCACGATCTTCTCGGCGCCGGCGTCTCGCGCCGCCTTGATCGCCTGCCGCGCATTGCTCATCTCTTGCACGGGCGCACCCGCACAACCCGATACGCCTAGTGCGAACACGAGCATCAGCGGCGCGACCCAAATGCGCAGGGAAGAAGCCATCGAATTCTCACACCTCAAACGCCTTTCCCCTGAAAGCTTCGGTGCCTGCAGCGTCAATGAACCCAGTTCGAGCGCCAATAGCCCACGCGTGTGCCCACGTATGTGCGATCCCTTCCCGGTCCAGGCGTGCTTTTTTTCCATCGGCCGCGCGATAAACAGCTCGCGAGACCTGTTCGATCGACCGTAGCAACGAGAATCTACACCGTCAAGCTGCGGCCTCATACAATGTTGCACTCGCGTTCGCTCTCCCGCGTTGCGTTCGTCCCACACGAACATGCGCTCGAGCACATCTTTCCTGGAGAATCCTCGCGCATGACGGAAATACTCGTTTTGTTTTATTCGCGCAAAGGCAGTACGGCCGAGCTCGCGCGTCACGTGTGTCGAGGAGTCGAATCGGTGGAAGGCGCCCGCGCGAGATTGCGCACGGTGCCGCCGGTCGATGCGGTGATCGAGCAGCCCCAACCGCGCGTACCCTCGGAAGGACCGCCGTACGCGACGCACGAAGACCTGCGCGAATGCGCGGGCCTCGTGCTTGGAAGCCCGACTCGCTTCGGCAACATGGCGGCGCCGCTCAAACATTTCATCGATGGCACGAGCGCCCTCTGGTTGACGGGCGTGCTCGCGGGCAAACCCGCGGCCGTGTTCACGTCCACTCAAACCATGCACGGCGGTCAAGAGGCGACATTGCTATCGATGATGCTGCCGCTGCTGCACCACGGGATGGTCATCGTCGGCTTGCCTTACACCGAGGTCGCGCTCAATCAAACGACGACCGGCGGCTCGCCATACGGCGCAAGCCACGTAGCGGTTACGGCAGCAGCCCCAGGGAAGCTTTCGGAGGACGAGCGCACGCTCGCCCAGCTACTCGGACGCCGCGTCGCGGATCTGGCCGTCCGACTCGCCCGGTAGTTTCAATTGAACAATGAAGCGCGCCTGCGCGCGGCGATTCTCTGCGCGACTTTGGGACTCGCGCTCGTCGTCGCGGCGTGGATCCTGAGCAGCAACCCTTCTGCGATGCGCGCACTGGCCGCGCTCGTCGCGGCGTTGCCTTTGTGTGCCTTCCTGCCCTTTCTCGCCCGCAGACGCCGGCGCGCCTACGCCGCGCTCACACTGTGCTTGGTCGTGTACCTCACGCTCTCGCTCATGGAGCTCGTCGCGAACCCCGCCGCGCGCCTTTGGGCAAGTCTCTCACTGCTGTCGAGCTTCGTGCTGTTCGCAATGGCGATTGCCTACTTGCGGATGACGCGCGAAGCATAGGCTCCAGGCGACAGACTGCACGCGGCAGCCAGAGATCGCTAGTCGCGTCGGGGATAGGCACCAGGCGACAGACTGCAGGCTACAGCCAGAGATCGCTAGCCGGTGCTAGCGAAAACAGACGCGAGTCTCTGGCTGTCGCCTGTAGCCTGTAGTCTGTAGCCGGCGGCCGCGGGCGGCGCGAGCGCGCTAGCCCGCCCCGCGCAGCACTTCGCGCACGAACGGCACGGTCAGCTTGCGGCGCGCGATCAGCGATGCTTCGTCCAACTGATCCAAGAACGCGCACAGGCTCGCCATGTCCCGAGGCATGCGCCGCTGCAAGTACTGCACCGTGTCTTCGGGAAGCTCGAACCCTCGCAGTTGCGCGCGTCGCTGCAGCGCCTGCAGCTGTTCCTCCTCATCGAGGCTATGCAATGTGAGCACGAGCCCGCCGTTCATGCGGGAAGCGAGGTCGCGCAGCTTGAAGTCGAGCGCGGCCGGTGGGTTCGCACCGGAGACGAGCAGGTGCCCACCCCGCTCGTCGAGCTCCTGATGTAAGCGGAACAGCGCGCGTTCCGCGGCCGCATTGCCGGCGACGAGCTCCGCATCGTCGAGCGCGACGAGCGCAAGCTCACCGTAACCGGTGAGCGCCTCGGCATGGCCGCCAAGCTCGCGCAGGGGAACGTACGCCGTCGCTTCACCTCGTTCGCTCCATTGCACGCACGCTGCTTGCAGCAGGTGGGTCTTGCCCGAAGCGCGCGGCCCGTGCAGCCACACGCAGGTCGGCAACACACCGGGCGCAAGCCCGAGCAGCGCATCCACCGCCGGCCGGTTGCGCCCTGCGAAGTAGCTCGCGAACACCGAGCTGTCGCGGAGCCTAATGCGAAGCGGAATCTGCGTCGGCTTCATGCGAGGCCGCGCCGCTGGCGGCTCGCGGCAATCGCTTTGCGCGAGTAGGTGATCACATAGTCGAGCCCGCTCACGACCGTCGTCACGAAGACGAGCGCGCCGAGCACCGTCGACGCCGGCTCGGCGGAACGCTGGAAAGCCGCCGCGCCGACTACGAGCAGCAGGTAGATGATTTGGCAGAGCGTATTGAGCTTGCTGACGAGCGTCGGCCGTCCGTTCGGATAGCCGTAGAGATAGTGGTACGCGATTGCGCCGCCAGTGATCGTCAGATCGCGCGCGATGGCGGTCGCAGCCAGCCAGATCGGCACGTGCCCCAATACGGCCAGCGTGAGAAAGACGCTGACGAGGAGCAGCTTGTCCGCGAGCGGATCGAGAATCTTGCCGAGCTCGGAGGTCCACCCGAACCGCTTCGCGAGAAACCCATCGAGTCCGTCCGTAGCGGCGGCAAAAGCGAACACCCAGAGCGTCGCCCAGTACTCCGCGCGCGCGAGCAGGATCGCGATCGGGGCGACGAGCAGCATTCGAAACACGCACAGCGCGTTTGGGATGTGCCGAAGCATGGCAGCGTCACTTCTGGTAGCGGAACGCGAGGCGCGCGGTATCGGGCCGAAGCGGAGCCGCATCGCCGACGGCGGGCTGCACCGGCTCTGCCTGCAGGGGTTCCGAGTGCATCGGCACGAGCCGCGGATCGAGCGCGATCGCGCGCTGCAGCGTCGTCGCATCGCCGCGCACCACGAGCTCGAAACGCATCGTATCGCCCCTGACCTCATCGACGGCGACGTTGCGAACGAGCGTCATGCCTTCGAGATAGTTGAGTGTCGAGGCGTACGCATCCAGATCGGTGATGCCGCTCACTTCGACGCTGACCCGGCTCAAGGTCGAGCCCTCGGCGGCGAACAGGTTCGCGAAATAGTCCGCCGTCCGATGGACGGCCTCTTCGAACGTCCCGGCGCTTTGCGTCACGCCGTCGATCGTCGCCAAGGTCCAGCGCAAGGAGCCGGCCCGCGTGCCGCGGCCGGCGAGCACGGCGTTTGCACCGTTGCGCCGGGCAATCTGCAGCAGAGAGCCCGCGGCGCCATCGCCCATGCTGAGGATGCCTTCGTCTTCGCGATCGAGCATGGCCCATTGAAGGGGCAGCCCGCGCTCGCGCGCGACGAGCTCCAAGCGCTCCTTGTCGCCGGGCGGCAGATCGGCGCTGAGCCATACTCCTCCCATCTCATCCAAGCTGAGCACGACGAGCGTCTGCGGCCGTTCGCGACCCCAAATGGGCAGGCCGGCCTGCAGCAACAGGCGATCCACGGACACATCGTCGAAACCGACTTGCAGGACGTTGTCCCGCGTAACGCCATAGCGCTGCACGAGGCTGCGTGCATCGTCGAGCGCGGGGCCGAGCCGCTCGGGCGCATCTCGGCGCCCGCTGACCCGGATCGCGACGGTCTTGAGTGCCTCGGCGAACGCCGCGTCCTGAGAGCCGGAGACAGGCTGTGCGACCTCGTACAAATCCTCTACTGTGACGGCGAGGGCCAGCGCCGGCACCAGCAACGCGGCGAGCATGCCAAACGAAAGCTTTTTGCAGATGGAGGAGATCATGGAAAAAACGCAAGCATCCTTCTTGAGGACAGGCGGCCGCTCCGCCCTTATTGTCGCGGCCGTGTAAAATAACACAGCCCACCTTCGCGTAAGATCCGAGCTCCTTCCCTCGAGGCGAGTCGGGCGAGTACCGCGACACCGAGGGTTGTCACCGTCAGCAGCGATTCGTTGGTACCATTTATGTCTCCTCCCCCTGGTTCGATCACGTACAAAGACGCAGGCGTCGACATCGATGCCGGCGACGAGCTCGTCGAGCGCATCAAGCCGATCGTCAAACGCTCGCTGCGTCCCGAAGTGCTCACGGGTCTCGGCGGCTTCGGCGCGCTGTTCGAGCTGCCGCTCGAGCGCTACAAGAAGCCCGTGCTCGTCTCGGGCACCGACGGCGTCGGGACGAAGCTCAAGCTCGCGATCGAAACGGGCAGGCATGACACGATCGGGATCGACTTGGTCGCGATGTGCGTGAACGACGTCATCGTGCAAGGCGCCGAACCGCTGTTCTTTCTCGACTACTATGCGACCGGCAAGCTGAGCGTTCCGAACGCCGAAGCCGTCATCAAGGGCATCGTCGAAGGCTGCGTCCAGGCGGGCGCGGCGCTCATCGGCGGCGAAACGGCCGAGATGCCCGGCATGTACGCGGACGGCGATTACGACCTCGCGGGCTTTTGCGTCGGTATCGTGGAGAAGGACTCGATCATCGACGGCTCTCACACGCGCCCCGGCGATACGATCATCGGCCTGCCCTCCTCGGGTCCGCATTCGAATGGCTATTCGCTGATTCGCAAGCTCGTGCAAACGACGAAGTCCACGCCGACGACGAAGCTCGGCGCGGGGCTGCTCTACGACGCGCTGCTCGCGCCGACGCGCATCTACGTGAAGCCGGTGCTCGCGCTCGCGCAGACCGTACCGATTCACGGCATCGCCCACATCACCGGCGGCGGGCTCACCGAGAATCTTCCGCGCGTCCTGCCGAACGGCCTCGAAGTCATGTTGGGCGCCCAGACTTGGAAGCGCCCTCCGGTATTCGACTGGCTGCAGAAGGCGGGCAACATCCCGCACGCGGAGATGTACCGCACGTTCAACTGCGGCATCGGCATGACGATCTGCGTCGCCGCGGAGCACACGGACAAAGCCATCAAATGCCTGCGCGATCACGGCGAGGAACCCGTCATCATCGGCGAAGTGCGCCGCGGCAACGGCGGCGTGACCATTCGCGAATGACGCCCGACGAACACGCCCCGGCGTCGGAACACGCGCCCACCCCGATCGTCATCCTCATCTCGGGTCGCGGCAGCAACATGCGCGCGATCGCGGATCAGGCGATCGCAGGCAAGATGCCCGTCGCAATCCGTGCGGTGATCAGCGACAAGGCGGATGCGCCCGGCCTCGCGATCGCAAGCTCGCTCGGCATCGAGACGCGCACACTGTCGCCTAAGGCGTTCCCGTCACGCGAAACATACGACGAAGCGCTCGCCGATCTCGTCGCATCGTTCGAGCCTGCGCTCATCGTGCTCGCCGGATTCATGCGGATTCTGACGGCGCACTTCGTCGAACGCTTCCCCGGCCGAATCCTCAACATCCACCCTTCGCTCCTGCCCAAGTATCGCGGTCTGCATACCCATCGACGTGCGCTCGAAGCCCGCGATTGCGACCACGGCGCAAGCGTGCATTTCGTCACACAGGAACTCGACGGCGGGCCGGTCATTATTCAGGCGTGCGTCACAGTCGGCCCGGATGACACCGTGGACAGCCTTTCAGCGCGAGTTCAGCAGCAGGAACACATTATCTATCCGCAAGCGATCGAATGGTTTGCCCGCGGACGGCTCAAGCTCGAACGCGGACAAGTTTATCTGGACGGCAAGCCGCTCGCGGCCCCGATCCGAATCGACGCTCGAGGAGCCTGAGTGCACACGATCTGGTTGAAGCTTCGTTCACACGCGCTTGCGCTCAGCCTCGCCGTCGCCCTGGCGCCCGCCGCGCGCGCAGACTCTCAGGCCATCCCGTCCGAATTCACCGCGACCTATGCCGTTTCCTACCGCGGCATCGATGCAGGCAATCTCACGTTCACGCTGCAACGCGCGGAGAACGGTCGCTACATCTACGAGACAAAAGCCGATCCGAGCTTTCTCGCGAGACTTATCGTCAGCCGCAGCGCGCGCGAGCGCAGCGAAATGATCATCGACGAGAACGGCGTGCGCCCGCTCGAATGGACGCTCCAAGACGGCAAGTCGAGCACGAAAGACGACGGCCATCTCACGTTCGACTGGGACGAGGGACGCGTCAAAGGATTCGCGGACGAGCAGCAGATCGACTTGCCGACCGAGGCCGGACTGCAAGATCGATTGTCGATTCAAATCGACGTCATGACCTCGCTCTTGCGCGGCGAGGAGCCCGGAACGATCCCGCTCATCGACGATGAGCGCGTGAAGTACTACACCTATCGGCGGACGGGCACGGCCGTCATGGACACGCCGCTCGGCTCGCTCGACACGGTCATTTACGAAAGCGCACGCGAAGGCTCTTCGCGCCTATCGCGCTTCTGGATGGCGCCGAAGCTCGACTATCTCCCCGTGCGCGCGGAGCAGATTCGCAAGGGCAAGGTGGAAACGGTAATGGAAATCCGCTCGCTCGAGCGCACGGAGCGTTAGCCCCTCAAGCCTTCGGCAACGTCACGCCCTTCTGTCCCTGATACTTGCCCCCGCGATCCTTATAAGAGGTTTCGCAGACCTCGTCCGATTCGAGGAACAGCATCTGCGCGACGCCTTCGTTCGCGTAGATCTTCGCCGGAAGCGGCGTCGTGTTGGAGAACTCGAGCGTTACATGACCCTCCCATTCCGGCTCGAGCGGCGTCACGTTGACGATGATGCCGCAGCGCGCATATGTCGACTTGCCCAGGCAGATCGTGAGCACGTTGCGCGGAATGCGGAAGTACTCGACCGTGCGCGCGAGCGCGAACGAGTTCGGCGGAATGATGCAGACGTCGGACTTCACGTCGACGAAGCTGCCCGAATCGAAGTTCTTCGGATCGACGATCGTCGTGTTGATGTTCGTGAAGATCTTGAACTCGTTCGCGCAGCGTACGTCGTAGCCGTAGCTCGAAGTGCCGTACGAGATGATCTTGCCGTTCGTTCCCGTCCGAACTTGCTCGGCCTCGAAAGGCTCGATCATCCCCTGCTCTGCCATGCGGCGAATCCAGCGATCGGATTTGATGCTCATACGTGTCCTCGGCCATCGGCCAATTGGCTGCCGGCCGACGGGCCAGAGCGCAAGAATTGTTCTGTCTAATGTAATGCCGCACGAACGGACTCGACGCGGCTGCGCGGTGCGTTCCAGGGTCCGCCGGCGCGCGCAGTATCGCCGGCAGCTCTTCCTCTGGCCAGCGGCCAGTGACTGAGTGGCCGGTCGGCCGGTCGCGCCGAAACCTCAGCTATCCTCCACGGAAATCGTCGGGAACGCGTTCGCCGAGCTCATGTTCGCTCGCGCAAGACTCCCGGCGGTGCGCCGTGCGAAATCGAGATAGGCTCGACCGAGCTTGCTGTCGGGCTCCGCGATGACGGTCGGATGGCCGGAATCCGTTTGCTCGCGTATCCGGATGTCGAGCGGCAACTCTGCCAGCAACTGCACGCCATACTGCTCCGCCATGCGCTGCCCGCCGCCCGCGCCGAAGATATGCTCTTCATGGCCGCAGTTCGAGCAGATGTGGGTGCTCATGTTCTCGACGATCCCGAGGACCGGCACTTCGACCTTTTGAAACATTCGCAATCCCTTGCGCGCATCGAGCAGCGCGATGTCCTGCGGCGTCGACACGATGACCGCTCCGCTCAGAGGCACGCGCTGGGAGAGCGTGAGCTGGGTGTCGCCCGTACCCGGCGGCATGTCGACGACCAAATAGTCGAGCTCTCCCCACTGCGTCGTCTCGAGCAACTGCACGAGGGCCTGCGTCACCATCGGTCCGCGCCAGACCATCGGCTGCTCTTCATCGATCAGAAAACCGATCGACATGACCTTCACGCCGTGCGCCGTCGGGGCAATCATCGAGCGTTGGTCAGGGCTCGACGGACGTTCTTTGCTGAGCCCCATCATCAAGGGCTGACTCGGCCCGTAGATGTCCGCATCCAAGAGCCCGACGGCCGCCCCTTCGCTGGCGAGTCCGAGCGCCAAGTTCGCCGCAGTCGTCGACTTCCCGACACCCCCTTTGCCCGAAGCGACGGCGACGATGTTGCGAATGCCCTGGACGCGCCTCAGGTTCTGCTTGATCGCGCGCGCCGCAACCTCCCATGTGACGCCGACGTCGAGCTCGCTCGCGAGATTGGCGTCGCGCAGCGCCGCCTTCAGCGTACCCGCAAGCTCCGGTGCGTACCGACTTGCGGGAATCGGCAAGTGCAGGGAGATCCGCGCACCGCCGTTTTCGAGCCGGATTGAGCGAATCGCGCCGATCTCGTCCAGGGACAGCCCGATATACGGGTCGACATAGCTCCCGATGGAATGCCGTATAGCGGATTCGAGATCTGTGCTCATGCTGATCCAGGAAGGCAGCGTCGAAGCGGAAGAGGAACCCGCGAATTGTAGCGGATTGCGCTCGATCCGCGTTCCTTTGGCCCTTAAGGATTCGTCTGTTCTTCGCGACACGGCGGCCCGTGGCATAATCCACCACATAAAGCTGCAGACGAACGAAGCGCCAGTTTTGAGTAGCCCGAAGGAGCGGATCACGGACCCTCAGCGGCGGGCGCCCGGCGCACGAACGAGCGCGTACTAGCGATGGATACCGAGACGACTCGATGAGTTTCTTTTCCGATCTGAGAGCCGAGCGCCTGATTGCTGAAATCCGCGGCATCGCAGACCCGCTGAATCCAGAATCGCAAAAGGCGTTCCAAAAACTTGCGAAGATCGGCGCGGGGGCGATTCCGAAGATCCTCGATGCGCTCGCCGTCGCCGACAAGAAAGAAACGGCCGCCTACGTCGACATCTTGACGCAGCTTGCGGATAACAAGACGTTCCCGATCATCGTGCAGGGCTTCGTCGACGGCAATCCGCGCACGATTGCAGCGATCAGCCTCGCGCTCGCCTCGAGCCGCAACTACAGCCCGTCGCTTTTGATCGAGCTTCTCGATCGCGACGATATCTCGAAGCCCGCCGTGCTCGAGATCATCAATTCGCAGAAGAGCCGCTTCACGGTGCGCGATCTGCTGCAGCATGCCTACAGCCAGGAAGCGAACGAGAAGGCCGCGCTCTTTCGCATCATCGGCGAGCTCGCCGACGAGAGCGCGATCCCGGAGCTCACGAGCCGTATCGAGGGAAAGGACTCCGTCGCGCGAATGCACATCATCAATATCCTCTCGCGCTTCAACCGGCCGGATGTTGCCGCCGCGATCGAAACGCAGCTTCGCGACTCGAACAAGATGATCCGTCAGGCCGCGCTCAACGCGCTCTCGAAGATGGACGGCCCGATTCAGATCGGCCCCGTCTGCCAGCTCCTGCGCGATCCGGATCTCGAAGTCGCGAACCGTGCGATCGACGTCGTCGTGCGCGCGAACGACCCGGATACGATGAAGTACTTGGTGGAGGTCCTGAAGGACGAGAACGAGTACGCACGCCGCGCCGCCGTCGAGGTGTTGAACCACCTGGGCACCGCCAAGGACATCAAGCACCTTCTGCAAGTCATCAAAGACGACGACTGGTGGGTGCGCACGCGCGCTGCCGACGCGCTCGGTCGCATCGGCGGCCCGCGCGTCGTCGACGCCGTCATCGAGCTCGTTCGCGACGAGGACGAAGACGTGCGTCGCGCCGCGATCGAAATCCTGAACCAGACGAAGGACGAGCGCGCCGTCAACTTCCTGATCGAGGCGACGAAGGACAAGGATTGGTGGGTGAGCGAGCGCGCGGTCGATGCGCTCGCGGAGATCGGCAGCAAGAAGGCGCTGCCTGCGCTCATGGAGCTCCTGAGCACGAGCAGCACCCGCTCGCTGCCGACGATCGCCCGCGCGCTCGGCAAGCTCGGCGATGCGCGCACGATCGAGCCGTTGGTGCAGCTCCTCGAGCGCCCCGAAAAAGAGATCAAAGTCGAGGTGATCAACGCGCTCGCGCGGCTCACGGACGATAAGCGCGCGGATACCGTTCGCGGCTATATCCAAAGTGCCGGCGCTGCCGCGAGCGATGAAACGATTCAACACGCCGCGATCCGCGCGATCGAGGAAATCGACGCGCGCTACTCGAGCACGGCCGTCGCCGCCCAGGTCAAGGCGGCGAAGATGGCCGAGCCCGCGCGGACGCTCCTCATCGACAAGGGCGACGTCGATGCGGTCATCAAGAATGCGGAAGAAGCGGCGACGGCGACGCAGAAACTCGACATCTCCACGCTCAAACCGGGCGATGTGATCGAAGGGCGCTACAAGTTCATCGAGAAGATCGGCAAGGGCGCGTTCGGCACCGTGCTGCTCGTCGAGGATACGGTCGTCGACGAGCGCCTCATCCTCAAGTTCTTGAACCCGAACGTCTCACAAGACGAAGAGATGATGAAGCGCTTCGTGCACGAGCTGCGCTACTCGCGCAAGATCACGCACAAGAACGTCATCCGCATCTACGACTTTCTGTACATGCGCGGCAACTACGCGATCTCGATGGAGTACTTCCCGTCGCACACGCTCGGCAGCGAAATCGTCAACGAGAAGCCGCTGCCGCTCGAGCGCGCGATCCAATACGGCAGCGACATCGCAACGGGCATGACGATCGCCCATCAGGCCGGCATCGTGCATCGCGATCTCAAACCGGCAAACATCCTCATCAACAACGAGGGACTGCTCAAGATCGTCGACTTCGGCGTCGCCGCCGCCCACAAGGAAGGCGATACGCAGCTCACGAAGACCGGCTACGTCATCGGCTCGCCGAAGTACATGGCGCCGGAACAGATCCTGGGCAAGAAGGTGGACGAGCGCGCCGACATCTATAGCGTGGGCGTCATCCTGTACGAGATGGTGACCGGCGTGCCGCCCTACAGCCGCGGCGACCACATGTCCGTGATGTACCAACACGTTCAGGGTAAGGCGAAGCCCCCGCTTGAGGTAAACCCTCAATTGCCGAAACCGCTGTCCGAGCTCGTCGTCAAGGCCATGGCGGTCGACAAGCTGAAACGCTTCCAAAGCATGGACGAGCTCCGAATCGCGCTCGAAAAGGTGCTCTAGCGCAGCGCAGCTGCGCTAGAAGGCGGTAGGCTGTAGGCTGTAGGCT
>JBDZVE010000004.1:66899-79619 GCA_040255535.1 Lysobacterales bacterium | reverse complement strand
CATGGCCCGCATCGATGCATTCCTGAAGCTCGGCACCGACCAAGGTTGCTCGGACATTCATTTCGCCGTCGGCTTGCCGCCGATGCTGCGCATGCATGGCGATCTGCTGCCGATCAAGTTTCGCGACCTGAGCCAGGCGGAGCTCGAGAGCTATATCGCCGAGATCATGAGCCGCGCGAATCAGGATCTGCTTCGCAGGGGTCATGACGTCGATTTTTCGTATGTCTCGGCGACGGGCGGGCGCTTTCGCGTCAATGTCTTCCGCAAGGAGACGGGGGTGGGTGCGACGTTTCGGGCGATCCCATCGGACGTTCCGACGCTCGACCGGCTCGGCTTGCCTCCGATCGTCAAAAAGCTGTGCGACCACCATCAGGGAATGATCCTCGTCACCGGGTCGACCGGCACGGGTAAGTCGACGACGCTCGCAGCAATGATCGACCACCTGAACTCCACTCGGCGCCTCAACATCGTCAGCCTCGAGGATCCGATCGAGTTCGTGCACAAGAGCAAACAGAGCCAGATCATTCAGCGCGAGCTCAACACGCACCTGCCCTCCTTCGCCGAAGGCGTGCGCGCCGCGATGCGCGAAGATCCCGACGTCATTCTCGTTGGCGAGCTGCGCGACGCCGAGACGATCCGCTGGGCAATGACGGCAGCGGAAACGGGGCACTTGGTGCTGGGCACGCTGCATACGACCGGCGCCGTCAAGACGATCGATCGCATCGTGGACGCATTGCCTGCGGACGAGCGCGAGCAGACGAAGAGCTTCCTCTCGCAAAGCCTCATCGCGGTCATCACTCAGGTGCTCGTGAAAACCGCCGACCAGCGCGGGCGCAAGGCGATCTGCGAGATCATGGTCGTGACGCGTGCGATCGGCAAATTGATCATGACCGACCAGACGCATCAGATCCCCTCGCAGCTCCAGACGGGCAAGGAGCTCGGCATGCAGATGCTCGATCAAGCGCTGCTCGCAAACGTCCAGTCGAAGGAGATCGATCCGGACGACGCCTATGTCTACGCGGCCGACAAGCGGCTCTTCTCGCGCTACGTGACGGACACGAGCGTGCTGCCGAAACTCGATCTGGCCCCGGGCTGAAGCCGATGAGGTCACTGTGAGCACCGAATTGACCACACCGACGGGCAGCAGCGCCGGCGCTCAGCAGCCGGCATCGCGCCGCATCGACGAGTATCTCAAGGAAGTTCTGAGCAAGAACGGCTCGGACCTGCACTTCATCGCGGGCGATCCGCCGCGCATTCGCTTGTATGGCGAGCTGCAGAACCTGCGACAGGAAGTGCTCGCGCCCGAGTTCGTCGAAGAGGTGCTGCGCGAGATCATGCCGCGCGCGGCGCAGCTGCGCCTCGAGGAGAAGCACGGCGCCGATTTCGCTTACATCATTCCGGGCGTATCGCGCTTTCGCGTGAATGTCATGCGCCACCTTTACGGTCTGGGCGCGGTCTGCCGAGCAATCCCTTCGAAGGCATTGACGCTCGATCAGCTCAACATGCCGGATGCCGTGCGCAATCTCTGCAAGGTCAACAACGGCTTGATTCTCGTGACCGGCAAGACCGGCTCCGGTAAGTCGACGACGCTCGCGGCGATGATCGATGACATGAACTCGCGCTTGAGAGGTCACATCCTCACGATCGAAGACCCGATCGAATTCGTGCATCCGCGCAAGAACTGCCTCGTGAGCCAGCGCGAGATCGGCTCGCATAGTCCCTCGTTCTCGGAGGCGCTCCACTCCGCCCTGCGCGAGGATCCGGACGTCATCCTCGTCGGCGAGTTGCGCGACTACGAGACGATGAGCATCGCGGTCACCGCCGCCGAGATGGGCATTCTCGTGATGGGCACGCTGCACACGAACGGCGCCGCCGCGACGGTCGATCGCATGGTGAACGCCTTCCCGGCCGACAAGCAATCGCACGTGCGCGCGATGCTCTCGACGTCCTTGCGCGGCGTCATCTCGCAGCAGCTCATTCCGCGCGCCGGCAAGCCGGGACGCGTCGCGGCCCTCGAAATTCTAGTCAACACGCCGGCGGTCGCGAATCTCATCCGCCAGGGCAAGCTCGATCAGCTCGAGAACACGATGCAGAGCGGCGCCCAGTACGGCATGCGGCTCATGGACTCGGCGATCCAGGAGCTTCTCGAGAAGGGCGTGATCTCCGGCAAGGACGCGTACAAGAAGGCCATCAACAAGGCGAAGTTCGAGGCCGTAAAAGACATCGGCTGATTGCCCACGGCGAACAGCCGCGTCTTCACCCCCGCCCCACTCGCGCGCGGCCGCGCCGCGATTCGGTCGTCTCTCGTGCCATAATTCGCACCCTTCGATCGAATCCGGCACCGCCCCGTAATGACGCATCCCTCGCCTCGCAACCTGTTCGTCACGACCGCACTGCCCTACGCGAACGGGCCGTTTCACATCGGCCACATCATGGAGTACATCCAGGCGGACATCTGGGTGCGCTTTCAACGCATGCTGGGCAATCGCGCCCATTTCGTGTGCGCGGACGATGCGCATGGCGCGCCGATCATGCTCAAGGCGGAAGCGGAAGGCGTAAAGCCGGAGGAGCTGGTCGAGCGGATCGGCAAGGACCGCGCCAAGTATCTCGAAGGCTTTGCGATCTCGTTCGATCACTGGCACTCGACGCACTCGCCCGAGAACGTCGAGCTCTCGACCGATATCTACCTTAAGCTCAAGGCGGCGGGACTCATCTACGTGAAGCCCGTCGAGCAGTTCTTCGATCCGATCAAGCAGATGTTCCTGCCGGATCGATACATCAAGGGCGAGTGCCCGAACTGCCACGCGAAAGATCAGTACGGCGATGCCTGCGAAGTCTGCAGCACCGTGTACGCGCCCACCGATCTCATCAATCCCTATTCGACGATCTCCGGCGCGACGCCCGTGCGCAAGACTTCGGATCACTACTTCTTCAAGTTGTCCGACCCGCGCTGCATCGAATTCTTGAACGAATGGTTGAACGCGCCCGGCCGCTTGCAGCTGGCTGTTGCGAACAAGGCCCGCGAGTGGCTCAAAGGCCAAGGCGATCAGGCGCTCGGCGACTGGGACATCTCGCGCGACGCGCCTTACTTCGGGATTCCGATTCCCGACGCGCCAGGCAAGTTCTTCTATGTCTGGCTCGACGCGCCGGTCGGTTATCTCGCCTCGCTCAAGAGCTATTTCGACAGCGGCAAGGCGCGTGCGAACGGCGAGACGCGCAGCTTCGATGAGTTCCTGTCCTCACCCGACGTCGAGCAGATCCACTTCATCGGCAAGGACATCATCTACTTCCACACGCTCTTCTGGCCCGCGATGCTGAAGTTCGCGGCGCGTAAGGTCCCGGATCACGTCTACGTACACGGCTTCATCACGGTGTCCGGCGCGAAAATGTCGAAGTCGCGCGGCACCGGCATCAGCCCGCTGCGCTATCTCGACATCGGCATGAACGCCGAGTGGCTTCGCTACTATCTTGCGGCGAAGCTCAACGCGAACGTCGAGGACCTCGACTTCAACCCGGATGATTTCGTCGCACGCGTCAACAGCGATCTCGTCGGCAAGTACGTGAACATCGCGAGCCGCGCGGCCGGCTTCATCACGAAGCGTTTCGAGGGCAAGGTCCTCGCGGTCGATACGAGCCGGGAAGTCGCGACCGCGAAATGGACCGCGCTCGCGCGCGAGCGCGAATCCCGTATCCGCGCGTTCTACGAAGAGCGCGAGTTCGGCAAGGCCGTGCGCGAGATCATGGATCTGGCAGATGCGATCAATGCCGCGATCGATCGCGAGAAGCCGTGGGAAATCGCGAAAGACCCGTCGCAAGCCGAGCGCTTGCACCAAGTGTGCTCCGACTGCATCCATGCGTTTCGCCGCTTGACGCTCTATCTCGCGCCCATTCTGCCGCGCACGGCCGAGCGTGCCGCGGCACTCCTCGGCATGCCGCTGCCGTTGCGGTGGTCGCAATTGGACGAGGACACCGCCGGAACGATCAAGCCGTACGAGCACTTGATGCAGCGAGTCGACCCAAAGCAACTCGAAGCGCTATTCGACGCGATGCCCGCGGCACAGCCGGGGGGCACGTCTGGCCCCGAGTCCCAAACCGCAGCCCCGAGCCCTCCCACAATCACGATCGACGACTTCGCGAAGCTCGACCTCAGAATCGCGAAGATCGTGAGCGCCGAAACGGTCGAAGGTGCAGACAAGCTCCTCAAGCTCACCGTCGACATCGGGGATGCGCAACGAACCGTCTTCGCCGGCATCCGATCCGCCTACACACCGGATCAGCTCATCGGCCGCCTCACGCTCGTGCTCGCGAATTTGAAACCGCGCAAGATGCGCTTCGGGACATCCGAAGGAATGGTGCTCGCCGCCGGCCCCGGCGGCAAAGACATCTTCCTGCTCGCGCCGGATGCGGGGGCGGAAGTGGGGATGAAGGTGAAGTGACCCGAGGTCACTTCACCGGCGACAGGTTTCAGGCTACAGGCTACAGCCAGAGAACCGACCGCCTGCGCGTGGCCGGCAGCTATACGTTCAGCGCCTATAATTGGGTACGCAGCCGCTCGGTCCGTCTGTAGCCTGTGGTCTGTAGCCTGTGTAGCCCGCATCGCGTCGCTCATCGCCCGCAACCTGTCGCCTGTAGCCTGTCGCCTGTAGCCTGTAGCAATGTCCTCCCTCCTCCTCATTCTCCTCAGCGCCGTGCTCGTGAGCGTCGTCGCGATACGCGGAGTCGAGGGCTGGCGTCCGTTCGTGGATACGACGGATGTCTATGAGAACGCGCTCGGGCTCGTACATGCGCACGCGATCGCGATTCCGCTCGTCGCGGTCGCGACCTGGCTCTTGAACGGTTCCGTGCTCGAGCCGCTCGGGTTCTCGTACTTGCGCACGCCGGCGTTCGTCGCGATCGTGCTCGTCGTGATTTCCGGTATCGAGCTCCTCATGCGTCGCACCGGAAAGCGAATTCCCGCGAGACCCGCCTTCGCCATGGTGCTGGCAACGAACAGCGCGCTGCTCGGTGTCGCGCTCTTGAGCCGCGAGCTCGCGCCGAAGCTCATGCAGCTCTTGATGCTCTCGGCAGGTGCCGCCGGGGCATTTGCCGTTCTCCTGCTCGCCGCCGCGACGATTTACGAGCGCCTTCGCTACGCAGACATTCCCGGACCCTTCAAGGAAGCGCCGATCACGCTCATCTCCGCCGGGCTCATCGCGCTTGGGTGCATGGGCTTCATTGGGTTGATTCCCGAATGACAGAGCTCATCGCTTTCGCATTGATGATGGGCCTCGCCGCATTGTCGCTGCTCGCGAGCCGATTTGCCGCGAGAGGCGCCGATGCGACGGCTCGCGCGAGGCTCATCGAGCGCATCAACGACGTGCTGCCGCAAACTCAATGCGGTCGCTGCACGTTTGCGGGATGCCGGCCGTATGCGACGGCGCTTGCGGAAGGCAGTGCCGATATCAATCAATGCCCGCCTGGCGGCGACAGCACGGCCGAGGTGCTCGCGGCGCTTCTCGGCCGTCCGCCGAAGCGCGTCGATCCCGAGTTCGGCATCATGCCATCGGTCCCGATGGTTGCCTGGATCGACGAGCCTGCCTGCATCGGGTGCACGAAATGCATTCAAGCGTGTCCCGTGGATGCGATCGTCGGCGCGTCGCGCTATATGCACACGGTGATCGCAGCCGATTGCACCGGCTGCGAGTTGTGCATCCCACCCTGCCCCGTCGATTGCATCGAAATGCGGCCCGCCTCGGCATCCATCACCGAGGTCATCGAAGCGGCTCGGTTCCGCGCGCTCCCGGGTTGAGCGATGCTGCAAGGGAACAGTGCGCGCGGAGGCTTGCGACTCGAAGCGCACAAGGAGCGCTCGACGCGCGAGCCGATCGCGCAGGCCTCTGCACCGGCGCTCGCGGTCCTGCCGCTCGATCAGCACGCAGGGCACCCCGCGATGCCGATCGTCGCAATCGGCGATCGCGTCGCAATCGGGCAAGCGATCGCGCGGCCGACCGGAGACGTCAGTGCCTGGCTACACGCGCCCGTGTCGGGCGAAGTCGTCGGGATCGAACCGCGACCTTCCGTCACTCGCGATTGCATGCCGGCGCCGAGCATCGTCATCGCGAGCGACGCGCGCGAGACGCGTCATCCGCCCGAACGCACGATTCAGGATTTCCTCGCGGTGGACCCGCTCGAGCTGCGCGAGTGGATCGGTCGGGGCGGCATCGTCGGTCTCGGCGGCGCCGCTTTCCCAATTTCGGCGAAGCTCGCGACGGGCGCGCAAGCGGCCGAGCTTGCGCTCTTGATCAACGGGGCGGAATGCGAGCCGTACATCAGCTGCGACGAGATGTTGATGCGCGAGCGCGCCGATGATGTGCTGCACGGCGCTCGCATCCTGATGCATGCCTTGCAAGCGCGCGAGGGCATCATCGCCCTCGAGGATGACGCGCCGCTCGCCGCCGAGTCGTTGCGCGCGGCACTCGCAAAGATCGAGGACGACCGCATCCGCATCCAGATCGTCCCGACGATATATCCGTCCGGCGGCGAACGACAGCTCATCGCGTCGGTGTTCGGCCGCGAAGTTCCGTTTGCGGGTTTGCCGCCCGACATCGGCATTCTTTGTCACAACGTGAGCACTGCAGCGGCAGTCGCTCGGTGGGTTCGGGATGGAGAGCCGGTCGTGAGCCGCGTCGTGACGATCACGGGCGATGGCGTAGAGCGGGCGCGCAATCTCGAAGCTCGCCTCGGCACACCGGTCGCACAACTGATCGCCGAGTGCGCAGGCTACACGCCTCGAGTCGAGCGGCTCTTGATGGGCGGCACGATGATGGGAATGCCGTTGTCGACCGATGAAGTCGCCGTCGTCAAAGGAACGAACTGCATCGTTGCCGCCTCGGCGATGGATCTCCAGCCGCGCCAACCCGAGATGCCATGCATTCGCTGCGGCAACTGCTCGGAGGTGTGCCCTGCGTACCTCTTGCCCCAGCAATTACACCTGAATGCGCGCGCGATGGATCTCGCTGGACTGGAACGATACGGTCTCATGGATTGCATCGAGTGCGGCTGCTGCGACTATGTCTGCCCCAGCCAAATTCCTCTCGTCGCACGGTTTCGCGAAGCGAAGCCTCGACTCGCCGAGCACCTGCGCGCGCGCGACGATGCGCGGGACTCGCGCCTGCGCTACGAGAGCCGGGCCGCACGTCTGCAGCGCCTCGAGGCGGAGCAACGCGCGCGGCTGGAAGAGAAACGACGTCAGGCGCGCCGCAAGGAATCTTAGACGTGGAGTTCCCTACCTCTCAGCCTCCGCATGTCGTGGCGCCGAACACCGTCGCCCGCTTCATGCGGATCGTCATCTACGCGCTGCTCCCGACGATGGCCGTGCACGTCGTGTTCTTCGGCCCGGGTCTGCTCATTCAGAGCGCGCTCGCGATCGCGGCCGCTCTCGCCGCCGAAGCGCTCGCGCTTCGCTTGCGCAAAAAGCCGTTGCGGCAATATCTCACCGACGGTACGGCCGTGATCACGGCGCTCCTCCTTGCGTTGTGCCTGCCGCCGCTCGCGCCCTGGTGGCTCGTCGTGAGCGGCACGGCATTCGCGATTCTGCTCGCGAAGCACGCATTCGGCGGGCTCGGCATGAATATCTTCAATCCCGCGATGGTCGGCTACGCGGTGCTGCTCGTCTCGTTTCCGGCGCAACTTCTCACGTGGCTCCCGCCCGACGTGCCGGAATTGCGCACGACCGAGCTGTCGTTCTGGCAAACCTTGACGACGATTCTCACGGGACATCTGCCCGACGCGTTTCGCTGGGATGCGATCACCTCGCCCACTCCGCTCGATGCGCTGCGCACGAACCTGGCGATGGGCATGACGATGCAGGAAGCACACGCAAGTCCGATCTTCGGCGGCTTCGGCGGGCGCGGTTGGGAATGGATCAATCTCGCGACGCTCATCGGCGGAATCGCGCTGCTCGCGCTTCGCATCATCCGTTGGCAGATTCCGGTGGCGATGCTGGGCTCGCTCGTCGTGTGCGCTTCCATCATGTACGCGTTCGACCCCGGCGCCTATGCGGGCCCGGTGTTCCACGTGACGTCCGGCGCGAGCATGCTCGGCGCGTTCTTCATCGCGACCGATCCCGTGTCCGCTGCAACGAGCGACCGCGGGCGGCTCATCTATGCAAGCGGCATCGGCGTGCTCACGTATACGATCCGAACGTGGGGCGGCTATCCGGACGGCGTCGCGTTCGCGGTATTGCTGATGAATGTCGCTGTTCCGCTGATCGATCGTTACACGATTCCACGCATTTATGGGCACGCCGAACGACCCTGAGCCTCAGCCCGCTCGCCGCCGGGCCGCCGTCGCGATACTCGCGCTCGGCAGCGTGCTTGCGCTCCTGACGGCCGTGCTCGTGTGGCTCGCGGGCGTGACGCGCGAGCGCATCGCGATGAACCAACGATCGGGCGTGACCGCCGGTCTGAGCGCGCTGCTCGCGCCGAACAGCTACGACAATGAACCGCTCCTGGACAGGATCGAGGTCACTGCACCCGATTTGCTCGGAACCGCACGTCCGGTTGCCGTGTATCGCGCCCGCAAGAACGGACGACCGGTCGCGGCCGTGCTGCGCCCAATCGCGCCGGACGGCTACCGCGGCCCCATCGAGTTGCTCGTCGCGATCGCCTACGATGGCACGCTGATCGGCGTGCAGGTGCTTCACCACAACGAGACGCCCGGACTCGGCGATCAGTTCGAGACGCGAGAAGCCGATTGGCTGCAGGCGTTCGGAGGTTTGTCGCTGTCGAATCCGCCGCAGCAACGCTGGACGGTGCGCAAGGACGGCGGGGACTTCGATGCGTTCACGGGCGCCACGATCACGCCGCGCGCGATCGTCAAGGCCGTGAGAAGATCGCTCGAATTCTATCGCCTGCACAAGGAAGCCCTCTTCGCGGACAATTGAGCGCCTTCGCCCATGAGCAAAGATGTCGAGCCAAGCGAGCACATGCGACACGCGAGCCTCTTCTGGATCGCGTCCGTCTGCCCGTTGATCGCGGCGAGCGACACGATCGTAAGCGCCGTGAGCGCCGGGATCATGACGATGCTCGTCGGCTGCATCTGTGCGGGCCTCATCGCGCTCCTCACTCGCTGGCTCGATGACGACACGCGCTTGCTGGCGATCCTGCTCGTCAGCGCGAGCGTCGTCGCGATCGTCGAGCTAGCGATGCGCGCCTGGTTTCACGTCGCACGGGAGACGCTCGGCATATTCCTGCCGCTCGTCGTCACGAATCTCGCGCTCGTGCACGCCATGCACGCGGGCACATCGGCACGCGAGACGCTCAACCGGGTCGCGAAGCTCACCGCATCGATCGCGCTCGTCCTATTTATCCTGGGCGTTGCACGCGAAATCGTGGGCCGCGGCTCGATCCTGCATGATGCCCAGGCGCTCATCGGCTCCATGGCCGGCGAGATCACCTTGTTTCGCGTCGATATGGGCTTCCTGCTCGCGATGTTGCCTCCCGGTGCGTTCATCTCGTTCGGGCTGCTCCTCGCCGCGCGCCACTGGCTACAGCATCGAGACACGGCCGCCGAATGAGTCCAAAGAAGATCCGAGCGATTTTCTCCCGCTTCAAACAAGCCAATCCCTCACCGACGACGGAGCTCGAGTATCGAACGCCTTTCGAGCTGCTCGTGGCCGTGATCCTTTCGGCGCAGGCGACCGATAAGAGCGTGAACGCCGCGACGCGCGTGCTCTTCAAGCACGCGAACACGCCCGAGGCGATGCTGAAGCTCGGCGTCGAAGGGCTCTCCCCGTACATCCGCACGATCGGACTCTTCAACACGAAGGCAAAGAACATCATCGAGATGTGCCGTATTCTGATCGAACGGCACGGCGGAAAAGTGCCGCGCTCGCGCGAAGCGCTCGAGGCGCTTCCAGGCGTCGGCCGCAAGACGGCGAACGTGATTCTCAATACCGCTTTCGGCGAGCCGACGATCGCGGTCGACACTCACATCTTCCGCGTCGCGAACCGCACCGGTATTGCGCCAGGCAAGAACGTGCGCGAGGTCGAAGACAAGCTGCTCAAGGTCGTGCCCGCGGAATATCGACACGATGCACACCACTGGCTCATTCTTCACGGCCGCTACACGTGCATCGCACGCAAGCCCAAGTGTCCCGAGTGCTTGATTAGAGATTTGTGCGAGTACCCAGCGAAGGAAGTGTAGGGTGTAAGGTGTAAAGTGTAAGGTCAGAACGGCGTTCGGCGCCTCTGACGCTACACGTCACACTTTGCACCTTACACGTGCACTGCACTCTACACGCGAAGCCAATGCCCTTCTTCCACACACAATCCCGCGACGACCTGCGGCGCGTCTACATCGAGGCCTGGCGCAAGTATCGCGAGGGCAAGCCGATGGAGCCGCTCGAGGCGCAGATCGCGGACGTGATTGCGCTCCATCCCGAGTATCACGCGGCGCTCGAAGATCCGGAGGGTGACGTCGCGCGCGACTACACACCCGAAGGCGGCCAGTCGAATCCGTTCTTGCACATGGGTCTGCATCTCGCAGTACGCGATCAGATCGCAACGAACCGTCCTGCCGGCATTCGCGCGTTGTTCGAAGCGGTCGCGCGCAAGCGCGGCAACGAGCATGAGGCCGAGCACGCGATCATCGAATGCCTCGCCGAAGCGCTCTGGGAAGCGCAACGCACCGGCCGCCCGCCAGATGAACAAGCGTACCTGGAACGTCTGAAGCAGCTTGCTTCTTGACTCGAGCCAAGAATCAGAAAGCCACTAACGGCTGTGGTAAATTGCGCCCTTGCTTCCGGCCCTGCGATCATCATGCCTGCGATCAAGCAAGAAGACGTCATTCAAAGCGTCGCCGACGCGCTTCAGTACATCTCCTACTATCATTCGCCCGATTTCATCCGCGCGATGTCTCAGGCGTACGAAATGGAAGCGAGCCCCGCGGCGAAAGATGCGATCAAGCAAATCCTCGTGAACTCGCGAATGTGCGCGGAAGGACATCGCCCGATCTGCCAGGACACGGGCATCGTCACCGTCTTCGCGAAGGTCGGCATGGGCGTGCAATGGGATGCGAAGCTCAGCCTGGCCGAGATGATCAATGAGGGCGTACGCCGCGCGTACAATCACCCGGACAACAAGCTGCGCGCATCGATCGTCGCGGATCCCGCGTTCGATCGGAAGAACACGCGCGACAACACACCTGCCGTCATTCACATGGAAGTCGTCCCGGGCGATACGCTCGAGATCGCACTCGCGGCCAAGGGCGGCGGCTCGGAGAACAAGGCCGCGCTCACGATGTTGAATCCGTCCGATTCGATCGTCGATTGGCTCCTCGAGACCGTGCCCGAGATGGGTGCCGGCTGGTGTCCGCCCGGGATGCTCGGCATCGGCATCGGCGGCACCGCGGAGAAGGCGGTCGTGCTTGCGAAAGAGTCGCTGTTCGAGCCGATCGACATCCACGAGATTCGCGCGCGCGGGCCGAAGACCAAGATCGAGGCGTTGCGTCTCGAGATCCTGGATAAGGTCAACGCACTCGGCATCGGCGCGCAGGGCCTCGGCGGCCTCACGACCGTGCTCGACGTGAAGATCAAAGACTATCCGACGCACGCCGCCTCGCTGCCCGTCGCGGTGATCCCGAACTGTGCAGCGACGCGCCACACGCATTTCGTGTTGGACGGCACGGGGCCCGCAAAGCTCGATCCGCCCTCGCTCGATGTCTGGCCGAAACTGACTTACGAAGCATCTGCTGAAGCGCGTCGCGTCAACCTCGACGCGCTGACGCGGGAAGACGTCGCAAGCTGGCAGCCAGGCGAGCGCTTGCTCCTCTCGGGCAAGATGCTCACGGGCCGCGATGCCGCGCACAAGCGCCTGAGCCAATTCATCGAAGCAGGCAAGCCGCTGCCCGAGGGGCTCGATTTCAAGAATCGCGTCATCTACTACGTGGGCCCGGTCGATCCGGTCAAAGGTGAAGCCGTGGGGCCCGCGGGTCCGACGACGGCCACGCGCATGGATAAGTTCACGCACATGATGCTTGCGAAGACGGGGCTCATCGCGATGGTCGGGAAAGCGGAACGCGGCCCGGAAGCGATCGCTGCGATCAAGGAGCATCGTGCCGCGTATCTGATGGCAGTCGGCGGTGCGGCCTACCTCGTATCCAAAGCGATTCGAGCGAGCCGAGTCGTCGCGTTCGGCGACTTAGGCATGGAAGCGATCTACGAATTCGAGGTGAAGGACATGCCCGTCACGGTCGCGGTCGATGCCCGCGGCGTCTCCGTGCACGAGACCGGCCCGGCCGAATGGCGTACGCGCATTCGAGACATCCCGATCAAGGTCATGTAGGCAGCAACCATCGCATGCCGATCGAATACGCCATTCTCGTACCCACGATTGCGATGACGTTGCTGATCGCGATCGCGTGGTTTCGCCTGTACCAGGACCGCATCGGGGAGCTGCGTGCACGGCGCATTCATCCGCAGCAGATCGCGACGTCCCGCCAGATGGCGGAGACGATGCAGAACTTGAGATCGGCGGATCACTTCCGCAACCTGTTCGAAGTGCCGGTGCTGTTCTACGTCCTGTGCGGGTTCATTGCGATCACGAAGCTCACGACGGCGCTCCTGCTCGCCTGCGCGTGGGGCTTCGTCGTGCTGCGCGCGTACCACACCTACATTCACCTGACGCACAACAAAGTCATCCGCCGCTTCCAGGCATACGTCGCAAGCACGATCGTGCTGTG
>JBDZVE010000004.1:53390-66799 GCA_040255535.1 Lysobacterales bacterium | reverse complement strand
ACAACAAAGTCATCCGCCGCTTCCAGGCATACGTCGCAAGCACGATCGTGCTGTGGGCAATGTGGGGCATCTTCGCAGTCAAGCTGATGACGATGAGCTAAACTTCGAGAAGAAATCTCGCCGCACGTGCAGGTCCTAATCAGAAGAGAAATCTCGCCAAGCACGCCAAGCTCGCCAAGCTCGCCAAGGTAAGAGTAAGAAGATTATTTCGCAGAAACGCGGAGGCGCAGAGATCCGCTTCTCTGCGAAAGTGTTTTTCTCATTCTTACCTTGGCGAGCTTGGCGTGCTTGGCGAGATTATCTTGTTCTTGAATGGCAGCCGCTAATCACCGCGGCACGTCACTCTCTGATCGGTCCGGCGATCACGGCTGGCGTTGTCGTCGATACGGTTGTCGGCTCGAGCTCATCGAACGAAGTGTCGGGTAGCGGTGCCGGCTCGGCTGGGCCGAAGCCATACTCGACGAGCAGACGGGCGATGTGAGGATGCTGGCTGCTCCAGTGCATGAAGTTCACGCACACCGCCCTGTGCTCCATGCCCTGCGCATACTCGAACGATTTACCGGTGAACTTCGCGCCGCCGAGATCCTGCTCGAAGAGCACGCGATGCTCCTCCCACGGATTCTGGACCGCGTCGGGCTGCACGAATAGCTCGATCGCGCGCACGTCAGCGTAGCTCGGGATCGTGCCGCAAAGCGCGATACGCTGCGCGTCCGACTCTTCGCACTCCGCACCGACGACGCTCGCGCGGCAAGCAGGCACGTACGCGACGGATTCCGCGCTGCTCTGTTGCGCGCCGAATGGGTCGGGTTGCGAGGGCGACTCGCGCGTTGCAGGCGCAGCGTCCTGCGCCGCGACCGTCGATAGTGCCGGCGTGCTGCGGGCGCCTGCTGCAGCCGTGAGCTCCTGCTTCAACTCGCTCTTGAGCTCCTTCAGCTCTTCGCGCAGTGCGCGAATATCTTCGTTGTGACGCTGTTTGAGGAGCTCCGAATAAAGAAACCCGCCCGCGGCAGATGCGACCATGAGCGCGAAGACCGCGAGGATCGAACGCAGCGTCAAGCCGCGCTTCGGCTTCGAGTTATCCGTCTTGCCGCGTGCTCGGAAGGCGCCGAACAACTGGAACAAGGCCGTTGTCACGGTCGCCATGGCGCCAATCATTGCAGCGACGATCGTCTCGGAAACGCCCATGCGAACTACGCCTCTCGGATGGCGCCCGCGGTCTCGAGAGAGACGCCCGCCAGCCCCTTTATGTCTGGTTCCAGCGCGGCACTGTAGTGCGTCACACTTTTCCGCTTCTGATACGCAGTTGGCAGTTTTCGTGCGCGCGGCGCGTCTACCGCAAACGCCTTGAGCGTTTCCCGCACTCGACCGTTCCTGCGGCTCGCTTCGCCTCTCGCCCGCCCGGCGGCCTCGGGCCGCGCCTGAGACTCAGGTCTCCGTCCTAAGCCCAGATTGTCATTTGGCCCTCAACTACGGCCGCGTAGCGCCGCTACAAGCCCAGGTACCGCCTTAAGGCGGCGTAACCGCCTGCGACAAGCGAGCGCAGGCCTATAACTCAGAATCGAGCACTGGAGCGAAGCGCAATGCCGGCTGCCGCAAGTCAAGTCATTCTCGCCGTCGACGATTCCGCCTCGATGCGGCAGATGGTTCGCTATACGCTCGAAGGCGCGGGCTACAAAGTCGTGCAGGCGGCCGACGGCGTCGAAGCGCTGGAGTTCGCAAAGACGAGCGCAGCGGATCTCGTGCTCACCGACGTGAACATGCCGCGCATGGATGGGCTCACGCTCCTGCGCGAGCTGCGCGCGCTCAACACCTACAAGTTCACGCCCATGCTCGTGCTGACGACAGAGTCGGGGCAGGACACGAAGCAACGCGGCAAGCAAGCCGGTGCGACCGGCTGGATCGTCAAGCCCTTCAATCCCGATCAGCTGCTCGCGACGATCGCGAAGGTGCTGTAACGATCACGGCCCGAGTCGACATGCGAACGACTTCCGAATTCATTCCGCCGAGCGACGATCCGACCCCGGAGCCCGCAGCCTCGGACTGGACGCCCGAGCGGCAGATCGCGCACATGCTCGGTCTTTGCGAAGCGCAGATGGAGTCCGCGCTCGCCGAGTCCGACCAAGCCGTCGATGCGCTGATCAAGGCGTTCACGGGCTTGAGCGAAACGACGCGTGCGCTGAAAGCCCTGGGCGAGGACCTGCCGCCGGAGCTGCGCGACAAGCTCGACGGCAAGCTTCAGCAGCAAGTCGCTGCGATCCACGATCAAATGGCCTCCGCAGTCGTCGCTTTTCAGTTCTACGACAAGCTGACCCAGCGCTTGGGCCATGTTCGCTACAGTCTCACCTCGCTCGCCATGTTCGTGTGCAACCGCGCGCAGACGACCCAGCGCGAAAGTTGGCAGCGGCTCTTCAGCACGCTGCAGCGCTTGTATCGCACCGAGGAGGAGCGCGAGATTTTCCAGCTCATGGTGCAAGGCGCGACCGCGGAGGACGCGCGAGCGCAAGCCGAGCGCCACGATGAGGCGCGCGCCGCGAATCACGCCGGAGAAATCGAGCTCTTCTGAGGCGCGCAAGCGCGTCTTCCCTGCACACGAGCTCGGCTCGTGATAACGCTTTTGCCTCTCGTTTGCCACGACAGCGGGAGACAAGAAAATGCGAGCGGACACATTATGGAATGCAGGAAAAGATGAGCGTTTCGCAAGCTGAGACCTGCGTCGCGATCCATCCAAACACCAACTTCACCCCTTACGTGCTGTGACCTGTCTCACGGAGCAGACAAGCAAAAGGAATATTGTGGCTCCGTGTCTTGGTCTATCGCGCGAGCGAACAACAGTTCGACTCGCATCGAGACAGCCATCAAGCGGTCTCGGGGAGGAGAGCGTTATGACAATTGATTCGCGAACGATTGTAGGTGGGGCAGCCGCATTCGCGCTTGTCGGTGCGGTGTTGTGGGGATCGGCGATGCTAGTTCCATCTGCTCCGTCGGCTGACTCCGTCAGCCGGGGCACGGTGGAGATTTCGCCGGTCGGCGAAAAAGCATGGACGGTCGAGGTTCAAGACGCGGGCCCGATCAGCCAAAAGAATCGAACCGTCGCGGCGCGTTAGCGCTTCCCAAACATTGCCGCGGAAGTCTCCCTGGCCGGAGGCTCCGCGGTTTGTTTTTGGGCCGACGGTTCACCGCCAAAGTCCGCATTGCTCTCCGCCATCATCCGCGAATCCGCTTACCAGCCGAGCGCCCGCTTTCTCACCTGCACATCCTCAGGCCCATCGAAGCTCTTGCCCAAGCTGCGCAAAATTCCGTTGTCGAGCCCGTAGATCAGGCTGTGGACGGATACGACCTGACCTCGCTGCCAGGCATCCTGAAGCAAGGTCGTCTCGGCGACATTGATCGCCTGCGAAAGCACGTTGAGCTCGCATAAACGAACGAGCCGCGCCTCGTCGTCCTTCAGGGTCTTCAGCTCGTCTCGATTGCGATTGCGCACGTCCTGCACGTGGCGCAGCCAGTTGTCTATCAGCCCGAGCTTCGAATCGTAGAGCGCGGCACGAACACCGCCGCAGCCATAGTGACCGCACACGATGATGTGGCGAATCTTCAGCACGTCGAGCGCGAATTGGATCACCGATAGACAATTGAGATCGCTGTGGACGACGACGTTCGCGACGTTGCGATGAACGAAGATCTCGCCCGGCATGAGCCCGAGGATTTGGTTTGCCGGCACGCGGCTGTCCGAGCAGCCGATCCAGAGATAGCGCGGTGCCTGCTGCTGCGCAAGGCGCGAGAAAAATTGCGGATCGACGCGTGTCATGCTGCCGGCCCACGCGCGATTGCGGTCGAGCAATATATCGAGCGACGTTTCTTCTGAGCTCATTGGTATGCAGCGCCTTGGATGAATTTGATCCCCAGTCGACGATCGACAGTTGACGGTCGACGGCCAGAAGGAAGAAACCCTTCATCCCGACCGCAAACGCTCAACTGTCAGTCTCTCGACCATGTATACATGCAAGTTTACTGATCGCGCGAGCATTTAGCGCGGTGTATCTTCGCTCGCATGACCAAGAGGCCTGATGCGCCCACGCAGAATCCCGTGCAACTGCGCGGCGACTACACGCGTGCCGCGAGCGATTACACCGTCCCGCAAGAGTGGGAGCGCTACACGGCCGAGGATCACGAGATCTGGAAGACGCTGTACGCGCGACAGATCAAGCTGCTCGAGCAGTATGCGGCGCCGGAGTTCATCGAGGGTACGCGTGCTTTGGGCGCACCGCCCGATCGCATCCCGCGCATGGACGATACCAATCGTATTCTGAACGAGGCGACGGGCTGGCAAGTCGTCGCCGTACCGGGCCTGATTCCGGAGGAGCACTTCTTCGCGCACCTCGCGAGCCGCCGTTTCCCCGTCACGGTGTGGATTCGTCGTTGGGACGAGCTCGACTACCTCGTCGAGCCCGACATCTTTCACGACTTCTTCGGCCACGTGCCGTTGCTTACGAATCCGGTGTTCGCGCGCTTCATGCAGGCGTATGGGGCAGCCGGTCCGAAGGCGGTCGCCGCGGGCGGCCTCAAGATGCTCGCGCGCCTCTACTGGTACATGGTCGAGTTCGGCCTGATCCGCACTCCGCGCGGCTTGCGCGTCTACGGCTCGGGGATTCTGTCTTCCAAGGGCGAGACGGTGTACAGCGTGGAGAGCAAGACACCGCACCGTATCGCGTTCGATCTGGTCCGAGTGATGAGGACGAACTATCTCATCGACGACTTTCAGAAGACCTACTTCGTCATCGATCGGTTCGAGGATCTCTTCGAATCCGCCTACGCCACCGATTTCGGGCCGATTTACGAGAAGTACCGCGACGAACCCGGGATCCCTCCCGATACCGTCCTGCCGACCGACCGGCTCGTTGGCTGACCCGCTCGAGAAGCCCGCGGCGCCTCCCGCTTGCCGGCCGGCAGAACCAAATCGCCCTCCGCGGGTACTTAGCGGATTGATGCCCTAGAACGCCCGACAGGAGGGCGGCCATGAGACGACGGCGAACGTGCGTCGAGCGGCTTCCCCGCAGACGCGATCCGCGGTCAAATCGTGCGCTCGGCACCCACGACAGCGAACGATGAGTGATCGCACTTCATTTCGGCGATTGCCTCGGACGCGCTCATACGCGGCGCTCCTCTTGTGCGCGCTCCTTCCCTTCGGCTCGGCCATGGCGGGCGACGGCTGGGGAGGCTCGCTCGCTGCGCTCAGCGACTATGCCTCGAGGGGACTTTCGCAGACGCGCGGAGATCCCGCTGTGCAAGTGGGCGCCTATCGTCAGCTTGGCGCCGGGTGGTCGCTCGGCGCCGGCGCATCATCGGTCGATCTCGGCGATTGGCTCGATGCGAAGTACGAGCTGACCGCGAGCCTCACGCACACCTGGACGCTCGGAGAGCGCTGGTCCGCCTACGCCTCTTACACGCGCTATTTCTATCCAGGCGAGCGCGGCGACTATGACTACGGGGAGTGGAACGGCTCGCTCAGCTACCGCAACCTGATCACGGCCACCGTCGCCTTCTTCCCGGACGCTTCGATCTACAGCCACGGCAGGACCGCTTGGCGAGAGAACGCGATGTCCTTCGAGCTTGCAGCGCTGCAGCCTGTGACGGAACGCTGGTCGCTGTTCGGCGGCGTCGGCTACTACCAGCTGCCCGATGTGTTCGACGCCGGCTACTGGTTCTGGAGCACCGGGGTCGCATTCTCCTGGAACGCTCTGCAACTCGATCTCGTCCGTATCGACACGGACTCCACCGCGATGCGCCTGTTCGGCCCCGACCGGGCGGGCGATCGATGGAGCGCAGCCCTCATGTGGAAATTCTGAGCGCTATGGCTATCAATCCTCCTTCCGGCGCCACGACGGCATCGGGCATGACGAACGAGCGTGAGCTCGAATTGTTGCGTTTGGTCGTTGGGCACGATCGCGCCGCATTCAAGGAGCTCTATCTCACCTACCACCGCCGCCTCGCGCGCTTCCTGATGCGCATGACCTCGCATCATGAGCTGATCGAAGAGATCATCAACGACACGCTGTGGACCGTGTGGCAAAAGGCCGGCGACTTTCGCGGCGCCTCGCGCGTCTCGACGTGGATCGTCGGAATCGCCTACCGCCGCGCGCTCAAGACGCTGCGCCAGTCGGTGCGCCGCGAAACGCATACTGAAGGAGAGCTCGCCGCCGTGGACGAGCACTCGCTCGGCGAGGAGCGCGAGTGGATCGAACGCGCGCTAGCCGAGCTGCCCCTCGAGCAGCGCAGCGTGCTCGAGCTCTCGTATTTGATGGGACACTCCTGCGAAGAGGTAGCCGATATCATGAAATGCCCGGTGAACACCGTAAAGACACGGATGTTCCACGCGCGCGAGAAGCTGCGCCGTTCACTGCCGCGCCTGGCCGGAGCGGAAGAATGATCAGCCTTACGAGCAACATGAGCGATAAGCATCGACAGTGTTGGGAGCTGTTGCCTTGGGTGGCGAACGAGCGCATCTCGCCGAGCGACCTGAAGCGCATTCAGCCGCACTTGCGCGAGTGCAGCGCGTGTCAAGAGGAGCTCGCCTCGCAGCGCCGCCTGCGCGAGCTCATGCGCGCCGATGAATCGATCGTGATCGCGCCGCAGGCTTCGTTCCAGAAGCTCATGCAGCGGATCGAGGCAGAAGAAGAGAGCGAGATCGCCGAGACACCTCGTGCGGCGAAAGGCACCAGCCGATCCGCTGCTCGCGCGGCACGCCCCCCGCGGTGGCTCGCGATCGCTGCGGGCGTGCAGGCGGTCATCATCGGCCTGCTGCTTGCCGTGACGTGGTTCCAAGCGCACGCGCTGTTGACTGCGCCGCGATTCTCGACCCTCACGACGCCCGCCACCGTGCCGCAGGGTCCGGTCATTCGAGTCGTGTTCCGCGAAGAGGTCACGATCGGGGAGCTCAATGAGATCGTGCGCTCGCTCGGAGCGCATATCGTCGCGGGGCCGAACAGCGCCGGCGTCTATACGCTGCAGCTCGAGGGCGAGCAGCGGACGAGCAAGCACGTCGAACAGGTCGCGGCACAGTTGCGGCAGGATTCGAGGGTGTTGTTCTCCGAGCCCGCGTTTGCGGAGATTGCGCCGCGATGATGCGTCCTCACCTAACGCTGCTCGTTGCGTGTGTCTCGCTCGCGGCATGCACGACAGCGCCGTCTCTGCAAGAACCGCTGCAATGGTCGAGCGGAGTCGATCATGAACGACTCATCGTCGTCACGATTCGCAACGACACTCCCGCGCTCGTCCCGCGCGCGGGATCGACCGCACGCAGCTACAGCGGGCCTGCGCCCTACTCGGTCTCGCCGAGGACGATCGCGCAATCGCGCTCCATCGCGACGGCGTACAAGCTGCGCCCGGTAACGGGATGGCCGATCAGGCTATTGGGCGTCCAATGCCTGGTCTATGAATTGGCGCAGGGCGCCGATCGCGACGCGACGATCGCGCGCTTGCAGCGCGACAGGCGAGTGGAGTCGGTGCAACCGCTGCACTCTTTTCAGACGCTGACCGGCCCAAAACCGGATCCCTATCGTGCGCTACAGCGCAATCTGGACCTGCTCAATGTGAGCGCGGCGCATCGCTGGTCCCGCGGCGAGGGCGTACGAATCGGGATCGTGGATACCGGTGTCGATGTGCGCCATCCGGATTTGGAAGGCCGTATCGCAGACTATCGGGATTTCGTCGGCTCGGTGAGTCGCGGCGCTTCGCCCGACAAGCATGGCACGGCCGTAGCAGGCCTCATTGGCGCGAGCGACGGCAATGCGCTCGGGATCGTAGGCATCGCGCCGGCAGCGCGCCTCTACGCGCTCCGTGCGTGCTGGTCGGAACCCGGCAGCGCCGACGCGCGGTGTAATACGCTCACGCTTGCGAAAGCATTGATTGCCGCGATTGAAGCGAAGCTCGACGTCGTAAATCTGAGCCTGGGTGGACCCGCCGATCCCCTGTTGGCCCGCATCGTTCGAACCGGCCTCGGCCGCGGGATCGTGTTCGTCGGCGCCGCTCCTGCTGAGCCGGACAATCGCTTCCCGACGTCGATTCCCGGCGTGATTGCCGTCGATATGTTGGGAGATGCGCGCACGGCGGATGCCATGCTGTTCGCGCCCGGCGAGGATGTGCTGACGCTCGTGCCGAATGGCTCCTATGACTTCCTCTCGGGCAGTTCCCTCTCGGCGGCGAGTGTGAGCGGCGGCATTGCGCTGTTGCTCGCGCGCGAGCCGCGACTGTCGGCCGAGCGTATCAGAGCGCTCCTCATGCGCTCGACACGGCACGCTTCCGCGCAGGACGGGACGCACGCCGCGGATCGAAGCGTCGACTTGTGCTTCGCAGTCGCGAGCCTCCTTCCCGACGCCTCCTGCGACTGACCCATCACACGAGGCGAATTCCGCTTGCCGATAGCGGCAGCGTACGCGGCGGCTCGTCGACGATGAGCGCGAGCGCGTTGCAGAGCGCCGGCGCGATCACGGGCGTTCCAGGCTCGCCGACGCCGCTCGGCTTCGTTCGCAGCGGCAGGATGTGCACGTCGATCTTCGGCATCTGCATCATGCGCAGCACGGGATAATCATCGAAGTTGCCTTGCTCGACCTGGCCGTCCTTCAGCGTGACCCTGCCTTCGAGCGTCGCCGCCAAGCCGTAGCCGATGCCGGACTCCATCTGCATCTCGACGATGTTCGGATTCACCGCGAGACCGCAGTCGACCGCGCAGGTCACGCGCTCGAGCTTGATGCCGTCGCTCGTCTTCCTGAGGTGCGCCACTTCGGCGACGACCGAGCCGAAGGATTCATGCACGGCGAGCCCGAGCACCTCGTCCTTCGCGCGAGCGCGCTTCCAACCGGATTTCTCGACCGCAAGATCGAGCGCCGCGACGTGCCGCGGATGATTCGCGAGCAGCCGGCGCCGGAGCGCATAGGGGTCCTGGCGCGTCGCTCGCGCGATATCGTCGATGAAGCATTCGGTCGCGAATGCGGTGTGCGTCGAACCGACGGAACGCCACCACTGCACCGGCACGGGCACTTTCGGGGAATGCAGCTCGACGGACAGGTTCGGAATCGCGTACGGCAAATTCGCCGCGCCTTCGACGGAGGCCGGATCGATCGGACCGGGGCCGTGGAAAGGCGTCCCTTCGAGAATCGACTGACCGACGATGCGATGCTGCCAGGCGATAATCGCGCCCTCGGCATCGAGGCCCGCTTTGAGCGTGTGCACGAACATTGGCCGGAAGAATCCCGCGCGCAGATCGTCCTCGCGCGTCCACACCAGCTTCACGGGCACGGAAACCCCGGCAGCTTTCGCGATCGCTGCAGCTTCCACTACGTAGTCGGACAGTGCGTTCGCGCGCCGGCCGAAGCTTCCGCCCGCATAGAGCGTATGGATCTTGACGTTCTGCGCTCGAATTCCGAGCAACTTCGCGAGCGCGAACTGATCGGCAGTTTGAAACTGATCGCCGTTCCAGACCTCGCACTCGTCCTCGCCTAGCCGCACGACGCAGTTCATCGGCTCCATCGTCGCGTGCGCGAGATAGGGCAGCTCGTAGGTCGCCTCCAAGGTCCGCGATGCGCCACGAAGCGCGGCCTCGACGTCACCTTGCTTCTTCGCGGAATCCCCGGGCTGTTGCGCGAGCGCACGAAATTGCGCGAACAACGCTTCCGAGCTGCCGCGAAATGCGGCTGATTCGTCCCACTCGACCGTGAGCGCATCGCGTGCCTTCTTCGCGCTCCAGAAGTCGCTCGCGAGGACGGCCACGCCGGTGCGTGCCGGTGTCTCGAATGCGACGACCGCCTTCACGCCATTCATCGCTTTCGCCTTCGAAGCATCGAAGCGCTTGAGCTTCGCGCCGTAGCGCGGCGGATGAACGATGACCGCCGTCAACAGGCCGGGGAGCCGCACGTCCTGCGTATACATTGCGGTGCCGGTCGATTTCGCACGGCTGTCGACGCGTTCGATCGGCCGTCCGATCAAGCGATACGCGCTCGGATCCTTCGGCTTTGCATCCGTCGGCACGGGCAATTGCGCGGCATCCGCGACGAGCTCGCCGAAGCGGGCCGACTTTCCTGACGCTGCATGCTGCACGACGCCGGAGGCGATCGTGATCTCGCCTGCGGGCACGTCCCAGCGCTGCGCGGCGGCCGTCACGAGGAGCGCGCGTGCGGTCGCACCCGCCTTCGTGAGCTGCTCGAACGAGTTCGCGATCGCCGTGCTGCCGCCCGTACCTTGGATCGGGCCCCACATCGTGTTGTTGTACTTCGATGCATCGGCGGGCGCCGCTTCGACGCGCACGTGCTTCCAATCCGCATCGAGCTCTTCAGCGACGATCGTCGCAAGACCGGTATAGGCGCCCTGCCCCAACTCCACATGCTTGGCGATCACGGTCACGGTATCGTCCGCGCCGATCCGCACGAACGCATTCGGCACGAGCGCGTTCGTTGCGCTCGGAGCATCGGCGAAGGCGCGCTTCGGCGGCGGCAGCCAGAACGCGACCGTGAGTGCACCGCTCAGCTTGAGAACGTCGCGTCGACTTGCCTTCATCGTGTTCCCTTTCGTTGCATTCATGCGCATCTCCTCGTCAGGCAAGCGTGCTGGCGGCGCGCTTGATCGCGGCGCGAATTCGCACGTACGCGGCGCAGCGGCAGATATTGCCCGACATCGCGGCATCGATGTCCGCGTCCGACGGCTGCTTGTTGGCGCTCAAGAGCGCGACGGCGCTCATGATCTGGCCCGATTGGCAGTAGCCGCATTGAGGCACGTTTTCCGCAATCCATGCTTCTTGCACGGCCTTGCCGATGTTCGATCCGCCGATACCCTCGATCGTCGTGATGTTGGCGCTGCCGACCGATGAGATCGGCAGCACACAACTGCGGGTCGGGGAACCGTCGATGTGCACGGTGCAGGCACCGCACAGCGCTTTACCGCAGCCGAACTTACTGCCCGTCAGACCTAGATAATCCCGCAGGACCCACAAGAGCGGCGTATCCGGCTCGGCATCGGTCTCGTAAGGCTTGCCGTTGATCGTGAGCGTCGGCATCGTCGTTCCTTGTTGTTCGCGGCGGGTACGGCTCGAGAAGGTCGCGGAACAAAGGGCGAGCTGTCAAGCAGGATGTTTGACGCGCGGCGCGCGCGACCTCGGTTGTCCAGATGCTCACCGCTGGTCGCAATTTCCGAACGCCTGGTCGATACTTCCGCGCCTCTTGCGCCGATCACCCGTTGCTCGTCATCGCTCGCCACCCATGAAAGTCCGCGCTGCCATCGCACACGCTCAGAACGAACCGCTCGCCATCGATCTCGTCGACCTCGAGGGCCCGCGCGAGGGTGAGGTCTTGATTCAGGTCAAAGCGACGGGGCTGTGTCACTCCGATTTGCACGTCCTGAACGGTGCCGTGCCGTGGCAATTTCCGGCGCTCCTCGGCCATGAAGCGGCGGGTGTCGTCGTCGAATGCGGCGCGGGCGTGAAACAGTTCGCGCCAGGCGATCATGTCATTCCGTTCTTGATTCCTCGTTGCGGCAAATGCGCGTATTGCGCATCCGCGCGGACGAACCTGTGCGTCGAGGCACTTGCGCGTCTGCGCCCGCGCGAGAGCCGCTTCTCGCTGAACGGCAAGCCGCTCAGCCAGCTTTGGGCGCTCGGCACGTTCGCCGAGTACACGACGCTGCCCGCCGATACGATCGCGAAGGTGCGCAGCGACGCCCCTTTCGATCCGATCTGCTATGTCGGCTGCGGTGCGACGACCGGCCTCGGTGCCGCACTGTTCGCGGCCAAGATCGAGCAGGCGAGCTCGGTCGTCGTGTTCGGCCTCGGCGGCATCGGCCTCAACGTCGTGCAGGGCGCGCGGCTCGCGGGCGCACGCATGATCGTCGGGATCGATACGAATCCGGCGAAAGAACCGATCGCAAGACAGTTTGGCGCGACGGAGTTCCTGAATCCCACGACCGTGCCGAAGCTCACGAGTCATCTCATGAAGCTCACAGGCGGCGGCGCGGATTACAGCTTCGAGTGCATTGGGCTGCCGGCCACGATGCGACAGGCATTCGAGTGCACGCATCCCGCGTGGGGACAGAGCTTCGTCATTGGTGTCGCGCCGCAAGGCGCGGACGTTTGCGCGACGCCCGCGCACCTGATGCTTGGACGGCACTGGACCGGCTGCTACATGGGCGGCGCACGGCTCGATCGGCTTCCCGAGATCGTCGATTGGTACATGGACGGCAAAATCGAGCTCGATCCGCTCGTCACGCATCGGCTGCCTCTCGAGCAGATCAACGAAGGGTTCGAGCTGATGAAGCGCGGCGATTCGATCCGCACCGTGATCGCGTTCTGACGAACACGAATCATTCGAGCTGCGCTCGATGCCGGCTCGATATTCTCGAGCGAGATCCGAATCGTCGTGCGATCAGCTTTCAGGTAAGCACCTTAAAGCTACGCGACTTCGAGCACGATCTTGCCCATGTGTGTGCCGCTTTCCATGTAGGCGTGCGCGGCCGCCGCTTCCGTCAACGGAAAAACTCGATCGATAATCGGCTTGAACTGACCGGACTCGATCAGCGGCCAGACATTCTGCTCGAGCGCATCGCGGATGCGGCCTTTGAATTCGGCGTCGCGCGGGCGGAGCAGCGAGCCCGTCACGACGAGCCGCTTCTGCATGAGCTGCAGCAGATCGATTTCACCCGCTCTTCCTCCTTGCGCGGCGATGACGACGAGCCTGCCTTCGGTCGCGAGCGCTTGCACGTTGCGCGGCAGATAGCGCCCGCCCACCATGTCGAGCACGACATCGACTCCGCGCCCTTCCGTGAAGGCGGCGATTCTCTCCACAAAGTCCTCGCGCTTGTAGTCGATCGCGCGCGCCGCTCCCAAGCGCTCGCAAAAACGGCACTTCTCTTCGGAACCCGCAGTCGCAAACACCGTATGGCCGAGTGCGGTCGCGATTTGAATCGCAGTCGAACCGATGCCGCTCGCGCCGCCGTGAACGAGCAGCGTATCGGCGCCGGTAAGCGCGCCTCGCTCGAACACGTTGCTCCATACAGTGAAGCAGGTCTCAGGCAGCGCGGCGGCCTCGACCATGCTCAGACCGGGCGGGACAGCCAGCACCTGACGCGCATCGACCGCCGCGTACTCCGCGTAGCCGCCGCCTTGAAGGAGCGCACACACGGCATCGCCGACGCGAAAGCGCGTCACGTCGCTGCCGATCGCCTCGATCGTCCCTGCGACCTCTAACCCTGGATGCGTCGGTGCGCCTGGCGGCGGCGGATAATGACCGCGACGCTGCAGGATATCGGGGCGATTGAGACCGGCGGCGGCGACTCGAATGAGCACCTCGCTCGCCCCTGCCGCGGGAGTCGGTCGATGGGCGAGCGTCAGGACCTCTGGTCCACCGGGCTGCGCGATATCGATGACTTTCATG
>JBDZVE010000004.1:48166-53290 GCA_040255535.1 Lysobacterales bacterium | reverse complement strand
TCCTTGAGGCCGTCGAGGTCGTCCGCTTGTCCCGCAACCTTGACCGTGAACCGGTCGCCCACGACGACGACATACTCGCCGCTCGAGGCTTGGCGATCCCAATACTCGCGCATGAGCCGCCCATCGTCGCGATACACCTTCTCGATCGTACCGTTGGACTCGCGTTCGCCTTCCATCCCCGAAAAGCCCGCGAGCGCGAGCAGTCCTTTCGCGGAGCCGGTATCGACGATCTCGAGATCGATCGCGCGGCCTGTGTTCGCATCGGAATACGTCGCCTTCGCCGTCGTGACCTCCAAACCCATTGCGCTGTTGCGCTCGACAGAGAAGTCCGTGCGCGGGTAGCCCAGCAAAGATTCAGGCAAGAAAGGCTTGAGGCGCTCCGTCGGCAGCGCCGCCACCGCCTCACCGCCGCCGAGCGCCGCGCCCATCATCTCCTTGAACGCATCCTGCTGCGCTTGCTGATCGCCGGAAGCTTGTGCTGCCTCGAGTTTCTTGCCGGCCTCCTCGACGCTCTTACCCCACTCCTCGAGCTTGCCGAGCGGGCTGTCCTTGTCGAGCGTCACGTCGCTGCCCGAGTATGTCGCCGCGCCGCCCAGGCTGAGGCCGACGCCTGCAATCGTACCGACCACGGCGGTGATGACGAAATACAGCACGATCACGGCGATGATCGAGACTGCCGTGTAGCCGGCCGCCTTTTCCTGCGGACACTTCATCGTGTGCGGCAGGCCGAGGTAGAGAAGGTAGATGCTGTAGATGGAACCCGCGAGGGCAATCACCCAGCCGATTCCCGGAACGATCCCTGCGATGCTCGCGACCCATGCTGCAGTGGAGGAGTACGCAATCGCCTTGAGCGCCTGCGTGCGATCTTTCTGTCCCCCGAATGTCGGCGCGAGCGCATCGATAATGAGCGCCATCACGAACACGCCGATGAGCGTGAGCACGTAGCTCACGATCATGCCGATCAGCCCAGCCCCGATCGGCGTGCGCACGGTCCCCGCGAACGGTATCGTCGTGCCGATCAAGCTCACCTTGATGAAGCTCGCGAGCACGGAGACGGCCGCGAGCACGATGATGTAGTTCTTGTAGAGATCGCCCACCGTGGCGGGCTCGCCCGCGATGGCCGGCCATTCCGATTTCGGCTGAGTCAGGATCGCCCTTATACGGGCGATAAGTCTGTTGAAGTCCAAGATGAAATCCTCCCCGTCATTGTTCTGGTCGAGCTCGCATCTTAGCCGGACGCGAGCACGGGTTTCTCTGGCCCTAAGGAGCCAAGGGATTCTCTCTTGTATGCGATCGGACAGATCTACGCCATTGCCGACGGGAGCTGACGGCAACCAGCGGCCCCCGCAGGTCGGTCAGGGGCCGCAGTCAAAGAAGCCTCCCCTCCCGCTTTTGGATGGCTCGGGTGCGGCCTCTTGGGCTATTTCTTTTTCTTCGGCAAGTACAAGTCGGTGAGCGTGCCTTCGTACGCTTCCGCAGCAAACGCAATCGTCTCCGACAATGTCGGATGCGGATGGATCGTAAGCCCGATATCGGCGGCGTCGCAGCCCATCTCGATTGCGAGCGCGACCTCCGCGATCAAGTCGCCTGCGTTCGGACCGACGATGCCGCCGCCGATCACGCGATGTGTCGCGGGATCGAACAACAGCTTGGTGAAGCCGTCGTCGCGGCCGAGCGAAAGCGAGCGGCCGCTCGCGGCCCAGGGGAAGCTCGCCTTCTCATAAGGAATGCCCTTCGCTTTCGCGTCCGTCTCCGTGACGCCGACCCAAGCGACTTCCGGGTCCGTGTACGCGACGGACGGAATGACGCGCGCGTCGAACGCACGCTTCTCTCCGCTCGCGACCTCAGCTGCGAGCTTGCCTTCGTGAGTCGCCTTGTGAGCGAGCATCGGCTGGCCGGCGATGTCGCCGATCGCAAAGATGTGCGGCACGTTCGTGCGCATCTGGCGATCGACCGGGATGAAGCCGCGCTCGTTGACGAGCACGCCTGCCGCATCTGCTCCGATGCGCTTGCCGTTCGGCGAGCGTCCGACGGCGATCAGTACCTTGTCGTAGAGTTGCGGCTCGAGCGACGCATTAGAAACGGCTGCAACCGACTCCCCCTCTCCCGCTTCCGGGAGAGGGTTAGGGGTGAGGGCATCTTCGAAGTGAACACGCAGACCCTGCTTCTCGGATTCGATCTTCGTGACCTTCGTCTTCACCATGATGCGCTCGTAGCGCTTCGCAATGCGCTTCTCGAGCGGACGCACCAGATCGCGATCGCAGCCCGGCATGAGCCCGTCCGTCAGCTCGACGACGCTCACCTTCACGCCGAGCGCCTGATACACGGTCGCCATTTCGAGGCCGATGATGCCGCCGCCGACGACGAGCAAGCGCTTCGGCAAATCGAGCTCGAGCGCACCGGTCGAATCGATGATGCGCGGATCGTCGGGCAAGCCTGGCAAACGCACGGACTCCGAACCGGCAGCGATGATGCAATGAGCGAAGGAGACTCTGCGCGTTTCCTTCCCTTGCGTGTGGTCTCCGGCCGCCGGCACTTGGTTAGAGGTGGCTGTCGTCGACGATTCTTCCACTGCGATCTCGTGATCGGACACGAAGCGGCCATAGCCGCGAATCACTTCGACCTTGCGCTGCTTCGCCATCGTCGCGAGCCCGCCAGTGAGTCGAGTCACGACCTTGTTCTTCCAGTCGCGAAGCTTCGCAGGATCGATCTTGGGCTGCCCGAACTTGATGCCCGCCGATTCCATTTCATGCGCTTCGTCGATGACCTTCGCCGCGTGCAGCAACGCTTTCGATGGAATGCAGCCGACGTTCAGACACACGCCGCCGAGCTGCGGCCAGCGTTCGATCAGCGCTGTCTTTAAGCCAAGGTCCGCCGCACGGAACGCAGCCGTATAGCCGCCCGGACCCGAGCCCAGCACGACGACGTCGAAATCATATGAGGCAGTGACCTGCGGACGGGGGGCGGCGGACGGTGATGCGCTCGGCGCTGTGGCGGCAGATTGCACAGGAGGTTGTGCTGAGGCGGCTGACGCGCTTTCGCTGGCTGCTCGTTCCTCAGTTCCGCTGTCCGCCGCTCGCTGTTCACCGGCGCTCGTACCGGCGCTCGCCTCGAGCGTCAGCACGAGAGAGCCCTTCGATACGCGATCGCCCTTCTTCACCGCGACCGACTTCACGACACCGGCCGCCGATGCGGGAACATCGATCGTTGCCTTGTCGGTCTCGAGCGTAATGAGCGGCGTTTCGAGCTCGATGCGATCCCCCGGCTTCACGAGCACGTCGATCACTTCGACGTCTTTGAAGTCGCCGATGTCGGGAACGAGGATGTCTGTAGTCATAGGCGAAATAGCAGGCGATAGCGGATGGCGGATAGCGGATAGCGATCGTCGAAAATCAGCGGAGGAAAGCCAGCATGTGCGAATAGCGAATCATCTTCCTATCCCCTATCCGCCATCCCCTTCCCTTGTTACGGCACCGCTTCCAACAAGCCCTTGACGTCGGCGAGCTGCTCCGCAAGGTAGGTCGTGAAGCGTACGCCGGCCGCACCGTCGATCACGCGGTGATCGTAGGCAAACGTGAATGGCAGAATGAGCCGCGGAACAAACTGGCCGTCCTTCCAAACGGGCCGCATGCTCGAGCGCGCGACACCCAAGATCGCGACTTCCGGCGCATTGATGATCGGCGTGAACGACGTGCCCCCGATGCCGCCGAGGCTCGAGACCGTGAAGCACGCGCCTTGCATCTCCGCCGCAGCCAATTTGCCTGCACGCGCCTTCTCCGAAAGCGTGGCGAGATCGCGTGCGATCTCGTAGACGTCCTTGCGGTCCGCGTCGCGGATGACCGGCACGACAAGACCGTTCGGCGTATCGGCGGCGAACCCGAGATGCATGTACTTCTTCATCACGAGATTTTGACCCGACGCGTCGAGCGAGCTGTTCACGACCGGGAACGCTTGCAGCGCCTTGACGCACGCTCTCAGTACGAACGCGAGCGGCGTGAGCTTGATGCCCTTCTCGGCCGCGGAGCCCTTGAGCTGGTTGCGCGATTCTTCCAGCTCCGTGATGTCGGCCTCGTCCATCTGCCACACGTGCGGAATGTTGAGCCAGCTTGCCTGCAGGCGCGGTCCCGAGATTTTCTGAATCCGCCCGAGCGGCTTGACCTCGATCTCGCCGAATTTCGCGAAATCGACTTCCGGCACCTTCGGCAGGCCGGCACCGCCCGCGCCCGCACCGCCGGAGGTGAGCGCTTGCTTCACCCACGCCTTCACGTCATCCGCCGTGATGCGCCCCTTGATGCCGCTGCCTTTGATGCGATTCAAATCCGCCCCGAGCTCGCGCGCGAACTTCCGCACGGACGGGCTCGCGTGCGCGCCGCTGAACGACACGCTCACATCCACTGCGGCTGCGGGGCGACCGCCGGAGGCTGGCGGCGGGCTCGCGGCGGGCGTGCTCGCCGCGGGCGCTTCCGCAGCGGCAGAAGCCGCGGGCATCTCGGCCGCGGCCGGCGCGGCCGATTGCTTTTCAGCGTCCGCCGCCCGCTGTCCGCCGCTCACTTCCAGCGTCAAAATCTCAGCGCCCTTCGATACACGATCGCCTTTCTTCAACGCCACGGACTTCACGACGCCGGCGCTCGTCGAAGGGACATCCATCGTCGCCTTCTCGGTTTCGAGCGTCAGCAGCGGCGAGTCGACTTCGATCCGATCGCCCGGCTTCACGAGCACCTCGATGACTTCGACGTCCTTGAAGTCGCCGATGTCCGGCACAGTGATCGTTTCGGTGCGCTGTTCGCTACTGGCGGCTCGCGACTCGCCGGAGGGCGGCGCGCCGTTTGCACGGGCCCCCTCACCGTCCGCCGTCCGCTGTCCGCCGCTCACCTCTTCATCACGGTCCGCCGTCGGCTGTCCGCCGTTCACCTCCAACGTCAGGATCAGACTGCCTTGCGAGACTCGATCGCCCTTCTTCACTGCAACCGACTTCACGACGCCGGCGCTCGGCGAGGGCACGTCCATCGTCGCCTTCTCGGTTTCGAGCGTGAGCAGCGGCGTTTCGGCGTCGACCTTGTCGCCAGGCTTGACGAGCACGTCGATCACCTCGACGTCCTTGAAATCGCCAATGTCGGGAACTGT
>JBDZVE010000004.1:40981-48066 GCA_040255535.1 Lysobacterales bacterium | reverse complement strand
TCATGTCGTGACCGGGTTCGGCTTGTTGGGATCGATCTTGAACTTCTTCATCGCACCCTTCACCGTGGCAGTGTCCAACTTACCTTCGTCCGCGAGCGCCTTGAGCGCCGCCACGACGATGTGATAGCGGTCCACTTCGAAGTGCTTGCGCAACTGCGCGCGCGAATCGCTGCGGCCGTAGCCGTCGGTGCCGAGCACGACATAGCGGCCAGGTACCCACTGGCGAATCTGATCGGGCACCATCTTTATATAGTCGGTCGCGGCAATGAACGGTCCCTGCCGGTCGCCGAAACATTCGCGCACGTACGGCACCTTTTCCGGCTTTTCCGGATGCAGCATGTTGAGACGCTCGACATCGAGCGCCTCGCGCCGCAGCTCGGCGAAGCTCGGTACGCTGAAGATGTCCGACGGCACGCCGAAGTCCTGCTCGAGAATCTCGGACGCCTGGATGACCTCGCGAAGGATCGTGCCTGAGCCGAGCAGATTGACGCGCACCTTGCCGCGTCCGCCGCTCTTGAACAAATACATGCCTTTGAGAATGCCCTTCTCCGCGCCCTTCGGCAGTGCCGGGTGCGCGTAGTTCTCGTTCATGCACGTGATGTAATAGAAGATGTTTTCCTGCTCGACGAACATGCGCCGCATGCCGTCATGAATGATGACGGCAAGCTCGTACGCGAAGGTCGGGTCGTACGCGCGGCAGTTCGGCACGACGGTAAACATGAGCTGACTGTGTCCGTCCTGATGCTGCAAGCCTTCGCCGGCGAGCGTCGTACGTCCAGCCGTGCCGCCGATCAGGAAGCCGCGCGCCTGACTATCTCCGGCGGCCCAAACGAAGTCGCCGACGCGCTGGAAGCCGAACATCGAGTAGTAGAGATAGAACGGAATCATGCTCACGCCGTAATTGGCGTACGCAGTCGCAGCCGCGATCCACGAGCACATCGAGCCTGCTTCGTTGATGCCTTCTTGGAGGATCTGCCCCTTCTTGTCTTCCTTGTAGAACATGAGCTGGTCGGCATCCTGCGGCGTATAGAGCTGGCCCGCCGTCGAGAAGATGCCGACTTGGCGGAACATGCCTTCCATGCCGAACGTACGCGCCTCGTCCGGCACGATGGGCACGACGTGCTTGCCGATGGCTTTGTCCTTGATGAGCGTTTGCAGCATGCGCACGAGCGCCATCGTCGTCGAGAACTCGCGGTCTCCCGAGCCCTGCAGCAGCGAATCGAACACGTCGAGCGGAGGAATCTCGAGCTTCGGCGAGCTCGCCCGACGCTGCGGCAACGAGCCGCCGAGCGCTTCGCGGCGCTCGCGCAGATACTTCATCTCCGGGCTGTCTTCCGGCAGCCGCTTGAACGGCGTCTTCGCGATTTCCTCATCGGAGATCTCGATGAAGATGCGATTGCGGAATTCCTTGAGCGCCTCATCGTCGAGCTTCTTTTGCTGGTGCGTGATGTTCTGGCTCTCGCCCCAACGCCCCATGAGAAAGCCCTTCACCGTCTTCGCGAGGATGACGGTCGGCTGCCCCTTGTGCGACACGGCTGCGTGATAGGCATTCCAGACCTTCTTGTAGTCGTGACCGCCGCGGTTGAGACGCCAGATATCGTTGTCCGACATCGTCGCGACCATCGCTTTGAGCTCGGGATGCTTGCCGAAGAAGTGCTCGCGCGTATACGCACCGCCCTTCGCCTTGAAGTTCTGGTATTCCCCGTCGACGCATTCTTCCATCACGCGACGGAGGATCCCCTTGGTATCGCGTGCGAACAGCGGATCCCAACGCGAGCCCCACAAGACTTTGATGACGTTCCAGCCCGCACCGAGGAAAGCGGCTTCGAGCTCTTGAATGATCTTGCCGTTGCCGCGCACGGGACCGTCCAGGCGCTGCAGATTGCAGTTGATCACGAAGATCAAATTGTCGAGCTTCTCCCGCACCGGCATCGTGATCGCGCCCATCGATTCGGGCTCATCCATTTCGCCGTCGCCAAGAAACGCCCAGACCTTCCGATCCGACGCAGGCACGATGCCGCGGTTCTCCATATAGCGCTGAAAGCGCGCTTGATAGATCGCCATCATCGGCCCGAGTCCCATCGAGACCGTCGGGTACTGCCAGAAATGCGGCATGAGCCACGGATGGGGATACGAGCTCAAGCCGTCCTTGCTCGTGACCTCCTGACGGAAGTGGCGCAGATTGTTTTCGTCGAGCCGGCCTTCGAGGAACGCACGCGCATAGATGCCGGGCGATGCATGCCCTTGCATGAAGATCATGTCGCCGGGATGCGATTCGCTCGGAGCGCGCCAGAAATGGTTGAAGCCGACTTCATACAAAGTCGCCGCGGAGGCATACGAGGCGATGTGCCCGCCGTACTCCGAGCTCTGACGATTTGCCGCGACCACCATCGCCATCGCGTTCCAGCGCAGGTACGCCTCGATGCGACGTTCGATCGTGCGATCGCCGGGGTATTCTTTCTCCTGCCCGACCGAGATCGTATTGACGTAAGCGGTGTTCGGCCGAAACGGCAGGTACGTGCCGGAGCGGCGGGTGTAGTCGATGAGCCGCTCGAGCAAGAAATGCGCACGCCCCGCACCGTGCGTCTTCAGGACCGAATCGATGGACTCGAGCCATTCCTTCGTTTCCTGGGGATCGAGATCGTCAAACCTGGAGGGTTCGGATGACATTACTGTGCTACTCGTTGGCCAATATCGAAGAGCGCGCTCCGCGCCACTTCAGACGCGATTCGCAAAGGGAGAGTCAGTGCCTCTCTCCGCCACGTTCGCGCCCGAGTCAAGAACCGCCTTCCGTAGCGTAGCTTTTCGTTCCGTACTGCGGGGCGCTTTACCTACGCATCCAGCGCAGCTCCATCGCAGTTCGGCATGCACGAGACGACCGCCGCAAAGGCGCTACGAAGCCTGGAAAAACACGCTTAAAGCCGTAAACCTGCCTCGAGCCGAATTCGTACCGTTCGAAAAGCGCGCGTATGATCGGAGTTTGAATTTTTGGCGTCAAGGAACGCGAAAACGTGGAATTGCTTCCCGCAGAGCGCGACATACGTATCGTCAAGCGCAAAGGCCCGCTCACCGAGCGCATCTTGCACGCCCACGACGCGGCGATTATCGCCTGCCCGGACGAAAATGCCGAATCTGCACTCAAAAGGCTGCCACACGGCCAGCTTTGGCTGAAGCTGTATCGAGATGGGCGCATGAGCGGCGCGTCCAAACATTTGAGCGCGCGGCTCGGGCCGCACGCGACGCCGGTTGTCGTGGTGTTTGAAAAATCCTCGAATGCGGCGTTCGAGCGGCTCTCGAGCGCTGGACGCGCCTGGAAGGAGCTCTGCCCCCCTTCCAAAGCGAGCGTGCTGCTCGCAACGCATGAGATCGATGCCGAGCAGAGCGCACGCCTATTGGAGAGCTTGCTCGCCGCGGGGCTCGCGTGGAGCGCGCCGATGCCTCATTTCAAGTCGAAGAAGGCCGATGCCGCAAAGGTGACGGATCTCACATTGATGGGCGAAAGCACAGCGCTCGACGTGGCGCGCACGCGAGCGATCGACCGCGGCAACCATCTCGCGCGCTGGCTCACGACATTGCCGCCGAACGTCCTCGATACGCTTGCGTACCGCCGCGCGTTGCGCACGCTCGCGCGCGCGCAGGGCTGGCGTTATACGTTCTATGACGAAGCAGCGCTGCGGCGGGCCGGAGCGGGTGCATTTCTGGCCGTCGCGCGCGCAAACGAGCACCGTGGCGCAGGCATTGCTCGATTGCGATACCGGCCTTCGCGGCGCACGAACGCCGCTCGACTCGCGCTCGTCGGCAAAGGCATCTGCTTCGATACGGGCGGCATCAATCTGAAATCGCACAAAGGCATGTACCAGATGCACGAGGACATGCAGGGCAGCGCCGTCGCGGTCGGGACGCTGCTCGCGCTGACGGAAATGCAGGCGCCCTATGAAGTGGATTGTTGGCTCGCAATCACCGAGAACCAAATCGGCGCGCGCGCCTATCGCCCGCAAGAGGTCGTGCGAGCCGCGAACGGCGTCACGATTCAGGTCGCGCACAGCGATGCCGAAGGACGCATGGCGCTTGCCGACACCCTCGCGCTCGCCGCACGCGAGCGGCCGAATCTCATCCTCGATTACGCGACGCTCACGGGCGCATGCGTGAGCGCACTGACCGAACGCTTCAGCGGCGCATTCACGAATCGGCCGGAGCTGCACGGGCTCATCGAACGCGCGGGCCGCACGAGCGGCGAGCGCGTGTGGCCGTTTCCGATGGATGACGATTTCGACTCCGATCTCGAATCGCACATCGCGGACGTCCTGCAATGCACGCCCGACAGCAAGGGCGATCACATTCTCGCCTCCCGCTTCCTGAATCGCTTCGTGCCGAAGGACATCCCGTGGATTCATCTCGATCTCGCCGCGAGCAATCGCAGCGGCGGCCTCGCGCACATTCCGACCGAATTCACGGGCTTCGGCGTTCGCTATACGGCGCAGCTCTTGAACGATGCACGGCAAATCGGCCTACTCGAGTCCTCGAGAGCACACAAGTAATCCGGAACGAACCGTACGATTCGACAACTGGTAAGCTTTCGCGCCTTGTCTTCTCTGGCCGTAGCCTGTAGCCCGTAGCCTGTAGCGCCGATATGCCGCCGCCTGCCGCCTGTAACCCGTAGCCATGCTCCTGACCCTCCCCCGCCCCGACGACTGGCACCTGCACCTGCGCGATGGCGCTCACCTCGCAAGCGTGTTGCCGTTCACGGCGCGACAATTTGCGCGCGCGGTCGTCATGCCGAATCTCAAACCGCCTGTCACGACGGTCGAGCTCGCGCGTGCGTATCGCGATCGGATCATGGCGGCGCTTCCCTCGAACCTCGCGTTCGAGCCGCTCATGACGTTGTACCTCACGGACAAGACGCCGCCCGCCGAAATTCGTGCGGCGCGCGACAGCGGCTTCATCGTCGGCGCGAAGCTCTATCCGGCAGGCGCGACGACGCATTCCGACGCCGGCGTGACATCGATCGAGAAGATCGTTCCCGCGCTCGAGGCGATGCAGGAGTGCGGACTCGTCTTGCAGGTGCATGGCGAAGTGACCGCGCCCGACGTCGATGTCTTCGACCGCGAGCGTGTCTTCATCGAGCGCGTGCTCGCCGATACCGTGCGGCGCTTTCCGAAGCTCAAGATCGTGTTCGAGCACGTGACGACGCGCGCGGCCGTCGAGTTCGTCCTCGCAGCGCGCGAAGGCGTTGCGGCAACGATCACGCCGCAGCACCTTCTGCTCAACCGCAACGCTCTGTTCCAAGGCGGCATTCGGCCGCATCACTACTGCCTGCCCGTGTTGAAGCGCGAGCGCGATCGGGCGGCGCTGATCGAGGCGGCCACGAGCGACAATCCGCGCTTCTTTCTCGGCACCGACAGCGCGCCGCATGCCAAGCACACGAAAGAGAACGCATGCGGATGCGCGGGAATCTTTTCGGCACATGCGGCAATCGAGCTCTATGCCGAAGCCTTCGAGCAGGCAGGGCGGCTCGATCGCCTGCAGGCGTTTGCCTCGGAGCGCGGCGCCGATTTTTATGAATTACCTCGCAACCGCGGAACGATCACCCTCGCGCGCGAGCCGTGGACGCCGCCTGCGGCCTATGCGTTCGGAGACGACGAGATCGTTCCGTTTCGAGCGGGCGAAACGATGGCGTGGCGATTGACCGAGGACGCGCAGCATTGAACGATCGACTTCCCATGGCGAGCCGCTTTCGCGGCTTCCTGCCCGTCGTCATCGACGTCGAATGCGGCGGGTTCAATCCGAACACCGATGCGCTGCTCGAGATCGCGGCCGTCTTGATCGAGATCCAAGGCGACGGCAGATTGAAGCCCGGCGAGAGCTGGCGCTTTCATGTCCAACCGTTTCCGGGCGCGAAGCTCGAGCCCGCGTCCCTCGCAGTGACCGGCATCGACCCGTTTCATCCGCTGCGCCCGGCGATTCCGGAAAAGGAAGCACTCACCCGCATCTTCAAGGAAGTTCGACGGGCGATAAAGGACAATGACTGCACGCGCGCGATCCTCGTGGGCCACAACGCCTATTTCGATCTCAATTTCTTGAACGCCGCGATCGAGCGCACGCAAATCAAACGCAATCCCTTTCATCCGTTCTCGAGCTTCGACACCGCAACGCTGGCCGGTGTCGTGTATGGCCAGACCGTGCTCGGCAAAGCGCTGCAGGCGGCGGGAATCGCGTGGGATTCGGAGGAAGCGCACTCCGCCGCTTATGACGCAATGCGTACGGCGGAGTTGTTCTGCGCAGTGTGCAATCGGTTTGGCGAAGCCCGCTAGACGGCTGACGCTAGGGTGCTCCGCTCACGCTCCGCTAGAGGGCTGACGCTAGTGTGCTCCGCTAGCGCTTCGCTAGAGAGCTATCGCTAGAAGGCTCCGCTAACGCTCCGCTAGAGAGCTCTCGCTAGAAAGCTCCGCTGCCGCTCCGCTAGAGAGCTGACGCTAGAAAGATCTCACGAACGACGTGCGGAACGCTGCTCGCTCCGTCCAGCGGCAGCTTACTCGGCGACAACGGCAGCCCTTCTAGCGGCAGCTTACTCGGCGACAACGGCAGCCTTTCTAGCGGCAGCTTACCAGGCGACAACGGCAGCCCTTCTAGCGGCAGCTTACCCGGCGACAACGGCAGCCCTTCTAGCGGCAGCTTACTCGGCGACAACGGCAGCCCTTCTACCTCTAGCGCCCCGTCACTTCGCGTCGCTCACCAGCTTCTGCAGCTCGCCGCTCTTGTACATCTCCATGATTATGTCGGACCCGCCGATCAGCTCGCCGTTGACGTAGAGCTGCGGATAGGTCGGCCAGTTCGAATACTGCTTGAGCGCTTCGCGCAGCTCGGGATCTTCGAAGATGTTCACGTGCGCGAACTGAGCGCCCGCGGCATTCAAGGCCCGCACGGCGGCGGCCGAGAAGCCGCACTGGGGAAAGTCGGGCGTACCCTTCATATAAAGCACGACCGGACTGGAAGAAAGCTGCGACTTGATGCGTTCGATGACGTCCACGGATGGAATACCTCAGGACAGGCTACAGGTTACAGGCGACAGGCGACAGGCGACAGGC
>JBDZVE010000004.1:33851-40881 GCA_040255535.1 Lysobacterales bacterium | reverse complement strand
TGGAATACCTCAGGACAGGCTACAGGTTACAGGCGACAGGCGACAGGCGACAGGCTATGGGCTACGGCCCGAGTCACGAACCTTCGCCTTCGCTAAACGTTCCGCCGCGGCGGCACAAATGGCGCGCTGCTCCTCCACACTGGACCGACTCCAAACGGCGATCTCATCCAGCGTGCGTCCGCAGCCGATGCAGACTCGCTGCTCGTCGAGCACGCAGACTCTGACGCAGGGCGATTCGACGTTCTGGAGGGTGGATTCGGGCGTCATGGGTGCGCCGGCACAACACGAATTATGGGGATCGCTCTCCAATACTTCAAATCCACGCGGAAATCGGAAGTGGATGCCGCTCTAGCCTCGGCAGCAGCCCCAATGCGCGCCTCCGAGAAGGAGTGCTCTTTGAGTTCTTTGTGGTTACTCTTAGTCTCTTGAAGCCCACTGCTCTCCTGTCTTCATGACCGCCCCATCCGCGTCCTACGTCTCCGAAACCGTCCGCCTCGCGATCGTCGAAGACGTCGCTGACGGCGATCTCACCGCGCTGCTCATTCCAGAGACACAGCGGAGTCGCGCTAACCTCATCACGCGCGAGAGCGCAATCGTGTGCGGCCGAGCGTGGGTGGATGAAGTCTTCCGACAACTCGACCCCGGGGTTCGCGTGACCTGGTTAGTCGCCGATGGCGATCGTGTCGAGCCCAACGACATTCTGTGCACGATCGAGGGTCCCGCGCGCGCCATCTTGACGGGCGAGCGCACGGCGCTGAACTTCCTGCAGTGCCTGTCGGGGACGGCGACGACGACGCGCACCTATGTCGATGCAATCGCAGGCACGGGCTGCCGAATTCTCGACACCCGCAAGACGATTCCGGGACTCCGACTCGCGCAAAAATACGCAGTGCGCTGCGGCGGCGGAACGAATCATCGCATCGGCCTCTTCGATGCCATTCTCGTCAAGGAAAATCACATCGCCGCGGCGGGCTCGATCGAGGCGGCAGTGCGTGCTGCGCGCGAGGCGCCGCGCAAAGTCATGGTCGAAGTGGAGGTCGAGAACCTGAACCAGTTGCGGCAAGCGCTCGACTGCGCCGTCGACCGCATCCTGCTCGACAATTTCTCGCACGAGGACATGCGCGAGGCCGTTCGCATCACACACGCTCACGCGCATCGCGCGGAGCTGGAAGCCTCCGGCAACGTGAGCCTCGAAACGCTGCGCGCCATCGCGGAAACGGGCGTCGACTTCATCTCCGTCGGTGGACTGACGAAGCATGTGAGGGCGGTGGATCTGTCATTGCGCTTCGCGTGAGGTCCGAGCCGCTTCGCGGCCGAGACGTGTAACGTGTGAAGTGTCTAGTGTCAGGTCAGAGCCGCTTCGCGGCGCGCGTACGACGCGCGCATTCTTACGTTACACGTTACACCCTACACCTTACACGCGAGCGAGGAGCGAGCACGTAACTCACGCGCTCGCCAACCGCAACACTCGTTGCGGCGTCGCTATCCCATACCCCTGCGCGTAGTCGACGCCTAGGCTTCTCAGCATCTCGATGATTTCCGCGTTCTCTGCGAACTCGGCGATCGTTTGTTTGCCAGTCAGGTGACCGATTTCGTTGATCGAGCGGACCATCTCGCGATCGATGGGGTCGTGCAGGATTTCTTTGACGAAGCTGCCGTCGATCTTCAGGAAGTCGACCGGGAAGTGCTTCAAGTAGCCGAACGACGATAGGCCGGTACCGAAGTCATCGAGCGCGAATCGGCAACCGAGCTCCTTGAGCGCATGAATGAAGCGATTCGCCTGCGAGAAGCTCGCGATGGCGGCCGTCTCGGTGATCTCGAAGCAGATCTTCGAGGCATCGATGCCGCTGCGATGAAAGTGATCGATCACGAACGGTAGGAACTTGTCGTCGCCGAGGCTCTGGCCCGACAGATTGATCGAGCAGAGCGCGAGCTTCTCGCGCTCGTCCGCTTCGGAAACGAGCCAGCGCAGCGCGTGCTCGATCATCCAGCGGTCGATGTTCGGCGTCAGCCCATAGCGCTCTGCCGCCGCGATGAACTGATCGGGCGAAACGATCTTGCCCGCTTCATCCCGCATGCGCAGCAGGAGCTCGTAATGCAAGCCTTGCTGCGGCTGCTGCAGCGGCTGGATCACTTGTCTGAAGATCTCGAAGCGGCTGTCTTCGAGCGCGTTGTTGATGCGCGCCGCCCACTGCATCTCGCGTCGCCGCCGCATGAGATCGATGTCGTTCTCTTGGAAGCTGTAGATGCGGTTGCGACCCGATTCCTTCGCCGCCGCACAAGCGCTGTCGGCCGCGGACAGGAGCGCGGCCACGTCTTCGTTCTCGGGCGAGATGGGCACGACCCCGATGCTCGCACCGAGACGGAACGTTCGCTCTTCCCAGACGAACTTGTAGTTGCGGATCGCCTCGCGCAGGGTTTCGGCGTTGCGGATCGCTTCCTCGAGCGAGCAGCTCTCTAGCAGCACGCCGAACTCGTCTCCGCCGAGGCGCGCGACCGTATCGCGCCAGCGGATCTTCGACTTGAGCAGCGCACCCACCTGGCCGAGCAAGGCATCGCCGGCGCTATGGCCGCAGTTGTCGTTGATGATCTTGAATTGGTCGAGATCGATATGGCAGAGCGCGAACGAAGCTTCGCGCGCCCGCGCGCTCTTGAGCGCGCGCTCGAGCCGCGACTCGAACTCGCGCCGGTTCACGAGGCCCGTGAGGATGTCGTGGCTTGCGTGATAAGAGAGCTTGCGATTGAGCTCGCGGCTCTCGCTGACGTCGTGGAACACGAGCACGCCGCCCGACACGTTGCCGGCGCCGTCGCGGATCGGCGAGGCGCAGCTTTCGATGTAGAGCTCGTTCCCATCGCGGCGGATCAGCAGCGTCGGGCGAACCGACTTGATCGCCCGCGTGCGGCGAATCGCGACCGCGAGCGGATTCTCGAGCGGCTCGCACGTCTCCTCGTGGAAGCTCCGGAAAATCTCGTCGATCGTGCGGCCTTGCGCGTGCTCTAGACGCCACCCGGTGAGCTGCTCCGCAACGGGATTCAAGTATTCGATACAGCAGTTGGAATCGGTCGTGATCACGCCGTCGCCGATCGACTGGAGCGTAATCTGAGCGCTCTCCTTCTCTTTGAACAGCGCTTCTTCGAACAGCTTGCGCTCGGTAACGTCGAGATCGATGCCGACGATACGTCGCGGACGGCCTAGCTCATCGACGCGGGCCTTCGCGCGGCTCACGACCCACAGCCACACGCCATCGCGGTGCTTGAGGCGATGCACGCTCTCGAACAAAGGCTCCTTCCCCGAGAGGTGATCGCGCAGCCCCGACTGCACGCGGTCGATGTCGTCGGGGTGCACGAGCTCGCGCCAGTCGCCGAAGGATTCCATATCCTCGTCGGAGTAGCCGAGCATCGTTTTCCAGCGCGGCGAGAAGTAAGTCGTCTTTTTATCCAGGTCGAAATCCCACAGCCCATCGTTCGCCCCGTGCAACGCGAGCTCGTTGCGCTCTTCGATGTCGGCGAACTGGCGACGATAGCGCAAGCGTTCCATGCCGCTCGCATAGCTCGAGCCGAGGAGCTTCAGCGTCAGGTGCAGATTGGCATCCCAGCTATCGCGGGGCAGCGTCGAGCACAGCGCGATGAAGCCGCGCACTCGCCCTTCGTAGCCGATGCCGATGATCAGGGCCGCGCCGATGTGCAGCGCCGACAAACGCGCTGCCTCGGCGAGAAGGTCTCGGCGGGGATGCGAGGTATCGCGGATCTCGACGATACGCAGGTGATCGAGCCGATCTCTGAAGTAAGGAAGCCGCTCGAGCGGCTCTCCCTGCAAGACTTCCGGATTGAAGGTCGCGAACATGCTCGTTGCGGCGACGAGGCTTTCGATGCAGGTGCGCTCTTCATCGAAGCCGCCGAGCAAGACGACGTCGAGCCCCGCCGCTTCGCGAAGGGCTTCGAGGTTTTCCTTCAGGATCGGATCGCCGCTATCGCGCGAAAGATTCTGAAAATCGATTGCCGCTTTCGTGAGGAGAACGTCGAGCCCTGCTTTCGCCTTGCGTCGGCGCGTGCTCCGCGCGGAGAACAGCGTGTCTCCGCTCGGTGCGTTCGCGACGAGATCGCTTGGGGTGCTTGCCATTGGAACACCGAAAGAATCAGCGGCGAACGTTCCGCCGAATCTTGCAAGCCGCGCCCGAAAATCGGACCGCTCGAAGGTCATAGCTTTGCGCCCAACGTCCGGGCTGGGCGATGGCAGTCAGCAAGACTCCTCCCCGCCGCCGTAAGCGTGAAACGTTCTGGAAATAAGTGCGACCGGCAGCGCGCGCCGATTGTGGCACACGCTATGAGGGGATGAAAGCAGAGCAGACGCAGGTAGTTAAGCACTTCGACATGTCAGCGGATCCTCGGATCGCGTTCATCCTTTCCCGCATTCCGTTTGCAGTAGCGACACATATAAACGCGGACATCGCACGCACTGCGGCGTCTCCCAGCGGCAACAGAAATGAATCGAGACTGAGTCTTAAGCGGGACTCGGAGCAACAACTTCGTTCGTCGCCGGAGGCTCTAACCAACGATGAGGACCGCGCAGCGGAGCGGCGCGCACTTTCTGACTTTGACTTAAACCCGCTGCCCGGGCTCGAGCACCCACGATCGGACCGGGCCGGGCTCGATGATTTATCCTTCCCTCCATGCATGGATCCCACTCACCTCCCGGCCCGCAATCGGCGCACGACCACGATCATGCGCATGGTTGGTCGAACAGCGGCCGTTTGCTGGGCATTGCGTTCGCTCTGACCGGCGCGTTCATGATCGTCGAGTTCGTGGGCGGAATGCTCTCGGGCTCGCTCGCGCTCCTGGCGGACGCCGGTCACATGCTGACCGATACGGCCGCGCTCGCGCTCGCCTGGGCCGCCACGAAGATTGCGGCACGGCGGGCGGACAAGAAGCGCTCGTTCGGGTATCAGCGGCTGCGGGTCCTTGCCGCATTCGTGAACGGATGTGCATTGCTGTTCATCGTCGCTTGGATCGCATTCGAGGCCGTGCAGCGACTCGCGAATCCGGTGCCGGTCGATGCCACGACCATGATTTGGATCGGCAGCGTCGGTTTGGCCGTCAACCTCATCGTGTTCGCGCTGCTGACGCGCGGCGACTCGCACGACATGAACGTCGCCGCCGCAACGCTCCATGTGCTCGGCGATCTCCTAGGCTCGATCGCGGCCATCGTCGCCGCGATCGTGATCCTCGTCTTCGGTTGGCTGCCGATCGATCCGCTGCTGTCGCTCGTCGTCGGTGCGCTCATCGTGCGCAGCGCGATCGCGCTCGTGCGTCGATCCGCCCACATCCTCATGGAAGGCTCGCCGGATTGGCTGGATGTGAGCGAGCTTCGCAGCACGCTCGAGGATAACGTTCCTGCCATTCGCGATGTGCATCATGTCCATGCGTGGCTCGTCGGCCCGCAGGAGACCCATCTCACGATGCACGCGTGCGTTGCGATCGGCACCGACCACTCGGCGGTGTTGCGCGATGCGAAGAGCGTGCTCGCCGCCCGATACGGGATTACGCACGCGACAATTCAGATCGAAGTCGAGGAGTGCGCGGACGGTACCGGACATGGAGGGCGATGCGCCTAGCGCGCATGTCTCGAGGCGCGATTCGGCGCCGCGGCGAACCAACCTGCTCAAGGGCACCGCAACGCTCGACCGCTCGAATCTCGCTTCGACACGCGCGGGCGCCCCGTGTGACTAATGATGATCGCTCGCGCCTGCGCCGAACCGCGCTCATCGCAGAACACGATCGTCCCGTTCACGACGCCCTGCACGGTCGGCCGAAACGAATACGTCACTCGATTCGACGTGATCGTCACGTGCGGCCTGGCCTCATAGGCCGCAAGCACGGGCTCGCTCGGATCGCGAATGGCGGGCTCATCCCGATCCACGTTTACAAAGACGATCCAGCCCACGGTCCAAGGCGTCTCGCCTCCCGAGCAGCGCTGCCCGTCCGAGGATCTGCATAGGCTCACGACCTGGCCTCGTTTCACCGCCTCGCTCCGCGCGAGGAAAAGAGCGTGAAAGAACTCATTTACGGTCGCCGTGCGCGCCGCGTCGAGCCTCAGATCCGCGAAGGCCGGCACCGCGAGTGTGGCGAGCACCGCGACGATAGCCATCGCGAACATTGCCTCGAGCAGCGTGACACCATCGGATCGACCCATGTCCGCCTCCTTACGTCGGGTCCTCCTCCGGCGGAGAACCTCCCCGCCGCACTCTCGGACGGAGTCGTGTTCGCGCGGAGCCCAATTTCCCGTCGTTTGCGGTGTTTTTGCGAGGTCGAGCTGCCCGGGGCCCGGCTTTTCGGCACGGTTTACCCAGGAATATCCTGCGAGGTATGCTTGGACGTCATCTAAGCCGCCGAATGTCGCCCGCCGTGAGCACCCAGCCCACCTTCCCCATGAGCCGAGATCAGATCGCGGCCGAGCTCGCCGCCCGAGGACTGAAGCCGACGGATCAGCGGATCCGCGTCGCTGCCGTCCTGATGAGCGCCCCGCAGCACCTCACCGCCGAGCAGATCCTCGCGGCCGTGCGCGAAGGCGGCGAGCGAGTATCGAAAGCGACCGTCTACAACACGCTCAAAGTGCTCGCCCAGCACGGGCTCGTACGTCAGATTCATATCGATCCCGAGCGCTCCGTATACGATTCCACCCGCGCGCCCCATCATCACTTCCACGACCTCGAAACCGGCGAGCTGCGCGACATTCATCCGAACGACATCGAATTCAGCCGCTTTCCCGCGCTACCGGACGGCATGGAAGCAGAAGCGGTGGAAGTCGTGATTCGGCTGCGCAAAAAGCGTGCTTAGGCTCTGGGCCTAGGCTGTAGGCTGTAGGCTGTAGCCAGAGACAAAGCAAAAGAATGCGCTAGCGCGCAGTCACTGCGGCTCTCGCCAGGGCGAAGCCTCTTCTTTCTGGCTACAGCCTACAGCTAGGGCCTACAGCCTAAGCTTGATGCCAGCCGCCCATCCCTTATACTTGCGCCCCCTTGCCGGAGTAGCTCAG
>JBDZVE010000004.1:31027-33751 GCA_040255535.1 Lysobacterales bacterium | reverse complement strand
CTTGATGCCAGCCGCCCATCCCTTATACTTGCGCCCCCTTGCCGGAGTAGCTCAGCTGGTAGAGCAGCGCATTCGTAATGCGCGGGTCGGGAGTTCGAATCTCTTCTCCGGCACCATTGATCGGAAAACGCCGCGCTAAGCGCGGCGTTTTCGCGTTGAGTGGGCACATCGAATTTCGTGAGCCGCCGAGACGAACGCGTCTTGACCGTCGACTGCCAACCGTCAACCGCCACCAGAAACCAGGCAGTGTCATCGAACGATTTGCAGGCACCTCATCCGCCCCGCCGCACGAAATCCAAGCGGCGGCTCACTGCCGGGCGCATGTTCGTCTATCGGATCGCCGTCTTGATTACGGCGATGTTTCTCGAGCTCGTGTGGCGAACCGGGCGTCGCCGGATCATCGGCCTCGAGCGGCTCGAGCAGTTGCTCGAGGAACATGGCGCAGTCGTTCCGGTCTTCTGGCACCAGCACCTCCTCATCTGTGCGCGATTTCTGACGGACCGAAGCATCCGCGGCTTCAAGCCCGGATTCATGATTTCCCCGTCGGTCGACGGTGAGGCGCCCTCGATGCTGGCGCGGCTGTACGGAGCGCATGTCGTGCGCGGCTCCGGCTCGTACACCGGCGTGCGTGCGGTACGCGGCGTTCATCAAGCAATCGCGAAGGAATTGATCTCTCCGGCGATCACGCCCGACGGTCCACGCGGGCCGCGCTTCAAGATGAAGCCGGGCGCAATCTTCGCTGCGCAAATCTCCCGCAAGCCGGTCGTGCCGATCGCCTACGCTGCGAAGCCGGCTCGGGTTCTCAAGACGTGGGACAAGTTCGTGATCCCATTCCCGTTCGCCAAAATACGCATTGCCATCGGTGAGCCGTATTTCCCGGACCGTAGACTCGATGATGAGCAAATGGAGTCCGCGCAACGCGAGCTGGAAGAGCGACTGCTGGCCGTCTTCAAGGAAGCGAAACAGCATCTCGAGTAGGATCGATCGTGCCGCACAGGAGCTGCCGCCCATTGAAGATCGAAGTGCGTCGCGCGACACACATCTGCGGGAAGCGTCTCGAGCGGCTGCGCGCGGGCAGCACACGCGGCTTCACGATCGTCGAGGTCCTCGCGGCACTTCTCGTCATCGCGGTCGGCGTCATCGGCATCGCCGCGCTCTATTCCGATGCAGCCCAGAAGAACGCCGAAGAGCACATCTATTTACAAGCGGCAAAGCTCGCGACCGAAATCGCAAAAAGAATCGAAGAGAATGCCGCCGGCCGCGTCGGCTACGCGGGCACGGTCGGAGTTCTCTGCAACCCTGAGCTCCGCGGCGCCTCGGCAGTCGATGCAGCGTCGAACGAAGCGGCTTGCTGGGAGGATCGCGTCGAGCGCAGCCTCCCGAGCGGGCTCGGTACGATCACACGCGACGTGTCGACCACACCCGTCACTTACGTCATCGCCGTGAGCTGGTCGGCGCCGGAGAAAGGCGCGGCGTCCTACGTGCTGCAGGTGGCGCCTAAAGAGAATGTGTAGTGCGCGGAAGTGTAAGGTGCGATGTGTAAGGTGTAAGGTGCTGCGACTTGACTGCCATTACACTTTACACATTACACCTCACACATTCCCTGTTACGCGCTGGTCTTGGAGGCTGGTCCCTCCACACGAAGCTCGCGGGGCAAGCTGAAGACGATATTCTCCGTCTGACCGCCGAGATTGATCGGCGCTTCACCGCCCCACTCCCGAATCTTGCGCACGACGCGCTCGACGAGAACCTCGGGCGCTGAAGCCCCCGCGGTGATGCCGACGGCGGTCTTGTTATCGAACCATTCTCGCCGCAGATCTTCCGGACCATCGACGAGGTAGCCCGGGATGCCGGCTTTCTCGGCGATCTCGCGCAAGCGGTTCGAGTTCGAGCTTGCCGGCGAGCCGACGACGAGGATGATGTCGCAGCGCTCGACGAGCCGTTTCACGGCATCCTGCCGATTCTGCGTCGCATAGCAAATATCTTCCTTGCGCGGGCTCGCCAGGCTCGGGAAGCGCTCGCGCAGCGCATCGACGACGCGCTGCGTGTCGTCGACAGAGAGCGTCGTTTGCGTGACGAACGCCAGCCGCTCGGGCTCGCGCACATCGAGGTTCGCGACATCTTCCGGTGTTTCGACGAGCAGGATCCGACCACCCTGCGCGGTATCGAACTGGCCCATCGTCCCTTCGACTTCCGGATGCCCTTCGTGCCCAATCAAGACGACCTCGCGACCTTCCCTCGCATAGCGCGATACCTCCATGTGCACCTTGGTCACGAGCGGACACGTCGCATCGAACACCTTGAGCCCACGCCGCCGCGCCTCATCTTGAACCGCGCGCGAGACGCCGTGCGCACTGAAGATCACGATCGCATCGTCGGGCACCTGATCGAGCTCATCGACGAAGATCGCACCCAAACTGCGCAAGCGATCGACGACGTATTTGTTGTGCACGACCTCGTGTCGAACATAGATCGGCGCACCGAACAGCTCGATCGCCCGCTCGACGATATCGATCGCGCGATCGACACCAGCACAGAAACCGCGAGGATTGGCGAGCAGGATCTTCATTTAGGGATCAGTGATCAGGGGATAGGGGGTAGTCAGAATCGGAATGGAGAAGTCGCATCTTACTCTGACTATCCCCTATCCCCTAGTCACTACTCCCTCACCTTCCCCTATCCCCTAGTCACTACTCCCTCACCTTCCCCTATCCCCTAGTCACT
>JBDZVE010000004.1:26962-30927 GCA_040255535.1 Lysobacterales bacterium | reverse complement strand
TGCGGCCGCTCTCCCTGAACGCATCGAGCAGCAGGCAGCCGGCGCCGATCGAGATCGCCGTGTCGGCGATGTTGAAGGCGGGGAAGTAGTGCGGGCCCCAATGAAAATAAATGAAATCGACGACGTACCCGTGCATGACGCGGTCGATTACGTTGCCGAGCGCACCGCCGAGGACCAGCGATAGACCGACAGCGAGCAGCGTCTGCTCGGAGCGAATGCGCCGCAGCCAGACCATGAGCGCAATGCTCACGCCGAGCGCGAGCGCGACGAAGAACCAGCGCTGCCATCCTCCTGCCTGCGCGAGCATGCTGAATGCCGCGCCGGTGTTCTCCAGATACACGATGTCGAGTATCGGCAGCAGCTCGATCGTGTCGCTCAACCGCACGGTGTTGATCACGAGCGCCTTCGTCGCCTGATCGATAATCACGACGAAGAACGACAGCCACAACCAGTTGCTGGCGCCGCGAGTCGGCGTGAACCACACGCGCGCGATGGGATTCGAGTTCATAGCGCTCGCCTGCTCACGTCCACCTTCGTTGCTCGCCCGGTCCGGTCACGTTCGTGACGCAGCGTCCACAGATTTCTGGGTGCTCGGGATTCGCTCCCACATCCGGACGCTTGTGCCAGCAGCGCACGCACTTCGCAGCTTCCGTCGCACGCGCGACGATCCAGGATCCATTCTCCTCGCCCTCTTCGGCCGGGACCGCACTGCTCGGACGATCCGCCGCCGGATGAACGCGCGCGTCGGACGTGATGAAGACGAACCGCAGCTCCTCGCCGAAGCGCTGCAGCGTCTCGAGCAACGAGCCGCTGCAGTAAAGATCGATCTCCGCATCGAGCGGTGCGCCGATGGCGCCGGTATTGCGCAATTTCTCCAACTCGCGCGAGACCGCGCTGCGGAGCTCGAGAATCGCCTGCCAATCGATATCCGGCGCCTCTTTCGCCTCGGCCGGCAGCGCGCACCACGTTTCGAGAAACACCGATTCGCCGCGCTGCCCCGGCATGTAGCGCCAGATTTCTTCCGCCGTGAACGAAAGAATCGGCGCCAGCCATCGAGCCATGGCCTCGATGATCCAGAACATCGCCGTTTGCGCCGAGCGCCGCGCGTGACTGCCGGCACGCGTCGTGTAGAGGCGATCCTTCAGCACGTCGAGATAAAAGCCGCCGAGATCGACGCTGCAGAAGTTGTGGACCTTTTGATAGATCACGTGGAACTGATAATCGCGGTACGCCTGGATCACCTCGGACTGGAGCTGCTCCGTCCGCCACAACGCCCAGCGATCGAGCGCCACGAGCTCCGCCACCGGCACCTGATCCACGGCAGGATCGAAGCCCGACAAATTGCCGAGCAAGAAGCGTGCGGTGTTGCGCACGCGCCGATAAGACTCGGCCACACGTTTGAGAATCTCGTCGGAGAGGCTCATCTCGTTCGCATAGTCGGTCGCTGCGACCCACAGGCGCAGCACGTCCGCACCGAGCGTGCCGACGATCTTCTGCGGCACGATCACGTTGCCGAGCGACTTGGACATCTTTCGGCCCTTGTCGTCGATCGTGAACCCGTGCGTGAGCACGGCGCGATACGGCGCGCGCTCGTACATCGCAACCGAAGTCAGGAGCGATGAGTGGAACCAGCCTCGGTGTTGATCCGAGCCTTCGAGATAAAGATCCGCCGGCGCAGTGATCTCCGGCCGCATCTTCGACAGGCAATGATGGAGCACGCCCGAGTCGAACCAGACATCCATGATGTCCGTCGCCTTTTCGTAGTCGGGTGCTTCCGCGCCAAGCAGCTCGACCGGATCCAAATCGAACCATGCATCGATGCCGTGCTGCTCGACTCGCTCCGCGACGGCTTCGAGCAATTCCGCCGAGCGCGCATGCAATTCGCCCGTGCTTCGATGCGTAAACAGCGCGATCGGCACACCCCAGGTGCGCTGCCGCGAGATACACCAGTCCGGCCTGTCCGCGATCATGTTGCCGATGCGGCTCTCGCCCCAGGCGGGCATCCATTTCACCTTCGCGATCTCTTCGAGCGCCGTTCGTCTGAGACGCGCCTGATCCATTCCGATGAACCACTGCGCGGTGGCGCGGAAGATCAGCGGAGTCTTGTGACGCCAGCAATGCGGGTATGAATGCTTGAGGCTTTCAAGCTTCAGCAGCCGGCCGCGCTCCTCGAGCACGGCAACGACATGCTTGTTCGCGTCGAATACGCGCTCGCCTTCGAACAATGGCGTGCCCGTTACGAAGCGACCATCGCTGCCGACCGGGTTATCGATCCTGAGCCCGTACTTGAGTCCGACGACGTAGTCTTCCTGGCCGTGTCCAGGCGCCGTATGAACGGCGCCCGTGCCCGCATCGAGCGTGACATGGTCGCCGAGAATCACCGGCACGCTGCGATCGTAGAACGGGTGCTTGAGCAGAAGACCTTCCAGTTCCGCCCCGGACGCGTCCGCGATGCGTTTCGAATCCGCGATGCCTGCGCGCTCGAGCACTTGATCCGCAAGCTCGCTCGCCAGCACGAGCAACTCCTCGCCCGTATCGATCAACGAATATCGAATCTCGCCGCCGAGCGCGACCGCTTGGTTCGCAGGCAGCGTCCAGGGTGTCGTCGTCCAGATGACGAAATTGGCTTCGCTCCTCGCGAGCTTCGCGACGCCGAAGCGCTTTGCGAGCTCCGCGCGATCTTCGACTGCAAACCGCACGTCGATCGCCGGCGAGGTCTTCTCCTCGTACTCGACCTCCGCTTCCGCCAACGCCGAACGGCAATCGAGACACCAGTGCACCGGCTTCAGGCCTTTGTAGACATGACCGTTGCGCAGAATCCGCGCGAGCGCTCGTAGCTGCTCAGCCTCATAGGAGGGCTGCATCGTCATGTACGGATGGTCCCAATCGCCCATGACGCCGAGGCGCTTGAAATCCTCGCGCTGAGTATTCACCTGCTCGAGCGCGTACTCGCGACACGCTTGACGAAACGCCCGCGGCTCGAGCGCCTTCACATCCTTGCCGCGTGTCTTCTCGATTTGATGCTCGATCGGCAAGCCGTGGCAGTCCCAACCGGGCACGTACGGTGCATCGAATCCATCCAAGCTGCGCGATTTGACGACGATGTCCTTCAAGACCTTGTTGATCGCATGCCCGAGATGAATCGCGCCGTTCGCATACGGCGGCCCGTCCAAGAGAATGAAAGTCGGACGCCCTTCAGCGAGCGAGCGAAGCTTCCCGTAGATGTCGTTCTCTTCCCACCAACGGAGCATCTCCGGCTCGCGCCGAGCTAAGTCCGCCTTCATCGGGAAGTCGGTCTTGGGAAGATTGAGCGTGTTCTTGTAATCGGCCATTAGCGGTTGACGGTTGACGGTTGACGGTTGACGGCCAGAGACGAGGAGCTGATCTCCTCGCTTCGCTCCGTCGCATTAACAAGAATCATCGTGAATGAACAACTTCTACTCCGGTTCTGACTGTCAACGGTCAACTGTCAACCGTCAACTGCTCACCAGAATGCTGCGCGCTCGCGCCGCATCGCGCTGCATCTGCTCGACGAGCGCGTCCAGGTTCGGAAACCATTCCTCGTCGCGCAATCGTGCGACGAACTCGACTTGCAGATACTCGCGATACAAATCGCCCTCGAAGTCGAATACGTGCGCTTCGAGCAAAAACTCCTTGCCGTCGACGGCAGGTCTCGTACCGAGACTTGCGACGGCGGGTGCATCCTTCAATGGTCCGCCGGATACACGCGTCGCAAACACGCCCCTGAGCGGCGGCATGCGCCGATGCAGACGGATGTTCGCGGTCGGAAAGCCGAGCTTCCTGCCGAGCTTGCCGCCGTGAACGACCTTGCCGGTCATCGCATAGCGGCGCCCGAGCAACCGCGCCGCGACGTCCAAATCGCCCTCAGCGAGCACTTCACGCACGCGCGAGCTGCTTACACGCTCGCCCTCGAGCGAAAAAGCAGGCACTTCGGTCACCTCGAA
>JBDZVE010000004.1:25412-26862 GCA_040255535.1 Lysobacterales bacterium | reverse complement strand
CCGGTGACCGCGAGCGCCACGACGACGATCAAGTTCAAGATCATCGTCAACCCGAGCGCGCGCATCGCAATCTTCACGGGTCCTTTCGTGTCTTGGCGCGCGTAATAGCCGGGCGCGAGGACTTTGATCAGGCTCCAGCCGAGCAGCGCGAACGAGAACGCCATGAGCGCGACTTGCGTCATCTCGACGTCGAAGCTCGTGAACTCTCGACGGTGATACATCGTGACCGTGAGCGGCCCGGCGAGCGCGAAAAGCGCGACGGACGCAGGGATCACGATCAAGCACACGAGCCGCACCGCCCACGAGAGCGTTGCCGAGAAATCATCGGCCGATTGCTGCGAGTGCTGTGCAGATAAGCTCGGCAGAATGACGGTCGCGAGCGCAATGCTGAAGACACCGAGCGGAAACTCGACCAGTCGGTCCGCCAAGTAAAGCCAAGTCATGCTGCCGTCGTTCAGAAGCGATGCAATGCCCGTGCTGATGATGATGCTGAGCTGTCCCATGGACGAGCCGATGATCGCCGGTCCCATGAGCCTTGCGATACGTTTCACCGCCTCGTGCTGCAAGTTCCACTTCGGGAAGCGCACGACCTTCAGCTTGAGCAGCGAAGGCACGAGGATCGCGAGCTGCACGATGCCGCCGACGAAGACGCCGACGGCGAGCGCGACGACGGGCTGCTCGAAATAAGGCGAAACCCACACCGCGAACACGATCATCACGAGGTTGAGCGCAACGGACGTGAACGCCGGCAGCGCGAATTGCCGATAGCTGTTCAGCACGCCGCCCGCGAGCGCGGTGAGCGAAACGAACAGGACATAAGGAAACGTCCACCGCAGCATTTCGACGGCAAGCGGAAACTGTCCTTCGTCTTTCGTCGCGAACCCCGGCGCCGTGATCAACACGATCACGGGTGCCGCGATCACGCCGATGACTGAAAGCGCAAGAAGCAGCAGACCCAGCGTCCCCGCGACCGAGTCGACGAGACCGCGCACTTCATCGGTCGAGCGAGTCGTCTTGTATTCGGCAACGACCGGAACGAACGCTTGCGAGAACGCGCCCTCCGCAAACAAGCGCCGCAGGAGGTTCGGGATCTGATTGGCGAGAACGAACACCTCGAGCGCCGCCGCGGGCACCATGGAGGCATAAACGACGTCCCGCGCGAGCCCCGTAATGCGGGACAGAAGCGTGGTCACTCCGACGACGAGCGTGCTTCGGAAGAAACCGCGGCTCATGCGGCGCGGCTCGAAAGAGCGGTAGGTGCCATGGGGTGCGCATGGTATCGGAAGAAAATGGCGGAAAGCGGACTACCGAAGCGCAAATCGATCCCATTCGATGCGAATTGCGCGCGCGAGCTCGGATTCGGCGCACGACCCGAGGGCCACGGTTCCCTTGCGGCCACACCTCCCTCCGCCGCCCCAGCCAAACTTCCCTCCCCAGATCCAGCCAAAAC